>NZ_AKJF01000094.1 GCF_000282475.1 Pseudomonas sp. GM78
GCTTTGGCTGTTGCTTTGGCTTTTGATTTTCTTGCCCCATCGAGAGGCCGAGTGGAGGTTCTGCGCAGTGGGTAAACCGGCATGGATGCCGGTTTAGCCGCGCTGGGCCAAGGATGGCCCATCGCGGCGGGCCCACGGAGCAGGACCGGAGCGAGGGTATGCCGAGCCCTAGCGAGGCACCGAACGCCAGGGGCAAGAGCCCTTGGTTACTTAGGGCCGGGCGGCGTTCCGTTTTTCCAAGTGACTCGCCGTAAGGGCGAAACCCTAAGTAGCCGTTACCGCAGGAATGGATATGTACACCTGAAAGACAATCATCGTCTGTCAGGACGCCTTCGCCGGCAAGCCGGGCTCCTACAGGGTTTTCACCCGTCGTGAGGAGGATTGGGGCCCAGCAGCAAATCCTGCTCACGCTCACACAACTCCACCACGTAATCCCACATCACCCGCAGCCGCACCGATTTGTGCAGCTCGCGGCGGGTGCTGATCCAGTAGCTGCGCTGGATGCTCTCCTGGGGGAACAACGGCACCAGCGCAGGATCGGCACTGGCCATGTAACACGGCAGCACGGCAATACCCAGGCCCGCGCGCGCGGCCTGTTGCTGGGCGATGACGCTGGTGCTGTGGAACACCACCTGCGGGTTGCGGCAGAAGCTGTTGAGGAACATCAGTTCCTGACTGAACAGCAAGTCGTCGACGTAGCCGATCCAGGCATGCCGCCCCAGATCGTCACGATTGCGCAGCGCTGGCGCACGGTCGAGGTAGTCCTGGCTGGCGTAGAGCGCCAGGCGATAGTCCGTCAGTTTGCGCGTGACCAGCATGTCGGCGGCCGGGCGTTCCAGGTGGATGCTGATTTCCGCCTCGCGGTTGAGAATGCTGACGAAGCGCGGCACCGCCACCAGCTCCACTTCCAGCCCCGGGTAACGCTCGAACAGGCCAATCATGCGGCTGGCGAGGAACATGATGCCCAGCCCTTCCGTCACCCCCACCCGGATCTTGCCCAGCGGCGCCGTGGATTGGGTGATTTCTTCTTGCGCCAGCAGCGCGACGTTCTCCATCGCCTCGGCGTGCTTGAGCAAGGCTTCACCGGCCGGGGTCAGCTCGTACCCCTGTGCATGCTGCACGAACAGTGCGGTGCCCAGGCTCTTTTCAATGGCCTCGATGTGCCGTGCCACGGTGGCATGGGTGGTGTTCAATCGGCGCGCGGCGGTGAGCAAACGCCCGCTACGCTGTAGCTCGAGAAAGAACCGCAGGTCATTCCAGTCGAACATCGTCCATCCTTTGGTCAGCGTTGTTTAAAAACGAACAGCAGCTGGGTAAAAACTAACATTCTTTTAACGAAAGCTAACAACTAGGATGAAGCCCAACAAGAACAACAAGCGAGGTCAGGGATGCACGCTTCCCTTGATGAATACGACTACATCGTGGTCGGCGCCGGTCCGGCCGGTTGTTTGCTGGCCAATCGCCTGTCGGCCAACCCACAGCACCGCGTGCTGCTGCTCGAAGCCGGCGGTCGCGACAACTATGCGTGGATTCACATCCCCGTGGGTTACCTGTTCTGCATCGGCAACCCTCGCACCGACTGGTGCTTCAAGACCGAAGCGCAAGCGGGCCTGCAGGGGCGCACCCTGAGTTACCCACGCGGCAAGGTGCTGGGCGGCTGCTCCTCGATCAACGGCATGATCTACATGCGCGGCCAGGCCGGCGACTACGATGGCTGGGCGGCCGAGGGCAACCCCGGCTGGCGCTGGCAAGACGTGCTGCCGCTGTTCAAGAAAAGCGAAAACCACTTTGCCGGTGATTCCGAGTTTCATGGTGCCACCGGCCAATGGCGAGTTGAACGCCAGCGCCTGTCGTGGCCAATTCTCGATGCCTTCCGCAGTGCCGCCGAACAAAGCGGCATCGCCAGCATCGACGACTTCAACCAGGGCGACAACGAAGGCTGTGGCTACTTCCAGGTCAACCAGAAGGCCGGCATCCGCTGGAATGCGGCCAAGGCGTTTCTCAAGCCAATACGCAATCGCCACAATCTAACTGTGCTGACCGGCGTCGAGGTCGATCGCGTGCTGCTGGAAAACGCCCGGGCCTCGGCGGTCAGCGCCCGTTGGCAGGGTCACGCCAAAACCTTCAGGGCGCGCAAGGAAATCATCCTGTGCGCCGGCTCCGTTGGCTCACCGAGCATTCTGCAGCGCTCCGGTATCGGCCCTCGCCCTCTGCTGAAGCGCCTGGGCATCGGCGTCGCCCATGAACTGGCCGGCGTCGGCGGCAACCTGCAGGACCACCTGCAACTGCGCCTGATCTACAAGCTGGAAAACGCCCGCACCCTCAATCAGATCGCCGGCAGCCTGTGGGGCAAGATGGGCATGGGCCTGCGTTACCTGTATGACCGCAGTGGTCCGTTGTCGATGGCGCCGAGTCAGCTCGGGGCCTTTGCGCGTTCAGGCCCGGAGCAAACCTCGGCTAACCTTGAGTACCACGTTCAGCCACTCTCGCTGGAGCGTTTTGGTGAGCCGTTGCACGCCTTCCCGGCCTTCACCGCATCGGTTTGCGATCTGCGTCCGCAAAGCCGGGGCAAGGTGGAGATCCGCTCGGCCGATCCACAACAAGCACCGTTGATCCAGCCCAATTACCTGAGCCACCCGGAAGATTTGCAGGTCGCCGCCGATGCCATTCGCCTGACCCGGCGCATCGTTGCCGCGCCGGCCTTGAAGGCATTCAAACCGGTCGAGTACCTGCCGGGTGACAGCCTGCAAAGCGAAGAACAGCTGCACGAAGCCGCGGCGCGGATCGGCACCACCATCTTCCATCCGGTCGGTACCTGCCGCATGGGTAACGACGCAGACGCGGTGGTCGATGCCGAACTGCGCGTGCACGGCATCCCCGGCCTGCGCATCGCCGACGCCTCGATCATGCCGCGCATCACCTCGGGCAACACTTGTTCGCCTACGCTGATGATCGCGGAGAAGGCTGCACAACTCATTCTTGACCCTGACACAAGGAGCATCACCCAGCCAAAGGAACTGGTCACACATCCGTGAACCTGCACGGACATTGTAGGAGCGAGCCTGCTCGCGATGAACCTGAGAGCAACGCGGGGTGTCAGGCTCCCCGCATTATCGTTGACCTCCATCGCGAGCAGGCTCGCTCCTACAGGTAACGGGTACACCCGATTTATGGATAAACGCGGCACCCGCCCACAAGGCCAGTGCCGACAGTGGAACAACAAAAACAATCACTGTGAGGGATACCGAAATGTCAGAACACGTTCAGCCCCTGGAAGCCGTGCGCAGCGCGGGCACCAGCCAGGAAACCCAGAAAGTCATCTTCGCCTCGTCGCTCGGGACGGTCTTCGAGTGGTATGACTTTTTCCTCTACGGCGCCCTCGCGGCGGTCATCAGCAAGCAGTTCTTCGCCGGGGTCAACGACACCACGGCGTTCATCTTTGCCTTGATGGCGTTTGCCGCCGGCTTCATTGTCAGGCCGTTCGGCGCCCTGGTGTTCGGCCGGTTGGGGGACATGATCGGGCGCAAATACACCTTCCTCGCCACCATCGTGCTCATGGGCCTGGCCACCTTCTGCGTCGGCTTGCTGCCCAATTACGCGAGCATCGGCATTGCCGCACCGATCATCCTCGTGGTGCTGCGCATGCTCCAGGGCCTGGCGCTGGGTGGGGAATACGGCGGCGCCGCGACCTACGTGGCCGAGCACGCGCCGATGGGCAAGCGTGGCTTCCACACCAGCTGGATTCAATCAACCGCCACCCTCGGCCTGCTGCTGTCGCTGCTGGTGGTGCTCGGCTGCCGCTACTTCACGGGCGATCAGTTCGAAGTCTGGGGCTGGCGCATTCCGTTCCTGTTCTCGATTATTCTGCTGGGCATCTCGACCTGGATTCGCCTGAGCCTGCACGAGTCGCCTGCGTTCGTGAAGATGAAAGAGGAAGGCAAACTCTGCAAGTCGCCGATCCGCGATTCCTTCGGCAAGTGGGAAAACCTCAAGGTGGTGCTGATCGCCCTGTTCAGCATCAACGCCGGGCAAGCGGTGACCTTCTACGCCGCGCAGTTCTATGTGCTGTTCTTCCTCACCCAGTTCCTGAAAATGGACCCCGCGGTGGCCAACGGCCTGCTGATCGTCAGTGTGACCATCGGTGCGCCCTTCTTCATTTTCTTCGGCTGGCTGTCGGACAAGGTCGGGCGCAAACCGGTGCTGATGCTTGGCCTGCTGCTCGCCACCGTGTTGTACTTCCCGATCTTCAAGACCCTGGCCCACTACGCCAACCCGGCCATCGACCTGGCCAGCCGTCAGGCGCCGATTACCGTGCTCGCGGACCCGGCCACTTGCACCTTCCAGTTTGACCCGGTGGGCAAGGCGAAATTCGACAGCCCATGCGACAAGGTCAAGACCTTCCTGGTCAAGCAGGGCCTGCCGTACCAGAGCGCAGCGGCCCCGGCCGGCAGCGCTGTGCAGGTCAGCGTCGGTGACGTGAAGATCGACGGTTTCGACGAAGCGGCCCTGCGTGGCGCGGTGACCCTGGCGGGTTACCCGCAACAGGCCGACATGCAGCAGATCAACAAACCGATGATCGTGGCCCTGATCGTCGCGCTGATCATCATCTCCGCCATGTGCTACGGCCCGCTGGCGGCGCTGATGGTCGAGCTGTTCCCGACCCGCATCCGCTACACCTCGATGTCCCTGCCCTACCACATCGGCAACGGCTGGTTCGGCGGCTTCCTGCCGACCGTGTCGTTCGCCCTGGTGGTCTACACCGGCGATATCTTCTACGGGCTGTGGTACCCGGTGCTGATCACCGGGGTGAGCCTGGTGGTGGGGATGCTGTGTTTGCGTGAGACGCGTAACGTGGATCTAGACAAGAACTGACGCAATGCCAATGAACATGCCCCGCACTGCGGGGCATGTTTGCGTTTTGACAACGCAGAAGGCCCAGCACAAGCATCCCCATCACTCATCGATATCGATCAATTCGAACGTCACCTGATCCGGATAGAACGCCACGTAGTCTTGAATCTGCCTGACAGACACCTTGGGATTTTCGTAGCTCCAGACCGCATTGGCGCCTTCATGCCCCGGAACCTGCAGACTGAAATAACTGGCATCGCCCTTGTAAGGGCAATAGCTGGTGTGGTCGGTACGGGCGTAATACTTTTCGTCGATGTCCTCGCGCGGCACGTAGTACACCGGAGGGTAATTGGCCTCCAGCAACACCAGCGCACGAGCGGACGCTGCCACCTGAAATCCGTGAAACTTCACCAACAGGCAGCCGGGCTGCTCGGCGATGGTGATGACAGGGCTGGGACCGGAGCTTTTCATGGAAAACAATCCTCATGACAGAAATTGATCTGTAGGAGCGTGGCTTGCCCGCGATGGGCTGCGCAGCGGCCCCAAAACCTGAGACCACGATTATCAGGTATAACCCAGATTCCCCAATAACGAGCGCCTCACAGCCAAACGGCCTGCGCAACCAAACGCAACTGAAAAAACTGTACATCCATACAGATAAAGATTGCTCTCGCGCCCCACTCACGCCATCCTGTGCACTTGCGCACATTGATCGACGATGGTGGTTATGCGGCTGTACCTCTGTGAAAAACCTTCCCAGGCCAAAGACATTGCGGCTGTGCTCGGCGCGCGGCGGCGCGGTGACGGCTGCTGGCTGGGAACGGACGTCACGGTGACCTGGTGCATCGGCCACCTGCTGGAAACCGCGCCCCCGGATGCCTATGACGCACGCTACAAGCGCTGGGTCCTGGCAGACCTGCCGATCATTCCCGATAAATGGAAAATGACCGTCAAGCCGCGCACGGCCAGCCAGTACAAGGTGGTCAAGCGCCTGCTCGGCGAAGCGCGCGACCTGGTCATTGCCACGGACGCCGACCGTGAAGGCGAAATGATCGCCAGGGAACTGGTGGAGCATTGCCGCTATCGCGGTCCGATCCAGCGCTTGTGGCTGTCGGCGCTGGACGATGCCTCGATCCGCAAGGCCCTCGCCGCACTCAGGCCCGGCGCGCAAACCTTCAGCCTCTATCATTCGGCACTGGGGCGCTCCCGGGCCGACTGGCTGATCGGCATGAACATGAGCCGGCTGTTCACCTTGCTGGGGCGCCAATCCGGTTATCAGGGGGTCTTGCCGGTCGGCCGGGTACAGACGCCGACCTTGCGCCTGGTGGTGGATCGCGACCGCAGCATCGCCGCCTTCGTACCCGTGCCCTACTGGGCTGTCGAGGTGCAGTTGCTGCATGACGGCACCACTTTCACGGCACAATGGCGGGCACCTTCCGAACTGTGCGACGACCAGGATCGCTGCCTGAACCAGGCGCTGGCCCAACGCGCGGCGGCGGCCATGCTCGCCGCCGCCAGCGCCAGGGTCGTCAAGCTGCGCACCGAACGGATGCGCGAAGTGGCGCCGCTGCCATTCGACCTCGGCACCTTGCAGGAAGTCTGCTCGAAAAAGCTCGGGCTTGGCGCCCAGGAAACCCTCGACATCGCCCAGGCGCTCTACGAAACCCACAAGGTCATCACCTACCCGCGTAGCGATTGCGGCTACCTGCCCCTCAGCCAGCACAGCGAAGCACCGGGCATTCTCGCGGCGCTACGCCAGGCCGACCCGGCACTGAACGCCTTGCACGACTACCTGGAGCCCCAGCGTCGCTCACGGGCCTGGAACGATGCCAAGGTCAGTGCGCACCATGGCATCATCCCCACCGCCGCGGCGAAAAACCTCGATCGTCTGGTGGGCAAGCAGCGCGCGGTCTACACCTTGATCCGCGCCCGTTACCTGGCGCAGTTCCTGCCCAATCACGAGTTCGACCGCACCCAGGCCGACTTCGATTGCGCCGGCGAGGCCTTGCGTGCGGTCGGCAAGCAAATCGTCGAGCCCGGCTGGAAACGCGCCCTGCCCGAAGCCCTTGCGCCCGCCAAGGGCCGCGAAGCACCCGCCCCGCAAACCCTGCCCAACCTCAGGGAAGGCATTGATTGCGCGGTGGCCGACGTGCAACTCAAGGACCTCTGGACGCAACCGCCCAAACCCTTCACCGAGGGCGACCTGATCAAGGCCATGAAGAACGTCGCCAAGCTGGTGGAAGATCCATTGCTCAAGCAAAAGCTCAAGGACACCACCGGCATCGGCACCGAGGCGACCCGTGCCTCGATCATCCAGGGGCTGCTCGACCGTGGCTACCTGATCAAGAACGGCAAGGCACTTGCCGCGACCCCGGCGGCTTTCAGCCTGATCGATGCGGTGCCGCGCGCCATTGCCGACCCGGGCACCACGGCCATCTGGGAGCAAGCCCTGGACATGGTGCAGAGTGGAGAAATGAGCCTGGACGAGTTCGTCACCAAGCAGGCGGCCTGGATGAGCAAGCAAGTCAGCCGCTGCGCCGGCCTGAGCCTGACCATCAGCGGGCCGGCCAGCCCTGCCGGGCGGGGCGCGACGCCGTGGAAAAACAAGCGCAAGCCGGCCAAGCGCAAGCCCGCGAGCACCAGCAAGCGTGGAGCAAAAGCAGCGAAGCCAACGTGATAAGCCGCACGCTTGCACGTGGTTGAGTCAGGTTAAACATTGCCAGTTCGAGGTTTTCATTTCTGCGCCGCTTTTGCATTTCTGTGCGACAGATCCCACATCAGGGGCTCCCCACCCTACCCTCGCGATGTTAGTTTGCGGATGTTTCTGATTAAACGATCAGATATTTCCTACGAACTACCTGCAAAGGAATGCCCCCAGCAATGGACTTTTCACTCAAGCACCTGGCCGCAGCCACCCTGATGCTCGCCAGCCTGTCGTCGTTTACCAGCGCCGCACACGCCAATATCACCGCGCAACAGAGTGCGATCATCCTCAAGACGTTCAGCGATGCCTCGGTCACGGATTTCAGGCAGTTCCTGAAAAACCTGGGCAAGAGCGACGTGGCCAAGACCGACGAGCTCGGCCCGGCCATCAGTGCCTTCCTCGATAACAAGGCACTGCCCCCTGAGCAGCAAAACGAAATCCATCGCCTGCTCGGCCTCTACACACGGATCAAGTACGGCAGCGCGGCGACCGAAACCCTGCGGGAACTGGTAGCCATCCCGACTGTGCGCGTGGACGGCGTTGCCCAGCACGACAATCCCGAGTTCATCAAGATCGCCGAGAAGATCAAGAGCCTGGCCGAAGCTTTCAACCTGAGCTTTCGCAACATCGACAACCGCGTCTATGAAATCTCCCTGCAAGGCACTGGCGATGAAGTCGTGGGTATTCACGCCCATGCCGACGTGGTGCCGGTGACGCCAGAGAACTGGGTGCTGCAGGATGGCACCCGGCTCGACCCGTTCAAGGTCACCCTGGTGGGCGATCGCATGTATGGCCGGGGCACCGAGGATGACAAGAACGGCATCGTGGTCGCGCTGTACGCCATGAAGGTCATCAAGGAAGAGAAACTTCCGCTGGCGAGGAATTTCAAGCTGCTGGTAGACACCACCGAGGAAACCACGGGCGACGCCATCCCTTACTATTTCGAGCGCAACCCGACGCCCAACTACAATCTGGCGCTGGATGGCGGCTACCCGGTGGTGATCGCCGAGAAAGGCTACGGCACCGTCATGGCCAGCTTCGCCAAGCGCAAGGCTCAAGGCAAGGGCGCCGAAATCACCTCGATGACCGGCGGCCTGGCCACCAACCAGATTCCGTCGACCTCGGTCGCCACTCTGGTGACAGACAAACCCGCGGAACTGGCGGCCAGCCTGCAAAAGGCCGGTATCGAGTACGCCATGCGCAATGGCGGCAACTTCGACATCGCCACCAAAGTGGACGGCAAGGACGTCAAACTGACCGTCACCGGTGTGTCCGCCCACTCCTCCGAACCCGAGTCCGGCGTCAATCCGGTGGCCAGGATGCTGGACTTCATCAACAGCCTCGACGGCCAGGTCGCGCTCAAGCACAACCACATCACCGACGCCGCCCGCTATGCTGCGGACAACTGGGGCCTGGACTACCTGGGTGGCAAATTGGGGGTGGGTTTCGCCGATGAATTCATGGGCCCGCTGACCACGTCGCTGACCTATGTCGGCATGGATGACAAAGCCTTCAAGCTCGCGGTCAACCTGCGGGTGCCCAAGGGCAAGTCCCCGGAAGTGCTCAAGGCCGAAATCGCCACGAAACTGGATGCCTGGAGCAAGAACAGCAAAATCGCACCGGCCTTCGACTACTCCATCGCCAAACCGATGTACCGCAACCCCGAGGGTGAATGGGTCAAGGCCCTGCTCGCCGTGGCCAGCGAAAACCTCGGCATGGAGCACAAGTTCGGCACCTCCGCCGGCGCCACCTCGGTGCACGAACTGCCCAACGGCGTGCAATTCGGCCTGGCCATGCCGAACGTCAAATACACCGGTCACAACGACAACGAGTTCAAGACCACCGAGCAGTTCCTGCTCGACCTGCAAATTGTGACCGAAATGATGGGGCGTATCGGGCAGTTGCCGAAGCTTTGATTCTTCGGGTCACCGCTACCTTTGCAGGAGCCAGGCTTGCCGGCGAACCAGACGCTGGGGTGTATCTGTTGCACCGCGTTACCGTTCTTCGCCGGCAAGCCTGGCTCCTACAGGCGAACCAGGCGCCGCGGTGTATCTGTAACACCACGTCATCGTTCTTCGCCGGCAAGCCTGGCTCTACAGGGGCACCATCGAACACTAACGCTGAACGCGCCCACCACTCAGTGGTCACAACAAATGATGGCATCGCAACTGATCACTGGCCTCAGGCCTGCTCCCTTCAGCCGCGACGCTTGCGATTCACACATTCCAGGGCGCGCCGGATAACCTTCAGTAAGTTCGGGTCCTGCCTGACACAGGCGCCGACTGCTGCTGCCATCCAATGCTCCCTTATCGGAGTACGCAAATGACTCAATCAATACGGTTCTTCCTGACGGCCTTGCTCACGGTTGCAGCATTGGCATCGGCCAGTCTCCTGAACACGGCAGGCGCCGCCACCGCCGAGGACCTCAACACCGACTCCCGGCAAGCGTTGCAAACGCTCTACAAGACCAATCCTTTCTCAGAAACCATCTCGCAAAAAGCCAAGGCCGTGCTGGTCTTCCCGAAAATCATCAAGGCCGGCCTGGTATTCGGTGGCAGCTACGGCGAAGGCGTTTTGATGAAAGGCACGAAGGTTGAGGATTATTACAACTCCGTCAGCGGTTCCTGGGGATTGCAGGCTGGCGCGCAGTCATATGGCTATGTGGTTTTCCTGATGACCGACAAAGCGGTGAAATACATCACTGAAACCAAAGGCTGGGAAATCGGTGTAGGGCCAACGGTGGTTGTGGTAGACGAAGGGGTTGCCAAGAACCTGTCCAGCTCGACGCTCAAGGACGACGCCTACGCGTTCATTTTCGACCAGCAAGGACTGATGGCCGGGATCAGCATCGAAGGCACGAAGATTTCCCTGATCAAACGCTAAAACCGGCAGTTCAGTTGATCGTCGGTCGAGCGATGGCAGCCTGTGTCAACGTGGGTTGATCTCCCAGCAGGCAAGGCTGCCACTCGATAACATCAAGGCCTGCTTACCAGAGCGCCATATCGTAGGTGAAATAAATCCGATTGCTGTCGCGCCCCCGTGCGAAGTCCGCGCGGTAGACATAGTTACGCAGCTTTACCCCCACGCCTTTGAACGCACCGCTCTGGACCACGTAAGCCAAGTCGGTATCGCGCTCGGACTCTTTGATCTGGGTGTCAGACTTGCCATCGCTGCCCTTCAGGTAACGCGTCATGAACGTCAGGCCTGGCACGCCCATTGGCGCAAAGTCATAACCGTAGCTGAGCATCCAGGTTTTCTCGTCCTCCTCGATGAACTTGCCGATACCGGCGTTGCTGAACGAGTAAACCGTGGCACCGCTGATGTAAGGCAGCCCGGCATCGCCGCTGAGGGTTTGATAACCACCGCCCAATGTATGCCCTGCCACCGTGTAGGACACCAGGGCACTGAGCATGTCGTTATCGATCTTCGAGGCATAGGCGCGGCCCGCGTCATGGCTGTTGAAATAGCGCAGGTCGCCCGTCAGGGTCCCGCGGCCCAACGCTATATCGTGCTGGATGCCGGCGAAGTCCTGGCGATAGAAATTTTCCAGCTCGCCGTGGAAGTAGCTCAGGCGCGTGTTCTTGCCGAGCTTGTAGTCGGCGCCGGCATAGGTGAAATCCCCGCCCCTGTCGCCCGAATAGCCATCAGGAATGATCGGGACGCTGTTGGTGGAATCACGCTGCTTGAACCGATCCAGACGGCCGCCGGCCAGGGTTAGATTGTCGATATCCAGGCTGGTGACCTGGCCACCCTCATAGGTCTGCGGTAACAAGCGTGCATCGTTGTAGATCAGTACTGGCGTCTTGGGTAGCAGTGTTCCGTACCTGAGGGTGGTCTTGGCCAGTTTGATCTTCGCCGTGGCGCCGGCACTGGAGAACTCATCGGCGGCGCGTCCATCGTCGTGCACCGGCAGCAGCCCGGTACCGCTGCGGCCACGCCCCGAGTCCAGCCTTACCCCCAGCAAGCCCAACGCATCAACACCCACCCCCAATGTCCCCGGGGTAAACCCCGACTGATAGTCCAGCAGGAAGCCTTGCGCCCACTCGGTACGCTCACTTTTAGCAGTGCTCGCCGCACGGGCACTCAATCCATGTTCATCACGAAAGTTTTCATTGAAGTACACATTGCGCAGCTGCAACTTCAGTTTGCTGTCGGCGATGAAACCGCTCGCATCGACAGCGGCAATCGGTAATACCCCCAGGAGAGGTAAAAGCGCCCTGCTGATCAGAGAATGGGGCATGTCGAACTACTCTTGTTGTTGTTTTTCAGGATGCAGGTATCCGCGCGCCGGCAGTCGGCGCGTGAAACGCGTCTAGAGGTGAGTCAGGGGTGAATCAGGCGAACAGCGTCAAGGCACCGGTCAGCAGGGCTAAAGCTGTGATCACCAGGGAGGTGAGCACTGCCCATTTCACGGTGGCGCGCTGGAAGTCGCCAATGTCGCGATCGACCATCCCGACCAGCAACAGGGTCGAAGCCACCAACGGGCTCATCAAGTGCACCGGCTGCCCCAGGACCGATGCCCTGGCAATTTCCACCGGGTCAATACCGTAGGCAGCAGCGGCGTTTGCGAGGATCGGCACCACGCCGAAGTAGTAAGCATCGTTGGACAGCACGAACGTCAGCGGCATGCTGGTAATCGCCACCACCAGCGGAAACAGATGCCCCCAGGACGGTGGAATCCACTCCACCAATGTCTGTGCCAGTGCATCGACCATTTTCGTGCCGGAGAAAATGCCGGCGAAGACACCGGCTGCGAACACCAGCAGTACCACGGTCATGGCGTTGCCGGAATGGGCGAGGATGCGTTCCTTTTGAATGTCCAGCTGCGGGTAGTTGATCATCAGCGCCAGGACAAAACCGATCAGGAACAAAATCGCCGAATGGGCCAGCCCCATCACCAGCGCAATCATCACTCCGGTCACCAACAGCAGGTTCACATAGGCCAGCTTCGGACGCTTGTACGGTGTGTCTTCAAGAATGGCCTTGATGTAGCAATCACCACCGCCGCTCTGCAACTTCGTATTGCCGATTCGCTTGCGCTCGGCGCGCCCCAGCAAAAATGCCGTGAACACCACCCAGGCGGCACCGCCGATCATGGTCGGCAATAACGGGATGAAGTATTCCCCGGCATCCACCCCCAGCGCGGCAATCGCCCGGGTGGCCGGACCGCCCCACGGGCTCAAACCGCTCATGATGCTCAGCGACAGCATGGAAATCGTTGCCAGGATCATCGGGTTCATGCCGATACGCTTGTACAACGGCAGCATCGCCGCACAGGTGATCATGTAGGTGGTCGTGCCATCGCCATCCAGCGCGACAGTCAACGACAGCAGTGCGGTGCCGAGGGCGATTTTCATCGGGTCGCCATTCACCCGCTTGAGGATTTTGCGGATCAGCGGGTCGAACAGTCCCGAGTCGATCATCAACCCGAAAAACAGGATCGCGAACAGCAGCAACGCGGCCGACGGCGCGACCATTTTCAGGCCGTCGAGCATCATTTTCCCGGTGGTCCCGCCAAAACCGCCGATCAGGGCAAAGACGATCGGCACAACGGTCAACGCAACGATTGGCGACAAACGCTTGGACATGATCAGGTAGGTGAACACTACCACCATGGCCAGGCCGAGTAAGGCGAGCATAGGGCATCTCTCTTGTTGTTATTAATGGCGAGGCCGGCGCACAGGCGAACGACCCCGAGACTACCAGACGTTGCTGTCCGCTATGTCCGGTGGTGGGTAATGACGAGCGCGTTTCATGGCATCACCCATTTTTACAATTGTGCTGATACAAAAACCCAGGCACCGTCAGATCACTAGCCGGCGAGTCGCTGGGAAATCGGGGCATAGACGAAACCGGAGAACAATCGTCGTGCCGTACGCACCACCGAGGCGCGGATGGTCTGACCGTTATCGCCGACGTAGGACAACACGACATCGATGCCGCCACTCGGGTGCTCGATACGCACCTGTTGCAAGCGCGGACCTGCGGTATTGCCAAGCATCCGGGCCACTACGCTGCCCTCGCTGACACAGGCAGTCGCCACGCCGATGGAGCCGGTAATGGCCAGCGCGCGATGGCAGTTGTGGGGCATGAAGTAGCGAACCTGCAACGTGCCACCCGCCTTGGCCGGTGAAACCAGCACCGGTTTGGGGATGACCTTGTCGCTGACATCGCCCAACCCCATCGCCCTGCCGGCCTGCAACCGCAAGGCTTCGAGCTGGCGCAGAAAATCCTTGTCCGCGTCCAGCTCGGCTGGGGTTTCATCGCCGCGCTTGGCCAGATGACGGGCCTCGATGATCAGCATCGGCATGGCCATGTCGATGCAGGTAACAGGCACCCCATCGAACACATCCAGGGTATTGCCGGTCGGGAACAGTTTGCCGGTCTTGCTGCCGGCAGCGTCGAGGAAGGTCAATTGCACGGGTGCCGCACTGCCAGGCACGCCATCGATGACCGTGTCGCCCTCGTAGCTGACTTTGCCGTTGGGCGTGTGCACGTCCGAAGTGACGAAGGTGCCGGTGTTGAGGTTGCGAATGCGCACCCGGGTCAATCCGTTGCCCGCCTTGACCAGGCCCTGCTCGATGGCGAACGGGCCAACCGCGCAGAGCATGTTGCCGCAATTGGGCGCGGTGTCGACACGGCGTTGGGAGACCATGACTTGAACGAACAGATAGTCGACATCCGCATCAGGATGCAGCGACGGGCTGACGATCGCCACCTTGCTGGTTTGCGGGCTGCCGCCACCGATGCCGTCAATTTCCAGCTCATGGCCAGAACCCATCAGGTTGAGCAGCAGTTCGTCACGTTCTGCGATCGCAACCGGTAGATCCCAGGCGAGAAACACCGGGCCCTTGGACGTACCGCCGCGCATAAGCACACAGGGAATTCGTTGCATGAATACTGACTCTTGTTGATCAATAGGGGTAATTGATGTCTTGGGAGCAAGAGTCGCAGGCTTTGAAAATTGTTTCCAATGCAAATATCAGCCTGATTATTGCGTTTTACGAATGATAAATTTAGGATGATTTCGCTGGTTCACCCTCGTCTGCTGAGATAAAACAATTGAATTATGAGCTCAATGACATCCGGTCTTTCGTGAAGATCGCAGAACTTGGGAGCTTCCATGAGGCTGCCGATGCCTTGCATCTCTCTCAACCCGCGTTGAGTCGCAGAATGAAAAAGCTAGAAGAGGGGTTGGGAACAGCCCTTCTTGATCGCACGACAAGAAGGGTAAGCCTCACCAGCGTCGGGCGAGACTTCCTGCCCAAGGCACGACGTTTGCTGGATGACTTCGATGACTCGATACTTAACATCCGGGAGCTGGCGGAGCGCCAGAGCGGTCGTGTCACCCTTGCCTGCATCCCGACCGCCGCCTTCTACTTCCTCCCTTCGGTCATCCGCCTCTACAACGAACGCTATCCACAAATCCGCATTCGCTTGCTCGACCTGAGTGCGAACGAAGGGCTGGAGGCTGTCCTGCGTGGCGAAGCCGACTTCGGCATCAACATGATGAGCGGCCAGCACCCGGACATCGAGTTCGTGCCGTTGGTCAACGAGCCTTTTGTTTTGGCGTGTCGACGCGATCACGAGTTGGCCGAACGCAGCTCGGTCACCTGGTCTGAACTCAGCAATTACCGGCTGATCGGGGTCGGTCGCCTGAGCGGCAACCGCATGTTGCTTGACCATGCCTTGTCAGGCTTGAGCTGGCGTCCACAGTGGTTCTATGAGGTGCAACACCTGTCTACGTCGCTGGGGCTGGTGGAAGCCGGATTAGGCGTTTCGGCAATGCCGAGCCTTGCAATGCCGGCTGTGGATCATCCAACGTTGGTGAGCGTCCCCTTGATCGAGCCCATTGTGAACCGATCGTTGGGACTGGTTTACCGCCGAGGCGCCTCACTGTCTCCGGCAGCGGAAAAATTCGTCTCGATACTGCTGGAACAGTGGGAACAATGAGCTCAATCAGCGATACCCATCCGGTGCGCATAGTCGACGTCCTGGTCGATGAAATTCGTATACCATATCTCTAACTCAATCCGAACGACCGCCGCCGTGAACTCACCCAAATTCAACGCTCCCGACTTGGGCAATGCGCCTTCGACATCGGAAATAATCACCCGCCATCTGCGTGACGCCATCGTCGCCGGGCACTTCGCCGAAGACGAGCCTATTCGCCAGGACGACATCGCCCGGCAGTTCAACGTCAGCAAAATTCCGGTCCGCGAGGCCCTCAAGCGCCTGGAAGCCGAGGGCCTGGTGATGTTCCAGCGCAATCGCGGGGCAATGGTCACGCGGGTGTCCGATGCCGAACTGGCACAGATGTTCGAAGTGCGCATGTTGCTCGAAGACAAGGTGCTGCGCCTGGCCATTCCCAACATGACCGAAGCCACCTTCGCCCGCGCCGAAAGCATTTGCCAGGAATTCGTCGGTGAAGATGACGTGGGCCGCTGGGCCGAGCTCAACTGGGAACTGCACGCCTGTCTCTACGAGCCGGCACAACGTCCATTCCTGGTGAGCCTGATCCGTTCGGTCAACGACAAACTGGAACGTTACCTGCGGATGCAGATGAGCCTTTCCGCCGGTAAGGAGCGTGCCGACCACGAGCACCGGGAGATCGTCGAAGCCTGCCGCGCCGGTGACGTCGACCGGGCGGTGAAGCTGCTCGACGAACACATTGCAGGGGTCTGCAAGACCTTGTTCGAGCACCTGCCGCACCACCATTGACAGTCCGCTCTACTGTGCCGATTTCGTCATCGGCGCAAGATAAAACCATCAAGCCGGCATCCCCTCGCACGGGCCACTCTTGCGTTCACTCATCTGAACGGACGTGGCCCTGTCATGAAACGCATCACCGTGATCGACTCCCACACTGGCGGCGAACCCACTCGCCTGGTGACCGCCGGCTTTCCCGACCTGGGCACCGGCAGCATGGCCGAACGGCTTCGGCGGCTGGCTGCAGACCATGATCAATGGCGCGCCGCCTGCGTACTCGAACCACGGGGCAGCGACGTGCTGGTCGGCGCATTGCTGTGCGAACCGGTCGACCCCGCCGCCTGTGCCGGGGTGATTTTCTTCAATAACACCGGCTACCTGGGCATGTGCGGCCACGGCACCATTGGCCTGGTGGCCTCGCTGGCGCACCTGGGCAAGATCGGCCCGGGCGTGCACAGCATCGAAACGCCGGTCGGTACGGTGCAGGCCACCTTGCACGACGACCACTCGGTCAGCGTGCGCAACGTACCGGCCTACCGTTATCGCAAAGCCGTGGCATTGCAGGTGCCGGGGATCGGCCAGGTGGTCGGTGATATCGCCTGGGGTGGCAACTGGTTTTTCCTGATCGCCGAACATGGCCTGCGCATCGCCAATGACAACCTCGAGGCGTTGACCGCCTACACCTACGCCGTGCAGCAAGCACTGGAGGTTCAGGGGATACGCGGCGAAGACGGCGGGTTGATCGACCACGTCGAACTGTTCGCCGATGACGCCCGCGCCGACAGCCGCAACTTTGTACTCTGCCCCGGCAAAGCCTATGACCGTTCGCCCTGCGGCACCGGCACCAGTGCCAAGCTGGCGTGCCTGGCGGCCGACGACAAATTGCAACCGGGACAGATCTGGCGCCAGGCCAGCGTGATCGGCAGCGAGTTCGAAGGCTCCTACGAACGACAGGGCGAGCGCATCGTACCGACCATTCGCGGTCGCGCCTTCATCAGTGCCGAGGCCAGCCTGATCATTGAACAGGACGACCCGTTTGCCTGGGGCATTCGCCCATGAACCAGGGCCTGGTGGCCGATGTGATCGTGATCGGTGCCGGTATCATCGGCGCCGCCTGCGCCCAGGCGCTGGCCCGGCGCGGCCTGCGCGTGCTGGTGCTGGACGCGGGCCTGCACAACGCGACAGCCGCCGGCATGGGCCACTTGCTGGTGCTGGATGACAATGTGGCCGAACTGGCCCTCAGCCAATACTCGCTGCAACGCTGGCGCGAACAGGCACCGCAACTGCCCGACAACTGCGCCTACCGCTGCAACGGCACATTGTGGCTGGCGGCCAATGCCGAAGAAATGGAAGTGGCCCGCAGCAAATACCTGAACCTGCAGGCCCAGGGCATTGCCTGCGAGTTGATCGCCCGCAACGCCCTGCGTACCCGAGAGCCCGAGCTACACGACGGCCTCGAAGGCGGTTTATTGATCAACGGCGACGGCATTCTCTACGCCCCGGCGACCGCCAACTGGATGCTCGACACCACAGGCATCGAACAACGGCGGGCACGGGTCAGCGAGGTCGATGGCAACCGCGTGCGACTCGAGGATGGCCAGTGGTTGAATGCCGAAGCCGTCATATTGGCCAACGGCATCCAGGCCAATGACCTGTGCCCCGAGTTGCCGATCGAACCGAAAAAGGGCCACTTGCTGATCACAGACCGCTACCCCGGCAAGGTCACCCACACGCTGGTGGAACTGGGCTATGTCACCAGTGCCCACAACGCCACGGGACCTTCGACCGCCTGCAACATACAGCCTCGCCCCACCGGGCAACTGTTCATCGGCGCCTCGCGACAATTCGGCACCACCGACACGGAGGTCGAAAGCTGGATGCTGGCGAAAATGCTCAAGCGCGCCAGCGAATACATGCCGGGCCTGGCCCAGCTCAATGGCATCCGCGCCTGGACCGGTTTTCGCGCCGCCAGCCCCGATGGCCTGCCGCTGGTTGGCCAGCATCCCAAACGCAAAGGCTTGTGGCTGGCGGTCGGGCACGAGGGACTCGGAGTCACCACGGCCCCCGGCACTGCCGATTTGCTGGTCGCGCAATTGTTCAACGAGACGCCGCCCCTGGCGGCACAACCCTATCTGCCGCAACGCTTTCTGGGAGAGCCCCTATATGCCTGACTTGATCATGGACGGCCGCACCCTGAAGGTGGCCGAGGGCACGACGGTGGCCGCGGCCCTGGCACTGGCCGGCGACGGTTGCAGTCGCACTTCGGTCAGCGGAGAGCGCCGCGCACCACTGTGCGGCATGGGCATCTGCCAGGAATGCCGGGTGACCATCGACGGTCGCCGCCGACTGGCCTGCCAGACGCTGTGCCAGCAGGGCATGCAAGTGCAGACCCGAGCATGAACGAATACGCCGACCTGCTGATCATTGGCGCCGGCCCCGCCGGCATGAGTGCCGCCCTCGCCGCGGCACCCAGTGGCGCACGCATTGTGATGCTCGACGACAACCCGTCGCCGGGAGGCCAGATCTGGCGCGACGGGCCAAAGGCCTGCCTGCCGAATCAGGCCCGGCAGATGCGCGAGCGCCTGCACGCCCACAGCAATATCCGCCACCATGCCGGCACCCGGGTGATCGCCCTCGCCGGTGCCAGACAATTGCTGGTGGAAGACGCCGACCACGGCTGGTTGATCGGCTATGACCAACTGATTCTATGCACCGGCGCCCGTGAATTACTGCTGCCCTTCCCCGGCTGGACACTGCCAGGGGTGACCGGCGCGGGCGGACTCCAGGCGTTGATCAAGGGCGGCCTGCCGGTGCAGGACGAGCGTGTGGTGATCGCCGGCAGCGGGCCGTTGTTGCTGGTCAGCGCGGCCACCGCGAAACATAACGGTGCCCAGGTGCTGCGCATCGCCGAGCAGGCCTCTGCGGGCGCGGTCGCCGGGTTCGCCCTGCAACTGCCGCGCTGGCCGGGCAAGCTGGTGCAATCCTTCAGTCTGTTCGACCGCCAATACCGCACCGGCACCCACGTCGTGGCGGCCTTGGGCAACGAACGGCTGGAAGCTGTGCGATTGCGGCATCAGGGCAAAATCGTCGAATTGGCGTGTGATCGCCTGGCCTGCGGCTTCGGCCTGATTCCCAACACCCAACTCGGCCAGGCCTTGGGCTGCGCGCTCGATGGCTCGGCGCTTGCAGTGGATGCCTGGCAAACCACGAGCCGCGTCGACCACTACGCCGCCGGCGAATGCAGCGGTTTCGGCGGCAGTGAACTGGCGCTGGTCGAAGGGGCAATCGCCGGTCATGTGGCCGTGGGCAACACCGCGGTGGCACGGGATTTGTGGCCACGCCGGGCGCGCTGGCAGGGTTTCGCCAAGGCGTTGAACAGCGCCTTCAGCCTCGACCCACAGCTCAAGTCGCTGGCGCAGCCCGACACGCTGGTCTGTCGTTGCGAAGACGTGCCCTACGCGGCACTGGCCGGACACACTGGCTGGCGTGAGGCCAAACTGGCCAGTCGCTGCGGCATGGGCGCCTGCCAGGGCCGGGTGTGTGGCGCTGCCTTGCAGTATCTGTTCGACTGGCAACCCTCGGCACCCCGGCCGCCGTTCAACCCTGCACGCATCGAAACCCTGATGTGCCTGGATGACACCCCGCCGGCGTAAACGCTCGCGCCGGGGTTTCGGGGGCGCTGCCGAGTCTTTATAGTCCCGGTAGTCGCCACCAGGCCCCCTTGCCATGTTCCCCTCACTCAATCACTTCAAACCCTGCGACCTGCCGACGTTGCTAAACAGTTTGCAGGCCATCGCGACGCTGCTCGATACCCTGACGGACGTAGTGTTTTTCATCAAGGACAGCGAGGCCCGCTACGTTTTCGTCAACCAGACCCTGGTTAGACGCTGTAGCTTGAAGCACAGCGACCAACTGCTGGGGCTGACAGCGGACCGTGTGTTCCCGGAGCGCTTTGGCCCGATTTACACCGAGCAGGATCGGCGGGTGCTGGCCACCGGCCGCGAATTGGCCGATCAACTGGAACTGCACCTGTATTTCGGTAACCAGCCGGTCTGGTGCCTGACCCATAAACTCGCGCTGCGCGATGAACAAGGGCGGATCGTTGGCCTGGCCGGCATCTCCCGCGACCTGCAACTGCCCCAGTCCAACCACCCGGCATTCCAGAAACTGGCAGCGGTGGACGCACACATCCGTCGCCATTTTGCCCGACCTGTCAGCCTTGCCGAGCTGACGGCAATCGCGGGCTTTTCGGTTGCGCAACTCGAACGCCATTGCAAACGGGTTTTCCAGCTCACCCCACGGCAGATGATCCACAAGTGCCGGCTCGAAGAAGGTACGCGGTTGTTGCTGGATACCGAGCTGCCCATTACCGAAATCGCACTGCGCTGTGGCTACACCGACCACAGTGCATTCAGCCGCCAGTTCCGTGCCCTCACCAGCCTTTCGCCCAGCCAGTTCCGCGATCGTGGTCGTTAGAATGTTCCTTTAAGGGGCGCCTTGCACACCGGTTGCTCCCTTCTGTAACACCTGCCTGCCTCGCGCCATGGTGCCGTTGCCCTGCTCCCGACGTCTGAACCGCCCTGACTCAAGGGCTGGAAAATATTTGCCTGGAAAAAGGCAAATCGGCACAACCGTTGCTATTGTTAATATCGTATACGAAATCCTCAATCCGATATCTAACAGCACTTTCCGATAACGAGGCCTCTATGAAAAACCCCGCATTTGCCGTAGCCCTCAGCGCTGTTCTCAGTTCCACCTTCATCGCCACCGCGCACGCCGACAAGCTCGACGACATTATCGGTTCCGGCAAGCTGCGCTGTGCCGTCACCCTGGACTTCCCGCCCATGGGTTTTCGAGATGCCAGCAACGCGCCGGCCGGTTTCGACGTGGACTATTGCCACGACCTGGCGAAAATCCTCGGGGTCGAGGCCGAAGTGGTCGAAACACCGTTCCCGGACCGTATTCCGGCCCTGATCTCCGGGCGGGCCGACGTGATTGTCGCCTCGACCTCCGACACCCTCGAACGGGCCAAGACCGTCGGCCTCACCGTGCCGTACTTCGCCTTCCAGATGGTCGTGCTGACCCGCGACAACACCGGCATCAACAGCTTCGACGACATCAAGGGCAAGGCACTGGGCAATACCAGCGGCACCTTTGAAGCCATTGCCCTGGAGAACGATGTGAAGAAATGGGGCAGCGGCAGCTTCCGTGCCTACCAGTCGCAGAACGACACCCTGCTGGCAGTGGCCCAGGGGCACATCGACGCCACGGTGGTCACCAATACCGTGGCCGCCGCGACGATCAAGTCGGGCAAATACAAAAACCTGAAGATCGCCGGCAACGCGCCCTACACCATCGACTATGTCTCCCTGGGTGCCAAACGCAACGAGTACGGCCTGCTCAATTACCTCAACCTGTTCGTCAACCAGCAGGTACGCAACGGTCGTTACAAAGAGTTGTACGCCAAATGGGTCGGCACCGAGATTGCGCCGACCGACCTGACCGTGCCCAAGGTCTACTACTGAGATGCCCGGCATGCCTGGGCCTACTTCTCTGACCGGTCGCAGCCTGGTCCCGGGCTCTGCCCAGGGCGCTCTGCTGTTTGCCGATGTCGGGCTGAGCTTATGGGGCGGAGTCGACCCCTTGCGGGGTGAAATCATCGACCGTCACCACCCGCTCAGCGGCGAATACCTGACCGGTCGTGTGCTCGCCATTCCCAGTGGCCGCGGTTCGTGTACCGGCAGCAGTGTGCTGATGGAACTGATCAGCAACGGTCATGCGCCGGCCGCACTGGTACTGGCCGAGGCCGATGAGATCCTGACCTTGGGCGTGCTGGTGGCACAGATGATTTTCGAGCGTTCCCTGCCGGTGCTGTGCATCGGCCGGGAGGCCTTTGCCGCCTTGCGCGGCAAGGCGTTTGCCCGAATCGACGGTGCCGGGCTGGCCGTGTTCGATCACATACCCGTCGACAACTGGCAGCCCTGCGAAACGCCAATCCCGGCCCATGCAACCAGCGCGTCAATGGTACTGAGCGAACTTGACCATGCGCTGCTCGACGGCGCTCATGGCAAAGCGGCGCAGATGGCCATGCAAGTTGTCCTGCGCATGGCCGAACTGCAAGGCGCGCTGTGCCTGATGGATATCACCCAGGCACACATCGACGGTTGCATTTACACGGGACCGGCGAGCCTGCGTTTTGCCCGACAACTGGTGCAGTGGGGCGCGAAGGTTCGGGTGCCCACTACCCTCAATTCAATATCCGTAGACCAACGCCGCTGGCGCGAGTTGGGCATCGACCCACTGCTCGGCGAGCCGGCCAGTGCCTTGGGTGACGTCTACATGGCGATGGGCGCACAGCTCAGTTTCACCTGTGCGCCCTACTTGCTCGACAGCGCACCGAAAGCCGGCGAGCAGATCGTCTGGGCCGAATCCAACGCGGTGGTCTACGCCAACAGCGTGCTCGGCGCGCGCACCTTGAAATACCCGGACTACCTGGATATCTGCATCGCCCTGACCGGCCGCGCGCCCCTGATCGGCTGCCATCTGGACGCGCCACGCAAGGCCCGCCTGCGCGTTGAACTGCCAGAATTGGGTGAACTCGACGATGCGTTCTACCCCTTGCTCGGATACCACATCGGCGCCCTCGCAGGCAGTAGGATCCCGCTGGTATTCGGACTGGAACAACACCAACCAGACCTGAACGATCTGAAAGCCTTCGGCGCGGCGTTCGCCACCACGTCCGCCGCGCCGCTGTTCCACATTGCCGGGGTCACGCTCGAAGCACACGACCCGGCACAGGTGCTGGAACCGGATACCCCGCTGCCCGTGGCAACCATCCGCCTGGAGGACCTGCTCGTCAGCTGGCGTGAGCTCAACAGCGCCAGGGACAACCGCGTGGATGTGGTCTCGCTGGGTAACCCGCACTTCTCGCTCAGCGAGTTCGCCCGCTTGGCACAGCTGTGTCGCGGCCGGGTCAAACACCCCGGGGTGGTGCTCGCCATCACCTGCGGTCGTGCGGTGCTGGAGCAAGCCCGTGACGCCGGGCATATCGCTGTGATTGAGACCTTCGGCGCCATCCTGGTGACCGATACCTGCTGGTGCATGCTCGGCGAACCGGTGATCCCACCGGCCGCCTCCACGTTGATGACCAATTCGGGCTAGTACGCCCATTACGCACCCGGTCTGGTGCGACGCAAAGTGCACTTCGCCAGCCTCGCAGAATGCGTCGATGCCGCCTGCACCGCCACCGCCAGCGGGCGTCTGCCGCGCTGGTTGCAACCCGCCTTGCCGAGGGAGAACCACTCGCATGTTTGATTACACCTTCCAATGGCGCGCGGCTCTGCGCGCCCTGCCGGACATGCTCAGCGGCGCCTGGATCACGTTCGAGACGGCTGCGCTGTCGATGATTTTCGGTGTGCTGATTGCCCTGGCCCTGACGGTCATGCGCGAAGCCAGGAACCCGCTGCTGCGCGGTATCGGCAACGGCTGGGTATCGATTGCCCGCAACACCCCGTCGCTGTTCCAGGTGTACATCCTGTACTTCGGCCTCGGCTCACTGGGCCTGCATGTCAGCTCCTGGCTCGCGCTGCTGGCCGGCATCACCTTCAATAACGCCGGTTACCTGGCGGAAAACTTCCGTGGCGGGCTCAAGGCGGTGCCCCACACCCAGGTGCGTGCCGCGCGCTCCCTGGGCATGAGTGCCTTCCAGACCTACCGCATGATCATCGTCCCGCAACTGCTGCGGATCGTCTTCTATCCGCTCACCAATCAAATGGTGTGGGCGGTGCTGATGACCTCGCTGGGGGTCATCGTAGGCCTTAACAACGACCTGACCGGAGTGACTCAGGAATACAACGTCAAAACCTTCCGCACCTTCGAATACTTCGCCATCGCAGCCGTGCTGTATTACCTGATTGCCAAGGCGATCGTCGCGGCAGCCCGGCTGATGGCCTGGCGGTTGTTCCGTTACTGAGGAGCTGTCCATGTTTTCCACCGAGTTTTCCTCCAATGACCTGTTGTTCCTGCTCGACGGCGCCTGGGTCACGCTGCAATTGACGTTCTGGGCGATCATCCTCGGCTCCGTTGCCGGGCTGTTGTTCGGATTGCTGCGGGCCCTGTTCCCCCGGGTCAGCCTGCCGCTGGCCTGGGTGTTGGATGTGTTTCGCAGCGTGCCGTTGCTGATCCAGTTCGTCCTGTTCAACTCACTCAAAAGCATCGTCGGCCTGAACATCAGCGCCTTCAGCGTCGGTTGCATTGTGCTGGGGGTCTACACCGCTGCGTACTTCACCGAAATCGTGCGCGGCGGCGTGCTGTCGGTACCGTTCACGGTGCGCCGCGCCAGTCGCTCGCTGGGCCTGAGCTTCCTGCAGGACCTGCGCTGGATCGTCCTGCCGATGGCCACACGCGTGGCCTTTCCCGGCTGGCTGAACCTGGTGCTGGGCGTGATGAAAGACACCGCGCTGGTGATGTGGATCGGCATCGTCGAACTGTTGCGCGCTTCGCAAACCATTGTGACCCGCATCCAGGAACCGCTGGTGGTGTTGTGCATCGCGGGCCTTATCTACTACGTCATGAGCCTGGTGGTCGCACGCCTCGGCGCTCGTCTGGAAAGAAGGTGGCAAGAAAATGATTGAGATCGACAACGTACATAAATCCTTCGGCAATCTCGAAGTGGTCAAGGGCGTGAACCTCACGGTGAGCAAGGGCGAGGTGGTGTCCATCATCGGCGGCTCCGGCTCTGGCAAGTCGACCTTGTTGATGTGCATCAACGGCCTGGAGCCGATCCAGAAAGGCAACATCCGGGTCGACGGCGTCGAGGTCCATCACAACGCCACCGACCTCAATCGCCTGCGGCAGAAGATCGGCATCGTGTTCCAACAATGGAACGCCTTTCCGCATTTGACGGTGCTGGAAAACGTCATGCTGGCGCCGCGCAAAGTGCTGGGTAAAAGCAAAGCCTGCGCCGAGGAACTGGCGGTACGGCAACTGACCCATGTGGGCCTGGGCGACAAACTCAAGACCTTCCCCGGCAAACTGTCCGGCGGTCAGCAGCAGCGCATGGCCATCGCCCGCGCCCTGGCCATGTCGCCGGACTACATGCTGTTCGACGAGGCCACCTCGGCGCTCGATCCGCAGTTGGTGGGCGAGGTGCTGGATACGATGCGCATGCTCGCCGAGGACGGCATGACCATGGTCCTGGTGACCCATGAAATACGCTTTGCCCGCGACGTCTCTGATCGCGTGGCGTTCTTTCGCAACGGCCTGGTGCATGAGATCGGCTCGCCGGATCAGGTGATCGGCAACCCGGTGCATGCCGAGACCGCGGCGTTCCTGAAATCGGTGAAATAGCTGATGGACCTATCGCGAGCAGGCTCACTCCTACACTGGGTCTGTGCCGCACAAAAAACCTCCTGTAGGAGCGAGCCTGCTCGCGATGAGGCCCTCACAAACAACACAAGGAGCAGAGAATGCGTTCATCGAAAGTGATTCATGTGGTCAGTTGCCACGCCGAAGGCGAAGTCGGCGACGTCATTGTCGGCGGCGTCGCACCACCGCCCGGTGCCACGGTGTGGGAACAATCGCGCTGGATCGCCAAAGACGAAACCCTGCGCAACTTCGTACTCAACGAGCCGCGTGGCGGCGTGTTCCGGCACGTCAACCTGCTGGTGCCCGCCAAGGACCCGCGGGCGCAAATGGCCTGGATCATCATGGAGCCGGCGGACACGCCGCCGATGTCCGGCTCCAATTCATTGTGCGTGGCCACCGTGTTGCTCGACACCGGCATTTTGCCAATGACCGAACCGCAAACCCGGCTGGTGCTCGAAGCCCCCGGCGGCCTGATCGAAGCCGTAGCCGACTGCCGTGACGGCAAGGTCGAACGGGTGGAAATCAAAAACGTGCCGTCCTTCGCCGATCGCCTTGACGCGTGCATTGAAGTGGAAGGTGTCGGCACACTCAAGGTCGATACCGCCTATGGCGGCGACAGTTTTGTGATTGCCGATGCCCAGGGCCTGGGCTTTTCAGTGAGCCCCGATGAAGCCGCCGACCTGGTGGCGGTCGGGCTGAAGATCACTCGGGCAGCCAACGAGCAACTGGGCTTTGTGCATCCGCTGAACCCCGAGTGGTCGCACATTTCCTTTTGCCAGATCGCCGCGCCCATCGTTTATGAGCAGGGCATTGCCACGGGCGCCAATGCGGTGGTGATTCAACCGGGCAAGATCGACCGCTCACCTACCGGCACTGGCTGCTCCGCACGGATGGCGGTGTTGCATGCCAAAGGTTTGCTGGGCGTCGGAGAACGGTTTATCGGTCGCTCGATCATCGGCTCGCAGTTCCACTGCCGTATTGACTCATTGACCGAAGTGGCCGGGCTTCCCGCCATCTACCCGTGCATTTCCGGGAGGGCCTGGATTACCGGCACCCATCAACTACTGCTCGATCCGAGCGATCCATGGCCACAGGGCTATCGACTTTCAGACACCTGGCCGGGTGCCTGAAAGCTGAGCCCCTGCCCCCCGACCAACGGCCAGGAAAACCCCCGCAAACCTGAAAAAACCACTGGCTGATTTCTTTCACTTTTAATATCGTATACGATATACAATAAACAACCCCGGAGGCAACAATGAGCAAGCGCATTAACTGGAGCGGCGTGTTCCCAGCAGTCACCACGCAGTTCAACGATGACTTCTCCATCAACCTGGAAAAAACCCATCAGGTGATTTCCAACGTGATCCGCGACGGCGTTTCAGGCTTGGTGGTTTGCGGCTCGGTGGGTGAAAACACCTCGCTGAGCGCCGCCGAAAAAATCGCCGTGACCGAAGTCGCGGTCGCGGCCTCAGGCGGCCGTGTGCCGGTGATTTGCGGCGTCGCCGAGTTCACCAGTGTGGAAGCGGCCAAGGTCGCCAACGCGGTACGCCGGGTCGGCGTCGATGGCGTGATGCTGATGCCGGCGCTGGTCTACGGTTCCAAGCCGTTCGAAACCGCCGAGCATTACCGTTACGTGGCGAAAAACGCCGACGTGCCACTGATGGTCTACAACAACCCGCCGATCTACAAAAACGACGTGACCCCGGACATCCTGATTGCCCTGGCCGACTGCGACAACGTGGTGTGCTTCAAGGATTCCTCTGGCGACACCCGTCGCTTCATCGACATTCGCAATGAAGTGGGTGACCGTTTCGTGTTGTTCGCCGGCCTCGACGACGTGGTCCTGGAAAGCCTCGCGGTAGGCGCGGAAGGCTGGGTGTCGGGCATGTCCAACGTGTTCCCCAAAGAAGGCGAAACCATCTTCCGCCTGGCCAAGGCCGGACGCTATGCCGAAGCCATGCCGATCTACGAATGGCTGATGCCGATCCTGCACCTCGACGCCCGTGCCGACCTGGTGCAGTGCATCAAGCTGTGCGAAGCCATCGCCGGTCGCGGCAGCGCCCTGACCCGTCCGCCACGCCTGGCCCTGCCGGAAGCCGATCGCGTCTTCGTCGAGCAGATCATGGCCAAGGCCCTGGCCAACCGTCCGCATTTGCCGGACGTCGGTCTCTGAGTGATTGCCGGGTGGGTCTTCGCGGGCCCGACCCGGCTGCCTGTTTTTGCGCCCCTACAGGAAACGCCAGCATGCCCAACGCTCAACACACTCAAAGCGCAACCACACCCTCGGGACTCAAGCGTGTCGTGGCCGCCGCCATGGCCGGCACCGTTGCCGAATGGTATGAATTCTTCCTCTATGGCACCGCTTCGGCACTGGTCTTCGGCCAGTTGTTCTTCCGCCAGACCGACAGCCCCATCGATGGCATCATCGCTGCCTTCGCCCTGTACGCCGTGGGCTTTCTCGCCCGTCCGCTGGGCGGGCTGGTGTTCGGTCACTACGGCGACAAGTACGGCCGCAAGCGCCTGCTGCAATTAAGCCTGGTGGTGGTCGGCATCACCACCTTCCTGATGGGCTGCCTGCCCGGTTTCAACCAGATCGGCTATGCCGCGCCGGTATTGCTGGTGCTGCTGCGGTTGATCCAGGGCTTCGCCTTTGGCGGCGAATGGGGCGGTGCGATTTTGCTGGTGTCCGAGCACTGCCCGGACAATCGGCGAGGCTTCTGGGCCAGTTGGCCGCAAGCCGGTGTACCGGCCGGCAACCTGGTGGCGACGGTTGCCCTGCTGCTGTTGTCGTCGAACCTGTCGGAGGAGCAATTCCTCGCCTGGGGCTGGCGCGTCGCATTCTGGTTCTCGGCCGTCGTGGTGTTGATCGGCTACTGGATTCGCACCAGCGTCGATGACGCGCCGATTTTCAAGGAGGCCCAGGCCCGCCAGGCGCAGACCCGGCACCAGCAACTGGGGGTGGTCGAAGTGCTGCGCCACCACTGGCGCTCGGTGCTGGTCGGTATCGGCGCGCGGTTTGCCGAGAACATCCTCTACTACACCGTCGTGACCTTCTCGATCACTTATCTGAAACTGGTGGTGCACAAGGACACGTCAGAGATTTTGCTGCTGATGTTCGGCGCTCACCTGCTGCACTTCTTCCTGATTCCGTTGATGGGTTACCTGTCGGATCTGGTCGGGCGCAAACCGGTATACCTGGTCGGTGCGGTACTCACCGCTTTCTGGGGATTCGTCGGTTTCCCGATGATGGACACCGGCAACAACTGGCTGATCATGGCGGCCATCACCCTGGGCCTGGCCATCGAGTCGATGACCTACGCCCCGTACTCGGCGTTGATGGCCGAGATGTTTCCGACCCATGTGCGCTACACCGCACTCTCGCTGTGCTACCAGGTGGCGCCGATCTTCGCCGGCTCCCTGGCCCCACTGATCGCCATCACCCTGCTCAACAAGTACCACAGCTCGACACCGATCGCGCTCTATCTGGTCGGTGCTTCGCTGATCTCCATCGTGGCCGTCGGGCTGACCCGGGAAACCCGTGGCAAATCGTTGCACACGGTAGATGCCGAGTCTGCTGCGCGGATTGCAGCGCTGGACCCGACTGCGGCGACCCCACGTCGCGCCGATTCACTGGCGTAAACCCTGTAGGAGCGAGCCCGCTCGCGATGGTCTCCAACGATAACGCGTGCATTCTGGATTCACGCGGTGCCCTTGAGTGCTTCGCGAGCAGGCTCGCTCCTACAGGGGAGTTGTATTACCCCCCCTTTTTTTTGACAGGAGCTTTTAGATGCCTGAGATCCTCGGTCACAACTACATCGGCGGCACACGCAGCGCCGCCGGCAGCATCGCGCTGCAAAGCCATGACGCAAGTACTGGCCAAGCGCTGCCCTTCTCGTTCATGCAGGCGAGCGTCGAAGAAGTCGACGCCGCCGCCCAGGCCGCCGCAGCCGCCTACCCGACCTTTCGCAACCTGCCGGCCAGCCGCCGTGCGGAATTTCTTGAGGCCATCGCCACGCAGTTGGAGGCGCTGGACGATGAATTCGTCGCTCTGGTGAACCGAGAGACGGCACTGCCGACCGCTCGCCTTCAGGGTGAGCGCGCTCGCACCAGCGGCCAGATGCGCCTGTTTGCGCAAGTCCTGCGCCGTGGTGATTTCTACGGTGCGCGCATCGACTGCGCCTTGCCCGAACGCCAACCACTGCCACGGGTTGATTTGCGCCAATACCGAATCGGCGTCGGTCCGGTCGCTGTATTCGGTGCGAGCAACTTCCCGTTGGCGTTTTCCACCGCCGGTGGCGATACCGCTGCCGCCCTGGCGGCCGGTTGCCCGGTGGTGTTCAAGGCCCACAGCGGACACATGGCGACGGCCGAGCTTGTGGCCGACGCGATCATCCGTGCTGCCGAGCAGACTGACATGCCCAAAGGTGTGTTCAACATGATCTACGGGGCTGGCGTGGGCGAAACCCTGGTCAAGCATCCGGCGATCCAGGCTGTCGGTTTCACCGGTTCACTCAAGGGAGGCCGTGCCCTGTGCGATATGGCCGCTGCACGAGCACAACCGATCCCGGTGTTCGCTGAAATGAGCAGCATCAACCCGGTCGTGGTGTTGCCCGAAGCCTTGCAAGTTCGTGGCGAGAAAATCGCCGGTGAGCTGGTGGCATCGGTGGTCCAGGGCTGCGGTCAGTTCTGTACCAATCCTGGCCTGGTCATCGGCATCTCGTCACCGCGATTCGACGCATTCACTGCGCTGCTCAGTGGTTTGATGAGCGAGCAACAGCCCCAGACCATGCTCAACGCCGCAACCCTCGTCAGCTATGAAAAAGGCGTGCAAGCGCTGCTCAGCCATCCTGGGGTGACCCACCTGGCCGGTCAGGAACAGCTGGGCAATCAGGCCCGACCACAACTGTTCAAGGCCGACGCCAGCCTGCTGCTCAATAGTGACGCGCTGCTACAGGAAGAAGTGTTCGGCCCGACAACCGTACTGGTGGAAGTCGCCGATGCAGGCGAACTGTTACGGGTATTGCAGAGCTTGCACGGCCAGCTCACCGCCACCTTGATTGCTGAAGCCATCGACCTGCAAATCTGCGCGGGCGTCCTGCCTCTGCTGGAACAGAAGGTGGGTCGTGTACTGTTCAACGGCTACCCCACCGGCGTCGAAGTTTGCGATGCGATGGTGCATGGCGGCCCCTACCCGGCCACTTCCGATGCCCGTGGCACCTCGGTCGGCACCCTGGCCCTGGAGCGTTTCCTGCGACCGGTGTGCTACCAGAACTGCCCCGATGCCTTGCTGCCCGACGCGCTGCAAAATGCCAACCCATTAGGCATCAATCGCCTGGTCAACGGCGCCCTCCAGCGCCAACCGCTGTAAACCACACGGGCGCCATGGGCGCCCGCTTCCTTTCAATCCAGCAGCGCCTTCAAGTCCTCGTACAACGCCTCGGGAATCTGCACCCCTTCCACCAGGCTGCGCGCTCGCGCCTCGTAGCGTCGCTGCGACGGCAAGCGCGCGCCCTGCCCTTCGATTCCCTGGAACAACACTTCGGCCCTGGCCAGGTGCTCGTGGGTTGCATCGCCCAAAAAGCGCCGGGGATCCAGGGCGATGATCAGTTCGCCATGATAAGGCGATGACTTGCTGCCCGCGTCGTAAGCCAGTGATTCAGCGCTGGTCAGGTCGCCAATCAGCGGCCCGGCAATCAACTCCACCATCGCCGCCAGTGCCGATCCCTTATGCCCGCCGAACGTCAGCATCGCGCCGCTGTCGAGCACCACACTGGCATCGCTGCTCGAATGGCCTTGCGCATCCACGCCCCAACCTTCGGGAATCGCCTTGCCGGCACGTCGATGCAGCTCGATATCGCCGCGTGCGATGGCGCTGGTGGCAAAATCGAATACAAAAGGCTCTCGCCCTGCACGCGGCCAGCCAAAGGCAATGGGATTAGTGCCGAATAGTGGCAAGTGCCCCCCGGCCGGCGCCACCCAGGCATGGCTCGGATTACACGCCAACGCGACCAGGCCGGCCTGGGTCAGTTGCTCGATCTCCACCCATAACGCCGAAAAATGCACACAGTGATTGATTGCCAGCGCGGCAATCCCGTTGGCACGGGTTTTCTGCGTCAACAACGCGAGCCCCGCCTGAAACGCCAACTGCGAAAAGCCACCCCCGGCATCCACCCGCACAATCGACGGCGCCTGGTCGACGACCCTCGGCTCGGCACTGGCCGACACCTTGCACGCGCGCAGGGAATTGACACACCCAAGAATCCGGTACAAACCGTGGGAGGCGCAGCCATCACGCTCACCCGCGATGACCGTCGCCGCCACCGCTTGCGCATGGGCCAGATTAAAACCGTTGTGCAATAGGATCGATTCGGCCAATTCACGGGCTTCGATCAGGGTCAGTCGGATCATATTCATCTCCCAGGACAGACCGGTCAGGGTGATCCGGTCGAAGCCACCTGGCTTGATGCATTTTTGCCCCTGGTGTGACGAAATCGGCATAGCTCAGGAATGGATATGCACACCTGAAAGGCAATCATCAGCAGAGATAACGCAAAATGGCGCGCACCCAATGAGTTTTTTTATCATCTAAACGAGCGCAGAATGAGCTACCCGGCGTTCGAGTGACGTGTAGCGGTCAATTGGCGAATGCTCATCTCGAGCGCCATGGGCAACGAGCTCGCTTGCTGTCGACTGTAGGGGCCGGAGGAGGCGTTTTGAAACCATTCCCGCTCAAACCCGGCACCTCGACCCTGGACGTATTTCTTCAAGCGTGCCTGCCCCGCCGTGACGCTGTTCCGCCCACCTTGACGGAAAAAGCGGTCATCCCGGGCATTCCCGATGCCCGCTACAGGCTGGACCACGACCTGACGCCGTTCATTCAGGATGCGGTTCAATCCAACAAACGTGAGAGCGAGCTTCTCGCCCAGGCCGGGAAGCCGAACGATATCCTGCCGCTGGCCAGTATGCTGGCCGTTTCCGGCGGTGGCGATGCAGGCGCTTTCGCAGCGGGACTGATTGCCGGATGGACCACCCATGGCACCCGGCCCATGTTCAAGGTCGTCACGGGCATCAGCGCGGGTGCCCTGGTCGCCCCGTTCGCTTACCTGGGGCCTGAGTACGACGGTGTGATCCGGCACGTCTGCAATGGCGTCGGCCCAAAAGACATTTTTCATTCGCGCAACGTGCTGACCCGTCTTGCCAGCGACGGCATAGCGGACAGCAAGCCACTATCGCGGCTCATCACAAAACACATCACGGCGCAAATTCTGGCGGCGATCGCGGCGGAATACGCCAAAGGCAGAATCCTGCTGATCGGCACCACGGACCTAGATGCCGGGCGACCCGTCACCTGGAACATGGGCGCCATTGCGGCAAGCCAGGCACCGGGCGCGCTCGAGCTGTTTCGTAACATCATGATCGCGTCGATGAGCATTCCCGGGGCCGTCTCACCCGTCATGATCGATGTGGAGGTTGACGGCCAACAGTTTCAGGAAATGCACGTGGACGGCGGGGTCATCACTCAAGTGTTTCTTTACCCACCTGGCACGCTGATAGGGCTCAACCGAGCTGCCGGAGTTCCTTTGCGCCACGAACGTCATTTCTATGTCATTCGCAACGGGACACTGGAGCCGCAGTGGTCCGGGACCAAGCGCCGCACATTGAGCATCGGCGGTCGAGCCATCAGTGCATTGATTCAAACCCAGGGGATCAGCGACCTGGAGCGAATCTACCGCATGGCGCAGCAGGATGGAGCGCAATTCAACCTGGCGTACATTGGCTCCGACTTCAATGTTGCACGCACCCGGAAATTCGATGGCGAGTACATGAAGCGGTTGTTCGATTACGCCTGGCAACTCAGCGCGAAGGGCTATCCGTGGCATAAATCACCGCCCTCGCAAACCCCCAGGCTACGAACCCATCGCTGAAAAACACTGCCCGCAACATCGTGAAAGGAGGCGTTTAAAATGCAACTCATCACGTTGAAAATCGAAAAGCCGGAAGATACCAACTTCATCCTGGGGCAGACGCACTTCATCAAGTCCGTCGAAGACATCCACGAAGCCTTGGTCAATGCCGTGCCGGGTATCCCGTTTGGCGTGGCCTTTTGCGAAGCTTCAGGCAAATGCCTGGTGCGATGGTCTGGCACCGATACCGCGATGATTGAACTGGCACAAAAAAATGCCAAAAACATCGCCGCAGGCCATAGCTTCATCATTTTCCTGGGCGACGGCTTCTATCCGCTGAACGTGCTGAACACCCTCAAGATGGTGCCAGAGGTGTGCCGAATTTTTTGTGCAACCGCCAACCCGACTGAAGTGATTGTCGCCGAGACCGAACAAGGGCGAGCCATCCTTGGCGTCGTGGATGGTTTCTGCGCCCGTGACATTGAAGGCGACGACGACATCCTGTGGCGCAAGAACCTGTTGCGGCAGATTGGCTACAAGCAATGAATGCCGCTGATAGCCAATCCACTCACTGATCCGCAGCTCCCGTCACGGCGAAAACGTTGCAGGGCACCTGATACAGCACATGCTCCGTGGTACTGCCCACCCATTTGCCCAGCCCCTTGCGGTGGGCATTGCCCATGACGATCACGTCGGCCCGTTGATGCGCTGCACAATCGGCCAGCGCCTTGCCAGGTGACGCTTCAACGAAGTGTTGTCGCTCAGTGGGCACGCCATAGTGGTCGGCCAAGGCGATAAAGGTCTTTTGCAGCGACTTGCGCACATCGCTGCTGAAACCTGGCATCGTCACGGCACCCGCGCCGGCGTCGGACATATGCGTACGCGATGGATCGTAGGCATGCAGCAGATGCAATTCCGCACTGCATTGCATCGCCAAACCGTTCGCCGCCTGGATGATGCGCTCGTTGATGCCGGTGATCTGCGTCTCAGGGTGTGACGGATCGACTGCCGCCACGACCACCCGCGGCAGTGGACACCTGACCTCGCTGACCAGATGCACAGGCACCGGACATTCGCGTAACAGGTGCCAATCCAGAGGTGTGATGAAAACGCGCTTGAGCGCTGACTCGTGTTGCACGTCCTTGATCAGCAGATCCGCCTGCATTTCTGCCACATGCAGCAGTATTTCTTGCAACGCGGTGCGCGTAACAAGCACTTCGGTACTCACCTTGATCCCGCGCTCGCGGATCAGGTCGGCCTCATCCTCCAACCATTTTTCGTTCTCTTGCTGGCAGGCTTCACGAAAACGCGCCCCAGCGCTCTTCAAGCCCAGGAGGTGGGAGTCTTCGATAAACACCGTGATGTGCAGCGCCGCGCGTGTAGCCTGGGCAATGGCGACTGCTCGCTCCAGCGCCGGGGTGTGACGCATGGCGGGACCGGCTACCAGAAAGAGTCGTTGATACTGGCTCATGCAACACCTCCAAAAGTTTCGGGGCGTTTCACAACACCGACGATTCACGATCGCCTCAACTATCAATATACGCCTGGATTCCATGACTGGAGTAGCGACCCCCCCTCGATGGTCGCTTCCCCTGCTTCAATTACATCAAATACCCTTATGCGCCTTAACGGGCCCCTGGTAATAAGGCAGCCTGTCAATCCGTGGTTTATAGGCGCCCGAGGCGACGCTGCGCTGGACATGCGCGGCGATCTCATCCATCCGTGCAAACCAGACATCACCTTTGGCCATCATGTATTCGATCAACTTCGACACTTCATGCCAGCGCGACAAGCGACCGGAAAGGAACGGATGCCAGACGGGCACGAAGAGCGCGCCATACTCCCAGGCCGCATCGAACTCGGCCTTGAACACTTCGACGGCACGTTGTGGTGACTGAATCGGCATCTGAAAATCGAGGTCGATGCTGTGCATGTACTGGGGCCAGTCATCCAGCGCCCAGCTGGAGGGAAGTTCCACCAGCTCTCCCGTCCCGGTGCGCAGCAGATAAGGCACGTCGTCGCCCATCAACGAAGCGTCATAGCTAAAGCCGCGTTCGATCAACAAGTCAGCCGAGTGCTCCGACATGTTGTAGAGCGGCGCCCGCCAGCCCCGTGGGGCCTGGCCGGTGAAGCGCTTGATGGTGTCGCAACCGCGGTCGAGCCAGTAAGCCTCTTCTTCGCGGGTCAGCTCGTTTGGATGCTCATGGATGTAGCCGTGATGGGCAATCTCGTGCCCGCCTTCGACGATCGCCTCGATGGCCTGGGGGTATTGTTCGATGCACCAGGCCGGAATGAAAAACGTCTGTTTGATCTCGAAGCGTCGATAAGTTTCCAGAATCCTTGGAATCGCCACCTTGGGTCCATAGTGCAGCATCGAAATACTGGCAACCCGTGGCGCGGAGTCCTTGGGGTGCGCTACATGCAGAATGCTGTCCGCATCCATATCAAAGGTAAAGGCTACGGCGCAGCGCGCACCGTTTGGCCAGACAATCGGATTTTCAATCATGCTTATTCACCGGTTGATTTTGAAAGTTTGCGAATGCCCTATCAGTACTCGTGATCCATCAACCAGTTGGAATAATGCGTAAGTCCTCGTTCAAGTGACCATTGTGCTCGATAGCCCAGCTCGCGCTCGGCTGCACTCATGTCCCACTCCCCATGGCGATCGAGATGCCAATAACCGTCGCCCACTTCGATGCGCGCACCCGGAATAATTTTGCCGATGATTTCAACGGCTTGGTGCAACGTCCAGGAGCGGTCACCGGCAATGTTGAATACACCGCCTTTAAGGTCTCGGGTTTCAGCCGCCAGCAGTACCGCACGCACCACGTCTTCCACGTGTATATAGTGGAATCGATGATCCCCGCCGGACGGCAAGCTGAATGCTTCACCACGATGAACGGTTTTAAGTATGTCCCTGAGCACTTGCGGCATCTTGTTTTCCGGTCCGTACACTTCCGCAATCCGCAGTGAGATCACCTCCATGCCATAAAGATCGTTGTAGACCCGGCCAAAGTGTTCGGTGGCAATTTTGGTTACACCATAGGGTGTCGTTGGGTAAGTCGGTGTCTGTTCATTAATCTCACCTTCGAAATGCCCGTACACCGTTTCGGAAGAAAAATTCACCAACTTCTTGATGCCCGCCAGGCGCATGGCTTCAAGCAAATGAATGGTGCCATCGATGTTTGCCGCCACCGTGGTAATGGGCAGGTCTATGGACAAGTCGGGATGTGACATGGCCGCCGTGTGAATGACACGATCAACGCCATGTTCCTGGATAGTTCGAACAATTCTGGGTATATCGAATAGTTCCCCCTGCACAGGGGTCATGAACTCAGACCTGGCTTCGGAGTAGTCACGGTTGTAACTAATCACCTTGACGCCTTGTTCGCTGAGCTTTTTCGTCAGGTATCTGCCGACATAACCCAAACCACCGGTAATCATTACAGCGCTCATTTTGGATCCTTCTTGTTATCAGTAGAATAAGAGCTACAACTAGATCGCAGCACCGCCATTGGGGCTGATGATCTGTCCAACCATGTAATCACCCGCGGGCCCGGCCAGGGCTTCGACCATCGCCGCGATTTCATCCGGTTTGCCGAAGCGCTTCAAAGGGAGGCTCGCGCGGGTCTCATCGTTGTATTCGATGGTGTCGTTGATCAGCATGTCGGTTTCAATCGGCCCCGGCGCCACCGAATTGACCAGTACACCTTTGGGGGCCACTTCCTTGGCCACCGCTTTGGTCAGCGCGATCACCCCGCCCTTGGAAGCGCAGTACGCGGCGTAGGTAGGAAAGCCAATCAACCCCAGCTCCGAGCTGATGTTGATGATCCGCCCCTGCCCGCGTGCCAGCATCCCCGGCAACACCGCCTGCATGCAGGCCCAGGTGCCTCCGAGATTGGTGCTGATCATCTGCTCCCACTGCGCCCAGGTCGTTTGCTCCACTGTCGCCGACACCAGTCTCCCGGCATTGTTGACGAGCACATCGACCCGTCCATAGCGACTCTGTGCCTCGCGGATGATGCCGGCCGCGGCGTCGGGATTGCTGATATCCGCTTGAACGGTGAACCCGTCGCCACCGTTGCCTTCGGCAATTCGCAGCACGTCGTCCAGTTGCTCCTTGCTGTCAAAGTAATTGAGGACCAGATGATCGCCACTTGCGGCAAAACGCTTGGCGATTGCCAGCCCGATGCCCTTTGCAGCGCCAGTGATAACGACAACTCGTTTCATAAGTTCTCCGTTGTTTTTTAAATGAACGCCGCGCGTGAGCATCAGGACTGTTGAACTTTGGAAAGTACGGGCTTTCTGGAGACACGCGATTGCCAGACCAGAATCAGTGCGCCAGACAGAATCGTCAGCGCGCCGAGGTACCAGGCGGTGTATTTATCTTCTGGGGAAACCGGATTTGCTCCGGCGGTATAACCGATGTATCCCAACACCAGAATGGCCAGGGCCGCCGGGATCGACAGGGCCAATGCGATGCCGAAGCGCTGGCGTCGGAAAGTCATGACAATGAAGGCTGCAATAGCGGCCATGTAAGACATCACCAGCGTGATGGTCACGACGTCGTAGTACCAGACGATCTTGTCCAGCGGTTTCCACCAGAGCAGGGAAATGGCGACGGCCGAGACAATCATGCTGGCGAGCCACGGCGACTTGGTTTTGTTGACGGCGCTGAACGCCAGCGGCAAATGCCCTTCTTCACTCATGCGATAGAGCGTACGCGCCGCCGCGCTGGAAGAGATTTGCATACCGGCACAGGCCGAAGTGATCACCACGAACAAGGCAATCCAGGCCATGGCCGGTGGCAAGTAGACGTTGGCGACAGCCGCGATTGGCCCGCCGTTGCCGTCCTCGATGATTGCCGCGAGTTTCTCCACAGGCACGGCATACTGCCAGCCGATCGCCGCGAGGGTGTAAATGACAAAGGCGCTGGTCAGGACGAGCAACATGGAGCGTTGCACGGTGCGAACAGGAATACGCGATTCCTCGATGTAGTTGATCGCCGAATCGAAGTTGGCGAGCATCCAGACACCGAACAGCACCCCCGGCCCTATGGCCGACCAGCCAGCCGCCCCCTGCGGCGTATACATGGACAGAACCGACAAGTCCGGAACCTGCGGGTCGATGATGCCCATCAAACCCAGCCCGGCGACCACGGCGATCTCGAAAATCAGGAAGATACTGGCGATTTTCGCCGTGGCATTGACGCCTTTACAGGAAATGGCCAGGAAGGTCAGCACCATGCCCGTGCCGATCAGCTTGGCGTTAAGCGCACCCGCCAGGGCCGGGAACAGCGCCTGGATGTATTCGGTGCCGATGATTGCGCACATGGCCATCACGGCCGTGCAGGCAACAGCGTACGCCCAGCCGAGAATGGTCCCGACGCTGGTATGGAGAAATCGCGAGGTAAAGGTAAAGACGCCGCCTGCCGAGGGTGCCTGGCGAGTCAGGGAGATCATGCAGAACGCCATGACCAGCATGGGAAAGAAGTACGCAATCAAGATGGCCAGTGGCGCATGGTGGCCGGATATTGAATAAAGAATCGACATCGAAGAGGCTGCAATCCAGCCGGGTGCATTAAAGCCAAGTGCGGAAAACGTTACATCCCTTGTGGTAAGGGTCCCCTTGTTTAGTGCCGTATCAAGTTCACGAACAGTTCCGTCACGGTCATAACCGATGATGTCATAGAAGTTCATTATTCAGGCTCTGATTGATAGCTATAGAAGATGTTTTAGCGCCAAATCGTCTGAATGGATTTGAGCGCCGCTTTTATTATTCAACTAAGCAAAATGCAGATACTTACAACTTCAACAAGCCGCACCCCGAAAGCCTATTCAGAATTGACTTGTAAATTTCTTGTTTTTATCGCCCTTCAGATAATCTCGGTACTGAACCTTGATTGGGCGCCAGTATAGAAACAGCAAAAAAAAACCTACCATCAGGAATATCCGATCTTTGCATCTGGATTCGCGAAGTATAGGGCAACCCCTGATACACCCCATACTTTTCTTACAACAAATCAAGAGGTTATAAATCAAAAAGACCTGCACGGGGCAGCTTGTACTGCACCACACAAAAACAAAATCCTATCCTATGCAGGCCATCCGATTCGTACGCAGTGCGCTCGCTCAAGCACTTCCCACGGTCCTTTCCCAGCGTCTGAAAACGTTAATGTGTTGTGTCAGCGCATTATCCGATGCGAGGTTTCGTCTGCCTTGGATAAAAGCCGTTGAGCTACAAGGCGGGTATTACGTGGGGCGAGTGCGTACCCGGGCCCTCTACCGCAGCGACGCACAGACGTCGGCGGATGTTTTCCGCGGTCCCCTTTTCCGCTGCTGAAGTCGCGCATTGACCAAATTTCTAACGTAGTAGTCGTATGGAAATTCCAACTATCAGAACTGCTGGGTTGCCAGAGGTGATTTGTGGTGATACTGAGGAACATGCGGGCGGAACTCTTCCCCCTGTCCTTCTCCTCTTTTCCCGCTCAGGACGGGGCACGAAACTAGTAGTTCTGATAGTAGCCACGCGTCGCATAACGAGCGACACTCCTTTCCAACATTGCGACTGCTGGAGCTACCCTCATGCAATCACTACCTCCTGCCCTGCTCTGCCGTTACGACTATGATCCACTAGATAGAATCACCCGTCACATCCTCCCGGATAATCACCAACGCCAGCGCTTTTATTGCAAAAGCCGACTGGCCTCCGAGATACACGGTACGACCCATTACTCGATCATTCAGCATCACGATCAGTTACTTGCGCAGAAGCAGAGCGATGGTAACGAAGTCAACACAACGCTGCTGGTCACAGATCAACAGCGCTCGGTATTGCAGACGATCAAGGCCAATCATCCACGACAGCCCATAGCCTATTCGCCCTATGGCTATGGGCCCCCAGGCAACGGTTTACTTAGCCTGCTCGGTTTTAATGGCGAACGACCTGATCCGGTGACCGGGTGTTATTTATTGGGAAATGGTTATCGGGCACTTAACCCGGCGTTAATGCGCTTTAACAGTCCAGATAGTTTGAGTCCATTTGAAAAGGGCGGACTCAACCCATACACATACTGTTTAGGAGATCCGATCAATGCCATTGACCCAAACGGCCACACCCCTGTCGCCATGAAAGCAATGAGTTCAACATTGATATTCAAGAAAGTGCCTGGCACGCAACTTGTAAAAGTACGTGTTGAAAAAACCATAACCGAAGTCACCCTAGAAACGATAAACTATGATAAGCACGGACTTAAGTCGAATACCTTAGAGCTTTATTATGAGACAGGGATATCTACGCGAAATAAACCATTTACCATTTTTAATACCCACCCTTTCGAAGGGGAGCTTAAATACAATACAACACTCCCATCTAGCCTTGATAAAAACTCAAGATCTACCACAGCAAACCTCGTTCCAGGTTCAGTAGACGAGATGAATCTACGTAATCATGCATTCAAAATTGAACACAACCTGACCCGGGCCGGTATGAAGGGCGAAAAATTTATGCCAACCGTTAAAAAAATGGTCCGGCGCGACCTCATAAACGACAATATAAGAGGTGTTTTCCGGGAAAAAATTTCGGATTCTTATGCCAACTATTACGGCATTAGGAAACAGCGTTAAATAATTAAAATCAACCAACCGACAGCGAACAAACGCAAAATTTTACGCCCGGGCTAAACCATCCTCGTCGATGCAGCAGGAGGAGGCTGTGCATGCCTAGAGCCGGGCGCGTTAAACTCAGCTCTGTACAAAAATAATATCTTTAACACCGTACCGCACAAGCCAGCGAGACCACCGCCGCATAAATTTTCGCAAGTTTGCCGAAGCGCGTAACTTTGCGACGACTCTCCTGCGAGTAAAAAAGAGAAAAAAGGAGACAGAGTCTGATGAACCCCAAATTTTTCTTCGATAATTCAAGAGTTTATAAATTGAAGAGACCTGCACGGGCGGATTGTATTGCCCCACACAAAAACAAGATCCCGATCCCATGCAGGCCATCCGATTCTTGCTCAGCGCACTCGCCCAGCACTTCCCACGGTCCACTCCCTGCGTCTGAGAACGTTGATGTGTTGTGTCAGCGCATTACTCCGAGGACGTCGGCTTACTCTGACGGGGTTCAGCCGATACATGTCAGGCGAGCGCGCATTGCGAAACGAGTTACATCAACAGGCACAGGCGTTGGAGTAGATTTGTGGGAATCCCTAAGGGGCGGCCCCAAAAACCTGTGTGCTTACGGGTGAGCAGTTTGCGAGTTGCACAAATGATCAGGTCATCACTCAGATCAGGTAACCGCACAGTCCTTAATCCGCTCCCGCAACCATTTCAAACCAGGATCGGCGTCGAACCGGGCGTGCCAATAGGCAATCAATTGCGGTGCGGGGAAATCCACCGGTGGCTCATGGCAGCTAAGGCCGAACGTCTCTGCGAAAGCCTCGGCAATCGGCCCTGGCAAATTGCAGATATAGCCCGTTTGCGCGGCGATCACCGGCATCGCCATGAAGTTCTGCACCAGTACGCCAACCCGTCGGGCCAGCCCCTGGGCCTGTAGCGCGTCGTCGATGATGTTGCCCTCCCGTTGGTGCACTTCGATCATCACTTGCGGCCGCTCCAGGTAGAGGTCCAGCGGAAAGCGCCCGGGCGGCAAGCCTTCGCGTTGCCAGATCAGCGTCAGCAGTGAAACCGTGGTGATCGCCTCCTCCCGCAAACCCGAACCCAGCGCCATGGGCGTGCTGATGGCCAGGTCGATCTCGCCGTTTTCCAGCAGCGCTGGCAAGAGATTGTTCGGTGGCAGCGGCACCACCTCGATCATCACGCCGGGTGCTGCATCGGCGATGTGCTGGATCAACCGCGGCAAGATCAGGAACTCGACGAAATCGCCGGAGGCAATGCGGAACTTGCGCTGCGCCACTGCCGGCAAAAATAGCGTGGAGCCTTGCAGCACTTCGTCGAGGCGACCCAGTGCTTCGCGCACGGGGCCGATCAGTTCGCTCGCGCGCGCGGTCGGCACCAGGCCATGGCGGCCATTGACGAACAGTTCGTCGCCCAGGCGCTCGCGCAGGCGTCGTAGCGCATGACTGACCGCTGGCTGGCTGAGCGCCAGGCGTTCGCCGGCACGGGTGACGTTTTGCGTATCCCACAGGGTCGCGAAGACCACCAGCAGGTTCAGGTCGAGGGTACGTGTATTTACGTTATGCATACCTGAAATTCCAACTATTCATTTCCCTCACTGTACAGGCTTTGATGTAGTGGCTCCAACGTTCCCCCGGTACAAGAGCCCAAGCATGAACAATAAAAAATCCCTGCAGATGGGTTGGTTCATTCCAACGATTGGCGACACCACTGCCTTCAGCGACCCGAGTAAAAGCATCCCGCAGTCCCTCGAACATTTCGAGCGGGTAGCCGTCGCCGCCGAACAGGCCGGATTCGACTACGTGCTGGTCCCCGTCACGCCCTTCTGCTGGGATGCCTGGGTCACCGCCTCCTTCGTCATCGCCCGCACTCAAAAGCTCAAGGCCCTGGTGGCGGTGAAGCCTGGCTTCATCCATCCGGTCGCCCAGGCCAAGATGTTCGCCACCTTCGACCAACTGTCCAAGGGGCGCATCTACATCAATCTGATCGCCGGCCTCAGCGAGAAAGACGCCCACGCCGAGGGCCAGATCGTCTCCAAGGAAGAACGCTACGAGCAGCTGGAAGAAGAAGTCGAACTGATGAAACGCCTGTGGACCGAGGAAGGTGTGGAATACGCAGGCAAGTACCACCAGGCACACGGCCCGAAAGTCATACCGGCGCCCTTCCAGCAACCCCACCCGCCGTTCTTCCTCGGCGGCGGCTCGGAGCAGGCGGCAGAGATTTCCGCCAGGCACTCCGCCGTCCACCTGTTCTGGGGCGACTACCCGGAGCGCATCGCCGAACAGATCAAGGACATGCGTGAGCGGGCCGCCAAATATGGCCGCGGCGAAGCCATCGAGTTCGCCATGCGCCTGCAGATCATCTGCCGGGAAACCGAAGAAGAAGCCTGGGCTGCGGCAGATACCCTGGTCAACGGCGCCGATCCGGGCTGGACCGAGCAGGTGAAAACCATGATGGCCGAGTCCGTTGCCAACCAACGGATGAAAGAGCTCTCCCACACCGTCGGCCGCAAGATGACCCCGCACCTGTGGACCGGCATCACCGAAGTGCGCCCCGGTGCCGGTATTGCCGTGGTGGGCAACCCGCAACAGGTCGCCGACCAGTTGCTGGCTTTTGTCGATGCCGGTTGCAGCGGTTTCTGCCTGTCGGGCTACCCGCACCACGAAGAAGCCGAGCGCTTCGGCCGCCTGGTCATGCCGCTGCTCAACCGCTGAGCCATTGCACTCCTGTCCAATAACAATCAGCCGCTGGCACACCCGGCGGTAATGGAGTACCCCTCATGAACACCCAGCATTTCGATCCCAAGCAGTTCCGCCAGGCGCTCGGCGCCTTCACCACCGGCGTGACCATCGTCACCACCCGCGGCGCGGATGGCCAGGACTACGGTTTGACCGCCAACAGCTTCAACTCGGTGTCGATCGACCCGCCGATGGTGCTGTGGAGCATCAACAAGGATTCCTCGTCGGCACCCGCCTTCACCGAAGGTTCGCACTTCGCCGTGCACATCCTGGCGACGGACCAGGAGCCGCTGTCAAACCGCTTCGCCAAAAGCGGCGCGGACAAGTTCAGCGGTCTCGACCTGCAACGCGGCACCCGCGACATACCGCTGCTGGACGGGTGCTCGGCGCGCTTCCAGTGCAAGACCACGTATCAGTACGAGGGTGGCGACCACATCATCCTGGTCGGTGAAGTGTTGGCCTTCGACCGCTTCGACAAGGCCCCGCTGGTGTTCCACAGCGGTGGCTACCGACGCCTGTTGCCTGTCGCCGCGGACAACCACCTCTGGCAGCAGCCCGATGCCGTCGTGTCGGCCCGCTAAGGCAGTACCGCGCGGCGATGAGTGCGCCGCGTGGCCTCGACTACCAGAACAAGCCCAAGAGGTAAACTGTCGATGACCAGCACAACGACCGTCCCGGCGTCGGCCACGCCTTGTGCCGCGCCGTTACTGCCCAATCAGGGCCGAGCCAGCTATGCCCTGGGTGTGCTGACGCTCGCCTATGTCTTTTCGATCATGGACCGGCAGGTCCTCAGCCTGCTGGTCGGACCGATCCAGCAATCGCTGCACGTCAACGATGCCTGGATGGGCCTGCTGCATGGCTTCACCTTTGCCGCCTTCTATTCCCTGGCCGGCCTGCCGATCGCGCGTGCGCTCGATCGTGGCAACCGGCGCCTGATCATCACGGTCGGTATTGGCTTGTGGTGCCTGGCCACCGCTGCCAGCGGCCTGGCCAGCGAGTTCTGGCACCTGTTGCTGGCTCGCGTCGGGGTGGCGGTCGGCGAAGCCGTGTTGCTACCGGGCGCCGTGTCGCTGATCAGCGACCTGTTCGTGCCGCACAAGCGCGGCCGCGCCCTCGGTGTGTTCGGTGCCGGTGGCCCGATCGGCGTTGGCGGTGGTCTGCTCGCCACCGGCCTGGTGCTCGGCTACTTCAGCGCCCATCCATTGACCCTGCCCTTGCTTGGCACCCTGGCGCCTTGGCAAACCACACTGATGTCGATCGGCCTGCCGGGGCTGATCGTTCTGCTGCTGATGTGCGGTGTGCCGGAGCCGCGACTCAATTGCAACCCACGGGCGACGTCGGCTTCGGTGGCGTCGGGCGTGCCACTGGGAGAAGTGCTGGCGTTCCTGCGCGCAAACCGGCGCACCTTCGTCGCCGTCGTGGTTGGCATGGGCTGCTATAACGCGGCGGTCTACGGCGGCGGCGCCTGGGTCCCCAGCTACCTGGTCCGCGAGTTTGGCTGGAGTTACGCCAAGGCCGGCACCGTGATGGGCCTGATCATGTGCGTCAGCTCGCCCCTGGGTGTGCTCGGTGCCAGTTGGCTGGGTGAATACTGGCGCCGCCGCGGCGTGGCCAATGGCAACCTGCGCGTGGCGATCTGCGCCAGCATCGTCCTGCCGCTGTGCGCCACACCGCTGCTGCTGGCGCCCAGTGCCACGCTGGCACTGCCGTTCCTCGCGCTCAGCGCGGCCCTTTGGGTCAGCCTGTTCGGCATCGGCCCGGCCTTGATCGTCGAAATAGCGCCCGCGCCGATGCGTGGACAGTTCATCGCCCTGTTCACCGGCGTACTCAATCTGCTCGGGGTGGGCATCGGCCCGCTGGCGATCGGCGTGATCACCGACTACGTGCTGGTCGACCCCGCCGCCATTCGCTACTCGATCCTGATCGTCACGCTGATCGCCTGCGTCCTCGCTTGCCCACTGCTGTCCTGCGCCCGCCACAGCTTCAAGCACACCGCCCGGCGAGCCCGTGAATGGCAGCCCGCTGAACTGACCCCAAACCGATGAGAACGCTCATGAACATGATCAAAGGCAGCTGCCTGTGCGGCGGCATCCACTACTCCAGCCACCTCAGTGCGCTGTCCACCGCGGTCTGCCATTGCAGCGACTGCCAGAAGCAGACCGGCAGCGCCTTCTCGGTCAACCTGCTGGTGCATGCCCAAGGCTTCATGGTCGAAGGCTCAAGCCTTGGCTGCTACTCCAAGGCCGGTGGCAGCGGCTTGCCGGTCAAGCGTTACTTCTGCACCCGATGCGGCTCGGCGCTGTACTCCGAAATCAGCGCAATGCCCGGCCTGCTGGCGGTCAAGGCCGGCACCCTGGTCCAGCCGGCCAACCCCACACCGGATATGCACCTGTGGTGCGCCTCGGCACGGCCGTGGGTGGTCATCGATCGCGCGCTGCCGTGCTTCGAACAGGCACCCACCGAGTGAAACATCACGGTTCCAACACTTGAGAGCGACTTCATGAAAACAACAAGAATACTGGTGCAAACCGGCGCCCTGGCGCTATCGCTGCTGGCCACGGCCGTCATGGCCAAGGTCTCTCCCGAAGAGGCTGCACTGTTGGGCACGACGCTGACGCCAATGGGTGCCGTCAAAGCCGCGAACGCCGATGGCAGCATCCCTGCCTGGACCGCAGGCCTGCCAACAACGGCTGGTACGGTGAACAGCAAAGGCTTTTTGAGTGACCCGTTTGCCAACGAAAAACCCCTGTTCGTCATCACTGCATCTAACGCCGAGAAGTACAAGGACAAACTGTCTGCCGGTCAGTTGGCAATGCTCAAGCGTTACCCGGACAGCTACAAGATCCCCGTCTACCCCACTCACCGCAGCGCAGCGCTGCCAACAGGCATCTATTCGGTCATCAAGGCCAGCGCGGTCAAGACTGAAGAAGTGGATGGCGGCAACGGCCTGAGCGGTTTTGCCGATACCCGTTACTACGCTTTCCCGGTGCCCAAAAATGGCATCCAGGTGCTGTGGAACCACATGACTCGTTATCGGGGCGGCAACCTCCACCGCCTGGCAACCCGCGTCCAACCGCAGGTTGACGGGGCGTTCACCATGATCCAACTGGAAGACGAGATCTCTTACCCCAGCGAGCTGCCTGACCTGGACAAGAGCAAGGCCGATAACATCCTGTTCTACTTCATCCAGCGCGTGACAGGACCCGCTCGCCTGGCCGGCAACGTGTTGCTGCTGCACGAAACCATCGACCAGGTGAAGGAACCGCGCGACGCCTGGCTGTACAGCGCCGGACAGCGCCGCGTGCGCCGTGCGCCACAGGTTGCCTACGATGGCCCGGCCACGGCCGCCGATGGCCTGGCCACCGCGGACAACTTCGACATGTTCAACGGTGCGCCGGATCGCTACACCTGGGAACTGGTCGGGAAAAAGGAGCTGTACATCCCTTACAACAGCTACAAGCTCGACTCACCCAACCTCAAGTACGCCGACATCCTCAAGGCCGGCCATATCAATCAGGACCTGACTCGCTACGAACTGCACCGGGTGTGGGAAGTGGTGGCCAAGGTCAAGCCCGGCCAACGTCACATCTATGCGACACGCCACATGTACTTCGATGAGGACACCTGGCAACTGGCCGAGGTAGACCATTACGACGGCCGTGGCCAACTGTGGCGCGTCGGCGAAGGGCATGCCCAGCAGTACTACCATAAGCAGGCGCCGGGCTATACCGCCGAAACCCTGTATGACCTGCAGTCCGGTCGCTACTCGGTACTGGGCCTGAAAAACGAAGAAAAGCGCAGCATTGAATTCGGCGCCGTCGCTTCGGCGAACAACTACACTCCGGCCGCATTGCGTCAGGCGGGTGTGCGCTGATTGCGTCATCCACATGAATTTGGCGGCTATCCAGCCGCCTTTTTCAAGCCCCTCAGACCTCGACTAAAACGCCAACGTGTAGCCCACGATGAGGCGGTTTTCGTCCGCCGCATCAGCGAAATTGGAGCGCATCGTTGCGTTGCGCCAGCGCAGCGAAACATTCCTCAAAGGTCCTGACTGGACGATATAGCTGAGGTCGGTCGTGCGCTCCCATTCTTCACCCTCGCCGCCTGCGGCATCCAAGGCGCGACCTTTGACGCTGCTGATCCGTTGCGGATCGACCTGGTCGCCCTTCACGTAACGTAAATTGAACGTCAGCCCTGGCACACCGAGGGCCGCAAAATCGAAGTCATAGCGCATCATCCAGGCGCGCTCATTGGCCAGCGCAAAGGTGCTGATTTGTTGCTCGCTGAAGAGGTAGGTGTCCGTCCCGCCGACGTAAGCGTAAGCCGTATCGCCACTGACCTTCTGGTACCCGCCGCTGAACGTGTGCCCCTGGATCGAATAGCCGACGTTGGTGCTCAAGGTCCTGTTATCGACTTTGCCGAGCAACTCGCGCCCTGCTTCTCGCGCAGAGAAATAACGCCATTCGGTGAACGCTTCGCCCGGCCCCATCGCGGTCTTGTATTTGAAGCCGGCGAAGTTGCGCTGAAACAGGTCTTCAAGCTGACTGGTGTGAACACTCAGCGTCAGGTTTTTCAGCGGCTGGTAATCGACCCCCGCGTAGTACAACCGGTCACTGGTCACCGTTGCCGAATAAGCCCCCTGCTGCGCCATCGCCGTCAGGTCTTCGAAATCCGTGGAGTCACGCAGCTTGGTGGCGTCGACCTCAAGCAGCGTGAAGGTAAACCTGTCCAGGTCCTTGCTGACCAACTGGGCGCCGTTGAACCACTGTGGAAACAGCCGACTGTAGTTCGACGCCAGCAACGGCAGTTGTGGGCTGAGACCGCCCACACGCAATTCTGTCTCGGACAACCGGGCCTTGAACGCGCCGACAGCCTTTGAATAGTCATCCACGGCACGCTTGTCCGAACCCCGAGGCAACAAATCCGGTACCGGAGCGATCCGGGCTGGAATCGAGCTTGATCCCCAACATGCCCACGGCGTCCAGGCCAAAACCCACGGGGCCGGGTGTGAAGCCGGACTGTAGCTTCAACATGAAACCCTGGGCCCATTCGGCGCGTCGGGACTGGGTGGCGGAATCACCGTGGAAATCACGATCAAAATAGAAGTTACGCAGTTCCAGGCTGCCCTTTGCATCGTCGATGAAACTTGCGTAAACCGCCGAATGCGAAGCGCAGCAAAGCGTCGCGAGCATCAGCGATGCCCGCTGGGTGTTGAATGAGGTCATGTTGGCGCCTGTCTTATTGTTGTTATCAGCAGTGAAGGATGCCGGGCAATCCGGTCAGACCTTGGGATTCCTGACGTAGCGCATCACCACAAAACAGGCGATCAGGATCATCGGTGCGATGGACAACATGCCCATGTAGCTGGTCCCGCTGACGTCGTTGATCTTGCCCACCATCACCGGCGCGACCATGCCACTGAGCTGGCCGATGGAGTTGATGGCCGCCGTGCCGCTGGCGATCGCCAGCCCCGAGAAGGTCGATTGCGGAATCGTCCAGAAAATCGGGATCGCGATGAAGGTGCCTGCCGTGGCCAGCACCAACGCCGCCATCATGGCCCAGGATGAATCGGAGAACAGGCAGGCCAGCAGGTACCCCAGGGCCGCCAGCAACAGGCACATCACCAGGTACTTCTTGCGCTCGCCGGTGCGGTCCGAGAGCCGGGTCAGCCAGATCATGCCGATGCACGCCACGATGTAGGGCAGCGATGACAACATGCCGACCCAGAACACGCTTTGCACGCCGGACGATTTGATCAGGTGCGGCATCCAGAAATTCAGGCCGTAGGAAGCGGTCTTGATCACGAAGTAGATCAACGCCATGATCGCCACTTCCCGCGTCAGCAACACCCGCCACAATGACCCCAATACCGGCTTCTGGTTCTTCTTGTCATGCTCCAGGTTCGCCGCCAGCAGGTCCTTCTCGCCCCGGCTCAGCCACTTGGCCGATTCGATGTCCCGATCGAGCTTCCACAGCACCAACAGACCCAGCACCACACAGGGCAAGCCGGACATCAGGAACAGCCAGTGCCAACCGGCCAGGCCGAGCACGCCGTCCATCGTACCCAACAGAATCCCGGCCGCCGGACCACCCAGTGCCCCCGCGAGCGGTACCGACAGGAACCACAGCCCGTTCATCTTCGCCAGGTGCTTTTTCGGGAACCAGCACGCCAGGTAGAACAGGATCGCCGGGCCAAAACCGGCTTCCATCACGCCAATCAGGAATCGCAAGAAGTACAGCGTGTATTGGGTGTAGGCGAACATCATCGCCGCCGTGGCCAGGCCCCAGGAGACCATGATCCGGCAGATCCAGGCGGGTGCACCGTAGCGTTTCAGGCCCAGGCTGCTAGGGACTTCGAACAGGACGTAGCCAATGAAAAACATGCTCGCCGCCAGGCCATAGGCCGCGTCGGTCAAGCCCAGTTCCTGCTGCATCTGGGTTTTGGCGAAACTGATGTTGATCCGGTCAAAATAGGAAAACAGAAAGCAGATGATGGCCAGCGGCATGATGCGCCAGGCCACTCGCCGATAGAGCAGAAGCTCGTTGATCGTTTCTTCGCTGCGCGCAACCGAGATTGCACCAGTCATGGCAACCATGATGTTTCTCCATTGTTGTAATTATTGGAGAGAGGCACGTCCTCAAGGACGTTGCTCAAAGGGGTTTAGCGGATTCGTACCAGTTTGTCTTTGTAAACCTGACCCTTGGTCACGTAGTCCCGGGCGTTACGGTGCATGCCGGCGATGGCTTCAGGTGTGAGCTCGCGCACGACCTTGGCCGGCGCACCCAGAATCAACGAGTTGTCCGGGAACACCTTGCCCTCGGTGACAATCGCTCCGGCGCCAACCAGGCAGTTCCTGCCGATTACCGCCCCGTTGAGCACGACCGCCTGAATCCCGATCAGCGCGCCATCGCCGATGGTGCAACCATGCAACATGGCCTGGTGCCCGATGGTGACCCCCTCGCCTACCGTCAGCGCAAATCCGGGGTCGGCGTGCAGCACCGCACCTTCCTGCACATTGCTGTGTTGGCCGATGCGAATCGGTTCGTTGTCCCCGCGCAGCACGGCTTGGGGCCAGACGCTGACGCCCTGTTCGAGGGTGACATTGCCGATGACGGTGGCATCCTCGGCGACGAAGGTTTCAGCGTGAATGGCAGGAATGAGCGTGTCGAATTGATAGATAGCCATGGCAGATTCCCCTCAAGCCGCAACGTCGGTTTTCAGGACGCCCGCCGCACACAGTTCGGCAATGTGTTCATCGCTGTAACCCAGCTCGCGCATGACCTTGTGGGTGTGTTCGCCGATGCGCGGAATCGATCGGCGCGCCTGCAGGCGTTCGCCATCCAGGGACAACGGCAGCAAGGGCATGGCGGTGAACGTTCCGTCTTCCAGCTCAAGATTGGCCAGGCCGCCGCTTTGCAGCAGATGCGGATCTTCGAACAACTCCTCCGGCCGACGGATCGGCGCAAACGGAATGCTGTTGGCCTCAAGCTCCACAGCCAGTGCCTGGGCATCCATGCTGGCAAAGACTTCAGCCAGGTGAGCCAGCAATCGTGGCCGTTGGAGCACGCGATCGTTGTTGGTGGCAAGGCTCTGGTCGTCGAGCAATGCGGTCTGGCCCAGCACCTGGCACAAGGCGTTCCACTGCCCTTCGCCGGTGGCCGCCACGAACATCTGCTCACCGCCCGCGAACTCGAACACGTCGTAGATGGCCCACGCACTGATGCGGTTCGGCATCGGCGCAGCCGCCTGGCCGGTCACGGCGTACTGCTGCATATGTTGCGCCGCGAGCAATACGCAGTTTTCGTAAAGCGCGCTTTGCACCTCGCGGCCAACGCCGCTGACGTTACGATCGTTGAGCGCGGCGAGCACGCCGATGGCCCCGAACATGCCGCCCATGATGTCGTTCACCGAGCTGCCGGCACGCAAAGGCCGGCCGACCGGGCCGGTCATGTAGGCCAGGCCAGCCATCATCTGCACCACTTCATCCAGGGCCAGGCGGTTGTCGTACGGGCCGTTGAGAAAGCCTTTGTGCGATGCATAGATGATGCGCGGATTACGCTCGCGAATCGCTGCGTAACCAAAGCCCAGTTCCTGCATGCGACCGGGTTTGAAGTTCTCGATGAACACGTCAGCCGTGTCGATGAGCTCCAGCACGGCTTCACGGCCTTGCGCGGTATTGACGTCGATGGCGACGCATTGCTTGTTGCGGTTGAAGGTGCGGAAAAATCCGGCACCGGCGCCCAGCAGACGGCGTGTGCCATCGCCACGGGTCGGTTCGATCTTGATCACCTCGGCACCGAGGTCACCAAGGATCATCCCGCAGGTCGGCCCCATCACCATGTGAGAAATTTCGACGACACGAATGCCGTCCAAGGGAAGTCTGGACATTGTTGTTCTCCTCGATAGGGCAGGCTTAAACGCGGCTGGCAGCGGGCGCGTAATTGAGTGGCAGGCCGGCGCGGGCAATGCAGCCGTAGAGGCTCTCGCCTGGCAACGCCTCACGCAGCACATCCCGTGAGGCGATCAGTGCGGCCAGGTCGATGCCGGTGTCGTAGCCCATGCCTTGCAGCATGAACACCAGGTCTTCGGTGACGGTGTTGCCGGACGCACCCGGTGCGAACGGGCAACCGCCCAAACCGGCCAGTGACGAATCGAGCTCGGTAATCCCCTGCTGCACGGCCACCAGGCTATTGGCCAGTGCCAGGCCTCGGGTGTCATGGAAATGCGCGGCCCTGAGTTTGTCGCCAGCGATGGCCCGCACGGCCTGCAAGGTCGTCGCAACCTGGCCCGGATTGGCGTAGCCCGTGGTGTCGCCAAGCGAAACCAGGTCACAACCGGCCTCCAGCACATGACCGGTCAACTCGCAGAGGTCGCTCAATGGCACATCACCCTGGCGGGTGCAGCCGAAGGCCACCGACATTCCGGCAATCACCTGCACGTTGTGCAAGCCCGACTCGGTGCGCAGCTGGCACATCCGCCCCAGCTCCTCGACCATCTCCAGCGGCGTGCGGCGCACGTTGGCCAGGCTGTGGGCCGAGCTGACAGAAACCGGTGCAATGATGCGGTGGGCACCGGACTCAAGCGCATCACGGCAGCCGCGCAGGTTGGGTGCCAGTACGGTGACGACCAGATCCGGGTAGCTCAAGGCATGCGCCACGACCTCCTTGGCATCGGCCATCTGTGGCAGCAGTTTGGCGGGGACGAAGGAGGCGACTTCCATGTAACGCACGCCCGCCGCATAGGCGGCATCGATCCATTGGCGCTTGGCGGTGGTGGGCATGATGGCTTGAAGGCTTTGCAAGCCATCGCGCATACCGACTTCGTTGATTGTTATTGTTGTCATCAAAAGGCTCTCACGGTCTGAAGCGTGGTTTCAGATTAGAGAGCCATCGGTACAGCGAAAAGACGTCATTTACGGGCCGATCCATCGTCAACCACGATGGATGATTGACGCGGTGGCGCGCGCAACAGCAAATGGTCCAGCAGCCTTCGCGCCGACAGCGATAGCGCATCCCGATCACGTACGCAGATCACGAACTCACCCAACGCCCACTCATCGGTCAGCGCAATGATGCTTAGGTCAAACAAGCGGGTGTATCGAGCCACCGCCTCCAGCGGAAACACCGCCAGCCCCAGACCGAACTGCGCCAGGCGAAACGCTGCATCGAACGACGACACATAGGAGCGAAAACGCAGCTCCTGGCCGTGTTGCGCGGCTTCTTCGCGCATGAAGTTGTTGAGCGTGGCGAACGCGGACAATCCCAGGTGATCGAACGCCAGCGTCTCGGCGAACGCGATGCTGGAGCGACCCGCCAAAGGATGGTTGGCACCCACCACGACCGCCAGATGGTCTTGCCGATACGGCAGAAACTCCAGGTCCCCCACCGCCATCGAACGTCGACAAATGCCCAGGTCGGCATTGCCCTCAGCCACCCCTCGCACCACATCAGGACTGAAGCGCTCCTCGATGTCGACCTGGATCCTCGGATGCTCCAGCATGAAATCCGACAGTTCCTCCGGCAGGAACTCCATGATCGATGAGATGTTGGCCAATACCCGAACATGCCCGCGGGCGCCTTCGGCGTACTCGCTGAGTTCGCTGTCCAGCCGCTCCATCGCCCGCGTCAACGACCGCGCGTGCCGCAGCAGTGCGACACCCGCCGGTGTCGGTTCAACCCCGCGTTTGCTGCGCTTGAGCAACGGCGTACCGAAACGCGCCTCGATATCGGAAATCCGCTTGCTGACCGCCGACGGCGCGATAAACGCCCGCTCGCTGGCGCGTGCGATGGTGCCCTCATCGCAGACCAGGATGAACAGGCGCAAGGAAAAGTGATCCAGGTGTTGCATCATGCCCTGCCCTCAACTCGTCGCCTGGCACGGTCCAGGCGTTGCTCTTTCGATTTGCGTGAGGTTTTCGCAGATGCTCGGGATATGTGCAAGGGTCGCCTTGTGAGACTGATCGGCGCGGCCGGCGGTGGCGAAGGATTTGACTAATCCACCTGCGCTTTAAACGCGTCGTACGCCGATAACGGCAGGCTGATGCCCTCGCGGACCGCACGGGCATAGGCCTGCTCTTTGGCCTTGCCCGGCAGGTAAACGCCCAAGGCTTCAAGCCGCGTCATCTGCTCGCCCAGCCGTGAGGCAAAGCACTCGTCCAGCAACCTGGGAGCAATGCCGATCACCAGCATGCCAGCCCCTGGGGATTCGCTGCCGGCACGGAAATCTGCTGCATCCAACGACCAATTGGCCCCCGTCAAACCCGCCGCGAGCACCTCGACCATCAACGCGATGTTGGCGCCGCGACCGCCCCCGAATGCCAGCAACGTCCCGTGCAGTGCCTCCCGCGCGCTGCGCGTTTCATTGCCTTGTGCATCAACCGCCCAGCCTGCCGGTATCGCCTCCCCCGCTTCAGCGGCCCGAAGGAGGTTTACGTAGGCCGTGGCGCTGCTGGCCTGGTCAATCGCCAGTAAACGACCCGCAGCACTGGCGGCGGCAAATGCGATGGGGTTGGTGGAGTACAGCGGCCGGCTCTGGCCCGCCACGGTGAGCAGCGGTGAGCCATTGGTGAACGCCAACGCGACCAGCCCCTCGCGCGCCAGGCGACGGGTGTAATAGCCCAACTCGCCACAGGTGAACGCGTTGAACTGCGCAAACAGGGCGATACCCAGTTGATGCGCATTGCTGCACAGCACTGGGAAAGCGCGATCGAACCCCAGTTGCGCGATGCCTTGGGCCGCGTCGCACCGGATCATGGCCGGCGCGACCTGGGTCACGATGGGCTCGGCAGCCGTGGCGATTCGGCCGGTGGCAAAGCCGCTGAGGTAGTCAGGCAAATGGCCGAAACCGACTTCGTGTTGGCCATGGGCCTGGGCTGATACCGTGGCGTTGGCAAGCGCCGAGGCCACGGCGTCGCTGGTGCCGTGGGCCAGGCAGAGCTGTTGTGCGAAGGTGGTGGCATCGGTCAGGGACAAGCGCTTGTCGGGTTTGTCGTCGTCCATGGTGGCTTCAGTGTTCTCGGATTGTAGGTGTGCCGCAGCTTGAGAACCTGCAGGAGCGGCTTTGGGCGCTCCTGCAGGATTTGTGTCGTTCAGTTGATTAACTTTACTGAATCATCCTCGGCTCACCCACCTGCGCAGCCTCGCGGTCCAGGCCAAACGAGGCGAGGATTTCAGCGATTTCGCCCGAGGCATGCAAGGCCTGGATGTTCTTGCCCAGCGCCTCGCCCAAGGCTGCGTTGGACTTGGTGTACGGGAAGGCGCTCTGCCCAGGCTCAAGCGTGGCCTTGACCCGTTGATCGGGCTCGGACACCTTGATGCTCTTGCCGGGGTACGCGCCCTTCTGCTGCGATGAAACCCCCACCGCGAAGCTGTCCGCGCCGACCTGGATGCGCTTGGACGCCAGGTCCTGGGCCATGGCCACCGGGTTCGGGTAGAGCACCAGATTATCGCCAAAGGCCTTCTTCAAATCGTCCACCCACAGGTAGCCCTGCACGGTGCCGATGCGCTTACCGTCCAGTTCGGAAATCTTCGTGTAGCCCTCATCCGAAATAATGCCCATCACGTCCAGGTACAACGGTGCCGACAACCCCAACGCCTTGCTGCGCTCTGCCGTGCGGTACCAGTCACCGATGCCGACATCGGCGCGCTTTGACACCACCGCCTGCACCACAGCTGCGGTGTCCACCACCATGGTCTTGACCTTCAGGCATTCGCGCTCGGCGATGCGCTTGATGATCTCGCCATCCACGCCGCTCAACTGGTTGTTCGGCCCCGGTATCGAGTAAGGCGGGAACACATACGCCGCCACGGTCAGCACACCCGGCGTAATGGTTTCAAACTGGTTCGCCGGGGTGCATTCGGCCAGGGCGTACGGCGCGCCGGCCAGGGTCGAGCACAAGAACATCCAACGGGTAAAGTGTTTGAATGAGCGAGTCATGAAATCACCTTTGCAATAAGAGAGCAGCAGCCGAAAACGGCGTGAGTGGCATTTGTTGTTATGGCTGGCTGGGTGCCAGTCTTTTTTCCAGCGCTGCCACGCCCAGGGTCGCCGGGGCACAGACAGCGGCATACATCAAACCGGCCAGGATCAGCACCGGCATGTACTCAAACGTGGAGGAACCTATGGAGGACGCCCGGCTGACGATTTCTGGTAGGGCGATGGTGAAACACAGCGACGAGGCCTGGAACATCATGATCGAGAACCCCAGCAGCGACGGCAGCGCTACCCGCAAGGCCTGAGGCAGGATCACAAAACGCAGGGCGTCGAACCGGTTGAGGCCGATCACCTCAGCGGCCTCGGTTTGCCCTGGGGCCACCGCCTCGATGCCACCGCGAATGATTTCACTGGTGTAGGCCGCCGTGCAGTACGCCATGGCCAGCGCGGCAGCCCAGAACGAGGTCAAGGTCAGGTTGACGCTGGGCAGGCCAAAGTAAAAATACTGCAGCAGGATCAACGCCGGCGCACCGCGCCCAAGCTCCACGATGACCAAAGACGGGTAACGCAACCAGCGGCTCGGGGCCGAGACACCGAGTGCCAGCACCAGCCCCAGTACAATACCCAGGCCCAGGCTCACCGCCGTGACCTGCATCGACAGCACAAAGCCCTTCCACAACTCCGGCAGCCATTGGGCCCACATCGTCAGCAGTTCGCTCATCGGGCAATCCTCTGTTTCAACGTGGCCGAGAGCCAACGGGAGAACAAGGCCACCGGCACGCTGAGCACCAGGTAAACCACCGCCGCCGCGCTGTAGACGCTCAGGCCCTGAAAGGTTTGTTGTGAAACCTGATAGGCCTGGAAGCTGATATCGCCGACGCCAATGGTCGAGGCCACGGCCGAATCCTTGAGCAGGCCAATGGCGTAGGTGGCCGAGGTGGGAATGGCGATGCGCACCAACTGCGGTAACACCACATCGAAAAACCGTTGCGATGCCGACAGGTTAAGCACATAGGCGGCTTCGAACTGCCCGCTGGGAATCGCCGCGAAAGCACCGCGGTACACCTCGGACATGTGCGCCGCCGTAATCAGCCCCAGGCCGACCACTGCCGCGGTAAACGGCGACAGGCTGATATAGCCGCCACCGATGCCAAAGAAGATGAAAAACAGCCAGACAATCGGCGGAATGGAGCGCAGGGTCAGCACCAGCATGGCCGCCAGAAAACGCAGGGGCTTGACCCTGGACAGGCGCAGGGCACAGATCGGAAACCCCAGCACCACGCCGACGCAGAAGGCGAGCACGGTGACGGCAATGGTCCACGGCACACCGTTCAACAGCATCATCAGGATGTCTTGCATCAGCGATTCCTCACGGCCTGGAGGAACTGGATCACCCGTTCATGCCCGGGCTGACGCATCACTTGCTGGCTCGGCCCCTGCTCGATGATTCGCCCCTCGGCCATCACCACCACGCGGTCGGACACGGTTTCGGCGAAGTGCATTTCGTGGGTCACGACGATCATCGACATGCCTTCGCAGGCGAGCTCTTTCATCACCGCCAGCACCTCCAGGCCCAGCTCGGGGTCCAGCGCCGAGGTCGGCTCATCGAACAGCATCAATTCAGGGTCCAATGCCAGGGCGCGGGCGATGGCGATCCGTTGTTGCTGGCCACCGGAGCAGCGCGCCGGATAATGCTGGGCCTTGTCGGCCAACCCCACGCGTTCGAGCAGTTGCATGGAGCGGGCGTCGGCCTCCTTGGCGCTGCGGCCCAAGGTACGGATTTGCGCCAGGCTGACATTGCGCAGTACCGTCAGGTGCGGAAAAAGATTGAACGACTGGAACACCATGCCAATGCGCCGGCGCAGCTTGAGCAGCTCTGTACGGGGCAACGTCTTGCCAGCTTCGATGTGCACGCCATCCATACTGACCCGGCCCTGGGTCGGCGGCTCCAACTGATTGATACAGCGCAGCAAGGTACTTTTGCCCGAACCACTGGGCCCGATAATGGCCACCACCTCGCCCTTGCTCATTTCAAAACACACGTCGTGCAGGACGGGATAGGGGCCAAACTGTTTATGAATGCCCTCCAGGCGCAAGAACGGTTCGGCGCTGGCCACTGGGCGCGGCGCCAAGGAGGGTGCGGTTTCGATCACGGTCATACTGCTCATGGTTTTGCTCCAGCTATCGATCGCCGTCGACTAAGGGCGTGCGCGAAAGTTTTATCGGCCCGTTGGCGCTGATCAGCACCTGTTCTTCGAGCTTCACCCCTTCCCCACCGCCTTGTTCACCGATGTAACTTTCCACCGACACCACCATGTTTTCCTCGAACAGGCCGTCGTAACCCCACTCGGCGAAATCCACGGCGTAGGCGACGCTGGGGTACTCGTCCACCAGGCCGACGCCGTGCAGCATCATCATGTAGCGGTTGTGCTCAAATCGCTTGGGCACAGGCCAACAGTGTTCGGCAAACTCGCGAAAGGACAGGCCCGGGCGCAGCAGTTCGACGTTGTGGTTGATCTGCTGCGAGGCGATTTCCAGCAAGTCGCGCTGGGTCGTTGTCGGCGCCTTGCCGGGGCAGACGAAGCTGCGAGAGATGTCCGAAAGGTAACCACCGGGCCCGACCATGTCGGTGTCAAAACAGACCATCTCACCGGCCTTGATGACCTTGTCGGTGGCGTCCTGGAACCACGGGTTGGTGCGCGGCCCGGAGCTGAGCAAGCGGCTTTCGGCCCATTCCCCGCCGTGCGCGACATTAGTCCCGTGCATGATGCTCCACAGCTGATTTTCAGTGACCCCCGGCACCAGGCTTGTGCGCATCCGGGCAATGGCCAGATCGCACACGCCCATGGACACCCGGTGGCTGGCAACCTCTTCAGCCGATTTGATCAAGCGTGCCTGCTCCATCAACGGCTGCGCATCGAACAGTTCAATGCCCTTATGCGTCAGGCGCTGCGCGCCCCAAGGGTCACAACGGTCCACCGCCAGGCGGCGATTGCCGCCACCGTGGCGGGCCATCAGGTCCGCCACTTCCTGGGCCCAGCGCTCGGCTTTTTCCTGCACCCGGGGGCCAGCAAGAAAATACAGCCAGGGAATCGCCGGGCGAATTTCATCGATGGTTTCCACGTGCTCGCTGTTGTGCCGGCTGCTGGTGAACTCGAACAGCACCACCGGGCCGTCGGTGGCCACGAACACATAGCGGCTGGGCGAGTGCATCACCCACAAACCGAGGTTATTGGTGTCGGTGGCATAGCGAATATTGATCGGATCGGCCAACAGAATGCCGGCGTAGTCCTGGGCGCGCAGTTGCTCGCGAATGCGCTCCAGGCGGTAATGACGCAGGGCTTTGCGGTCGATGGCGGTATACGCATCGAGTAACGCCGTGTCGACCGGCGCCAGGGCATGTTCAGTGACCTTGGCATCGCTGCGAAAGCGCAGGTCGCGTTCGGTTAACGCTGTGAGCAGCTCAATGGAATCAGAACCCGTATGCATGCAACAACCTCCGCTGGGAAGAGTTTGATGTTCATCAAATCAATCAGACCAACTGTCGGGGCAGTAACTAAAGGCTTCTAAATCAGGTGATGGCTGTCTTTTATTGTTGTGGGTGACACACGACAGCTAGAGGTCCTTGACCAGCCGCAGGGCATCGTAGATGGCCGCATGGGTATTGCGCGACGCCACGGCATCACCAATGCGGAACAACTGGAAGCGCCCTTCGGGGTTGCTCGCAACGGTTTGCGGCTTGCCGACAATCAGGTCCATGTACTCCACGGCGCCTTCGTTGCTGGCCAAGGGCTTGAGTTCGAAATACAGATCGTCCAGCGGCCGGGTGCCGTGGTTGACCACCACCTGATCCACCAGGCGTGTTTTAGTCAGGTCGCTGTAATCGGTGCCGATCGTAGCCAGCAATTGGTCGCCTTGTTTCTCCACAGCCTTGAGCCGGTAGGTGACGGTAAAGGTGGTGTCCAGTTGCTGCAACGAGCGCATATAGGGCACCAGGTTCATGCCCATGACTTCCGGCGCGAACGAGCGGTCGGGGGTCATGATTTCAGTCTTGGCGCCACTGCGGGCGATGAATTCGGCAGCTTGCAGGCCGGCGTGGTCGCCCGCATCGTCGTACACCAGCACATTGCGCCCAGGCTTCACGTCGCCGGAAATAATGTCCCAGCTTGAAACCAGGAATTGATTGCCGTGTTCCAGCACTTCGGTGTGCGGCATGCCCCCGGTCGCCACGATCACCACGTCGGCATTTTCATCGAGAACAATCGCGGTGTCGGCCCAGGTGTTGAAGTGAAACGTCACGCCAAGGCGCTCGCATTGCGCCATGCGCCAATCGATGATGCTGATCATTTCCTTGCGCCGCTCGGACTGCGCGGTCAGGCGAATCTGTCCGCCGGGTTTGTCCGCCAGCTCATACACCACCACCTCGTGGCCGCGCTCTCCCGCCACCCGTGCCGCTTCCAGGCCACCAGGGCCGGCGCCGACAATCACCACTTTGCGCTTGCGCGCAGCCTTGGGTATTTCATGAGGCATGGTGGTTTCACGCCCGGTCGCGGCGTTGTGGATGCAGTAGGCAGCGCCAGCGTTGTAAATGCGGTCCAGGCAATAGTTGGCGCCCACGCAAGGGCGGATATCGTCTTCACGGCCTTCGATGATCTTGCGCACGATATGCGGGTCGGTCATGTGCGCGCGGGTCATGCCGACCATGTCCACCAACCCCGAGGCAATGGCATGACGCGCCGTGGCCACGTCGGGAATTTTCGCTGCATGGAAGGTCGGGAAGCCGGTCAGCGCCTTGATTTCGCCGGCGAAGTCCAGGTGCGGGGCATTGCGCATGCCCTGGATCGGGATGATGTCGGTCAGCCCGGCATCGGTGGCGATGTTGCCGCGGATCACATTAAGGAAGTCGATCATGCCACTGTCTTTCAACAGTTGGGAGATCTGCAAGCCCTCCTCTTTTTGCAGGCCCCCGGCGAGGACTTCGTCCCCGGTGTAGCGAATGCCGACGATAAATTCCGGGCCCACGCGTTTGCGAATGGCCGTGAGCACATCGAAGGTAAAGCGCAGGCGGTTTTGCAGCGAGCCGCCGTACGGCCCTTCCAGTTCGTTGGTCAGTGGCGACCAGAACTGGTCCATCAAGTGGCCGTAGGCTTGCAGCTCGATGCCGTCCAGGCCGGCGGCTTTCATGCGTTCGGCGGCATCGGCGTAGTCGCCAATGATGCGGTCGATGTCCCACTGTTCAAGCTGCTTGGGGAAGGCGCGGTGTGCGGGTTCCTGATTGTGGGAGGGCGACACCACCGGTAGCCAGTCGCCTTTGTCCCAGCGGGTACGCCGGCCCAGGTGAGTGAGCTGGATCATCACCGCCGCACCATGTTCGTGGCACTCGTCGGTCAGGTCTTTCATCCAGCCGACCACTTCGTCCTTGTAGGCCAGAATGTTGTTGAACACGGGCGGGCTGTCACGGGAGATCGCGGCGGAGCCAGCGGTCATGGTCATGGCTACACCGGCTTTGGCACGTTCAACGTGGTAGGCCCGGTAGAGCTTTTTCGGCATCCCGTCTTCCGGGTAAGCCGGTTCGTGGGAGGTGGTTATGATGCGGTTACGCAGGGTCAAATGCTTGAGGCGATAAGGCTGAAGTAGCGGATCGTTTTTCATATCGGTCTCGCAGACAGGTCATCAGGCACGCCGACAATATGCCCCTGTGTACACCAGTGTCAATACTCTTGACACTGGTGTACAGTTGACCACGAAAAGCAAATTCAGACAGGGAAGAAATGCCCATGAAAGCAACCACCTCAACGGCGGAACAGGCAGGCCGAGGTTCACTGGAAGGCTGGCTTAATGCGGCCTACGAGAGTCTGACCGAGTCAGGCGTCGATGCCGTGCGAGTGATGCCGCTGGCGAAAAAACTGAATTTGTCGCGCACCAGCTTCTACTGGTTTTTCGAAGACCGCGATGCCTTGCTCGCAGCCTTGATCGAGCAATGGAAAAACAAGAACACCTTCAACCTGGTGAGCAAATCCCAGGCCTATGCCGAATCCATCACCGAGGCGATTCTCAACGTCTTCGACTGCTGGCTGAACAGCGAATTGTTCGACTCGCAGTTCGAGTTCGCCATGCGCAGTTGGGCGCTGCAATCACCGGAAGTGGCGCAGGAAATCGGCGAGGCTGACGCGCAGCGCGTCGAGGCATTGCGGCAGATGTTCGACCGTTTCGGCTTTGAACACGATGCTGCGATTACCCGCGCCCGTACGATCTACCTCACGCAAATCGGCTACATCAGCATGAAAACCCGGGAACCCCTGGCCCAGCGCATGCGCTACATCCCCGAGTACCTGAAGATTTTCACCGGCAGGGAGCCGGAAGCCCGTGAGCTGGAGCGCTTTTATCAGCGCAACGGTTTTAGCGGTGCCGATTTGAACGTCTAAAAGCATCGACTCACAAGCCGGTTTCTATGAACTTGCGCGCGGCCCACCTTGTTTTCGAGCCTGTCTCGGCCTTCCCAATACCTGACTGAATTGGCTGCATGAGGCAGTCCTGGAAGGACGCCAGGGCGATTCGCTCATTTGCAGCGTGCTCTTTTGGCCGATTTCTGTTTGTCGTCACCGTCAGCTTTGGGTCTTTTTCTGCCGGCCACAAGCCTTAGATCGGCTTGAAAGCGGCTGTAGGTATGCGCTGTGGAAATGAAAGATTGAATCGAAATAACAATTTTCACATCGATTTCAAATACGTCACTGGAGGATTGGCATTCATACCTACGCTAGTTTCGGGGGGTTCCGTATTTCGGGAAGGCAGTTGGAGGGAATTTCTCGAAATACTCTCGAAAATGCAAAGGAGTTCGAAATGAACCACAACATTTTCTCTGCGGTGTTCGCAGCCACAGCGCTGCTGTCGGCGATCGCACTGCCTGGATTATCCCTGGCGGACGATAAAACGGTGCCAAACATACTGGTTATCATGGGCGACGATATCGGCTGGTCGAACATCGGTGTCTACAACCAGGGCATGATGGCCGGCAGAACACCCAATCTGGACACCCTTGCCTCCGAAGGCATGCGCTTCACCGACTACTATGCCGAAGCCAGTTGCACGGCAGGCCGTGCCAACTTCATTACCGGCGAACTACCGATCCGTACCGGCATGACTACGGTGGGCCAGGCCGGCTCACCCATCGGTATTCCCTCCCAGGCGGTGACGATTGCCACCGTGCTCAAGTCCATGGGTTATTCCACCGGTCAGTTCGGCAAGAACCACTTAGGCGACCTGAACGAGTTCCTGCCCACCGTGCATGGTTTCGACGAGTTTTTCGGCTACCTGTATCACCTCGACGCCATGGAGGATCCGGCCCACCCCAACTACCCGCAAGCGCTGCTGCCCAAGGTTGGCCCGCGCAACATGGTCCACAGTTGGGCGAGCACCACTGATGATGCAACCGTAATGCCGCGCTGGGGCAAAGTGGGCAAACAGAAGATCGAAGACGCGGGCACCCTCTACCCTGACCGAATGAAAACTGTCGACGACGAAATCCGTGACAAGGCATTCAATTTCATCGACAAGGCCAAGCAGGACAACAAACCCTTCTTTGTCTGGCTCAATCCGACACGCATGCACATCGTCACCCACCTCTCCGACAAGTACCAGGCCATGCGCAATGCAGAAAATGGCTGGTCCGAACAGGAAGCCGGCATGGCGCAGCTCGATGACATCGTCGGCGATGTCATGGCCAAGTTGAAGAAAGACGGCCTGGATCAAAATACGATCGTGGTCTTCACCACGGACAACGGCGCGGAAAACTTCACTTGGCCCGATGGCGGCCAGACGCCGTTTGCCATGGGCAAGGGGACTGTCATGGAAGGTGGCTTCCGCGCTCCGGCGATCATCCGCTGGCCGAACAAGGTACCCGCGGGGCAGATCGCTAACGGCATCATGTCGGGTATGGACTGGTTTCCGACCTTCATCGCCGCGGCAGGCAACCCGAATATCACGAGCGAACTTCTAAAAGGCAAGCAACTGGGTGACACGACGTACAAGGTTCACCTGGACGGCTACGACCAAACCCCGATGATCACCGGCAAAGGTCCGTCCAATCGTCATGAAATTTTCTATTTCGGCGAAAGCAATTTGGGCGCGGTGCGTATCGACGATTACAAGTATCGTTTCATCGATCAGCCTGACGGCTGGCTCGGTGCAAAGACCAGTATCGACGTGCCTGTTCTGACCAACTTGCGTCTGGATCCGTTCGAGCGCGCCGGATGGCCGCAAAACCAGGCGGCCAATGGCTCCATGCAGTACTTCGATTGGTTTAAATTCCAGTTCTGGCGCTTCGTGTTCGTTCAGCAGGAGGTTGCAAAACTGGCTGAAACGGCCATCGAGTTCCCACCGATGCAAAAAGGTGCGAGTTTCAACCTCGACTCGGTGAAAGCCAAGATCGAGGCCGCGAGAGCAGCGATGGCCAAGTAATCAAAGGCCAGAACGTTAATGGATCACATGGGTGGTGGTCAGAACCTGCCACCCTTTTTCGTATGGAATAGATTCCGCGCAGCTGTAACGACAACCACGCATGCCACCGCATCCACCGGCAGCAATTGGCCGATTTCTGCCCTTGGCGACAGGCCGCTATCGGCCAGATGCAATCATTTACAATCCCGAAAAAGTGAGACTCAGCCGGTTATGAGATATCTTCCTGACCTCGAAACCGACTTGTATTCATGGAGGAAAAATTGCGGATTTACATTACAGGTGCTTCGTGTGCGGGCGTGACCACTTTGGGTCAAAGCCTCGCGACTCTGCTCGGTGTACGGCATGTCGATGTCGATGATTTTTTCTGGATGCCCACCAACCCTCCTTTTACGACCAAGCGACCTGCCAGTGAGCGCGTGTCATTGATCCAGCAAAAACTCGGTGACGACGATTGGGTGCTGACCGGTTCTTGTATGGGTTGGGGGGATGCGCTGATTAACCATGTCGATCTGATTGTATTCGTTCTGACAGCAACGCCCGTTCGCCTTGAACGGCTGGCCGCACGTGAAAAGGAGCGTTTTGGAAACCGGATAGCACCAGGGGGTGACATGCACGGGATACATGTCGCCTTTCGGCAATGGGCCTCACAGTATGACGATCCAGGCTTTTCAGGACGCAACCGAGCGTGGCACGAGGCGTGGATATCTGAGCAAACGGCGCAGGTCTTACGGATTGACGGGATGAACAGTGCTGAAAAGATGGCTGCAGATGTCATTCATGCGTTGTCGCAAGTATCGCAATAGCTCGAAACCAGGACGGCCAAGACACGACTCTCAACGCGCTTTATACGCAACGGATTGGAAGACACCTACCTCCACGAGCATCTCCACTAACGCCTCTGGCCATACCGTTTCTCCAGTAGATCTCAGCTCGTGAGCGTGCACCGAATCGGTGGTGGTCTGGTAATGGCTGGCCAGCAGCTCGCACGCCTTGTCGATGTCCTTGGCCAAGGCGGAATCCATCAGCTGTCGATGCTCATGGGGCACATCACGCTCGGTGCTCGTGGCGTAGTGCATCGAGAGGAAACGATAGCGTGCCGTCTGGTCACGCAGAGACGCACACAAGCGCAGCAGCGTTATCGTTCACGACCATCGCGAGCAAGCTTTGCTCCTGCAGGGGAATGCATTCAAATGTACGAGCCTTCATGCCAACTGCATCAGCGCATCCTCCACCGCAGCCACCAACCGGTTGCTCCTGGCCCCTGGCAGCTTCCAGGAAGCGATGACCATGCCCAGTGGAACCGGATGATCTAACGGTGCAACCAGTTCCCCGCTGTCCAGATAGCGCTGGATGAGACTGCGCCGACCAATGAGCACACCCGCGGCCAGCAGGGCTTGCTGCACGGCGATGGAGTACAGGGAAAAACCGGGACCGCGGGCAACGAATTTCTGGGTCGGCATCACCGAGCGGGTCCATACCTCCCAGTCGCTCCATACCACATCCGCGATACAGCGCACGTTGGCCAGATCGCCAGGATGCCTGATTTGGCCAGCCAGGGCAGGCACACAAACCGGCAATAGCTCTTCGACGGCAAGCATGCGCTGCCCGCGCTCGAGCTGCTCGGTGTAGAACAGGCACAGGTCGAACGGGCTGCGTTTGAGGTTGGGCGGCTCGTCGACGGCGGTGACCGAAATTTCGATGGGTGCCAGCATTTCCGTAAGGCGTGGCAGCCGTGGTCCGATCCACAATTGCGCCAGCGCAGGGGACGTGACGATATGTACCCGCTGGGGTGCAGACAGTTGCCGAAGGGTGCGGGCGGCGTCTTCGACCGCATCGAATGCCTCTATGAATTGTGCCTTTATGCTCTCGCCCAGTGCCGTCAGCCTGACCCCCTTCGCGTGTCGCTCGAACAAGGCGGCGCCATATTCATTTTCCAGCGCCTTGACCTGGGCTGCGATTGCGCCTGGGGTTACCTTCAACTCGCTTGCCGCCCGGGCGAAACCGCCAAGGCGAGCGGAGGCCTCGAAGGCGCGCAGTGCATTGAGTTGCAGGGTGTGCCTGATGGGTGAGTCGAGAAACATATCGTGAGCCTCATTTTTTCTAGGCCTAATATTTCAGAAATCTGCCGTTGTTCCCAGATGGCACGCGCATTATTTTGATTAGGCAACCGCTCTGATACGGCTCTCTGCGCGCAACGATCAGGTTGATCACTTTCAAGGAACTCAAATGAACTATCGAAGTGGGACGCAGGCCTTCCTGCACGGTGCTCAGACCGCCTCCCCGCTCACCACCGGGGTCATTCCCTTTGGCTTGATCGCTGGCGTCAGCGCCGCCGGGATGGGCATGTCACTTACCACCACCATGGGCATGACGCTGCTTTTCTATTCCGGGTCGGCGCAGATTGCCGTACTGCAGCTCCTGCAAAATGGCGCCCTGCCAGTGACCATGGTGGTCACCGCACTGGTGATCAATCTTCGCTTCCTGATGTACAGCGCATCGTTGGCGCCGCACCTGCACCACTTGCCCCGGCGCAAGACCTGGCCCATGTCCTACCTGCTCGCCGACCAGGTGTTCGCATTGTTCAGCCTGAGATCGGCCTGTGGCGACCTGGGACGATACGCTTTTCACTACTACACCGGGGCGGCGCTCACGATGTGGCTCGGCTGGACGCTTGCGGTGCTGACGGGGGTCATCCTGGGCGCGCGCATCCCCGAAGCGTGGTCGTTGGGCTTTGCGATTCCGCTGTCATTCCTGGTGCTGCTGATCCCCAGTATCCGCAATGCTGCCGCGCTCTGTGCCGCCGTGGCAGGAGGTGCGTTGGCGGTGCTGGCAGTCGATTTACCCTACAACCTGGGCATGCTGACGGCCTCCCTTGGCGGCGTCATCGTCGGCCTGACCGTCGAGCACCTGCGAAAAGACCAGGACACCGCACAAGGCAATGACGCCGAACAGGAGGCATCATGAGTGAACTATCCCAGTGGGGCCTGTTCCTGCTGATCGGCGCCGGCACCTTCGCGATTCGTCTGTCGTTCATCGAGTTTTATGGAAGCTTGCGCATTCCACCGCTACTGCGCCGTGCCTTGCTGTACGTGCCCGCGAGCGTGTTGGCTGCGCTGGTAGTGCCGGCGGTGGTGTACCCGGATCGACACGCAGCGTTCGACTGGAGCAATCCGCAAATTCCCGCGGCAATACTCGCAGGCCTGGTGGCCTGGCGAACAAAAAGCACCTTGCTGACGCTGGCGGTCGGCATGGGCGCATTGTGGGCACTGAAATACTGGGGCGTTTAAAAAACAGCGGTCAATGGATCCAATTTCCGCCCCATCACTGGCGATTTCCCCGTGCATTGCTAACCTCAGTCCTACAAGACATCCCTCACAAGGAGTGGGGCCGTGGATGGACGTGTGGTATTGGCAGTCTTGGGCGTAGGGCTCAGTGCAACGTTGTCGGCCGCCGAACTCCAGGTGCAGGTTCGGGTCGATGTGCAACGTGGCTGCCAACTGGTCGGACAACAACGCAGTTCGGGTGTCGAGCAATTGGGCGTGCTCGACTTCGGCAGCAGCGCGCGCCTGGACAATCCCGCCGGGCCCCTCGGGGCGGCCCTGATGAACGAGCGCCTGCCAAGGCTCGAATGCAATCCCGATACCCCTTATCAATTACGTGTCGATGGCGGCCTGCACGGTGGCGTCGGCGACGTTCGCTACATGGCCGGTAGCGCCGAACACAGCAAACCCATCCCCTATCGACTCTATCAGGACCCGGCGCGGCGAATTCCGCTGGCGGTGGATGTGCCGGTGAGCGGTCGCGTGCCGGATACCGGCTCGGTGGATCTGCCGTTGTACGCCCGCATCGAACCCATGGCACAGATACCCAGGGCCAGCCGCTATTCGGATCTGGTGAAGGTGACGCTCACCTGGTAATCGCATGAGCAGTCAACAACCCAGGCGAAGTCCGGGTTACGCAGGGACGGAGGCGTTCGCCAACGAACGACCGTGTTTTTAATCCAGAGGGAATTGGGATTGGTGTCATGACCAGGTTCTGGAAGATATTCGCCGTGGGCGCGCTGGTGCTGTTGGCCGGTGTCGCTCAAGCGGCCGTCAGCGGGCAGATCCAGGCGCGGCTGACCCTTATTGCCGGCTGCGAAGTGACTAACGGCGGCAATCCCGATAGCCCGGCCGGCGACTTGGGCACCCTGGATTTCGGCCAGCAAGGTCCAACGTGGAGCACCCCGATCAAGGCCAGCATCAGTGATGAAGCCAGCGGCAAGTTGAACGTGGCCTGCAACCCTTCGGTCACCGGCTTCACCGTCACCATCGATGGCGGCACCCATGGCGACGGCACCACCCGGCGCCTGAGCAACGGCCGCCAGACCATCGCTTATCAATTGTTCCTCGACGCTTCCGGCAACCGCAGCTACAGCATCGGCCAACAACACAATTTCGCTGTCACCAGCGGGGCGCAGATACCGATTCCGGTATTCGGCTCGGTGGTGGCCAATACCCGCGCGTTACCCGCCGGTGTCTATTCCGACACCCTGACGGTAACGCTCGACTGGTAACCCCGTAGAGGACGGACAACCATGCGTACGCTTGCATCAAGGATAGGTTTGTCATTGCTTGGCCTGACGCTGGCGTCCGGCGCCCAGGCTGCCACCACGGTCACTGGCCAGATCACCTCCAGCCTGATCCTGACCAGCAGTTGCCAGGTCAACGGTTCCGGCGGTTCTACCGGGCTCAATTTCGGCGCCCTGAACTTCGGCACCGCCAACAGCCTGTTCACCACGGCCACGGGGCAAGTGCTGGGTGGAGGCGGCGGCGCGCTGTCGATTCTTTGCTCGGCTGGCACCACGCCAACGGTCAAGGTGCGCGCCGGGGCCCACGATGGACTATCGCCGGGCGGGACCCGGGCGTTGTACGACGGTGTCGCCAACTATGTGCCGTACGACCTGTACACCGATGCCGGGCACTCGCAGCTCCTGGCGATCGACGGGGAGATCAACCTCGCCGCCAGCACCGGCGTGGCGCAGACCGTGAACATCTACGGCCAGGCGGTGGGCAAGGCCGGTTTGCCGGCGGGCACTTACACCGACACGATTTCCGTCGAACTGACGTTCTAGCGCCATGCGTCGGCATGGCTGCGCGGCGCTGCTCCTGCTCGGTGCGGGTTTACTGCCGTTGCCGCTCACGGCGGCGACCAGCCAGAGCTTCCAGGTCAGCGCCACGGTGACGGCCGGCTGCCTGGTGGTCGGTGGGGTTTCCAATTACGGCAGCCTGAATTTCGGCAGCCGCTCGGCGCTGGCCAGCGGCACGGTGCAAGTCGCACTGACCGGGGGCGTGCAGCTGCAATGCACGCCGGGCGTGACCCTGAATATGAGCATCGATGGCGGACAGTACAACAGCGGTGGGCGACACATGCAGCTGTCCACCGGCAGCAACCGGGTGGCGTATCAACTGTTTCGCGACGCGGCCTACAGCCAGACCCTGGGGATCGGGCAAAGCGTGGCGGTGGCGTATGGCGATGCGAACAACATCAGCCTGCCGATTTACGGCCAGGTGCAGTTACCGGGCAATCAACCCGGGGGGACGTACAGCGATGTGCTGCAAGTGCAGCTGTCGTGGTGACGGGGCGAACCGATAAGGCCGGACGGACTAAAAGGAGCAGGCACATGTATTCACCTTCAGGGCGATGGTTGGTCGTCGGTCATACGCTGTTGGCACTGCTGTGGTTGGGGGCAACCAGGGCGCAGGCGGCCAGTTCGGTGCTGATCTGGCCGATCGATCCGGTTCTCGAGGCAGATCAACAGGCCAGTGCCTTGTGGCTGGAAAATCGCGGCAGCGAGACCGCCAATTTGCAGATACGCGTGTTTGCCTGGAGCCAGAGCGGCTTCAGCGATCAATACCAGAACCAGCGCGACGTGATCGGCAGCCCTCCGGTGGCGAAGATCGAACCGGGCCAGAAGCAACTGGTGCGCCTGACCCGCACACGGGAAGTCCCGCCGGGCCAGGAGCTGGCCTACCGCATCATCATCGATGAAATTCCCTCGGCGAAACCACCGGAGGCGGACGACGGCAAGACCGCGGCGGCGATTCGTTTCCAGATGCGTTATTCGGTGCCGTTGTTCGCCTATGGCGCGGGCCTGTGGAGCAAGGAAGACACCACCCGCCAGCGCGACCCGAAAGGCATCGGCCTGCCGGATTTGAGCTGGCGCACGGTGGCCGTGGACGGTCGTCCGTATGTCGAGGTGCGCAACCAGGGTGCGGTGCATGCGCGCCTGACCGATGTGGCGCTCAAGCACGGCAGCCAGACTCGGCCGCTGGTGGACGGCTTGCTGGGGTATGTGTTGCCCGGCGCGATCATGCGCTGGCCTGCGCCCGGCCCGGTGGCTGGCGACCCGGCGTTGCAGGTGCGAGTCAATGGCGCGCCGCAGGTGCAGAGTATTGCGCCGGCACGGTGACCGGCTTTTGATGCTGTTGTGGGAGCCTTTTGCCTGCTGTTGAATTGCAGGTGGAGTAAAGGAGATAAAGTCCATTGACGGACGGAAAGCGGTAATGAGCCAGGGTTGGGCTCGCAGTTTGCGGCGTCCGTTGTGGGCCATGGGCTGTGCGTGTTGCCTGGTGGTTTTTCATCACGCAGAGGCCGGTGACCTGCCGCCTCCGCCCAGCGGCATGGAGGCAGTTGCCAATGCGCAGTTGTTCCTGGAACTGGTGGTCAACCAGATGAACACCGGACGAGTGGTGGCGGTCGAGCAGCGCAACGGGCAATTTTTCCTGCCCGCCAGTGCGCTGCATGAAACCGGCATGAAACTGCCGCAAGACATCGGCGCCGAAGTCGGCCTCGACAGCTTGCCGGGCCTGCACAGCGAGTACGACAGCAACGCCCAGCGCCTGTTGCTGGAGGTACCGCCCGACTGGCTGCCGGAGCAGTTTATCGGCCGTCGCCAGAACTATCCGCGTACCGAGGCAATGAGCAGCTTCGGCGCCCTGCTCAACTACGACCTGTACCTCAACGACACCGATGATGCCGGCACTTACCTGGCCGCGTGGAACGAAGTGCGGCTGTTCGATGACTGGGGCACGCTGTCCAACACCGGGCAATATCGGCGCACCTTGTCCGGGGACGCGGTTGACACGCGCAGCAATGGTTACCTGCGCTATGACACCACCTGGCGCTATTCCGATGACGATCGGCTGCTGACCTACGAGGCAGGCGACCTGGTCAGCGGTGCCCTGCCCTGGAGCAGTTCGGTGCGCCTGGGTGGCGTGCAACTGTCGCGGGATTTCGGCGTGCGCCCGGACCTGGTGACCTACCCCTTGCCGCAGTTCGCCGGCGAGGCCGCGGTGCCGTCGTCGGTAGACCTGTTCATCAACGGCTACAAGTCCAGCAGCGCCGATCTGCAACCTGGCCCTTACACACTGACCAACATTCCGTTCATCAACGGTGCCGGCGAAGCCGTGGTGGTCACCACCGACGCCCTGGGACGCCAGGTCTCGACCACGGTGCCGTTCTACGTCACCAGCAGCCTGTTGCAAAAAGGCCTGTCGGATTTTTCCGTGGCGGCCGGCACCTTGCGCCAGGACTACGGCCTGCAGGATTTCAGTTATGGCCCCGGCGTGTCGTCCGGCAGTTTGCGCTACGGCCTGAGTGACAACTTCACCCTGGAAAGCCACGCTGAAGCTTCGGACACTCTGGCGCTCGGCGGCGTTGGCGGCAATGTGCGGCTGGGCAATTTCGGCGTGCTCAACAGCGCCGTCAGCCAAAGCCGGTTCGAAGGGGAAACCGGCCAGCAACTGAGCCTCGGTTATCAATACAACAGCCAGCGCTACAGCTTTTCCTGGCAGCGTCTGCAACGGCGTGATCAGTATGCCGACCTGACCGTGGTCGACAGCCCCTACACCACCCTCAGCAAACGCAGTGAACAGGCGACCCTGAGCGTTAATCTCAACACCTGGGGCAGCCTGGGCGCCGGGTATTTCGACGTGCGCGCGGCGGACGACTCGCGCACCCGCCTGCTCAACCTGACCTGGAGCAAACCCTTGTGGCGCAACACCAGCTTTTACCTGTCGGCCAACCGCGAGATCGGCGACAGCAACTGGGCAGTGCAGGCGCAACTGGTGATTCCGTTCGACCTGCGGGGCAGCCTGGCCATCAGCAGTGAACGCAGCAAGAGCGGCCAATCGCAGCAGCGGGTCAACTACAGCCGCGCCGTGCCGACCGAGGGCGGGGTTGGCTTCAATCTCGGCTACGCCAAGGGCGACGGCCCCGATTACCGGCAGGCCGACCTGACCTGGCGTTTGCAGTCGGTGCAGTTGCAGGCCGGGGTCTATGGCACCAGCGATGCCGAAACCCGTTGGGCCGATGCCAGCGGTTCGCTGGTGTGGATGGACCGCCAGGTGTTCGCCGCGAACCGCATCGACGACGCGTTCGTAGTGGTCAGCACCGATGGCTACGCCGATATTCCGGTGCGCTACGAAAACCAGCAGGTGGGCCAGACCGATCGCAACGGCCACTTGCTGGTACCGTGGAGCAGCGCCTACTACCGCGGCAAATACGAGATCGATCCGCTTAACCTGCCGGCCAACGTGCGCAGCCCGAACGTCGAGCAACGCATCGCGGTGCGGCGTGGCAGCGGCTATCTGCTGGAGTTTCCGCTAAGCCGGGTGATCGCGGCGAGCATCGTGCTGGTGGACGCGCAGCAGCAGGAGTTGCCCTTGGGCAGCGGTGTGGTGCATGAGCAGAGCGGCACACAAACCGTGGTCGGCTGGGACGGCCTGGTGTACCTGGAAAACCTGCGGGCGCAGAATGATCTGCGGGTGACGCTGGGCGATGGCAAGACCTGCCACGTGCAGTTTGCCGCCGACCTGACGCAGAATCAGATCCCGCTGATCGGGCCGTTGGTGTGCCGATGAAGTGGCTGATGCTGCTGGCGCTCTGGCTGCCCGTCCCCGCCTTGGCCTTGTGTTCGGTCGTCAGCACTACGCCAGTGGGATTCGGCTCATTGAGTTCGATTGCGGTGCGGACCACATCGCAACCCGGTTCCACGCTCAACGGCGGCTTGAGTTGCACCGGCTCGCTGTTGACGTTGCTGACCAACGACGATCACTTCTGGGCCACTGTCACGTCGACCCAGAGCGGTTTGCGCGGTCCCACCGGCGACATCATCGGCTACACGATCTACGCCAACAACAGCACCAGCTTCCCGCTGACCCGCGGCACCGCCTACGACTTCGCACGCAACGGCATCATCGATGCGCTTGGCCTGCTCGGTGGCACGGTGCCGAAAACCGTGCCGCTCTACCTCGGCACGACGATTGGCAGCAACGTGGCTGCCGGGGTCTACACAGAAACCCTGAGCATTTTCTGGAACTGGAACTACTGCTCGGGTATCGGCATCGGCAGCGTTTGCCTGGGGCGTGATATCAGTAGCGGCACTACGACGCTGACGGTGAACCTGACCGTGGCCAACGACTGCACCATCACCGCCCCGAACATCGCCTTCGGCAGCGCGCCGGTGGTCAGCGCCTTTACCGCGGTGACCGGGCAGACCATCAATCTGGCTTGTACCAAAGGCAGCGCCTACACCGTGGGGCTGAGCGATGGGCAGAATGCGGTCAGTGTCGGCGGGCGGCGACGGATGATCTCGAGCGGCAATTATCTGGCCTATGACATTTTCAAAAGTGCCGGCACGACCCGCTGGGGAAACGTGGGCAGTGCGCGTCGGGCGAGTTCCGATGCCGAGGTCAATCCGGGAAATGGACTGGGCACGGGGAGCCAGATCTTCAATTACAACGCGAAGATCTATACCGATCAGGCGACTCCGCCAGCGGGGACTTATCTGGACAGTGTGGTGTTGGATGTGGGGTTTTGATGTTTGCTAGCTGACCCGGAGTTTGTGGATGTCCCCTGCTCGCTCCTGACTAAGCCAAAGGTTGGTGACTGGTCACACAGTGGATGCCGCCACCACCTGCGGCGATTGCGTCGATGTTGAGCTGCACCACCTCACGGTCCGGGTAGAGTTCAGACAACAGGTCAAAGGCTTTCGTATCGGCTGCCTTATCACCGAACTGGGGCGCAATGACCGCACCATTGATCACGAAGTAATTGATGTAGCCGGCGGCGAAGTCTGGATTCCTTTTGCTGAATTCGTTCTGTCGTGGATTCATCGGTGGAGAGACTGTATGCACTTGCAGCCTGCGGCCTTGCGCATCAGTGGCATTCTTGAGAATGTCCAAATGGGCAAGCGTCACCTTGTGGTCGTATGACTCAGGGTCGTTGTCCAGGTTGGCGATCACCACCCCGGGCTTGACGAAGCGGGCGTAGAAGTCGACATGGGCATCGGTGATGTCCTTGCCTTTGATTCCAGGCAGCCAGATGATTTTGCGCAAACCCAGCCTCGCTTTAAGTTCTTCCTCTACCTCTGCCTTGCTCCAGTCGGGGTTGCGGTTGGTATTGATCCAGCTGCTTTCGGTCATGATCCCCGTGCCGTGGCCATCCACTTCGATACCGCCCCCCTCGCCCACCACCTCGCTGCGGATGTAGCTGGCATCCGCTTTCCTGGCAACCAGAGCGGCCAGTTGTGCATCATCGCCATGCTGCTGTTTGTTGCCCCAGCCGTTGAAGTTGAAATCCACGGCACCGAGCCCGCCTTCGTCATCAATCACAAAGTTGGCCCCGATATCGCGCATCCAGATATCGTCCAGTTCCGTGGTAACAAAGGTGATGTTGCCCGTACCGCATTTTTCTTCGGCCAAATCCCGCTCGCTCTCGCGACAGAACACCGTGACCGGCTCATATTCGGCGATGGTGCGAGCGATCAGGCCCAGGGCATCTTGCACGCTGGGTGTGAAGTCTTCCCAGATGGCTTCCTGTGCACCAAAAGCGACGAAGGCCCGCTCGTGTTTGTCGCCCTCATCCGGCATATGCCAGCTCCCCTTGACGGCTGCTTGCACTCGGGAGGCACTCAGGCCCAGTCCCATGGACGCGGCTGCGCCCAGACCGGCAACTACCGATACCTGTTTTATGAACTCGCGACGTGTCGACATGTACGTATCTCTCAATTCACCCGGGATCAATCGTTCGCAGGTGACATCACCAGGAAGAATTACCCATGCAGTCCTGGCAGGCATGCTACGGCTGCAAAAACAGGTCAACAAACGATGTTTTTTGCAGAGAACTGATTAGAGGTACTTATCAAAGCCAAGCACTGCACGCCCCCCTCCAGCGAATCCAGACTCATGGCATCTTGCATGCATATTCCTTTCGTCACGGTCTATTGACCGGACACTCGATGTAAAATCCTGAAGCCTGTAAACAGGGCTTACAATCACAAAAACGAGATGACGCCACCCGTATTGGCAGCTTGCCGCGGAGCACGTCACTGATGCAGTCGAGGAGCGGTAATAATGGCGAAACTCCAGGTGGCGAAACCCGCCGCAGGACGCTCGGCGAATGAACAACAGCCCGTGAAAACCGTGGGTTTCCTGGTCATCCCCAACTTCACCACCATCGGCTTCGCCTCCGCCGTGGAAACCCTGCGCATGGCCAACCTGGCCGCGCGCAAACCGATGTTCCGCACCGTTATCATCGCCGCCAGCCTGGACCCGGTGACGGCCAGCAACGGCATGCGCATCCTGCCCGACCACAGCATCACCGATGCACCAAAGCTGGACATGCTGTTCGTTGTCGGATCAAACCCGATCGTCTCCAACCACAGCAGCCGACCACTGCTCAATTGGCTACGCAAGCTGGCGCATGATCAGGTGCCACTGGGCGGGATTTGCACCGGCAGCCACTTGTTGGCGCGCGCCGATCTGCTCAAGGGCTATCGTTGCACGATTCACTGGGAAGACATCGAAGCACTGAAGGAGCGTTTCCCGGGAATCATCATTTCCAACCAGCTGTTCGAGCTGGACCGTGATCGCTACACCTGCTCCGGTGGCGTGGCTTCCATGGACATGACCCTGCAGTTGATCGCCCGCGAACCCGGTGGTCGGGACATCGCTGCCCACACCGCCGAGTTGCTGTTGTGTGACCGGATCCGGGGGGCGCAGGAGCAACAGCGTGTGCCATTGCGGCAGAAGCTGGGCACCTCGCAGCCCAAGCTCAGCCAGATGGTGGCGATCATGGAAGCCAATCTCGAGGAGCCGGTGGGCCTTGAGGAACTCGCGCGATTGAACGAGGTGTCGGTGCGCCAGCTGGAGCGTCTGTTTCACAAGCACCTGCAACGCACGCCGAGCCAGTACTACCTGGAGTTGCGCCTTGCACGGGCGCGACAGCTATTGCTGCGCAGCGAATCGCAGGTACGTGACATCGCCCTCGCCTGCGGCTTCGTTTCGCCGGCGCATTTCTCCAAATGCTACAGCCGGTTCTTTGGTGTATCGCCCATTGGTGAGCGCAAGCAGGTGGCAGCCGTACATTGATACTGGCCGCACTGGCCTCATCGCGAGCAGGCTCACTCCTACATTGAACCGCGTCCGTCAGGACAACTCGGTCAACTGTAGGAGTGAGCCTGCTCGCGATGGCGTCCCTGAGATCACCGTATGAAGGTCAGTCCTGCAAGGCTTTATGCGCCGTCTCCCGACTCGCCAGCATGGCAATCAACGCCACCGCCGCAGCCGCCAACAAGTACCAGGCCGGGGCCATTTTGTTGCCGGTCAGCTGGATCAGCCAGGTCGCGATAAACGGCGCGGTGCCGCCGAACACCGCGTTGGCGATGTTGAAGCTGAAGGCAAAACCACTGAAGCGTACGCGGGTGGGGAATATCTCGGCGAGGAAGCACGGCAAGGTGCCGTCGTTCATCGCCAGGATCGCGCCAAACGCAATCTGGATCATCAGAATCACGATCAAAGGCTGATTTTCCAACATCCCGAACAGCGGAAATGTCAGCGCCAGGAACAATACCGAAGCGGTCACCAGCATGGTCTTGCGTCCGAACCGGTCCGACAGCTTGCCCATCAGGAAAATCAGCCCGATATAGGTCGCCAGCGACACCGTCGACGCCAGGAACGAATCACTTTCGCTCATGCCCATTTCGGTGGACAGGTAGGTCGGCATGTAGCTGAGCAACAGGTAGAACGCCACGGCATTCAGGCAGGTCGCGCCGATCCCGATCATCACGCTGCGTCGGTGCACGGTCAGCAATTCGCGAACCGGAGCGTGGGTCGCGCACTCCTTCGCTTCAAGGCGTTTTTCCATCTCCAGGAACTTCGGCGTGTCTTGCAGACTCATGCGGATATAACGCCCCACCAGCCCGAATGGCGCCGCCAGCAGAAAGGGTAGACGCCAGCCCCAGCTGTGCAGGTCCTCGACACTCATCCACGCATGCAGGCCGGCGACAAACACCGCACCAAACAGCAAGCCCGCCGCCGTGCTCGCCGGGACAATGCTGGTGTACAAACCGCGCTTGCCCTCGGGCGCATACTCGGCGAGAAAGGCCGAAGCCCCGGCGTACTCACCTGAAGCGGAAAAGCCCTGGAACAAGCGAATCAGCAACAACAGGGCCGGCGCCCACAGGCCGATATGGTTGTAGGTTGGCAGGATGCCGATGCAAAAGGTCGAGATAGACATGATCAGGATCGACCAGGACAGCGCACTGCGCCGCCCGTATTTGTCACCGAAATGCCCCCAGACCAGTCCCCCCAGCGGGCGGACGATGAACGACAGCGCGAACACTGCAAACGTCGCCAGTAGCGCGGTCGCCTTGTCGGTTTGCGGAAAAAACGTCAGGGCGATGACGGTAGCCAGGTAGCCGTAGGCCGCATAGTCGAACCACTCGACGAAGTTGCCCATGAAGCTGGCACTGGCTGCGCGCCGCAGGGCCTTGCGTTCGGCCGTTTGTTCAAGTTTGTCTGCCATGGTTGGCGTCAGGTTTGCGGTTTGGGTGCTCATTGTGCACCTCCGGTGGTAGAGGTGCGGTTATCGAAATGAAAGCTCGGGACGTAGGACATGACAAAACCCTCTATTGTTTTACTTGGCAGGGTTAAGGCTCGGAAGATGCTGCGCGTTCTTGGGCGCGCATGCGTCGTTTTTTTCCGGTTTATCTCAGCCACCGGGAAGATTTTTCGCCAATCGTCAAAGCAAAACGCCGCACAGGTTCACTGTGCGGCGCAGGGACTTACTTCCTGATGATGTTGTGTTCCGGGCCATACGGGAACTTGGTGATGTTTTCCCCACCCTGCTCGTTGACGATCAGGATGTCGTGTTCACGATACCCGCCGGCACCAGGAAGGCCTTCGGGCAACATGATCATCGGCTCGATGGAGACCACCATCCCCGGTTCCAGCACTGTGTCGATGTCTTCGCGCAGTTCCAGTCCGGCTTCGCGGCCGTAGTAATGGCTCAGCGTACCGAAGGAATGACCGTAGCCGAAGGTGCGGTATTGCAGCAGATCGTGCTCCATGAAGATCTCGTTCAATTGCAGCGCGATATCGCAGCAGCGCATGCCCGGCTTGATCAGCTTGAGGCCGGCCTCGTGCACTTTGACGTTAACTTCCCACAAGCGCAGATGCTCGTCGGAGCAATGGTCCAGGAACAACGTACGTTCCAGCGCGGTGTAGTAACCGGCGATCATCGGGAAGCAATTGAGGCTGAGAATGTCGCCTTTGTTGACCTTGCGCGACGTCACCGGGTTATGCGCGCCGTCGGTGTTGATGCCGGACTGGAACCAGGTCCAGGTGTCCATCAGCTCGGAATCCGGGAAGGTGCGGGCAATTTCCCGCACCATGGCCTGGGTGGCGTGCAGGGCCACTTCGTATTCCGGAACCTGATCACGCAAGGCTTCGACGATGGCCGTACCGCCGATGTCCGCGATCCGTGCGCCATGACGGATGATCGCATGCTCTTCGGCGGACTTGATCATGCGCATGCGCATGCACGGTGCGGCGATATCCACCAGTTCAGCCTGCGGATAGCGGCTGGCGAGCTTGTCGCGATTGAGCAGGTTCAGGTGGTCGAACTCGATACCGATGCGCCCGGCCTTGGGCAAGGCCTGCTGGATCGCGACGAAGTAGTTGTCGCGCTGCCAGTCGGTGTAGACGATGTTTTCAGTGCCGACGGTACGGCGCCATGGCTGACCGCCATCGATGTTGGCGCTGATGGTCACGGCGCTGTCCTGGGTCACCACCAGCGCGTACTGACGCCCGAAGGAGCAGTACAGGAAATCGCTGTAGTAGTTGATGTTGTGATAGGAGGTGAAGACGGCCGCGTCGATATTGTTCTGCGCCAGATAAGCCCGCAACTTGGCCTGGCGGTTGGCATATTCTTGAGCCGAGAACGTCGGGCTTACCTTTTCGCCGTTCTTGATCTGGATGGTTTTCGGCATTTGCATGTCATTTATCCTTGTCATTGGTTGATCTACAGATGGCGCCAATCTGGCGGGCCGCTGAAGATCATTCGAACAGATGCAAAGCGAGGTTTTTTGCGCGAATCCGACCTGTAGTTGGCCATATCCGCTGTTTGCGCAACGGCCTCCTCAGGCCCCTGCGCCAGAAACAAGAATGCCCCCGGCAAGCGCGGTGAAGGCCGCTTGGCGGGGGCATTGGCCAATGGGTAAGGTCAGTGCGGGAGCGACGGTGCGAGGATCCGACCCGCTCTCGATGAAACCGGTGCATTCAACGTTGAACCCCGCTGACTGTTCGCTTTCGCCCCCATGTGTTCACGAGGGTGCGCGCCGAAGTACTGGCGATAGCAGCGAAAGAAATGCTGCAGCGAGACGAACCCGCACTCAGTAGCGACATCCGACAGCGACAGCTCAGCGGCCCGCAACATCTGGCGCGCCTGTTGCAGCCGCAAGTCCAGGTAGTGCCTGGACGGCGTGCAACCCAGGCTGCGCTTGAATAGCCGCTCCAGATGCCGCCGGGAAATACCCATGGTCTCGGCGAGTTCGTCGATGCCCAGCATTGGACTCAAATGCTCGTTCATCAACGTCAGGGTTGCCTGAAGTTGTTTCGGGACGTCCCGCACGGGCAGTAACGGCCGGGCCTGGCGTGCTGCATGTTTTTCCATCCGCAGTATCAAGCCACGACCGTGGAACCTTGCCAGAAGCTCGTGCATCAACCCTTGAACAGCCTGCGGGCCGACACAAGTCAGGCGTTGGCGGTCGACGCAGAACGGCGCAGCCACCGGTGTCAACTTGCTGAAAGCGGCAAACTCCAGTGCTGCACCGGGCTCCGGCAAGCTGCAACGGACGCCCTCCAGGGCGCCAACCTGCGCCAGCAACCAGCCTGCCTCGCCCAAGGCCCCGAGGCTGATCGGTTGCGCCGCCCAGTGGCTCAGCTGCTGGCGCAGGTCTGGATCAAGCTGCAGGTTATCGCCACCACAGAGGATCAACACATCGAACGTTTGTGCCTGATCCAGCCGCGTGGTGGCGGTTGCGATGCCGTTGCTGGCGTTCAGTTGCTGCCCTTCCAGGCTCAGCATTTGCCACTGGCAAACATCGTACCCTGCCAACTGGTTGGCCAGGCGCAGTGGCTCCAGTGCATTGGCCAGGGTGTACATATCGAAGGCTTCCCTCAACCAGAAGCCAATACGCAGCATCGGCGGTTGTGGCCGCTCGGATTCAGTCAGTTGCTCGCCTTGGCGGGAGCTGGAGGGGCCGACTCCAATCTTGAACACGTCAAAAACACTGATAGCCATCGTCGATCTCCGTGCCGCTTCAGAGGTGTCAGGAATTCACCCGATTGTCGGCATCAGGAACCATCAGAATGTGTCAGATTTCGACCCCTAAGTGCTCGTCACTACCAAAGACGAGCTGGATGTGTTGCTCGCACCAAGCCCCGAACCTTTCAAAGCCAATGCAGATGCACTACAACAATAGATAGAACCCTGAGGTCCTGACAGGAAGCACGCGAATGTGGATGAAACACAAACTTTGCGTCGTCAGGCTGGCCCGGTTCGCATCCACTTCGCTCATCATCGTAGCCCCCAGTGCGGTCGCGGAGGATCTCGAGCCCAGGTCCTACGCCAATACGCCGGTCGGTATCAATTTCCTGCTGATGGGCTACAGCGATCTCCAGGGTAACGTGACCGCCAACCCCTCCGTCCCACTCCAGAATGCCAAGCTCAACATCAAGACGGTCGTGTTTGCCTATGCCAGGTCCCTGGACGTCTGGGGCCGCTCCGGGAAGTTCGATATCGTCGTGCCTGAAGCCAGGTTGACGGGCTCGGCCCTGTTCGCCGGTGAGCCCAGGGAGCGCAATGTTACCGGGTTGATAGATCCAAGATTGCGCTTCTCGGTCAACTTGTATGGCGCCCCGGCGATGTCCCTGGCTGAGTTCCCCAGCTATCAACAGGATGTGATTATCGGCGCCAGCCTGGCAATTACGGCGCCAGTTGGCCAATACGACTCCAGCAAGCTGGTAAATCTCGGCAACAACCGCTGGTCATTCAAGCCCGAACTTGGGGTTTCCAAGCGCCTGGGACCGGTGACCCTGGAATTATCCGCTGCGGGAACCTTTTACACCGACAATCACCAGTACCTGGGTGACCGCACTTTTTCCCAGAACCCCACTTACCAGGCACAGGTGCATCTTATCTATGCCTTTACCAACGGTGTCTGGGCCTCGCTGGATGGGACCTACTTCGCTGGCGGGAGTACCTCGGTCGATGGGATCGGTAACCATGACTTTCAGGAAAATACACGCTACGGGGGCACCCTCTCGCTGCCGTTGAACCGAAATCACTCGCTGAAGCTGTTTGCGAGTGAGGGTGCGCATACCCGTACCGGGAGCGAATACGATGCCATTGGCATCGTCTGGCAATATCGCTTCGGCGCAGGGCTTTGAAGTTCGCGAGACATGATCCATGTCACAGCGAAGCCCTTGCCATAGCTGGGATTGGCCGGCCTACTTCTGCTGCCGACTGCCTTTGATGTTGCCAGCAACCCCACCGGCGACGGCACCGATCGCAGCGCCCGTCCATCCACTGCCACCGGAGATCGCGGCAATGCCAGCGCCGGCCGCAGCACCGATGGCCGCACCGCTCACCGTCCCCTGCTGCTGGGCAGTCATCGAGGTGCAACCGATCACGCTCGCTGCGCTGAGGGCTGCGGCAAATAATAGAAACCTCTTCATGTGCACCTCCGCTATTTATTCTGCTTCAGACCGGGCACGACCATCTCGAACCAGAGGGTCTCGAGGACGGGGCGTTTCACTCGGTCGGGATTGGCGGCATACCACTGGTTGAGCCTTTCGCGTACGGTATCGAGCGTTTGGCCCTTCAAGCCCCTGCCGAAACGTGGAATCAGGCTCTGCTCATCAGATGGCGGCTTCGCTCCGTAGTAGGCTGCCTCCACCTCGTAGGCATTGGCGATGCCGATGAGATAAACCTTCTTGAGCTGCTCCGACGACTGCACCCATTGCTCGCCGGTGATCATGGCAACCTGTTCGGCGCGGGCAATACCCGACGTCACCAGGGTCACCCATGCCAACCCTATCAACATGCCCCATCGCACGACTCTCATCGCCTTCCCTCCTCGCCAGGTTGGACCTCGACGCCTACCGCTCGTTTCTTCGCCTCGCGCATCCATAACAGCCGGTAACCCCGGGCCTACGGACAAGTTTAGATGCGTTGTTTGCGGCCCGTCGAGAAAGGCAGCAATCGGTGGACGGAGCGATAACGAATGAGTAGCTATGCTTGGTCTATTGCTGGAACTGATTGAGCAGATTGGGATTTGCGTCCATGGTGTATAAACCCCTTCAGCGGTCACCAGACTGTCACAATGCCCGGCCTGGTCAGGGATAGACGACAGATTAAGGAATGTCATCCACCATGCCCGTGAAGGTGTTATCACCCCACTTAAGGTCTATTTAGAGTCAGGCCCAAAGAGAGGTCCGCCATGACCGTAGTCGATCGCCTCAGGTATTTGCGCGTCGTTCTGGTTTTGGCTGGCCTCGCGTGCCTTGCTCTCTACCCACTGATGTTTCTCTGGCCGTCCGGCTGGGCCTGGCACGTCGGTCACTCGGACTACCCGATGATGATCGTTGGCATCTACGCCACACTTGGCGTGTTCTTGATCCTGGCCGCACGTGATCCATTAGCCAATTTGAGCCTGATCTGGTTCACCGTATGGTCCAGCGCCGTACACGGAGCAATCATGACCGTCCAGGCGGTCACCCAGCCGGGGCAAATGGGGCACTTGGCAGGTGACGTGCCGGCGCTCTTCATCGTGGCGGTTGCCTTGGCCATCTTGACGCCTCGCTCGCAATTGGCCGACAGGCCCCGGACACACAATGGGGCCTGAGAGCAGGTTTGACTGACCGTGCCCCCCTACTGTGCGAGACCGGGCGAGTATCTCTTCTGGGACGGTACTCACCCGATTGTCGCTGGTCATAGCATCGTTGCGAAATGTGCAGCGGTCGCGCTCGGCATCAAGTGACCGCGTTCGTTTGCAAGACAGGTCGGGGCCGCCGATTGAAGTCAACCGGTGGTCAGGTGCAGCGACTGCCTATCGGACAATAGCCGGCAGTAGCTTTCTGGTCTTGATGTACGTGTCACTATCGCACCAAGTGAAAAGCACTTGTCCATTTTCATTATGTTTATCGTAGGCGATTTTTGAGTCATCCGGGCCGTCGACCTGCACCATGGTGGCACCTGGAAATGCTTGTGCAATTCCCAATGATTTTTGCAACTCTTCAGCGTCGAATTTCCGATCAAACTCGCCATCAGTGTTCCCGTGAAAACCGTAATATACCGTTATCGCCCCGGCATTTTTGATGAGTTCCTTGACTTTCTCCAGCTTTGGCGTGAATCCATCAACGTCAGTTTGGCCATCGTTGGTGAAAACGTTTTTCTCGTATCGAACAATTTCATCTGTCATGACAAACTCCTTGACTTGACGCTTCTATAAAATCAATTGACCAGTGGACTCTTTCGTCCTGAGTCAACTTGCAGGGCGGCTCATTCACTCAAGCACCTCTACAACATGACCAATTCCTTACGTTTTGCCAGCACGAGTGCGGCATTATTTTCCGCCTTCAACAACTTCTTCTGGTTGATCAGCTCGGCAGTCTCGGAAATTTTCGTGTTGATTTCCTTAATCATTTCTTCGAGGGCAATGAAGTCGGATTTGTAGTCTGCGATAGCAGCCTTCAGATCCCCCTTGTTCTTTGTCTTGTAGTCGGCAATCGCCATGCCATGAACTTGCTGGCTCAGATCTCCGACCGCCCCTTCAAGGTCATTTTGCTGGGAAATAAGGCCATTGATTCTGTCGAAGTTGGCAAGTGCACGTGCTCGATCGACCGACATCCGAACATCGTAGATGTAGAAGTTTTGAACAATGATTTCACTATTGAAGAAATCTTTGCTACTGAACTTGTTCTCCATCACGCAAACGAACATGCTCATCCCTGGAATGATGTCCTTTTGCACAATCTGCTTGGACAAGTCGGTTTCCGTCCCGGTCTTGATGGCGGAAAGAATCCCTGTGATGGCCTGAAAGGCTGCATTGGCGATGATTGCTTCGGTTCCGGCCATCATTGTCAGAAGATTTTGCGTCGTCGGCGAGATGGTGCTTCCCTTGGCAGCGGTAGCTGTAGGAACCTTGTCGTCCTTTTCGCCTTGCGTCGGCGGCATGTCTAAGGCTTTCCCTCCAAAGACAGCCGTGCGAACGTTTTCGATCATATCGACCACGTTGCTGAGCGACCACGTCGAAGCGGTTGCCAGGTGTTGGTATGACCCGCTTGCCAAAGGTTGGGCATCGTCCCATTTTCCGTCTGCGTAGAACTTCTTGATCTGCGCATCCAAAACTTTTTGGGCTTCTGCCGCAGTTTTGTCCAGTTCTGTGTTTCTTTCATCGATGTATTTTTGAAATGCGGTGTTTTCCTGGCCTATTGCTTTGATGTCTGTTGAATGTCCCATTTGAATCAAACCTCTCTGCAGATCGTTGATAAGTAAATGGTGAATCCCCTCTTTGCGTCGCGGAACCCAACGGGTCCCGCAACGCACTTTCAATCTATAAGACGATAGCGAGACTTCAAATACCTCCGATGTCGTAGGTCGCCTACTCGTAAAGTGCAACAAGCTGCCCGATGCTGCGAAGGTTTAGCTTGCGCAACAGATTCTCGCGGTGCTTGCGGACAGTGAGATCGGCGATTTCAAGCAGTCTCGAGATGTGCTTGCTTGTGTGTCCCTGGATTACCAGTTTCATCACCTGGAGTTCCCTGGCCGACAGGACATCGTACAATGGGCGCTCAATTAACTTCGGCAAGTAGTTCTGCTGCCTGGCGTTTTCAATCAATTGCCTGGCATTCCGGAATCCCGCTTTGCGGAGCATGTTGCGACGGTGCGTCTTGACTGTAAACTTACTGATGGCAAGCTCGGATGCGATTTCCCGGCAAGATAAGCCCCTTGCCATCAAATGAAGAATTTCTATCTCGCGCCGTGTCAGCGGTGGCCGCTGGTCATTCATCGCACGGATCCGCCAGTAGCCGAAATGCCGCTGCATCACCCTGCTGAATAGATTCAAATAGGCTTATTGCCGCGACGAAGCGCAGTGCCAGCACTGGCTGAGGCGTTACGCAAGCACGCCACTGCGCCTCGGCGAAGGCGAGAAGAGCTGATCCTCCCTTACGATTCAGAAGGGGTTCGAGAAAGGCTTTTCCATGCACTTGAAGAAGCTCCCTACCCCCAGATCGTCTTTATCGCATCGGAGCCATACGCGCAGACCTGCCCGCCCGCAAAAACGAGCTTTTTGAAATGGAAGTCATCTCATGTTCGAACGTAACAAACTGGTTCCAGAGTTAATGGTCACCAACCTGGGTAGTAGCCTGGCTTTTTGGGTTTCTCGCCTGGGGTTCAAAGTAGCTTATCAACGCCCGGAAGATGGATTTGCATACCTTGATTTGAATGGTGCTCAGGTCATGCTTGAGCAGGTTGATTCGGGTGCGGGTCAATGGCTGACTGCCCCGTTGACCAAGCCGTTTGGAAGAGGCATCAACTTGCAGATTGATGTTGAGGCTGTTGCACCCATCATCGAAAAACTTGATCAGGGTGGATATCCACTCTATCGAGAATGTAAAGACACCTGGTATCGAGCTGACAATGTAGAAGTAGGTCAGCGCGAATTCATCGTCCAGGATCCCGACGGTTATCTCATAAGGTTGGTAGAGCGGTTGGGTGAACGAGCGGCTTGCTCAATATGAATCTGAGCCAAGCCGACCGTCAGCTATGGGTCGGCTTCTACCGGTCACGATAGGCAGAAACCGGGCAAAAGCGGCCCCTGACGCAACATCAAACCGCTGAAAACCGCTTTCGATAATCACTTGGCCCCACGCCGAGTCGCCGCATGAACGCCCTTCTGAACCCGTCCGTATTGGCATAGCCGACGGTATCGGCCAAGCGCTTGAGTGATACGTCCGAGTCTTCGATCAGTCGTCTGGCCGCATCGATACGTGCCAGTTCGACGAATTGCGCCGGGGTCGAGCCGGCTTCGGCCTTGAAGGTTCGGGCGAAGTTGCGCTCGCTCATACCGGCGTGGGCGGCCAGGGCGGGGACGCTCAAGTCGGCTTTCAAGTGCTGCACAACATAATCCTGTACATCCCTGATCACGCTGCGTTCGGCAGTTTGCGCCGCCAGTTGGGCGCTGAACTGCGATTGCCCACCAGGACGCTTAAAGAACATCACCATTTCACGGGCAACGCTGAGCGCCAGTTCCCTGCCGTGGTCCTCTTCAACCAGCGCCAGCGCAAGGTCCATGCCGGCGGTCACACCTGCCGAGGTGTAGACGTTGCCATCCTTGATAAAGATGCTGTCCGGATCGACGTGGGTTTGCGGGTTTTCCTTGGCGAGTTTTGCACTGGAATTCCAGTGGGTGGTGACACGACGTCCGTCGAGCAGGCCTGCGGCGGCAAGCAGGAATGCACCGCTACAGACTGAGCCAATACGGCGCACGGATGCCGCCTGCCGGCGCAGCCAATCCTGCAGTAAAGGGTTCTGGGCGATTTCATCGATGTGCGGGCTGCCTGCAACCAGCAAGGTGTCGATCTTGCCTTTATAGGTTTCGAAGGTCTCGTCGACGCCTATCTTCAAACCGCTTGAGCCTTTGATCATGCCCTTTTCGGTACCAATGACCTCGACCCGATAGGCGCGTGGATTACCGAGTTGCCTGGCCGCTTCGGCAAAGACGTCGGCGGGCCCTACGACGTCCAGCAGTTGCACGCGAGGGAATGCAAGGAGCGTGATGCGCATGATGTCTGTCCTCGTCGAATCATTGGCTGAATACGTCGCTTAAAGACTATTTCAGCCAACTTCTGTTTGGCTGAAAATAGCCCCAACAGCAAATTCAGTCAAACGGGAGACTGCCATGAACACTGCATACACCCCCACCGTCGCTGCGGCTCAACCAGTAACCGGCAGCACGACATCGATCAAGAACCTGCCCATCAATCTGTTCGGTTCAGTCATGGGCCTGGCCGGCCTGGGACTGGCCTGGCGCTTGAGTGGTCAGTATTACGGCGTCGGCGGCCTGTTGGGTGAAGCGATTGGTGCACTGGCCGCCCTGGTATTCGTGCTGCTGACCTTGGGTTACCTGGGCAAATGGATAAAACATCCAGCAGCGGTAAAGGCCGAGTTCAACCACCCGATCGCCAGCAACTTTTTTGGCACCGTCACCATTGCACTGTTGCTGCTGTCGGCAGTCGCCGCCCCCCACAGTCAATTGCTCGCAGAGGCTCTGTGGATACTGGGCAGCGCACTGACGGTGTTGCTCGCAGGCCTGGTGGTTTCCCGTCTGTTGTCGGGCAATCAGGATTCGTTGAATGCCGTACCTGCCTGGCTGATTCCAGGTGTTGCCACCCTCGATATCGCGGTAACCGGTGCGCATATGCCCATGGCCTGGGCTGCCGAGTTCAACCTGTTTGCCCTCGCCGTGGGTGCGGTGCTGGCGCTGGTGTTCTTCACCCGGATTTTCTCGCGGCTGGTGCATGAGGCCGCGCTTGCCAAAGGCATGGTGCCTTCGCTGATGGTCCTGATTGCACCCTTTGAAGTCGGCTTTCTGGCGTACACCAACGTGTTCGGCGAGATCGACCGATTTGCCAGCGTGTTGTTCTATTTCGGCCTGTTCCTGTTCGTGGTGCTCGGTTTCAAAGTGTTCCGTCGCGATGTGCCCTTTGCCCCTTCGTGGTGGGCCATCAGCTTTCCCATCGCGGCCCTGAGCAATGCGGCGCTGAAATATGCACATGCCCAGGACAACACCGTGCTGATGGTCATCGCTGCTGCGATTCTGCTGTTCCTCACCGTGGCACTGACCGTACTGATGGTCAAAACCCTGGGCAGCCTGTTCAGCGGCAAACTGTTGGCCAACTGACCTTTTACCTCCCTTTGGCGAGCCTTCATCGGCTCGCTTTTTTTCGCCCATGCAGGTTCATCGAATGACTTACAACACCTCCTGGTTACTGCTGATCGTTGCCGGATTCCTGGAGATTTTCTTTGCGGTCGGGTTGAAATCCGCGAGCGGCCTTGAACGGCCCTGGCTGCTGGTCGGCACTGTCGTAGTAATGGCCGCCAGCTTGTGCTTGTTGACGATGGCGCTGCGAGTGCTGCCCGTAGGCACCGCCTACGCGGTCTGGACCGGCATCGGCGCTGCCGGCACCGCCATCGTTGGAATGTATTGGCTGGGCGACACGGTATCGTTCTGGAAGCTGGTGTGGATCGGATTGATCCTGTTGAGCGTCGCCGGACTACGCTGGGCAACCTGATCCCACTGCACTGACCGGACATCACCAACTACCGACACACACAATGAAGCTGTCAAAACCGTAATCTTCAACTCAGCCTCATGAAAGCTTGTGCCCATTAACATCCTCCTCGAGCTGACTGGCTTTGCCCGTCTGACTTCACATCAGCGCCTCCTGTTTTCACTGTCATCCGACTGATCGGGAACCAAGCAGCATGCAACCTGAAACTTCAAGACGGACTTTTGTAAAGGGACTCGCCGCCAGCGCAATGCTCGGAAGCCTGGGGCTGTGGCGCTCGCCTGTGTGGGCGGTCACCAGCCCCGGTGAGGCGAATGTGTTGGCCGGTACCGACTTCCAGCTGTTCATCGGCGAAACGCCAGTGAACATCACCGGCAACCCGCGCACGGCCATGACCGTCAACGGCGGTATTCCCGGCCCTTTGCTGCGCTGGCGTGAAGGCGACACGGTCACGCTGCGGGTGAGGAACAAACTCAATACCGACACCTCCATTCACTGGCACGGCATCCTGCTGCCGGCCAACATGGACGGTGTGCCCGGCCTGAGTTTTCAAGGCATCGAACCGGGTGGCCTGTACGTCTACCAGTTCAAGGTTCGACAGAACGGTACTTACTGGTATCACAGCCATTCGGGGTTCCAGGAACAATCGGGCGTCTACGGCCCGTTGGTGATCGATGCGAAGGAACCGGAGCCGTTCCAGTACGACCGCGATTATGTGGTGATGCTGAGCGACTGGAGCGACGAAGACGCGATCGGTTTGATGAAGACGTTGAAAAAACAGTCGGATTACTACAACTACCATAAACGCACGGTGGGTGATTTCATCCACGACGTCAGCGAGAACGGCTGGGGGGCCACGGTCGCCGATCGAACGATGTGGGCCGAAATGAACATGAATCCCACGGACCTGGCCGACGTCAGCGGCGCGACTTACACCTACCTGTTGAACGGCCAGGCACCGGACATGAACTGGACCGGTGTTTTCCACCCAGGGGAGAAACTGCGGCTGCGCTTTATCAACGGCTCCGCCATGACCTACTTCGACGTGCGTATCCCCGGTGTGAAAATGACGGTGGTCGCGGCAGACGGCCTGCACGTCAAGCCGGTAAGCGTCGACGAGTTTCGGATCGCGGTGGCAGAGACGTTCGATGTGATCGTCGAGCCGACCCGGGAGGTCCATATCCTGTTCGCTCAGTCGATGGATCGCACAGGCTATGCCCGCGGCACCCTGGCGGTGAAGGCAGGTTTATCCGCGCCGATACCCCCCCTGGACCCGAGGCCGCTGCTGACCATGGATGACATGGGTATGGGCGGCATGGACCACGGCAGTATGGGCGCCGACATGAAGGGAATGGATCACGGCTCGATGCAAGGCATGGATCACAGTGGCATGGCTGGCATGGGCGAAATGCAGTCCCATCCCGCAACGGAGAACAACAACCCGCTGTTGGACATGCAGGCCATGACCCCCTCGCCCCGGCTCGATGACCCTGGCCTCGGCCTGCGCGACAACGGTCGTCGCGTCCTGACCTATTCCGACCTGCGCAGCACCTTCGAAGACCCGGACGGCCGCGACCCCGGCCGCACCCTGGAACTGCACCTCACCGGCCACATGGAGAAGTTCGCCTGGTCCTTCAACGGCGTGAAATTCTCCGATGCCGAACCCCTGCGCCTCAAGTATGGCGAGCGGGTTCGGGTGGTGCTGGTCAACGACACGATGATGACTCATCCCATACACCTGCATGGCCTGTGGAGCGACCTCGAAGACGAGAACGGTGAGTTCATGGTGCGCAAACACACCATCGACATGCCGCCTGGCACCCGGCGCAGCTATCGGGTCACTGCCGATGCCCTCGGTCGCTGGGCTTATCACTGCCATCTCCTTTATCACATGGAAATGGGCATGTTCCGTGAAGTTCGAGTGGAAGAATGAGGCGCTACCCATGACCAGACTCACACTTGGCGCGTTGGCACTCGTGACCGCGAACCTGACACTCTCATCGGCAATGGCCGCCACCGACAACATGCAGCACATGGATCACAGCCGGATGCCGGGCATGGATCACAGCCGGATGCAGCCTGCTGCGCCAGCCGAAAGCCGCACGCCGATCCCGGCGTTGACCGATGCCGACCGGGCCGCCGTGTTCGTCAGTCCCAATGGCCATAGCGTCCATGACTCCGGGCTAAACTATTACTTGCTTGCCGACAAACTCGAATGGCAGGACGCCGATAACGGCAGTGCCCTCGCCTGGGATATCTCAGGCTGGATCGGAGGAGACATCGACCGCCTGTGGCTGCGTTCCGAGGGTGAACGCAGCGACAGCAAGACCGAAGAGGCACAAATCCAGGCCCTCTGGGGCCACGCCATCTCCCCATGGTGGGACGTGGTGACCGGCATTCGCCAGGACTTCAAACCCGGCGCCCCGCAAACCTGGGCGGCGTTCGGCGTGCAAGGCATGGCCTTGTACAACTTCGAAACCGAGGCAACGGCCTTCATCGGTGAAGGCGGCCAAACCGCCGCGCGACTGAAAGGCGAGTACGACATCCTGCTGACCAACCGGCTCATCCTGCAGCCAACTGCCGAACTTGATTTCCACAGCAAGGACGACCCGCGACGAGGCATCGGCTCCGGCCTGTCCAGCAGCGAAGCGGGCCTGCGCCTGCGCTATGAAATCCGCCGGGAATTTGCGCCTTACATCGGCGTGACCTGGAACCGCACCTATGGCAAAACCGCCGACTATGCCAGCGACGATGGCGAGGATCGCAGCGAAACACGCCTGGTCCTCGGCGTTCGGCTGTGGTTCTAAAACGCGTCAACTGACCTGCAAAAAATTGCCGTTTGAAGCAATGCGAGCCTGCCCTGCGCTTGCGCCAGGCATCGTTTTCACCAAGTGTTTAATTATCAATCACATCTGCGTATGATATTGATTCTCAAATAACACCGCCAAATGTGAGTCCGCATGTCCGCCCCAATCCTCCCGTGTCCACCCAACTCCGTTATGCCGCGCGCGCCTCTGGCACTGCGCCCCCTGGCTCTGGCAGTGCACATGCTGGCCGCCGGTATCGCCTTTGTTGCCCCCGGGCTGCAAGCGGCGCAGCAGACTGAACCGGCAGAGACGGGAAGCTCTGTCACCCTGGCGCCTATCGCTATCACGGAGATTGCGACCGGCGAACGCAGCGCCGTCACCGAAGATACCCACTCCTACACCACTGACGCGGCACGCACGGCCACGCCGTTGAGCATGTCGCTGCGCGAGACGCCGCAATCGGTCAGCGTCATCACCCAGCAACGCATTCAGGACCAGGACCTGGGTACGATTCTCGACGTGGTCAACAATGCCACCGGTGTGTCGGTCAACCGCTACGAGACCAGCCGGGCACAGTTCAACGCCCGGGGCTTCGAGCTCAACTCGCTGATGATCGATGGCGTACCCACCATCTTCGAGCAGCCATGGAGTTCGGGCGAAGTTTTCAGCAGTCTGGCCATGTATGACCGCGTTGAAATAGTGCGTGGTGCCAACGGTTTGATGACCGGTGCGGGCGACCCTTCGGCGACCATCAACATGGTGCGCAAGCGCGCCAGCAGCACGGATTTGAAGGGCTCGCTGGAGCTGAGCGCCGGCACCTGGGACACCTATGGCGTGGAGGCCGATGTCTCCAGCGCACTGAACTCCGAAGGCACTGTGCGTGGGCGCCTGGTCGCTGAGACCAACGAAGGCGACACCTGGATCGACATGAACTCCACCAAGCGCCAGACGCTGTACGGCACCATGGACATCGACCTGACGCCCGACACCACGCTCTGGTTCGGCTTGAGCCGACAGGAAAGCAATGCCGACTCGCCGATGTGGGGTGGCCTGCCCGTCTGGTACGCCGACGGCAGTCGCACTCACTGGAGCCGCTCCAAGACAACCTCCGCCAAGTGGAGCAAGTGGGACACCACCTTCGAGACCTACTTCGTCAATCTCGACCACAGGTTCGCCAACGATTGGCAAATGAACCTCAGCTACAACCGTGGCGAGCGCAACGGCGACTCTTCCCTGCTCTACCTGTCCGGCAATCCGGGCCAGAATGGCAGCGTCGGCATGTCTTCGTTCCCGGCGACCTACAAGACCGAGACCACCCAGGACGACTACGGCATCCGCTTCAGTGGCCCGTTCTCGCTGCTGGGTCGTGAGCACGAACTGGCCTTTGGTTATGTGGACAGCAAGCAGAAGTTCGACGCCGATTCAAAAGACGCGCAAACCGGGTTCGGCGGTGTTGCCGATTTCGATGCCTACAACGGCGATTTCCCCGAGCCGATCTGGGGCCCGAGGACCGACTACGGCTACAGCGAGACCCGCCAGAAGGGACTGTACGCAGCAACCCGCCTGAACGTGACCGACGATTTGAAAGTGATCCTGGGCGCCCGTGAGAGCTGGTACGAAAAGACCAGCGACGACATCTATTCTGAAGTGAGCAAGGTCGATGTCGATCATGAGCTGACGCCCTATGCCGGTGTCGTCTACGACCTCACCGACAACCTCTCGGCCTATGCCAGCTACACGGAAATCTTCCTGCCGCAGTCGGTGCGCGACAGCAGTGGCCAGACCCTGGAACCTATGGTTGGCGAAAGCACTGAACTGGGCCTCAAGGGTGAGTACTTCGATGGCCGCCTGAACGCCTCTGCGGCGATTTTCCAGATCAAGCAGGATAACCTCGGCCAGAGCACCGGCGTGCTGATCGATCCTTCGAACCCTGTCGGCGGTTATGCCTACGAGGCCAGCGAAGGCGCGACCAGCAAGGGCTTCGAGCTGGAAGTCTCCGGCGAACTCGCGACCGACTGGAACGCCTCGGTGGGCTACACCCAGTTCACCGCCGAAGACGCCAACGGCGACGACGTGAACACGCTGTACCCGACCAAGTTGCTGCGTACGTTCACCACCTATCGTCTGCCCGGTGTGTTCAACAAGCTGACCATCGGTGGCGGCGTCAACTGGCAGGATTCGATCTACACCTACGCCACCAACCCGGCCGGCAATTCCGAGAAGATCCAGCAGGATGCCTACGCGCTGGTCAACCTGATGGCGCGCTACGAGATCACCGATAACCTCTCGGCGCAGGTCAATGCCAACAACGTCACCGACGAGAAGTACTTCGACATCTTCGATGCCTACGGCGCCCTGACGTACGGCGCACCGCGCAGCATTACCGCCTCGGCGAAATATCGATTCTAAGGCAAGGGACCGGGAGACGGATTCGCCTCGGGCGGCATGATCGACTACCATGCCGCCGCCGGTCCCCCAACGGGATTAATAGGGAATCCGTGATGCTGCCAACGCATCAAACGGAACTGCCCCCGCAACTGTAGGTGCCGAGCCTGCTCCTGAACTGCCACTGGGATCGATCCCGGGAAGGCTGGAGCATGCCATGACGCATCAGTCAGGAGACCTGCCGGCCAAGCAACAATCACTAACCGGCGGGGTGTCCGGGAAGGACATCCTTGCGCGCGCGTCACTTCGGTGATCGCCCCTGCACTGCTTTTTCGGCAGCGCTCGATGATGTGTTTTCCAGACCTTGCACCCTGGCTGTGTGTACGGTTCAAATGGAGATTGCATCATGCTGTTGCCGCGCCTTTTCGCCCTCGTCACAGGCCTGGGTCTTTCCGCCCTCGCCTGCGCCTCCCCGACCCATTACCCGCTGACGATCGAGAACTGCGGCAGCCCGCTGACCTTCGCCCACGCCCCTGCCCGCGCCGTGACGATCGGCCAGGCCGGCACTGAAATGCTCTTTGCCCTGGGACTCGGTGACAAACTGGTCGGCACTTCGCTGTGGTTCAATGATGTGCTGGCCAAGTACAAGGGGCAAAACGACAGGATCGAACGCCTGGCCGATAACGAGCCGAGTTTCGAGTCGGTGATCGGCAAACGCCCGGAGCTGGTTGCCGTCGAACTTGAGTGGATGGTCGGCCCGCAAGGCGCCGTCGCTACCCGCGAGCAGTTTCACGAACTGCAGATTCCGACCTATCTCATGCCCTCGGACTGCGAGTCCAAGGACAACCTGGTCGGTGCCGACGGCACCCGCCTGCAGCCGTTTCGCATAGACAGCCTCTACAAAAGCATCACCCAGCTGGCCGAGATCTTTGATGTGCAGGCGCGTGGGCAGCAACTGAACGCGCAACTGCAGGCCAGCCTGGCCAAGTCCATTGCCGCGGTGCAAGACAAAGACCTCACGCACACCAGCGCGCTGGTCTGGTTTTCCAGTGCCAGCCTGGATATCGACCCCTATGTCGCCGGGCACAAGGGCATTCCCGACTTTATGCTCAATACCTTGGGCGTGCGCAATGTGGTGCAGTCCGACGAAGAGTGGCCAACCGTTGGTTGGGAGACCATCGCCAAGGCCAACCCGACGTTTCTGGTCATCGCCCGCATGGATCGCCGTCGCTTCCCGGCTGACGACTATGAAAAGAAGCTGCAATTCCTGCGCAGCGATCCCGTGACCCGCAACATGGACGCGGTGAAAAACAACCGCATCATCATTCTTGACGCCATGGCCATGCAGGCCAGCGTGAGAATCTTCGACGGTCTCGAATCCCTGGCAACGGCCATCAATAGCTACGACCTGCCAAAATGACCGCGACGCTGATTCGTACTCTGCTGGCCCTGGTGATCCTGCTGGTGGCCGTGATTGCCGGTGTGGCCATCGGTGAAACGCCCATCGAACCCGGTGTGGTGTTCCAGGTGCTGGCCAACAAACTGTGGGCGGCCGGGTATGCCCTCGATCCCATCGACGAGGGCATCGTCTGGAACTACCGCCTGACTCGCGCGCTGGTGGCGGCGGCTTGCGGGGCGGGCCTGGCGACCTGCGGGGTGATCCTGCAATCGTTGCTACGTAATCCGTTGGCCGATCCCTACCTGCTCGGTATTTCCGCAGGGGCCTCGACGGGCGCCGTGCTGGTGGCGTTGCTGGGCTTGGGTGCCGGCGCGATTTCGATGTCGGCCGGGGCCTTTGCCGGCGCCGTCGCCGCCTTCGCCGTCGTGGTGTTGCTGGGGCGTGCCAGCGGTTCGCCTGGCAGCACCGGCCAGATCATCCTGGCGGGGATCGCCGGTTCGCAACTGTTCAATGCACTCACCGCGTTCCTGATCACCAAGTCGGCCAGTTCCGAACAGGCGCGCGGCATCATGTTCTGGTTGCTCGGTAATCTCAGTGGCGTGCGCTGGCCATCGGTGTGGCTGGCCGTACCGGTTGCGATCGCCGGTCTCGCGGTGTGCCTGTGGCACCGTCGTGCGCTGGATGCCTTCACCTTTGGCGCCGACTCCGCGGCTTCGCTCGGCATTGCCGTACGGCCGGTGCAATTTCTGTTGATCATCTGTGCCGCCCTGGTGACGGCGGTGATGGTGTCGATTGTCGGCTCCATCGGTTTTGTCGGACTGGTCATTCCCCACGCCGCCAGGTTGTTGCTGGGCACTCGGCATACGCGCCTGCTGCCGGCCAGTGCGCTGGGCGGTGCGGTGTTCCTGGTGGCCGCCGATGTGCTCTCGCGCACGATGATCAAGGGCCAGGTGATTCCGGTCGGCGTGATTACCGCATTGGTCGGCGCGCCTGTGTTCGCCCTGATCCTGGTCGGCCGGAGGAATGCCCGATGAATGCTGTTGCCCCTGTTATCGACGAAGCCGTGCTGAGTTGTTCCAGCCTCGGGTTCCGTATCCGCGACATTGAATTACTGCACGACATCCACCTGGACATTCGCCGTGGCGAAACCCTGGGCCTTGTCGGGCCCAATGGCTCAGGAAAATCCACGCTGCTCAAGCTGCTGGCCGGCGTGCGCCAACCCAGCCGGGGAGCCATCCAGCTCAACGGCCAAGACCTCAAGGCACTGTCACGGCGCACCATCGCCCAAACCCTGGCGGTAGTTGAGCAGCAGGCCGACACCCTGGACGCGATCAGTGTGTTCGATGCCGTGGCCCTGGGCCGAACGCCGTGGCTGTCGGCCTTGAGCCCATGGTCGAAGGCGGACGAAGAGATCGTCCATAAAGCCTTGCGCGACGTCGATGCGACGCATCTTTGCCGGCGCACCTGGCGTAGCCTCTCTGGCGGCGAGCGCCAACGCGTGCACATCGCCCGCGCCCTGGCCCAGCGACCCCGGATCCTGTTGCTGGACGAACCGACCAATCACCTGGATATCCAGCACCAGCTGGCGATTCTGCAGGTGGTTCACGCCTTGCCGGTGACCACCGTGATTGCCCTGCACGACCTTAACCAGGCACTCACCTGCGATCGTCTGGCGGTGCTGGAAAAAGGCCGCCTGGTGGCCCTTGGCAAGCCGCTCGAGGTGTTGAACCCACAACGCCTGCTGGACACCTTCGGCGTGCACGCGCACTACCTCATTGACCCCTTCGACGGTGCGCACATCCTGCGCTTGCGTTCATCCTGACAGGCGTTCACAGGGGCCCGGTCAGATAGCCGATGAACAGGCGGAACAGCTCGGCATTGGTGGAGATATCGAGGCGCTGGTAAATGTTGTGCTTGTGAACTTTGACCGTACCTTCCGATATCTTCAGTGCCGCCGCGATCGACGTACTGCTGTGGCCCTGCAGGATCAGTTTGGCGATGTAGCGCTGGGTTTCCGTCAGTTGCCCCTTGAGGATGTGCACGAACGCATCCTCTGATCTCGCATCCGTATTCTCAACGCCTGCGTAAAAATCGCTGTGCCTGAGCCGGCAATGCAATTGCAGCAGGGAATCGATGACCGGTGCCAGGGTTTCCAGCGCCTTCATTTCCCCGCTCAGAAAGGCGCCATTCTTCAAGTTGCGCATCAGCGAATAGACAATCGCGACGCGGGGCTGGACGGGAATGATGAAACCTATTTCTTCAATCAGCGTACCGTACTCGGAAGACACACAGGGATGCAGGTCCTTGGAGATGGAAAAGCCCGATGAAAAGAAACTGTCGGGTGCGAGGTCGCTCATCCGCCATAAACCGGCCGGGTGATTGTTGATACAGGCCACATAGAACGGGTCGAGCAGGTAGCCACCGCGAATATAGGCATTGAGCGTCTTTTCGGGGACCGACTTGTTGTAGCCGTTGTGGATCAAGATCGGCGCGTGATTGAAGCGGAAGAGATAACCGCAACTCATATCGAAACCCAATGTATTTCGCAGGGCCAGATCGATGGCTGCTCCCAGTCGATCCGTACCCACGGCGTTTATCAGGGTCGATAGCATTCTTGCGTCACAGGCTTTCATGTTCGCTCGCTTGCGCTCCGGAAATCGAGCCACCCCGGTGGCTCGAATGCATGCGCACGATAGCTGACAAGACCTTCGCGCGATACGTTCGAACTCAACCAGGGAGCGTTCGGATGCCGCAGGTATCAGGTCGGTTCAGGGGCGGCACTGAGCCCACGCGCCGGAGTGTCCTTCTCGCCAAGTTCCAGCGCCTTGGGTACCGCAAGCCAGTAAGCGAGCAGCATGCCGATCAGGCCGCCGCTGAGTTTGCCGATGATCAGTGGCAGAATGAGCGAAGGCTGGAAGTTGGCGGAATAGGCCAGATGGTCACCAAAGGTGAACGCGGCACACACCGAAAAGGCGATCACCAACACTTTGTCCTTGGGCGGCATGTCCGCGACCAATCGGAACATCGCCAGGATATTCGCGGATGCCGCCAGCAGACCGGCTGCGCCCACCGGAGAAAGCCCTAGCAGGGAAGCCACCTTTTCGATGGGCCGGGAAAGAAACCGCTTGATCAGATAGACCATCGGGAAGGCACCGCAAAGCATGATGCCGACATAACCTGCGATTTCCAGCGCCCGGAATTGATCCTCCTTGTCGGCAATGATCGGGGCGAAACCCCAGGTACCGAATACCGAGCTGAAAAACGAGGTGAAGTATTCGACGATCGAGGCCACCAATACCAATGTCACCAGCCCGTACACCACCTGCCCCAAGCGGAGAAACAGCTGCACCATCAAGTTGGGCAGGTAGCGCAAGGCGGCGGCCAGCGCGACACAGAACAGAATCAGGGGCATCAGGTTGCGCACCAGCATCCCCAGGTTGAAGTTCAGCGCCTGGGTGGCGTCACCCGCTGTGGCAATGTCGGGGCGCACGCCCAGCCCGAGAAACTGCATGCTCATCGCGATAATGATGATGCTGAGCGGAATGCTCAACAAACCCGCCATGATGCCCAACGCCATGTACTTGTGGTCGGCCTTGTTGAGCATCGCCAATCCGACAGGTATCACGAAGATCACGGTAGAGCCGGACTGGAAACCGGTAATGAGGCCCAGGATCCAGCCTTCGGGGCTTGAAGACAGGGCATGGGCCAACTGATACCCGCCAAGGTCCGCGGCAATGAAAATCGGCCCGGCAATGCCGGCATCCGCGCCCATCGCCAGGAAAATCGGCGCCAGGACCTGGCTTATGAAGCTGGAAATAAACGGAATGGCCGCCATGATGCCCGCGACGGGCAGGAAGATCGGGCCGATGCTGTTGATGCCTGCGTTGAATTCCTTCGCCAGTTCGGATTCGGTACTGAAGATCGATGCCAAGCCGCCAATAACGGCGCACACCATGATGATGTAAATGACATAGGTGCCTATATGTTCCATTGCTGCCTCTGCTATTAAGAGTTTATTGTTTGGCAGAATTGAGTTGCACAAGGTTTTATTATTGGCAGTCAGTCATCTGACTTAGAGTGCGGTGTATCCGTTGTCGACGAATAGATGCGTGCCATTGACGAAGCTGGAATCATCGCTGGCCAGGAACAATGCGGCAGATGCCACTTCGGAAGGCTCACACAGGCGTCCCTGCATTGCGCCGATGGCGTCGTCGGAAGCGTCCACGCCAAAATTGCGCAGCAGGTCCAGTTCACGCTTGCCATGGGCAGTGCTGATAAACCCCGGGCAGATGGCGTTGCTGCGAATGTTTCGATCGCGGAACTCCACCGAAATGGCCCGTGCGAACATATGGCACGCCCCTTTGGTGGTGCAGTACAAGACTTCCATCGGCGTGCCGACCACCCCGGAAATGGAAGATGTACAGATCACACTGCCGCCGCCCGCCTCGATCATTCCCGGCAGGACAGCCTTGGTGACGAGGAACATGCTTTTCACGTTGATGCTCATCAGGCGGTCCCAGTCCGCCTCGTCGGTCTCCAGGAAAGGCCCTGCGGCAATCGTACCCGCATGATTCATCAGCACGGTGATCGCGCCAAAACGCTCTTCGGCCTGCCTGACCGCGCGATGCACCTGATCGGCAACGGAGACATCCGTCGCCAGGAAACAGGCACTGCCGCCGGCAGCGTTGATTTGCGCAGCCACCTCTTCGCCCTGGCTGGTGGGAAGGTCGAGGATCGCCACCTTCGCGCCTTCTTTGGCAAACAATAACGAAACAGCCAGGCCGCAGCCCCCTGCCCCTCCGGTGATCAATGCTACTTTTCCTGCCAGTCGCCCCATTTTTGTTTTCCTCAGTGATAATCCAGGTGCAGGTTTGCGATTTCAAGCTAAACGCCAGCGACCGGATGCGTCCATATATCAACCGATATATATGATCGCAACCAACTGTTTGATATGGTTTTTTTAGATTAACGGCTTGCGCGAGAAAGGAATTCAGAATGCTTTATTTCCAGCAAATGTTGGGCATTGCGGTGTTTTCCATCACCGGCGTGTTGGCCATCAAGAAAGCCGATGTGGACCTGTTCGGTGCCGTGGTGCTTGGCATCATCACCGCTATCGGTGGAGGCACGATCAGGGATCTGCTGCTGGATCTGCCGATCTTCTGGATTGCCGACTTCAATTACATCTGGGCCGCCTTGTTCGCTGCGCTGCTGGCGTTTTTTTTGACCCAGAGACTGCAGCGACGCTACCGACTGCTGCTGTATCTCGATGGTTTGGCGGCTGCGCTGTTCGCATTGGCGGCGACCGAAAAAGTCCTGGCATTGCAGCTTGCCGCGCCCCTGGCAGTGATGATGGGCGTGCTGACCAGCATCGGCGGTGGTATCGCACGGGATGTCCTGGCTGGCAGGGTTTCACTGCTGATGTCGCGAGAGATTTACGCCACGCCCCTGTTGTTGGGATGTACGCTCTACGTGCTGTTGCGAGACGTGTTCCCGTCGATCTGGGTTGGCGGCTGGATTGCCTTGTTTTTCACCGTCGGCTTGCGGTTTTTGGCCATCTACAAGCATCTTCAGATGCCAGCGATTTTTTCTACCCGGCAGGGATGATTCGTCCCATCAGCCATGCGGCGAGCGCTGGAATGGACCCTCTCGACTATAAGGATTTAACGTTTATTGATCGTTCCCACGCTCTGCGTGGGAACGATCAGATCCCGGGTGGTTATCACTTTTCTTCCAGAGTGCCTGCTCTTTCAAGACCTGCAGTGAGTCAAGACGATCTGCACTGAATGCAATACGTTCTGACGCCACGGGTGTGGCATCAAAGGCAACACTGTCTGCACTCCCAACGCACACCGCGCCGGGTTGCTGATTAGTGTTCCTCACCACTCCTGGAAGCCTTGATCATGAAAACCTTAAGCATCGAGAACAGCAGCACCAACAATGTACAGATCCCTTCCACGCTCGGGATCAAAACCATGGCGCTTGGCACTTACGGTGTCTACTTTGCACTCGCCGTCATTTACTTCTGGTTCGGCGGGATGAAGTTCACCCACTACGAAGCCGTCGGGCTGGTGCCCCTGGTGAGTAACAGCCCTTTCCTGGGGTGGGTGTATGAGATTTTCAGCGTCGATACCTTCTCCAGCCTGCTCGGCATCCTGGAGGTGTCGATCGGGGTCCTGATTGCAGGTCGCTTGCTGTCACCCAAGCTTTCGTTGATCGGTGGTGCGCTGTCGGCCGGACTGTTCTTCACCACCTTGAGCTTCATGTTCTCGACCCCCGGCGTGATTGAACCCGGCCTCGGTTTTCCAGGCATTTCGGTGGCGCCGGGGCAGTTTCTGCTCAAAGACATCGGCTTGCTGGCCGCCTCGATCTTTGTCGCCGGCCATTCCCTGACTGCGTTGCAAAGCCGCTGAACCGATGATCGACCCGCGCAATGGCCTGGAGCAGTTCGATGCTTTCAGGCCATTGCCCCATCATCGTCTCCCGCCAGATCTTTCATCCAGTCCCGCGGGCTGTAGCCCGTCTTGCGTCGAAACGCGCGTGCCAGTGCCGAAGGGCTTTCATAGCCGACCTCGGCGGCGATCAGCGTAATCGAGCGCCCTTGACGCAGGCGCTTCTGCGCCAGGCTGATCCGCCAACTCAACAGATACTCTGCAGGCGTCTGCCCGACAACGTCCCGGAAATGCACGGCGTAGGCCGCGCGCGACATATTCGATTCGCTCGCCAGCTGCGCAATCGACCAGGCACGCTCAGGTGCGTTGTGAATCTGCACCAGGGACCGCGCCAACCGCGGATCGGCCAGGCCAGCCATCATTCCGCTACGCAACTGTTGATGGTCAAGCAGATGCCGGAACAACAGGATGATCAACAGTTCGAACAAGCGCTCCAGCGCTGCCTCCCTGCCACAATGCGCACCCGCCGCCTCACCGAACATCCATTTCAGGGTATCGGCGAGCATGGGCAGTTCATCCAGGGAGAGCACCAGGCAATCGGGTAACGACGCCGCCAACGGGTTATCGACCCCGCCCTCGAACTCCATCGAGGCACACAACAGTTGAGCGCCCTCGGATTCACCGGCGAACAACTGATGCCGGCTGGGGCGTGGCATGAAAATCAGGCTGGGCCGGGTCAGCAGCACGTCTTTGCGATCGGCGCCCAACAAGGTGACGCTACCGCCCTGCAGCAGATGGATATAACCACGCCGCTCAGCGCCATCGTAGGACGCCAGGCCGCACAACCTGCCGTTGTAAAACAGGTTTGCACGCACGCCGAACTGCGAAAACAAGGTAGACAGGCGATCCATGGGCGATCTCTTGGCCAGACATAGACGCTCAGATCATAGCACTGGCGGTTTGTGCTCCAACGCAGCGGCTATACCCGGAAACTACGAGGCTCTCACTTCGCGCCTGCTGCGGGCGACGACGATCGCGTCATAGCGGCTCGATACGCCGAATTTGAAAAAGATGTTCTTCAGGTTCCACTTCACGGTTTGCAAACTGAGATTCAACGCCAAGGCAATGCGTTTGTTGGACATCGATTGTTCCAGCAGGTCAATGATGTCCTGCTCGCGTCGGGTCAGTGCCACCTGTTCGCGCATGGCTTCCTTGGCCACCGTCGACGTTTCACGACTGTCGCCGGTTGACGGCTTCGACGCTGGCAGGCCGAGTTTTTCGTGATAGACACGGAAATCCGCATCGCCCTTGAGTTCAAGCCTTGGCAACAAGTCATGGAATGCCTGGCCCTCGTCCAGGAAGGTACGCACCAGGCCCAACCGGTAGCCGCTGGCAACCGCCGAGCGCAATGACTCCAGGGCCTCGTCGCTGCGCTCCAGTTCATCCAGCGCAAAGGCGCGGAGTAATTCGACTTTTACCCGCCATTGCACCCTTGCCAACTCACTGGCAAAACGATCGACAATGTCCAGCGCCTGCAAGGCCGCCTCGGGTTGGCGTCGCGCCAGCGCCAGGCGCGCCTTCGACAAGGCCGCCAGGGTCATGACCTCGGCATCGCAGGAGGACGCTCCCCGATGGTTGCGCGCAAGATCGTCAAGCAGCACCTGAAGTGTCTCTGCATGGCGCCAGTCGCCGCACTTCAAGGTGATGCGCAGCTGTTCATCGATCATCCTCGCCGTACCACGATCAAGGCCCAGGGCACGAAAATGCTGTTCCTTGTGGACCAGGTACTCCAGCGCGCTGCGGGGTGAGTCCTGCAGGTCAAGCAGGCGTGCATGGCACAATGCAGCGCCGATCATGTAGCCCGGCGCGGAGAACCGCAGGATATCCAGACGATTGGCCAGCACCTCGCGCGCCTCGTCAAGACGGTCGAGCTCATAGAAAATCTCGGCCATGATCGCGGCGCTGCCACAGGCGCTGACCGAGCGGCGCCCGTGCAGGGACTGCGCCTGGGCCAACACCTTTGACCCCATGCGTTCAGCCTCCAGCACCTTGCCCTCCAACAGCGCCGCCGAGGTCATCGCGGCCATTCCCATCAATGCCATTTCGTCATTGCTGTTGCGCAGACAGCGCCCGGCGGTGCCGTTGAACAGGCTGCGCACCTCGTTGTGGTGGCCGGCCAGCCCCAGACACGTGATCATCATGCCCACGCGCACCTGCTCCATGAACGGATGGCTGGCAAACTGATCGGCAAGCGAGCCCAACAAGGCCAGGCAGGTCGTTTCATCATCGCCATGCATGGCCAGGGACGCTTTCAGCAACTGCAACTGATCCGTCCATTGGGGCGCTTGCGGCACGCTCTCGAATGCGCTTATCCAGGCCCGGGCCTTGCTGGTCAGCACCGTGAGGACCGCGCCCCAGATCCCCAACAACATCAGCGACGGGTGCCTGGTCAACTCAGCCAAGGGCACCTGCTCGAGCCAGCGCATGAACTGGCTCAGATGACTGACGCTGCGATAGGACGGTTGCACGCGCTCCAACAACTGCACCACCACCGTGAAATCGTTGCAGTGCAGGCCATGGCGAAGTGCTTCCGGCACCAGCCCGGCCTGTTCGAACCAGATCGCCGCGCGTTGGTGTAACTGCGCGATATCCGCGCCGCTGGCTTGCAGGCGCTGGGTGAGAAACTCGACGAACAACGGATGCAGGCGATACCACTGGCGATTGCCCGGCAGATCGACTGGCTGGATGAACAGATTGCGTTCTTCCACCGCCGCGATCAACTGCGCCGCCTGCGCAGAGCCGGTGACATGCGCGGCGACATCGACATTAAAGCGCCGGAGGATGGAAATTTTCTGCAGGAAATCGAACAGTTCCGTGGGCAAATCCGCCACCACATCTTCGGACAAATAGGCTTTGAGGGCCGCGCTGTCGGGCAGCAATGCCGTGCGCTTGACGGCTTTTTTCGGGTTGGCCTTCAAGGCGATGGACATCAACTGCAGGCCGATCGGCCAGCCATCGGTGAGGTCATGGATGGCATGCGCAGCGTCCAGGTCCACGCTTTGGTCCAGATGCGCCTTGAGGAAGGCCAGGGACTCCGCGAAGTTGAACGACAACCCCGCACAATCCACTTCGCACAGCTCGCCCATGGCCCGCAGGCGGCCCAACAACAAGGGCGGCGTACTGCGCGAAGCCAGCACCACGTGCAGGTGATGCGGCGCATCGTCGATCAGTGCCTGCATCAACTGGGCGATACGCACATCCGCTGCCTGCTGGAAATCATCGAGCATCAGATACAGCTCACCGCTCATCCTGGCCAGCGCATTGATCAACAACGACGCCATCGCCTGCGTGCTGATGGCTTCCGGCCCGGCCAACAGCAGCAGGTCGCCATCCAGGGGCAGTCCCGCCTGGCGCAAGGCACCGAGCAAACTGCCGCAAAAAGCCTCCAACCTGCAGTCGTCCGGCGACACCGAAAGCCAGGCCACTTGGGCGCCGTTTTTTATCAGCTGCTGGCGCCACTGGGCCATGAGCGTGGTTTTGCCAAAGCCGGCGCTACCGGTGACCAGCTGCAGGCGACTTTGACGATCTCGCTGCAACCTGGCCAGCAACTGTTCACGGGATACGGCCTGGCTGCCGATTCGCGGCGGAGCGAATCGGGTGGTGGTCTGCACTAAGTGGGTGTTCATGGGCGCGTGCTCGGTCCGGCGGTACTGAGCACGCAATGGGCCCAGGACAGTGATTGCAATGAGCGTTGCCACCGATGGCAGGCAACGCGTCAAAGCCTAGCCACAATGAGGTCCCTCACCCATCGCTCAAACGAATGAGTTTGGCTGACGCGGGCTTCAAAGGGCGTTCAGGCGATGTTGCGACCGTGGTTCGCCCAATAGGGTTGGCGCAGTTCGTTCTTGAGGATTTTGCCGACGGTGGACAACGGCATGGCTTGGCGGAATTCGACGCTGCGCGGGCATTTGTACCCGGCGATGCGCGCGCGGCAATGGGCAACGATTTCCTCCTCGGTGACCACGGCTTGCGGCTTGAGCACGATCACCGCATGCACCGTCTCGCCCCACTTTTCGCAGGGAATGCCGATGACCGCGCTCTGCGCCACGGCCGGATGGCTGGCAAGGGCGTTTTCCACCTCGGCAGAGTAAATGTTCTCACCGCCGCTGACGATCATGTCCTTGAGACGATCGACGATGTACACGAAACCTTCCTCATCCATGTAGGCACCGTCACCGGTGTGCATCCATCCATCCTTGAGCACTTGCGCCGTGGCATCGGGATTGTTCCAGTAGCCGAGCATCACGTTCGGGCCGCGCACCACGATCTCGCCGACGGTACCGCGAGGCACTTCCCGGTCCTCGTCGTCGACGATTCGCAACTCGACGCAACTGATCGCCCGGCCGGCCGAATACATCTTGCCGCTGGCCTGGTGTTCGGCGCTGTGATATTGCGCATCGAGCATCGTGCCGCCGGTGGTCAGCTCGGTCATGCCATAACCCTGGAAAAACCGGGCGGTGGTAAACGCCTCGCAGGCTCGGTTGAGCAACACGGGGGAAATCGGCGAAGCGCCATAGATGATGTTCTTGATCGCGCTCAGATCCAGCGCGTTCAAGGCCGGCTTGGCGTCGCGCGCATCCAGCATCATCTGGATCATGGTCGGCGCGAGCATGGCATCGGTCACACCTTCCTGGCTGATCAGTTCGAGTGCGGCTTCACCGCTGAAGGCCGGTAGCACCACATGGGTGCCGCCGCAGATGAGCATGGCGGACATGCCGCCAAAATCAGCCAGATGGAACATGGGCATCGCATGCAGAAATTTCGACTCGCTGCCGTAAAAACCTTTGCTCAGACTGGCCAGCGCGGCGAATGCCAGATTGTCCTGGCTGATCATGACGCCCTTGGGGAAACCGGTGGTGCCGCCCGTGTAGAAAATGCCCAGCAGCGCATCGCCGCTGCGACGCACATCTTCGACGGCCTCGGCCTCAGCCAGCAAGGCTTCGTAGGACAGCATGCCCTCGGGTGTTTCCTGATCGCCGGCATAGATCACGTGGCGAATGGTCTTGGCCTGCCGGGCGATCATGGCGCCCATGTTGCTGAAGGCATCGTCGACGATCAGGATGGTCGAATTCGAGTCGTCCAGGGAGTAGACGATTTCCACCACGCTCCAGCGGGTGTTGACCGGGTTCAGCACGCCGTCGGCCCAAGGTACGCCGAGGCTGTACTCGATGTAGCGCTGGGAGTTGCGCGACAGCATGGCGACGCAATCACCGCTCGCCAGACCGAGTTTCTTCAACGCACCGGCCAGGCGGGCGACCCGCTCGCCCAGCGCGGCAAATGACAGGCTGCGGCCCTGGTAGCGGATGGCGGTTGCATCCGGGCGCTGCTGCATGTGTCGGTGCAATCCTTGGGTGATGTACATCTGAGCCTCCAGAATCTTGTTGTTATAAGTAAAGCAGTTGCGTCTCCTGTGGGAGCGAGCCTGCTCGCGAAGGCGGTGGATCAGGCTGCATAAGTGTCGACTGACATGGCCCCATCGCGAGCAGGCTCGCTCCCACAGTTACAGTTAAAGCACCCCGCAGCGTTAGAGCGAACGCCCCACCAGCTCACGCTGGATTTCGTTGGCACCGCCGTAGATACGCGCCACGCGGGCGTCGGCGAACATCCTGGCGATCGGGTATTCGTTCATGTAGCCGAAGCCGCCGAAGAACTGCAGGCAGCGGTCCATGACTTCGCCCTGGCGGTCGGTCAGCCAGAACTTGCCCATCGACGCCGTGGTGGTATCGAGGCTGCCATCAACCCAGCGCTGGATGATCAGGTCGCCGAAGGTCCGCGCGGCGGTGACCGTGGCCTTGACGTCCGCAAGGGTGAAACGGGTGTTCTGGAAGTCCAGGATCGCCTTGCCGAACGCCTTGCGCTCCTTGGTGTACTCAACCGTCAGCGCGAGGGCGCGTTCCATGGCGGCAACGGCCTGGATGGAGATTTCCGCACGCTCGTAAGGCAATTGCTGCATCAACTGATAGAAACCCTGCCCCTCGACGCCACCCAGCAGGCAATCGGCTGGCACTTCGCATTCGTCGAAGAACATCTCCGAGGTGTCTTGCCCCGGCAGGCCGATCTTGTCCAGGCACTGGCCACGGACGAAGCCCGGGGTATTGGTGTCGACGATAAACAGCGATATGCCCTTGGAACCCTTGGCTTCCAGGTCGGTCTTGGCGATGACCACCACCATGTCACTGTTCTGGCCGTTGCTGATGAAGGTCTTCGAGCCGCTGATGACGTACTTGTCGCCCTTCTTCACCGCGCGGGTGCGCACCCCTTGCAGGTCCGAACCGGTACCCGGCTCAGTCATGGCGATGGAGGTGATGCACTCGCCGGAGGCGATTTTCGGCAGCCACTGCTGCTTCTGCGCTTCGGTGCCGCTGGCCAGGATGTAGTGACCGACAATGTGGTTGATGCTCAGGGCGATGCTCATCACACCGGCATAGGTCAGCTCTTCCATGGCCACGGCATAGTGCGCCGGGGTGCCATCGGCGCCACCGTACTCCGAAGGCATGTCCGGCAGGATCATGCCCATCTCGCCACAAGCCAGCCAGGCAGTACGATCGGAGCGGTGTTGCTCACGCCACTTGTCTTCGTGGGGGAGCAGCTGTTCGCGCACAAAACGGCGAATGCTGTCACGGAAGGCGCCAAGATCCTCATCCATCCATGGGGATGTGTAGTTTTCCAATTGCATGACAAATCTCCTCGATGGATCAGACAGTGCCGAGGCCGCCGCCGCAGACCAGGACCTGGCCGGACACGTAGTCCGACTCCGGGATGCAGAACAGATACACGGCGCCGGCCGCTTCATCCGGGGTGCCCGGACGCCCCAGCGGGCACATCAGCTTGCCCGCTTCGATCGCCGCGGCCTGGATGCCGACCTTGATCTCGCGACCTTCGATGTTCACGGTCTTGCTCGCGTCGCCGGCCAGGGCCTGGGTCATGCGGGTCTCGATGTGACCGTAGGCCACGGCATTGACGTTGACCTTGTGGCGCCCCCACTCCTTGGACATGGTCTTGGTCATGCCCAGGATCCCGGCCTTGGCCGTCGAGTAGTTGGCCTGGCCTGCGTTGCCGGCAGCGGCGATCGAGGAAATGTTCACCACCTTGCGCTGCACCACGCGGCCTTCGGCGGCCTCGGCCTTGGCGGCGGCGCTGATCACCGGGTAGGCCGCGCGCAGGATGCGGAACGGCGCAGTCAGGTGGCAATCGATGATCGCGTACCACTGCTCGTCCGACATTTTCTGGATGACGTTGTCCCAGGTGTAGCCGGCGTTGTTGACGATGATGTCGATGCCACCGTAGTTGTCGACGGCGGTCTTGATGAAGCGATCGGCGAAATCGACGGCGGTCACGCTACCGATACAAGCTACCGCCTCACCGCCCGCTTCACGAATCTGCGCCACCACTTCCTCGGCCGGGCCGGCGTCGAGGTCGTTGACCACGACGCGGGCGCCATCGGCGGCGAGTTTCAGGGCGACGCTGCGTCCGATGCCACGGCCGGAGCCGGTGACCAGGGCTACTTTGCCTTCAAGCTTTTTCATTGTTCGATACCTGCATTTCTTGTTTTGTGTTTGTGAGTAGAAAGCCTTGGTTCAAGCGGTTTTCAGTTCAAGGCCACCACGGCTTCGCCCACCAGCTTGTCTTCGCCGTACTGGTTGCTGCACTTGATTTCCAGACGCACGAAGCGCTCGCCGCCGGCTTCGAATTTCTGCGCCACCCGCCCTGTCAGGTGCGGGATGTGACCGATCTGGGTGATGCCGGTGAAGCGCACCGCCAGCTTGCGGATCTGCGGTTGCGGCACCCAATGGGTCAGCAGCCGACCGAGGTAGGCGGCCGAGAGCATGCCGTGGGCGAACACATCGGGTACGCGCGCCTTGCGGGCGAAATCGATGTCGATGTGGATTTCGTTGTGATCGCCCGACGCACCGGCGTAGAGCGCCAGCATCGTGCGGTTGATCGGGCGCAGCTTCATCAGCGGCACTACGTCGCCTTCCTGGACATCGCTGAATTGCGGCGCGACTTTTGCGAGTTGGGACATGGGTTATTCCTCAGCGCTGCACGAGTGAAGAACGAAGATCGGCGATGTGTTCGCCGTCCTGGTTGGTCACGCGGGTTTCCTGCACCACGAATTGCAGCGCCCCGCCCTTCTTCTCGTACACGTCGGCAATGCGTGTTTCGAACGTCAGCACGTCACCGGCAAAGGCCATGCGGTGATAGTTGAATTCCTGCTCGGCGTGGAGGATGCGGCCCAGGTCAAAGCCCATGATGTCTTCGACGATGGCCTGGGGGTTGCGCCCTTCGCTTTCCAGGCACAGCAGGAACGTCGGCGGCACCGGCAGCGCTTTATAGCCGGCGGCTTTTGCGGCTGCATCTTCGGTGTAGACCGGGTCGGTTTCGCCAATGGCCTTGGCGAAAAACCGCAGGCGACCTTTTTCCACTTCACTGGTGGTGACGCCAAGGGAACGGCCGATCAGACTCTTGTCTGCCATTTCAATTGATTCCTCTGCGTAATCAGGTCATCGCGCCCCCATCGAGGTGCGCGAGCCAAGGTTGGGTCAGCCGCGGCCGAAGAGCGTTACAACACCTGCGCCACCCAGGCCGAGGTTGTGCTGCAGCGCATGCTGCAAACCTTCGACCTGGCGTGCGCCGGCCGTCCCGCGCAATTGATGGGTCAGTTCAAAGCACTGCGCCAGGCCCGTGGCGCCCAGCGGGTGGCCTTTGGAAAGCAGGCCGCCTGACGGGTTGATCACCACCTGGCCGCCGTAGGTGTTGTCGCCGTCCATGACGAACTGTTCGCCACCGCCCACCGGGCAGAAGCCCAGGCCTTCGTAGGTCAACAGTTCGTTGTGGGCGAAGCAGTCGTGCAGCTCGCAGACACGGATATCTTCCGGGCCGACACCGGCTTTTTCGTAGACTTCGTTGGCGGCCTGGCGGGTCATGCCCACGCCGACCACGCTGATCATCGACGGTGGCTCGAAGGCGTCCGGTTTGTCGGTGGCCAGCGCCTGGGCGAGGATGGTCACGTCGGTGCGCAGGCCGTGCTTCCTGGCAAAGCGTTCGGAAACGATGATCGCCGCCGCGCCACCGCAGGTGGGTGGGCACGCCATCAGGCGGGTCATCACCCCTTCCCAGACCACCTGGTCGGCCATCACTTCTTCAGTGGTGACCACCTTGCGAAACACCGCCAACGGGTTATTGGCGGCATGACGGCTGGCCTTGGCGCGGATCGCGGCGAAGGTTTGCATCTTCGTGCCGTACTTTTCCATGTGCTCCTTGCCCGCACCGCCGAAGAACATCAGCGCGCCGGGCATGCCGACGCCTTCCGGGAAAGCCGCGGCGGAGGCATCGAAGCCCTTGCCCATGGTCAGGGGACGGTCGGTCCAGAAGTTTTTCAGGGCGCCTGGCTGCATTTGTTCGAAGCCGAAGGCCAGCGCGCAATCGACAGCACCGCTCTCCACGGCCTGACGCGCCAGGTACAACGCGGTCGAACCACTGGCGCAGTTGTTGTTGACGTTGATCACCGGAATTCCCGTCATGCCGACTTCGTACAGGGCCGACTGACCGCAGGTGGAATCGCCATAGACATAACCTGCATAAGCCTGCTGCACCAGCTCATAACCGATCCCGGCATCCTGCAGGGCCTGGCGTACCGCCTGCGCACCCATCTCGATGTAGGAGCCACTGGCGCCTGGCTTGGCAAACTGGATCATGCCGACGCCGGCGATGTAGGTTTTCTGTGACATCACGTTCTCCCCGAATTGATTGACGGAGCCTGTGGTCGTCTCGCGACCCTGCGGCTCCATGGCGTCATGGTTGCGTACCCACCCCCGGGCTGTATCCCGCTCGCATGGAGTGGAAAGGGGTGGGTTTCGGGGTTCCTGCGCTGTCGTTATCAGGCAATCGCTCCGGCCGCGCGCAGCGCGCCGATACGGGCATCGTCCAACCCCAATTCGCGAAGAATGTCGAGGGTGTGTTCGCCGTTTTTCACCACGCTTCCCGCGGTTGCCGGTGTACGGCTCAGCCGTGGAGCCGGTGCGGGATGCGTCACGCCGTCGGTCTGTATGAAGGTCTTTCGGGCCTGATGGTGCGGATGCTCTAGAGCCTCATTGAAATCCAGCACCGGGGCGAAACAGACGTCGGTGCCGTCCAGCAGTTCGCACCATTGATCGCGGGTGCGGGTGAGGAACATCGCCTCCAGTTTGCTGCGCAGCGCCGGCCATTGCCGGCGGTCCCACTGGCTCTGGAACGCCGGGTCTTCGATCTGGCACAGCTGCATCAGCAGGCGGTAGAACTGCGGTTCGATGGAACCAATCGAGACAAAGCCACCCCCGGCGCAGGCGTAGCAGCCATAAAAAGGCGCGCCGCCGTCGAAGATGTTTTCCCCTCGCCCGCGCCACTCCCCGCTTTGCTTGAACTCGTAATACATCGTGCTGAGCAGCGCGGCGCCGTCGCTGATTGCCGCGTCCACCACCTGCCCCTTGCCGGACTTTTGCGCCTCCAGCAGCGCGCTGACGATGCCGAAGGCGAGGAACATCGCGCCACCGCCCATGTCGCCCGCCAGATGCAGCGGCGGTGTCGGCTCGCGATCGGCATGGCCCATGGCATGCAGCGCGCCGGTGATGGCGAGGTAGTTGAGATCGTGGCCGGCAACGCTGGCGAGGGGGCCGGTCTGGCCCCAACCGGTCATGCGCCCATACACCAGGCGCGGGTTGCGTTGCAGGCACGGTTCCGGCCCCAGGCCCAGACGCTCCATGACACCCGGCCGAAAGCCTTCGATCAGCACGTCCGCGCCTTCGATCAGCTGCAACAGGACGTCGATCGAACCCGGCTTGCGCGGATCAATCGCCAGGCTGCGCCGGCCCCGGCTGATCACACTGCCGTCGCCGTTGAGGAAGCCTGACACCAACCGGTCGACACGGATCACTTCGGCCCCCATGTCGGCCAGCAACATGGTGGCGAAAGGCGCGGGCCCGATCGCGTTCATTTCGACTACTTTCACACCTGCCAGTGGTCCTGCCATCGCTTATCTCTCTCATTGTTGGATGCATGGCTGCATGCGCAGTCCAGCCCGACAGGCTAGCCACCCCGACGGGTGGAACAATCGCTCGAACGAGTGAAGTTCCCCTCGCGCCCGCCGACCGAATACGCAACGCGGTCTTGCCAGTGGATACGGGCATGGCACTATGCGACAGATAAAAACTGCGAAAAGAGCGGGCTTAAGCAGCGCTTTGTTCACGCATCATGTGATTGGCCCGCTGGAGAACCCCATGCCTGACCGCCCGAATCTTCTGGCACGCCTCACGCTCGTCCCGACCTTCGACGACTCGGCGGATGAGCGACTTGCTGCGGGCGGCACCGCTGATACGATCCTCCACGCATCGCCCATTCACCCGGAAAAATTTCGCATTCCGGGTTCGGCGGCCAGCCACCTGCAACGTGCTCATCTGCTGGATCGCCTGGATAACCCGGACCCTGCCCGGCTTATCCTGATCGAGGCCGCGGCGGGCTTCGGCAAAACCACGTTGCTGCGCCAGTACCGGGAGCGCTGCCTGGCCCAGGGTCGCCAGGTGCTGTGGTTGACACTGGACGGCTCCGACAATGACCTGCGACGCCTGGCGGCGCACTTGCACGTCGCCTTGCAGGCGCTCGACAGTGACGAGAAATCGAGTGACCTCAGCCCTCAGGCGTTGCTCGACAAACTGGCCGTACGGGCCCCGCCCTTCGCGATTTTTCTCGACGATTTCGAAACGCTGGAATCTGCCCAGGCACTGGATTTCGTGCGACGCTTGCTGAAGACCCTGCCCAATGGCGGGTTGCTGGTCATCGCCTCGAGAACCACACCGGATATCGCCCTGGGCCGTTTGCGCGCCCATGGGCAGATGCTCGACATCGACACCGACGACCTGCGCATGAGCCTGGGCGAGACCACGACCTTCATCCGCGAAAAGTGCGGCCTGGACCTTGAAGATGCCGAGATCGCCGCGCTGCAGCAACGCACCGAAGGCTGGATCACCGCGCTGTACCTGAGCACCCTGTCGCTGCGAGGGCGAAAGGCGCCAAGGGATTTCGTCGACTCGCTGTTCGGCGCGAACCTGGAGCTGACCGATTACCTGGCCGAAGACATTCTCGCGCGGCAAACCGGGGAATGTCGGCAGTTCCTGCTGTGCAGCAGCGTCCTCGAGCGTTTCAGTGCAACGCTCTGCGATGCGGTGTTTGCCCGTAATGACAGCCAGACGATGATCGACTTCCTGCAACGCGCCAACCTGTTCATCCAGGCCACGGATGAACACTTGAAGTGGTTCCGTTACCACCCCTTGTTCGCCGAATTCCTGCGACGCGCGCTTGAGCGCCAGCATCCCGGTCAGGCTGAAAAACTGCACGCTGCGGCTGCCCGTTGGTACCTGGATAACCATCAGCCGGTGGCTGCGATCGAACACTGCCTGCTGGCGGGTGACACGCAGGGTGCAAGCCAACAGATCGACCGCCATCTGGACCCGTTGATCGATGCCGGCCGCCTGCGTCTATTGCTGCGCTGGTTCGAACAGATTCCTGCCCGGCAGCTGGATGCCTATCCCCGCCTGGTCCTTGCCCATGCCTGGACACTGGTGCTCGATCGCCGTTACCAGGACGCCATGCAGCGCATCGAGCACCATCGCGCCAGCCCGCAGACCGATACGATTCGCTGCCTCTTGCAGGTATTCACCGATCAGATCGATGCGGCGTATACCACGGGCCTGGCGCAGATCGAACGCATATCACCGCAAGATATCCTGCAGTACGGCATGCTCGCCACGACGCTGGCCTACTGCATGGTCGCGACCGGTCGCCATGAGCAGGCCAGGGGTTTGTTGACGCAGATGGTCAGCCAGGGGGCGCAGAACCGTTCGGTCATCGTCGATACCATTGTCGTTTGTGTGTCGTCCATCCTCGACCTGATCCAGGGACGCCTGCAAAGCGCCGTCGCCCGGCTGCACGCAGCCAGCGTGGATCAGGCACAAGCGCCCGAAGGCAAATGGTCCGGTGGCAGGCCCTCGCTGGATATCCTGCGGGCACTGACCCACTATGAAAAAGACGAGCTGCCCCAGGCCCGGCAGCTGCTGGTGGATATCCCCGCGCACGCCCTGGACAGCGGTGGCCCGGACCCGATGATCGTGCGCCATGTACTGCTCGCCAGAATCGCCTGGCAGCAAGGTCAACGTGACGCCTGGGTGCAACAACTGGCGGAGCTTGAGCAATTGGGTCGGCGCAGCGGGTCGTTGCGCATGCACTGTGCGGCCTGGCTGGAGCGCGCCCGTGTCGCAACGCTGGAAAACCGTCTGGATATCGCGGCACAGGCGCTGCATAACGCCGATCTGGCGGGGCATTGGGATCGACCCGACCTGTTGCTGTACAGCTGCGATAGCGACACCCCGTTCATCGCCCGGCAACGCCTGCGCATCTTCAAGGCTGAGTACGATAGCGCCGCGGCGGCGCTGCAACCGGCGCTTACCCAGGCACTGGAGCGCCAGCAGCACCGGCGGGCGTTGAAGTTGCGCTTGCTGCATGCGCTGGCACTGGAAGGCCTGGGCAGGCACAAAGAGGCGCTGGACACCTTGACCAAGGCGTTGCTTCTGGCGAGTGACGAAGGGTTCATCCGCACCTTTATCGATGAAGGCCCGGCCTTGGCAAAACTGCTGCAGCGATGGGCCGTGTCCTTTCAGGCGCAATGCAAGAACCTCGGTATCGACCCGGATTTCCTCAGCGACCTGCTACAACGCGCCAGCACCTGGAGCGCATTGCCTGAGGCTGTGGTCGACGATCTCGAATCCCGACTGACGACTCGCGAGTTCCACGTCATCCGGCTGTTGGCTGCCGGCAATCGCAACCGCGCCATTGCCGAGCAGATGCATTTATCCGAACACACGGTGAAGACCCACCTGCGCAACGTCAGCGCGAAACTGGGGGCCCGCAGTCGCACAGAGGTCGTCGCCATCGCGCGCGCCAAGGGTCTGCTCGATTGATGACTGTCAGGCCAGGAGCCCCATCGCCTTGGCCCGCATCACCGCCTGCGTACGGCGCTTGACGCCCAGTTTGTGATTGATATGCACGGTGTGGGCCTTGACCGTATTGAGCGATATGAACAGTTGGTTGCTGATTTCCTGATTGGACAAGCCTTGCGCCACCAGCTGCAAAACACAAACTTCCCGGGGCGTCAGCTCCGTGACGGGGCGGGATGCGCTGGCAGATGCTGACTGGTGGTTGGCCAGCAGATTGTAGGCTGCAAGCGGTGCCTCAGGTAACACAGGCGCCGAACCGGGTTCGGCTCCGATACGCGCCAGTGCCACTTGCACTTCCCTGGTCAAACTGCCGAAACGTCGGCATTCGCAATCCGCGAGCAACGCCTCCAGGCGATGGCGCGCAGCCTGCATTTGACCGGTACCTTGTTCGCCCAGCGCAACCATCAGCTCGATGCGCTGGCGCAACGAAGGTGCATGCAGGGGGGGCAGCTGCAGCGAGTCTCCCTCGACACCGGCCTGGGCTGCCTGCGCCATCGACAACATTGGCGCCCATGCGCCTTGCCGCGCCAGCAAGCGCAGATGCTGGTAGACGATGATCGACTGGTAGCAGTTGTGCTTGATCTTCGCGCACTGCATGGTCCGTGTTGCGCTGCTCAAATGAAGCCGGGCCTGTTCAAAATCACCCCGGCAGGCCTGGACTTCCGACAAGCCGATCAGTGCATGCAAGACATAGGGGTCAGCGCTTTCCGTGCCGTACTCCAAGGCCCTGCGCAGCGCGTTTTCGCTGGCATCCAGGTCGCCACGCAACAGGTACAACTCGCCCTGCAACAGGCGCAAACGGCCCAGCAACAGGCTGTGCCGACCACTCAATTGCGTGACCAGGTGCAGGCATTCCTGGACCAGTGTCTCGGCTTGCCAACACTTCCACCCTCGATGTCGACCAGATCGCCGCGGTCACCCGCCGCCCGCAGGATGTCATCGGCCTGCACTTTTTCAGTCCGGCCAATGTGATGCGCCTGCTCGAAGTGGTTCGCGGCAAACTCACCGCGCCCGAGGTGCTGGCGACCACGCTGAAACTGGGCAAGACCATTGGAAAAATTCCCGTGGTGTCCGGCGTGTGCTTCGGCTTCATCGGCAATCGCATGCTCGAACCCTACTCCCGCGAAGCCCATCGCCCCTGCAATCAGGTCGGCTTTAAGGCCGCCTCGCTTTTGCATTTGATCTTGATCTGGCTTTTGATTTTCTTGCCACATCGAGAGGCTTCGTTCCGGTTCTGCG
>NZ_AKJF01000095.1 GCF_000282475.1 Pseudomonas sp. GM78
CCATACATAAGAGCGAAACCCTGGGTGGCTGTAACCGCATTTACACCCAATCCAAATATGCATCAGCTTCGCTAGGGGACGGACACTTGCACCTGCGGATCAGCCCAGGAAAACCGATACACCGGCGACGACGCTTGCGCATGACACTGCCCGTTATCCGCATCCACCCCGACAATCGACCAGCGCGCCCGGGAGTTCTCCCCCAGTTCCCGCGCAGCCTCGGGCTTGAAGCAGCGGACCAGCACGTCGTCCGGCACCAGGGCGTAGTCCTGCGGGTGATCGCGCAGCCATTGCGCGGCTCTTTCGACGGTGGAATCGAGCATACCGAAGTGCACGATCGGCTGGCGGGCGAACAGCCAGTGCCCTTCGCTCCAGTTGACCAGGACCAGATCCGCGCCATGGGTCATGCTGTTGGCCTGTGCCATGAGCGCTTGATTGGGATTGGTCCCGTCCCTCACCGGCTCGACAAAACCCCGGGCGAACCACAGCACCAGCCAGGTCGCGACCAATGCCGGAAACACCCGCCGCAAGCGCGGGCGCTGCCTGAACCAACGCTGCAGCAACCAGGGCACCAGCGGCGCCGCCACCAGCACCAGCCCCGGCAACGCCGGGTAAATGTACAACTTGCGCTTGCCGCTGCTGATACAGAAAAACAGCACCACCAGCGCCACCCAGCCGAGCAGCACCAGCACCCGGCCATCGCGTTTTTGCAGCTGTCGGCGCCAGGCCGGCACCAGCCACGGCAACACCAACACCAGCGGCAGCCAGTACTGTGGAATGACGTTGGTGAAGAAGTACCAGAAGGGTTCGCGGTGATGCCAGGCGGCGGCATAGCGTCCGGCGGTCTGGCGCAGGAGGATTTCCCGCGCATAGGCGATTTCCTCGGCGCTGCCATTGAGTGCTATGGACAAGGCCAGGGGCAGCAGCCAGATCGCAATCGCCGCCAGCATGAACACAAGCCCGAGCAGCCATCGGCGCGCCTGGCCCGGCATCGCCACCACCCCCGGCCAATCCTTGCGCACCGCATAGGCATAGGGGATCAGCAGCAACGCCGGCAGAAAGCCCACGCCCTTGGTGATCACGCCGATGCCCATCGCCGCGCATCCCACGTAGAACCAACGCCAAGCAGGGCCGACCATTAGATGTCGCGCCAGCCCGTAAAGGCCCAGGGTCGTGAACAGAATCAGGAAACTGTCGATCTGCCCGGTGCGCAGGATGCTGTAGGTCTGGTAGGTCGCCAGGTACAACAGTGCTGCGATGCGACCGACACGCTGGCTCCAGAGCCGACGGCCCAGGTCGTAGACCAGCGCCGTGACCGTTGCCGCCGACAGCAGCCCCGGAATGTACAGCGCGACGTTGGGCAGGCCGGTGAGCCAGACGAAGAACGCCACCGTCCACATGAAGATCGGCGGTTTATCGCCGTAGATCTCCCCGGCCCGGTGCGGAATCAGCCAGGAGCCGTTGTGCAGCATCTCCAGGGCCACACCCAGGAAGCGCTCTTCATCGACGTTCTGCGCCTGGCGCAAGCCCAACCCGGCGCCGATCAACAGCAAGGCCAGCAGCATAAGGCCCAGGCATTCGACCCGGGGCGAGAGGGTTCGGCGCATGGTTCAGTCCTTGAGTTTCCGGCTTTTGTTAATCAGTTGCAGGTTACGCAGGTACACGATCGAGCCAAACGCCTGCCCGGCAATGAACACCGGGTCCTGGCGGTAAATGGCGTAGGCAAACAGCAAGGTGCTGCCGACGATGCTCAGGTACCAGAAGCTCACCGGGATGACGCTGCGCTTTTTGTATTCGCTGTACAGCCACTGCAAGACGAACCGTCCGGTAAACGCGATCTGTCCGGCAAAACCGATCACCAGCCACAGGGCTTCGCGGGTCATGATCATCCTTCCAGCTCCTGGGCGTGGCTGTTGAGCCGCGTGCGCTTGATCAGCCACCAGACACCGACCAGGTCAAGAATGCCCACCAGGGCGCGGTCGAGGTTGCCGTACTTGGACACCCCGGCGGTGCGCGCTCGATGGTTGACCGGATAATGGATCGTTCGGCCGTTATGGCGCTGGATCAATGCCGGAATGAATCGATGCATGTGGTCGAAATACGGAAGGCGCAGGAACGCCGCGCGCTCGATCAGCTTCAGGCCGCAACCGGTGTCCGGCGTGGCGTCCTTGAGCAGGCGCCGGCGCAGGCCGTTGGCGAAACGCGAGGCCCAGCGCTTGCTCGCGGTATCGCGGCGGTTGGTGCGGTGGCCGGCCACCAGTTGCACGTCGCCCCTGCCCCGCTCACTGCGCACCAGTGCCAACATGCCGGGGATGTCCGCCGGATCGTTCTGGCCGTCGCCGTCGAGGGTGGCCAGCCATTGCCCGCGCGCTTCCCGTGCCGCGTGGTAGAGCGAGGTGCTTTGTCCCAGCGAGCGGTCATGATGCAGGATGCGCAAGGCAGCCAGGCCGCTGTTCCTGATCTGCCGCAGCTCGTGCAAGGTGGCATCGGTGCTGCCATCGTCGACCACGATGATTTCATACACTTCGTTTGCCAGCGCCTCGCGCACCTCTTCAAGCAACGGCTTGAGGTTGTTCGCTTCGTTCTTGGCCGGAATCAGTACCGATACAAATATGTCTTGGCTCATGGAGTCCCCTCGCCCTATAGGTTTACCGTTATCCGCGGCGAACGATTCAAATCTGATAAAACTGCCGATACCACTGCACAAAGGCCCCGACCCCGGTTTCCACCGACACCCTCGGGCGAAAGTCGACCCACGCCTGCAGCGCCGAGACATCGGCCCAGGTCTTGACCACATCACCGTCCTGCATCGGCATGAAGTTACGCCGGGCCACGGTGCCCAATGCCGATTCCAGGCACTCGATGAAATCCAGCAGTGCCATGGGTTCACCGCGACCGATGTTGAACAATTGATGCGTACCCTCGCCCGGCGGCCGTGTGCGCAGGCGGGCGATGCTTTCAACGATGTCGTCGATGTAGGTGAAGTCCCGCGCCATTTCGCCCTGGTTGAAGACGTCGATGGGCAGGCCGTTGAGGATGGCCTGGGTGAATTTGAACGGTGCCATGTCGGGCCGGCCCCAGGGCCCGTAGACGGTGAAGAAGCGCAGGCCGCTGGCCTTGAGGCCGTACAGGTGGCAGTAACTGTGGGCCAGCAGTTCATTGGCACGCTTGGTGGCCGCGTACAACGAAACCGGGTGATCAACCGCATCTTCGACGCGAAACGGCAGGTTGCGGTTGCTGCCGTAGACCGAACTGCTCGAGGCATAGATCAGGTGCCCGGGCCGATGGTACCGACAGGCTTCCAGCACATTGAGGAAACCCACCAGGTTCGATTGGGCGTAGGCATCCGGATGGTCCAGCGAATAACGCACGCCCGCCTGGGCGGCCAGATGCACCACGTCGCTGAACCGGTATTCGCGGAACACGTCCAGCAATGCCGGCTTGTCGACGATGTCCATTTTCAGGAAGCGAAAACCCGGCAACGACTCAAGCGCCTTCAGCCGCGCCTGCTTGAGCGCTACGTCGTAATAGTCGTTGAGGTTGTCGATCCCGACCACTTCATGGCCGTCCAGGCACAAGCGCCTGGCCGAATGAAAACCGATGAAACCGGCGGCGCCGGTGACAAGAACGGTCACGAGGCGTTCACCCGAAAGGACGCAGCTGGCGGTGCCGAATGACTGCTGAAAAACCACGCTTGCTTCATGTTCTGTTTCCGCTCATGACATTTCTAACGCGTTGCTCCGTCATGAAGCTTGTAAAACAGAAATATTGCAGTTTCGCTGGCCTGGAAGAATTTCAAGGGTTTTCCAGCTAAAAGTAACTACTTCGCATCCCCGCCCAGGGGTTTGTAAAACCTGAACAAGCCGATGTCGGCCGTATGGGTGTACTCCTTGGCCCATCCCGGCTTCACCGTGCGGTCATGGAAATACAGCGCGCCTTTGGTGCGATCCGGCAATTGCTTGTTCAGCGCCTTGCGCGCGATTTCCTTGGCCATCGCGTAGGGCACCTCCTCCTGCACGGAGTCGGAACGGCCGTCGCACCACCACGAGAACTGGCAGCTTTTGGTCTCCGAGCCCTCCTTGACCACGCCGCATACGGTATCGGGAAAACCCTCATGGCCAAGGCGGTTCATGACCACGTTGGCCACCGCTTCCATGTCGGCCGCGTCCTTGCCTTTGGCCTCCCAGTAGATCGAACGGGCGAGACAGGTGATGGCGTCATCCAGCGGTGCCTTGCCCGCCGGGTCCACGGCCTGGACCTCAGGCTGGGTAATGGCTTGAGACTTGCGCGCCGCCGCGGGGCCGCTGTTTTGCGCAGCCTTCTGCTCCAGCACCTCGGCCTTGTCTTCGGCGACTTTCTGTTTTTGTTCCTGGTCGGTTGCGAATGCCGGAACAGCGAGCAGGGTCAGGGCGAGGCAGGTGGCTATCCAGTCGTGGCGCATGATCGGGCACTACTCTGTAGGCAGTATCGCTTGAGTGTAGTAGTGAAATAATGGCGCGGAGGACGCGAGATCCCGGAAAAAGGCATTGCGCTCAAGGGGGGCATTTCGCGCATCATGGGCACAGTCCGCTCAAGGAGGATTTCCATGCATTTCCTGTCATCCACCCTGCGTCTTGCCGGGTTCTCACTGGGACTTCTGTTTGCCGCCACCGCGTTGGCGAGCGATGAGTCGCAACTGATCGAGTCGATCAACGTCTACCGCGCCCAGTTGCAGCGTTGCGCCGGCCAGGTGTCATCGGAACTGCCACCGCTGTCGGCCGACCCGCGGCTGGTGCTGTCCGCCGCCAGCGTCGGCAACCTGCAGCAGGCCATGGCCACGGCCGGGTACCCGATGAAGAACGTGCAGGCGATCAGCCTGACCGGGCCGCGTGATGCGCCCTCGGCCATGAAGGCGATCCAGGAAAGCTTTTGCCAGATCGTGCTCGACCCGCAGTTCGTCGACGTTGGCGTCAGCCGCCAGGACCACGAGTGGCGCATCGTACTGGCCCGGCCATTGTTGAGCGCACGCCTGGGCGACTGGCAGGCCGAAGGGCAAAAACTGCTGGCCGAACTCAATGTCGCGCGCAGCCGCCCCCGCCAATGCGGCGCGCAAGCCTTCAACGCCACCGCGCCGCTGACCTGGAACGCCACTTTGGCGAGCGCCGCCGAAGCCCAGTCGCGCAGCATGGCCAACAACAACTACTTCGATCACAAGGACCGGGACGGCCGCACCCCGGGCGACCGCGCGGAACTGGCGGGCTACGACTTCCAGCAGATCGGCGAAAATATCGCCGCCGGGCAGGACAGCGTGCGCAAGGTGGTCGACGGCTGGCTGGCCAGCCCCGGCCATTGCGCCAACCTGATGAACCCGCAGTTCCGCGATCTGGGCGCGGCGTATGCGGTTGATCCCAAGAGCGATGCGGGGATTTACTGGACGGTGATGTTTGGGGCGCAGTAAACAAATACTGTAGGAGCGAGCCTGCTCGCGATGGACGTCAACGATAACGCGTGTTGCCTGAATGATCGCGTTGTCCAGAAGTTCATCGCGAGCAGGCTCGCTCCTACAGGGTCAGCGCATGCATCAAGATTCGCAATGCCCCCGCCACCACGCCCAACGCCACCACACTGCCCAGCCAGATCAACACCAGCCAACCAACGCGCTTGTACCAAGGCGCTGGTTGATGCTTATCAATGGTAGCCATCGCCAATCCTCACTTTGCCGCGGAAAACGTAATAGCTCCAGACCGTGTACATCAAGATGATCGGCAGGATGAACAGCGCCCCGATCAGGATGAACAACTGGCTGGTCGCCGGTGAAGCCGCTGCCCACAGGCTGATGGACGGCGGCACGATGTTCGGCCAGATGCTGAAGGCCAGGCCGATGTAGCCGAGGAACACCAGCATCAGGGTGAACGCGAATGGCCAGTGGGTGTGACGTTGACGCAGGGTCTTGAGCAGCCCGAACAGCACCAGCAAGGCCAGCACCGCCAAGCTGCCGAACACCGCCAGGTGCGCATGGCCGAACCAGCGCGTGGCGATTTCCGGGTGCAGGATCGGCGTCCATACACAGATCACTCCGATCACCGCCAGCAACAGCCAGGCCAGGGGCCGGGTGAACAGGCGCATCCGCGACTCCAGCATGCCTTCGGTCTTGACCAGCAACCAGGTGCTGCCAAGCAACGCGTAAGCGACGATCAGACCGACACCGCAGAACAGTGGAAACGGCGCCAGCCATTCCCAGCTACCACCGGCGAACTGCCGGCCGACCACCGGGATGCCGGCAATGTAAGTGCCTATCACCACGCCCTGGGAGAACGTCGCCAACAGCGAACCACCGATGAACGCCATGTCCCAGATGTGGCGTTTCTCAGGGCTGGCCTTGAAGCGAAACTCGAAGGCCACTCCGCGGAAGATCAAGCCGCATAACATCAGGATCAACGGCAGGTACAACGCTTCCAAAATCACCGAATAGGCCAGCGGGAACGCGCCATACAGCGCCGCGCCACCCAGTACCAGCCAGGTCTCGTTGCCGTCCCACACCGGTGCGACGGTGTTCATCATCACATCGCGTTCCCTGGCATCCGGGATCAGTGGAAACAGAATGCCCAGTCCCAGGTCGAAGCCGTCCATGATCACGTACATCATCACGCCGAAAGCGATGATCACGCCCCAGATCAGCGATAAGTCGATACCTTGAATACCCATGTTCAACTCCCCTATTTCAATGGACGCGAGCGTCGGTTTCGAGGACTTCGGCGTCGGCCGATAGCGGACGGCGCGGCGTAATCACCTGATCGGAATGACCCGCCGGCAAATGCTCGTGATGGGATTTTGGCCCTTTGGCCACCAGCTTCATCATGTAGCCCATGCCCACCGTGAACACCGAGAAATAGATCACCACGAACAGCGCCAAGGAGATGCTCAACTGCGTGACGCTGTGATTGGACGCAGCATTCGCGGTTCTTTGCAGGCCATATACCACCCACGGTTGGCGCCCCACTTCGGTGTTGACCCAACCCGCCAGCATCGCGATCAGGCCGCTCGGCCCCATCCACAACATCAGGCGCAGGAACCAGCGATTGCGATAAATCGCACCGCTGCGACGCAGCGCCAGGCCCAGCACACCGGCCAGCACCATCAACATGCCCAGTCCGGCCATGACGCGAAAGCTCCAGAAGATGATCGTTGCATTGGGCCGATCCTCTTTCGGGAAGCTCTTGAGCGCCGGGATCTGCTTGTCGAGGCTGTGGGTCAGGATCAGGCTGCCCAGGTAGGGAATCTCGATGGCGTACCGGGTTTTCTCGGCCTGCATGTCGGGGATGCCGAACAGCACCAATGGCGTTGCTACGCTACCGTTGTTTTCCCAGTGTCCTTCGATGGCAGCGATTTTCGCCGGTTGATGTTCCAGGGTGTTCAAGCCGTGGGCATCACCCACCACCGTCTGGATCGGACAGACAATCAGCGCCATCCACAACGCCATCGACAGCATCTTGCGCACTTGCTTCGTGTCGTTGCCGCGCAGCAGATGCCACGCCGCCGAGGCGCCGACAAAGAACGCGGTGGCGACGAACGCCGCAATCGCCATGTGCGCCAGGCGGTACGGGAACGACGGGTTGAACACGATCGCCAGCCAATCCAGCGGCATGACCCGACCATCAACGATCTCGAAACCTTGTGGTGTCTGCATCCAGCTGTTGGACGCGAGAATCCAGAAGGTCGAAATCAAGGTGCCGATGGCAACCATGATCGTCGAGAAGAAGTGCAAACCGCGCCCTACCCGGTTCCAGCCAAACAACATGACCCCCAGGAATCCGGCTTCAAGGAAGAACGCGGTGAGCACTTCATAGGTCAGCAACGGCCCGGTGATACTGCCGGCGAAGTCGGAGAAACGGCTCCAGTTGGTGCCGAACTCGTAGGCCATGACCAGCCCCGAAACCACACCCATGCCGAAGTTGACCGCGAAGATCTTCGACCAGAAATGGTAGAGATCACGGTAGGTGTCGTTGTGGGTCTTCAGCCAAAGCCCTTCGAGCACCGCCAGGAAACTGGCCAGCCCGATGGTGATGGCGGGAAAGATGATGTGGAACGAAACCGTGAACGCGAATTGCATCCGCGCCAGGTCCAGTGCCTCAAGATTAAACATGTCGATATCCTCGTCGCGGATATAAGAGAAACAAAAACGATGATTTACGCGGCGCAAGTCGAAATCAGGCTGTTGGCCTTCGCCGGTTCAATCCGGATGGCGACGAACTTGGAGGTCGGGGTGAACGTGCGGTCACCGTAGCTTTCCAGCGGTACCAGCGGATTGGTTTCCGGGTAGTAGGCGGCCGCCTGACCCGCCGGAATGTCGTAGGCGATCAGGGTAAAACCGCTGACCCGACGTTCGCGCTCGTCATCCCACAGCGCCACCAGATCGACCTTCTGCCCCGGTTCGAAACCGAGCCGGCGGATGTCCTGCTCGTTGGCGAACACCACGTCGCGCATGCCGTAGACCCCGCGATAACGATCGTCCAGACCGTACAGCGTGGTGTTGTACTGATCGTGGGAGCGCATGGTCTGCAAAATCAGATGCGGCTTCACGGCCAGGTTGCGCACGCCTTCGCTGATCAGATGTTCGGGTAATACGCTCGGGGTGAATTGCGCCTTGCCGCTCGCGGTTTTCCAAATGCGTTGCGCGGCGTTGTTGGGCATGTGGAAACCGCCCGGATGCAACAAGCGCTGATTGAAATCCTCAAAGCCGGGAATGGTGTCGGCAATCATGTTACGAATACGGCCGTAGTCGCCGATGGCCCAGTTCCAGTCAATCGGCTGCTTGCCCAGCGTCGCGGCGGCGATCCCGGCAATGATCGCAGGCTCGGACAGCAGGTGCCTGGACTTGGGTTTGAGTTGGCCATGGGAGATGTGAATCATGCTGAAGGTGTCTTCCACGGTGACGCCTTGCGGCCCTTCGGCCTGCATGTCGATGTCGGTACGACCCAGGCACGGCAGGATCAGCGCTTCACGGCCGGTCACCAGATGGCTGCGGTTGAGCTTGGTGGCGATGTGCACGGTCAGTTCGCATTTGCGCAACGCGGCATGGGTGCGCGGGGTGTCGGGGGTGGCCTGGGCGAAGTTGCCACCGAGGGCAATAAACACTTTCGAACGGCCCTGCTCCATCGCGCCGATTGCCATCACCGTGTTGTGGCCATGCTCGCGTGGCGGCTTGAAGGAAAAGCGCTTTTCCAAGGCGTCGAGCAATTCGGTGGGCGCCAGTTCGTTGATGCCCATGGTCCGGTCGCCTTGCACGTTACTGTGACCGCGAACCGGTGACAGGCCGGCACCGGGGCGACCGACATTGCCGCGTAGCAACATCACGTTGATGACTTCCTGCAGCGTCGGCACCGAATGGGTGTGCTGCGTCAGCCCCATCGCCCAGCACATGATCACGCGCTTGGCGCGGGCATACATGCGCGCAGCCAGTTCAATGTCTGCCAGGCTCATGCCCGATTGCTGCTGGATGTGCTCCCAACGGGTGGCGTCGACTTCGGCCAGGTAGGTATCCATGCCCGAGGTATGTTCGGCGATAAACTCATGGTCGAACACAGGCGTGCCACCACTGGCTTGTGCTTCGCGCTCCCACTGCAGCAGGAACTTGGCAATGCCGCGCATGACCGCCATGTCGCCGCCGAGTGCCGGACGGAAGTAAGCGGTGTTGGTCGGCTCGGAGCCGTTCATCAGCATCTCGATCGGGTGTTGTGGATGCTGGAAACGTTCCAGTCCGCGTTCCTTGAGCGGGTTGATGCAGATCACCTGCGCCCCGCGCTTCACCGCTTCGCGCAGCGGTTCGAGCATCCGTGGGTGGTTGGTGCCCGGGTTCTGGCCGATGACGAAGATCGCGTCGGCATGCTCCAGGTCGTCAAACACCACGGTACCTTTGCCCACGCCCAGGCTCTCGATCATGCTGACGGCGCTGGCCTCGTGGCACATGTTCGAGCAGTCGGGGAAGTTGTTGGTGCCGTAGGCGCGGACGAACAGCTGGTAGAGAAACGCCGCTTCGTTGCTGGCGCGGCCCGAGGTGTAGAACTCGGCCTGATTCGGCGAATCCAGGGCATTGAGGTGACGGGCGATCAACGCGAAAGCTTCGTCCCAGGAGGTCTGCACGTAACGGTCGGTGCTGGCCTCGTAGCGCATCGGGTGGGTCAGGCGACCCTGATACTCAAGCCAATAATCGCTTTGTTCCGAGAGCGTCGAAACGCTGTATTTGTTGAAAAAGGCCGGGTCGACCAAACGGCCGGTGGCTTCCCAGTTAACCGCCTTGGCGCCGTTTTCGCAGAACTTGACCATGCCGTTTTCCGGCGATTCGCCCCAGGCGCATCCGGGGCAGTCGAAGCCGCCATTCTGGTTGGTCTTGAGCATGGCACGGATATTTTTCAGCGCGTTTTCACTGCCCAGCCAGTTCTTGGTGACAGCAATCAGCGCGCCCCAACCAGCGGCGGCTCCTTTGTAGGGTTTGTAGCGGTCGACTTGGGTCATGGTTCTTCTCCGTGACAATGCACACAGGCTACGACCTGATTCAGGCCATTGATCGTTTGACGGAGAAAAGCATAGGAATACGGGTTTAATATTGTCTAATCGCTATTAATGACCACATTATCGAAGATATCTATCAAGGTGTTTTATCCTTAAAATACAGTGACTTATTAATCTTAGTAGCATGATCTGCGGGAAAATTAATTCATCATAGAGCCGCTCGATCAACCGGTCATAAATAGTGATTGGACGGTCTCGCAAGTTGCACTTAGCCTGCGCTCAACAACTGTAGGCGCCAAGCGAGGATGTCATGTCGGAACGAGTCTTGATCGATGGGTTCTCCCGGCGCGTGGATTATCTGCGGATGTCGGTCACCGACCGCTGCGATTTCCGTTGCGTGTATTGCATGGCCGAGGACATGCAGTTCCTGCCGCGTCAACGGGTGTTGACCCTGGAAGAGATCTATCAGGTGGCTGAGCGCTTCGTCGCACTGGGTACGCGCAAGATTCGCCTGACCGGGGGCGAGCCGCTGATCCGCCCAGGCGTGGTGCAGCTGTGCCAGAAGATCGCCGCCCTGCCCGGCCTGCGCGAGCTGTGCATGACCACCAATGGCTCGCAGTTGGCCAGGCTTGCCGAGCCGTTGTTCGAGGCCGGGGTCAAGCGCCTCAACATCAGTCTCGACTGCCTGGACCCGCAACGCTTTCGCGAGCTGACCCGCACCGGCGATCTGGCACAGGTGATCAAGGGCATCGACGCCGCCAACCAGGCCGGGTTTCGCAACACCAAGCTCAACTGCGTGGTGATGAAGGGCCGCAACGATCACGAGATAAACGATCTGGTGAGCTTCGCCATCGACCGCAACCTCGACATTTCCTTCATCGAAGAAATGCCCTTGGGCACCATCGATGAACACAGCCGTGCCGAGTCGTTTTATTCCAGCGCCCAGGTTCGTGAGCGGATCGCCGAGCGCTACACTTTGATTGATTCCGCCGAGTCGACCCAAGGCCCTTCGCGGTACTGGCGTCTGGCTGAAGCGCCGCACATTCGCCTGGGGTTCATTTCGCCCCACAGCCACAATTTCTGCGGCACTTGCAATCGGGTGCGGCTGACGGTGGAAGGTCGCCTGCTGCTGTGCCTGGGAAACGAGCATTGCGTTGATCTCAAGGCCGTGTTGCGCAGCCACCCCGGACAGCCAGAGCGTCTGGAGAAAGCCATCATCGAGGCGATGAAACTCAAGCCCTATCGGCACAATTTCCAAGTGAACGACGATGTCCAGGTCGTTCGTTTCATGAACATGACGGGCGGCTGAAAAACCATGATCGTCAGACCCAAACCCAATCTGATCGGCGTGCTGACTTCGCTCAAGGGCTCGATCGCTAAACGCATTGCCCTGCGCAGCCTGTTAGTGACGCTGCTCGCTTCTGCCATCGTACTGATCGAAACATTGCACCCGAGCTACTTCTCAAAGGTCAGCGCAACGCCGTTCACCCTGCTCGGTCTGTCGCTGTCGATCTTCATGAGTTTTCGCAACAACGCCTGCTATGACCGCTGGTATGAGGCGCGCAAGGCATGGGGCGATGTGATCGTGGAAATCCGCTCGATGATTCGCGAAACCCAGATCATCAAGGACGCGCCTGAGCGGCACACAATCCTGAGCAACCTCTGTGGCTTCGCCCATGCGCTCAATGCACGCCTGCGCAAGGAAAACGAACTGGCCGACAGTGGCGACTGGCTGCAACCGATGCCCAAGGGAAATACGACCGATGTGAGCGGGCAGATTCTGCTGCAGGTCGGTCAACAGTGCTCGGCGCTCAATGAGTCAGGTGTGATCAGCGAATGGCGCTACACGATCATGGCCAACCATCTGTCCAGCCTGACCCGTTCTCAAGCGGTCTGTGAACGGATCAAGAACACCCCGCTGCCGTTCCCCTACACCTTGTTACTGCACCGGACCATCTACCTGTTCTGCATCCTGTTGCCGTTCGCCATGGCCGAACCCCTGGGCTGGCTGACACCGATCTTCACCGCAATTGTCAGCTACACCTTTTTCGGCCTGGATGCGATTGCCGACGAACTGGAAGACCCCTTCGGCCGCGACGAAAACGACCTGCCCACCGACGCCATCGTGCGCAACATCGAGCGCGATGTCCTGGCGGCGCTGGGCGTGACGGAACTGCCACCACAGCTGGAGCCGGTGGATTTCGTGCTGAATTGATTGATTCCGGGCGGCGTTCCGACGATGGCGGCAGGTCAGTCAATAACCATGCCGCATGTGCCGGCCTCTTCGCGAGCAAGCTCGCTCCCACAGGGGGTTACCGTTGGTTCAGAACAATTCGTTGAACGGGATGAATCGTGCCGTATCGCCCTCTTCCAATGTGCGACCCTGCGCAACCTCCACTAACCCATCCGCCCAGCAAGCGCCCAGCAGCACACCTGAACTCTGGTTTGGATAAAGCACAGCGCGACCCGCCTCCAGCTTGGCCCGCAGGTATTCCCGGCGGCTTCCCGGTTTCGGCCAGGCAAAACCGACAGTGACCGCAAAGCTCAAGGGCTCGACATCTTCGACACCTTGAATCCGCAACAGATAAGGCCTGGCCAACAAGCCAAACGTCACCAGTGCCGAAGCTGGATTACCCGGCAAGCCAATCACGGGCACGCTACCAAAATGGCCCACGGTCAGCGGTTTGCCGGGTTTGATCGAGAGTTTCCAGAGCAGTGGTTTACCGCATTCACGCAACACCTGGCCAAGGCAATCGGCCTCACCTGCGGATACGCCGCCAGTGGAGAGAATCAGGTCTGCAGCTTGCTGCAATTGTTCGAGCTTGAGCCGCGTCTGCCGAAGCTCGTCGGGAAGAATGCCGATATCAATGACATCGCAACCCAATGCGCTCAACCAGTGACTCAACAAGGTGCGGTTACTGTTGTAGATGCTGCCGGGTTTGAGCGGCGCGCCTGGTTCGACCAGCTCATCCCCGGTGGACAGCAACGCCACCCGTGGTCGTCGCACCACCTGCACATGGGTGCAGCCCTGCGCCGCCGCGACCGCCAGTTCGAACGGCCCGAGACGCTTGCCGGCCTGCAACAACACATCCCCGGCGTGGTTCTCCTGGCCTTGCGGGCGGATATTGCAGCCCAGGCTCAGCGGCTGATTGAAGCTCACGCGGCCGTCATCCAGTACTTGCGTGTTTTCCTGCATCTCTACGCAGTTCGCGCCTGGCGGTACGGGGGAGCCGGTGAAGATTCGTGCGCAGGTACCCGCTGCTAATGCTTCGGGGGCGTGCCCGGCAAATACCTGCTGCGACACGGGCAACGGCTGGCCGTCCCAACCGTCTAGATTCAAGGCATAACCGTCCATGGCGCTGTTCGGCCAGGGCGGCAGGTCCAGGATCGCCAGCAAATCGTTGGCCAACACCCGTTGCCGTGCCGCGCTCAACGGCACTGCTTCGCTTTCCTGCAGCCGTTGCGTCTCTGCCATCGCCAGTAAACGGCGGATGGCCTCTTCCATCGGCATCAACGCAGAGCTGCTCATCCCCGCGTCCCACAGGCTTGCACCGGTTTGAGGTGCGGGACGAAATTGCACGGCCGATGCCGCGCATCCAGTTGCTCGGCGAGGATACCTTCCCACGCGGTACGACAGGCGCCCGTGGACCCCGGCAGGCAGCAGACCAGCGTGCCATTGGCCAACCCGGCCAAGGCCCGGCTCTGCACCGTGGAGGTGCCAATGTCGAGGATAGAGATCGCACGAAACAGTTCGCCAAAGCCATCGATCTGCTTGTCCAGCAAACAAGCCACTGCCTCGGGTGTGCTGTCACGCCCGGTAAAGCCGGTGCCGCCGGTAATCAGCACCACCTGAATGTTGTCATCGGCAATCCAGGTCGCCACCTGCGCACGGATCTTGTACAGATCGTCCTTGAGCAGGTTGCGCTCGCTCAGGGTATGCCCGGCTTCCAGCAGGCGGCTGACCAGCAGTTGCCCGGAGGTGTCATTGGCATATTCACGGGTATCGCTGACGGTAAGCACAGCAATATTCAGGGGTATAAACAATGCATCTTGCTTAACGCTCATGTCATTCTCCGACAGATATAAATTAAATAACTTTCAGAGACTAAAGCGCTGGAACAAGCACTGTCTAATCACTCTAACCAACCAAGTTATCGAGCGTATCTATCGGCATTTAGTTTGAATAATCGAAAATAAGCTGACTACCGATAGATCGGGTTGATGATGTCTTAAAAACAGCTGATTGGACGCCCGCCCGGGACAATGAGATCGTCCACGGCCAACGTTATCGCGCATACCTTGTGTCTTGCGCGCTTGAGTCAATACTTACCCTTCATTTCCTCCGTCAGCAGGTGCCGTCATGGACATCAAACAACTCAAGTTCCTGATCGCCCTGGAGCAGACCCGTCACTTCGGCCAGGCCGCCGCGCGTTGCCACATCACCCAGCCGACCCTGTCGATGCGCCTGCGCAACCTTGAGGATGAACTGGACCTGGTGCTGGTCACCCGTGGGCAGCGCTTCGAAGGCTTTACCCAGGCGGGTGAACGCGTACTGGCGTGGGCCCGGACCCTGTTGGCCGCCCATGACGGCCTGTTCGCCGAAGCCGCTGCCTGCCGTGGCCAATTGGTCGGTAACTTGCGACTGGGCCTGGTGCCGCTCAGCAGCTTCAACCCGGTCAGCTACATTCAGGGGCTTTCACGCAGCTTTCCCGAGCTCAAGTACAGCCTGTCCTCGTTGAGCTCCGACCAAATCATCGAGGGGCTTGGCAATAACCAGCTGGACCTGGGCGTGTGTTACCTCGATCACGTCAACCCGAGCTATTTCGAGTTTTTCGAGATCGGCGAAACCCGGGTCGGCCTGCTGTACGACACCCGTCACTTCCATTTCGAAGGCATGCATATGAGCTGGGAAGACGCCGCCGAGTTGCCGCTGGGCATGCTCAGCAACGGCATGCACTATCGAAAATCCATCGACCTGAGTTTCCGCAGCCGCGGGCTCGACCCGCAGCCGATCCTGGAAAGCGATTCGACTTACCAGCTGCTGCAGGCGATCCACGAAGGTTTTTGCTGCGCGATCATGCCCCTCGATAGCGGCCTGGAAGCGCCAATCGAATACCTGTCCTTCATCAATTTGCCCGATGCCAGCGTGCTTGCACCGTTGGGTTTGGTCATGCGCAAGACCGAACCGCGCTCTGCAATTGCCGAGAAGTGTTTCGCTGAAGCGCGGCAGTTATTTACCGCAAAAATCTGAGTCTTTAATTTGATATAAAATCCGAATTAAACAACTTCGACCTTAACGATAGACATCACCAATCACTGCATCGGAACTAGCGATTGGACGCACTGAAAAGTTACCCGTAGCCTGAACTCAATTCAGCGCTTCGAGGTTCTTCCCATGTTGTGCAAAGTTCAGAAAATCATTGATCGAAGCGATACCAATGCTCCTGCGCCAACGCCGTTGAGTGTGAACTTTCGTGAGTACGACGGCGGCGCAGCCATCGCTCAAGCGGCGCTGGCGTCCGAGATTGCCCTGGCGATCACCTACAACGGCTTGAGCCAGGCAGTGATGATGGTCTCGCCCGGCAACCTCGAAGATTTCATCCGTGGTTTCAGCGTCAGCAACGACATCGTGCAAGACCAGAGTGAAATCTACGACATCCACCTCACCCACTTTGACCAGGCCGTCCAAGCGGATGTGCAGATTTGCAGTCGCGCGTTCTGGGCGCTGAAAGATCATCGCCGGCAAATGACCGGTACCAGTGGCTGCGGACTTTGCGGGGTTGAGGCGCTGGAACAGGCATTGCCGCAACTGCAGATTCTCGACCCGGTGAGACTGCCTGCGGCCGAACATCTCATCGGTATCCGCGATCGTATCGAACAGGCGCAGCAGATGGCCCGTAGTAGCGGCGCATTGCATGCGGCGTTGTATTTCGACACACAAGGCGAGGCGCTGATCTGCCGTGAAGACATCGGCCGGCACAACGCGCTGGATAAATTGATCGGTGCCCTGCAGCACGTCGGCATCAACAGCCGTCGCGGCTTCACCGTGGTCACCAGTCGTTGCAGCCTGGAACTGATCCACAAAGCCGTCAGGGCCAGACTCGGCACGCTGGTCAGCCTGTCCGCGCCTACGGCCCTGACCGTGCAATGGGCGATCAAACATCGCCTCAACCTGATTCACGTGCCGCACCGTAACGCTCCACGAATTTACAGCCCGGCATGATGCCTTCACCTGATCACCGCGCTGGTAAGCGCAGGAACTTTCCATGACAGTCTGTTCAGATTCATCCCCCAACGGCTTGACCCACCTCGATAGCCAGGGCCGCGCCAACATGGTCGATGTCAGCGACAAAAGCTCGACCCAGCGCGAGGCTCAGGCACAAGCCTGGGTGCGCATGCGCCCGCAAACCCTGAAGTTGATCCAGAGCGACGGCCACCCCAAGGGCGATGTGTTCGCCGTGGCACGGATCGCCGGAATCATGGCCGCAAAGAAAACCCACGAACTGATCCCGCTGTGCCACACCTTGTTGCTCAGTTCGATCCACGTCGAACTGAAGGCCTGCGCACCGGACAGCGTAAAAATCGTCGGCACCTGTCGCGTCGAGGGCCAGACCGGTGTGGAGCTGGAAGCGCTGACCGCTGTCAGTGTCGCCGCGCTGACCCTCTACGACATGTGCAAGGCGGTGGACCGCGGCATGGTCATCGACGACGTCCGCCTGCTCAGCAAACAAGGTGGTCGCTCGGGCCACTTTACATTCGAGGATGCACAATGATCCTGATCAATTACTTCGCCCGCTATCGCGAGCAGCTCAACCTGGGTGGGGAAAAATTGCCCCTTACCACCAGCCTCAAGACCATCGAAGACGTCCGTCAGATGCTGATGGCCCGCGGTGAAATCTGGAACAGCGTACTGGGCGAAAGCAACCTGATGTGCGCGCTTAACCAGGAGCTCTGCCACCTGAACCTGGCGATCGAGGACTTTGATGAAATCGCCTTTTTCCCGCCGGTCACCGGAGGCTGAAGCATGACGGTTCGAGTCCAGTACAAAACGTTCGACACCGGCCAACTGATCGACAGGCTGCGGGCAAACGATCCCGGCGTCGGCGCCGTGGTCAACTTCGTTGGCTATGTGCGTGATATCAATCAGGGCGAGGAAGTGACCAGTCTGTTTCTTGAACACTACCCTGGCATGACCGAGCGCTCGCTGCAAAAGATCATCGACAACGCCAAGACGCGATGGCCGCTCAAGGCCGTGGAGATCGTGCACCGGATCGGCCAACTGTCGGTCAGTGACCCGATCGTGTTTGTCGGTGTGAGCAGCCAGCATCGTCAAGCCGCCTTCGATGCCTGCGCGTTCATCATGGACTACCTGAAAACCGACGCAGCATTCTGGAAACGCGAAGATGTGGCCTCTCGCGCACGTTGGGTCGATGCCCGTGACAGCGACCGATCCGCGGCAGGACGCTGGGAAACCGTGTCACAATAAGCAACTATCCAAAGCGCGGCATCATGGCTAAAGTCACGGGCTCAAAGCGCCTTCGCAAGGAACATCCGCTTGAGCCCCACGCCTGCCCCGAACAGCCAACCAGAGTCACCAAGGCCTGCTGCAATCAGCCTGCGAGAAGCGTTCCGCTTCTGGCTCAAGCTCGGTTTCATCAGCTTCGGCGGGCCGGCCGGGCAGATTTCGATGATGCATCAGGAACTGGTGGAGCGCCGGCGCTGGATCTCCGAGCGACGCTTTCTGCATGCGCTCAACTATTGCATGTTGCTGCCCGGCCCCGAAGCCCAGCAACTGGCGACCTACATCGGCTGGCTGATGCACCGGACCTGGGGCGGCGTGATGGCCGGCGCGCTGTTCGTGCTGCCGTCGCTGTTCATTCTGATTGCCTTGTCCTGGGTGTACATCGCCTTTGGCGAGGTGCCGGTGGTGGCCGGGCTGTTTTACGGGATCAAGCCGGCGGTGACCGCCATCGTACTGCAGGCGGCGCATCGGATCGGCTCCCGGGCATTGAAAAACGGCTGGATGTGGGGCATCGCCGCCGCGGCATTCGTGGCCATTTTCGCCCTCAACGTTCCCTTTCCCCTGATCGTTCTGGGGGCGGCAATCATCGGCTACTTTGGCGGGCGCCTGGCCCCCGAAAAATTCCGCACCGGTGGCCACGGCGCCGCGCAGAAATCCTACGGCGCCGCCGTGATCGACGACGACACACCGACACCCGAGCACGCCCGCTTCAACAGCGGGAAACTGCTGCGCCTGGCCCTGATTGGCGCGGTGTTGTGGACGCTGCCGATGGCCACCCTCACCGCCCTGTTCGGATGGGAAGGCACGCTGACGCAGATGAGCTGGTTCTTTACCAAAGCGGCACTGCTGACCTTCGGCGGTGCCTACGCGGTGCTGCCGTATGTGTACCAGGGCGCGGTCGGCCACTATGGATGGCTGACGCCGACGCAGATGATCGATGGCCTGGCGCTCGGCGAAACCACACCCGGGCCACTGATCATGGTGGTCGCCTTCGTCGGTTTCATCGGTGGCTACGTGCATCAGGTGTTCGGTCCCGACCAGGCCTTCGTCGCCGGGGCCGTCGCCGCCATGCTGGTGACCTGGTTCACCTTCCTGCCTTCGTTCCTGTTCATTCTCGCCGGTGGTCCGCTGGTGGAATCGACGCACAACGAACTCAAGTTCACTGCGCCGCTCACAGCGATTACCGCCGCAGTCGTCGGTGTGATTGTCAATCTGGCGTGTTTTTTTGGCTATCACGTGCTGTGGCCTAAAGGCTTCGGCAGTCAGCTGGATTGGCCTTCGCTGCTGATCGCGGTGGCAGCGGCGATTGCGTTGTTTCGCTTCAAGCGCGGGGTGGTCGAAGTGTTGATCGGCTGCGGGCTGATCGGGCTGGGGGTGTACCTGCTTCGCTAAAACAGACATTTACAGACGGAACATTCACCCCTAGTATCCAGACACCCCCGGATGGCTTGCCATCTGCCACTGACGTTTTCCTGGCATTGCCTCATGAAACGCATCGTCAACCTGCCCATGGCCCTGCGCCGCTCCAAACTGCGTCACTCCGCACGCCCGCCGGATAGCACCCCGCTCGCCTGATCGCGTCCACGACGCGTAGAGCCCCCCTCCTTTTTCGCTATCGCTGCCAGAGCGCCGCGGGTCTTTATCCGTCGTCGCGCCCTGGCCTGAATCCGTGCGTCCGCGGGACGCCAACGTGAGTGATGAACAATGAAATTCGCAGCCCTTGAAGACGCCCAACGCTTTTTGGCGAACAACCCCGATATCGACATGATCGAGCTGTTCATTCTCGATGCCAACGGCGTGCCGCGCGGCAAGCTGTTGCACCGCGAGGAACTGCTGGCGGTGTATGAAAGCGGTCGCCCGCTGCCTAGCACCATCCTCGGCCTGACCCTGCAAGGCGATGACGTCGAGAACTCCGGGCTGGTCTGGGAGGTGGGCGACATCGACTGCCGCGCCTATCCGCTCGAAGGCAGCCTGGTGCGTTTGCCGTGGCGGCAGATTCCGACAGCGGCGGTGCAAGTCAGCATGCACCCGCAAGAAGGCCTGCCGGCGAGCATCGCTGACCCACGGCACCTGCTGATCAATGTTATCGAGCGTTTGCAGGCCGAGGGTTACCACCCGGTGATGGCGTGCGAGCTGGAGTTCTATTTGCTGGACGCCAGGCGCGACCACAACGGTCGCCCGCAACCGGCGCTGGACGCTGACGGCGGTCGACCGCGACACACCCAGGTCTACGGCCTGCGTGAGCTGGAGCAGATCGAACCCTTCCTCGCCGACCTCTATGCCGCGTGCAAACTCCATGGCATTCCGGCGCGCACGGCGATTTCCGAATACGCCCCGGGGCAAGTGGAAATCACCCTGGAACACGGCGATGCCTTGCAGGCGATGGATCAGGCCGTGCGTTACAAGCGCCTGGTCAAGGCCGTGGCCCACAAGCACGGCATGCAGGCGACGTTCATGGCCAAACCCTTCGATCATCTGGCCGGCACCGGCATGCACATGCACGTCAGCATCGCCGACGCCGAAGGCCGCAACCTGTTCGCGTCCGAGGACCCGGCCGGCACCCCGCTGCTGCGCACCGCCATCGGCGGCATGCTGGCGTCGCTGCTCGATTCGCTGTTGCTGTTCTGCCCCAATGCCAACTCCTACCGGCGTTTCCAGGCCAACAGCTATGCGCCGCTGGCCCCGACTTGGGGCGTCGACAACCGCACCGTCAGCCTGCGGGTTCCCGGTGGCCCGGCCAACAGCCGCCACATCGAACATCGCATCTGCGGCGCCGACGCCAACCCGTACCTGGCCGCGGCGGCGATCCTGGCCGGCATCCATCGCGGCATCAGCGAGAACCTCGACCCGGGCGAACCGGTGCAGGGCAACGGCTACGCGCAGGCCACGCAGTTGCTGCCGACCGACTGGCTGACGTCACTGACGGCGCTAGAAAATTCGGCGTGGGCGCGGGATGCATTGGGGCAGGAATTTCTGGGGGTGTACCTGGCGGTCAAGCGTGCGGAGTATCGGCAGTTCATGGCTGAGGTGGGTGAGCAGGATTGGCGTTGGTATTTGACTGAGGCGTGAGCCGCCCATTCATGCACCGCAAAAACCTGTGGGAGCGGGCTTGCCCGCGAAGAGGCCGTGTCAGTCAGCATCTCTGCTAAATGACACACCGCTTTCGCGGGCAAGCCCGCTCCCACAGGGATCTTCTCTGCCTTCCCTGCCAGGACTTACCCATGACCCAACGCACCAACTCCTACTACACCGCCACCCTCAACCACGAAACCGACTATCCAACCCTGCAAGGCCAGCACCGCGTCGACGTGGTGATCATCGGTGGCGGTTTCACCGGCGTCGCCACCGCGGTCGAACTGGCGGAGAAAGGCCTGAAGGTCGCCATCGTCGAAAGCCACAAGATCGGCTGGGGCGCCACCGGGCGCAACGGCGGCCAGGTCACCGGCAGCCTTTCCGGCGACGAAGCCATGCGTAAACAGATGCGCCGCACCCTCGGTGATGAAGTCGACGATTTCATCTGGCACCTGCGCTGGCGCGGGCACCAGATCATCGAGCAACGGGTGGCGAAATACGGCATCGCCTGCGACCTCAAGCACGGTCACCTGCACGCGGCGTACAAACCGAGCCACATGGACGGTTTGCGCAAGGACTACGACGAAGCGCTGCGCCGTGGCATGGGTGATGAAGTCAGCCTGCTCGACCGTAGCCAGGTACGCGACCTGCTGCAGAGCGACCTCTACCACGGCGCGATCAAGAACACGCGCAACATGCACCTGCACCCGCTCAACCTGTGCATCGGCGAAGCCCGGGCAGCGGAAAGTCTCGGTGCGTTGATCTTCGAAAACAGCGAAGTGCTGGAAATTATTCATGGCGACAAGCCAGGCGTACGCACCGCCCACGGCCGCATCGACGCCAATCAGGTCCTGCTGGCCGGTGACGTCTACCACAAGCTGGAACCGGACAAACTCAAGGGTAAGATCTTCCCGGCCATGGGCGGCATCGTCACCACGGCGCCCCTGGGAGACCTGGCCCGGCAGATCAACCCTGAAGACCTCGCCGTCTACGACTGCCGCTTCGTACTCGACTACTACCGCCTGACCGCCGACGGCCGCCTGTTGTTCGGCGGCGGCGCCAACTACAGCGGCAAGGATTCACGCGACATCGCCGCCGAGTTGCGCCCGTGCATCGAACAGACGTTCCCGGCACTCAAAGGCGTGGCCATCGATTACCAGTGGAGCTGCGCGATGGGCATCGTGATCAACCGCATCCCGCAACTGGGCAAACTCTCGGACAACGTCTGGTACTGCCAGGGCTACTCCGGGCACGGCATCGCCACCACCCACATCATGGGCGAAATCATGGGCCGCGCGATCACCGGGCAACTTGCGCAGTACGACACCTTCGCCGCCTGCCAGCACATCCGCGTGCCCATGGGCGACCTGCTCGGCAACCCGATGCTGGCGGCGGGCATGTGGTACTACCAGATGCTGGAGCGACTACGCTAATAGTGCGACGGCCAAATTCCAACTGTGGGAACCTGCTCGCCCCCACAGTTGGATTTCAGTGACTCATTACACAACTCACGAGCCAGCTATCAATTCCTTCGATCTTTCACATCACCAAGCCGAATTTTTTATTTGCGCCGGACCTGTTCAAGATGAGCGCCATCACCCCTGTCACGGATGGAAACGACATGAATCTAAATTTCGCCTTTGCCTGCATGATCGTGGTTTCATTCACCATCGCGTTGGTGCACACCTGATTCGCGTCAGCGCGCTCCCTTTCCATCCAGAGTCGACCCATGCTTTTTGCCCTTGTATCGAACGGCGCCCTCCTCACGCCTGAACAGCCGGATACAACGGTGCCCTGGTGGAGCTTCAGCAAAACCGTGCTCGCAGCGGCGGCCCTGACACTGGTGCGCGACCGGCTGGTCAACCTGGATGACAGGGTCGCTGAAGGCCCGTTCACCCTGCGCCAGTTGCTACGGCATGAGGCCGGCCTGGCGGACTATTCGGAACTCGCTGATTACCACGCTGCGGTCGCTAATAATGAGGCTCCCTGGTCGGCGGATGACATGTTGCAACGTCTCGATGCCTCCCGCTTGCGCTACACGCCGGGTGACGGTTGGCGTTACTCCAACGTTGGCTACCTGTTCATCGCAAGACTGATTGAGCGCACCACCGGCCTCCCCCTCGAAGAAGCGCTGAAACAACGGGTGTTTTCCCCCCTCGGCTTATCCAGAGTGCGCCTCGCCAGAACACCTTCCGATCTGGCAGGCGTGAACATGGGCGCCGCGTCCGCCTACGATCCCGGTTGGGTCTATCACGGTTTGCTGGTGGGTCCACTCGCCGAGGCAGCCCTTTTCCTGAACCGACTGTTGGGCGGCGACTTGCTGCCGCAATCCCTGCTCCTGCAAATGCAGACCGTGCGCACCCTTGGTGGGCCGATTCCCGGCCGTCCATGGACGTCTCCAGGATATGGCCTGGGACTGATGCAGGGTGGTGTTGAAGGTCATCGAATCCTGAGCGGCCACACCGGCGTCGGGCCGGGTAGTGTCGTGGCGGTCTATCAATGGGTGGGTAACGACCACAACTCGAGTTGCTGCGCGGTGTTTGATGAGGGTGCCAACGAAGGGGCGGTCGAAGCCGAAGTGGTAAAAAGTTTATCGGCCATTGACGGTATGAACGAATAATCAGGTTGAACAATTATCAAATAAGAAAGTATATCAACTCGCTGCAAACTCAACGCTGTAACGACGGCAAGCGTTATAACCGGTGACTTCATAACCCTGCATATTGGCCACCGCCGGTCGATAAATGCCGCAGTAACTTAACCCTTCAAAACTCCGTGATCTAGTCTGAGTGCACGTTCGGCTGGAGCGCACTCCATGTCATTGACTCAAGAGCAAAAACCGCAGCGGCGCAAGGAAATGCGGCTGTTCCTGTTTCTTGTTGTCTGCCTTTTTCCGCTACTTTCGGTCGCTATCGTCGGCGGTTACGGTTTCATTATCTGGTTTTTCCAAATGCTCTACGGCCCGCCCGGGCCGCCCAACTAAAAGAACTCGATCAGAGCCTGTTGGAGTCGCCCATGGACGAAGCCCTGCATATAGCCAGCCTTGTGGTACATGCCCGCCCCGAACTTTTCGACGCCGTCAAAGCCAACCTGCGTCTATTGGAAGGCGTGGAACTGCATCAGGAAAGTGCTGCCGGGAAACTGGTGGTAGTCCTTGAGACCGTACACGAAAACCAGATCCTGCAACGCATCGATCAAATCAGCAATCTTCCGGGCGTGCTCAACGCTGCGCTGATCTATCACGAAATTCTCGATTCCGCGGGAGACATCCAATGAGTATGTCACGCCGAGCATTCGTCAAGGCCCAGGCCGCCGCCATTGCAGCCTCCGCGGCCGGCCTGCCGATATTCACCACTGCCAGCAACCTGGTCACCGAAGCGGACATGGTCACCCTGGACTGGAACAAGGCGCCCTGCCGCTTTTGCGGCACCGGCTGCAGCGTGATGGTCGCGACCCGGGACAACCGGGTGGTCGCCACCCATGGTGACGTCAAGGCCGAGGTGAATCGCGGGTTGAACTGTGTGAAGGGCTACTTTCTGTCCAAGATCATGTACGGCGTCGACCGCCTGACCCAGCCACTGCTGCGCATGAAAAACGGCCAGTACGACAAGCAAGGCGAGTTCCAGCCGATCAGTTGGGACAAGGCCTTCGACATCATGGAAGAAAAATTCAAGCAGGCCCTGAAAAACAAGGGGCCGGAATCGGTCGGCATGTTCGGCTCGGGACAATGGACGGTGTGGGAAGGCTACGCCGCCAACAAGCTGATGAAGGCCGGTTTTCGCAGCAATAACATCGACCCCAATGCCCGTCATTGCATGGCCTCGGCGGTGATGGGTTTCATGCGCACCTTTGGCGCGGATGAGCCGATGGGGTGCTACGACGACATCGAAGCCACCGACGCCTTTGTGTTGTGGGGCTCGAACATGGCGGAGATGCACCCTATCCTGTGGAGCCGGGTCACCGACCGGCGCCTGAGCTATCCGCACGTGAAAGTCGCTGTGTTGTCGACCTTCGAACACCGCAGCTTCGAACTGGCCGACATCCCCATGGTGTTCAAGCCGCAAACCGACCTGTTGATCCTCAACTACATCGCCAACCACATCATTGAAAGCGGCGCGGTCAATCAGGATTTCATCAGCAAGCACACGCGCTTCGCCAAGGGCGCCGACGATATCGGCTACGGCTTGCGCGCGGATGACCCGCTGGAAAAACAGGCGAAGAATGCCGACAAGGCCAATACCTGGACAGACATGTCCTTCGAGCAGTTCGCCGCGTTCGTCAAACCCTACACCCTGGAACGCACCGCCAAGGAGACCGGGGTGGCGCCTGAACGCATCAAGGCCCTGGCCGAACTCTATGCCGATCCCAATCGCAAGGTCGTGTCGTTCTGGACCATGGGCTTCAACCAGCACACCCGCGGAGTCTGGGCCAACAACCTGATCTACAACATCCATTTGCTCACGGGCAAGATCAGCGAGCCGGGCAACAGCCCTTTCTCGTTGACCGGCCAACCGTCGGCCTGTGGCACCGCGCGCGAGGTCGGGACGTTCTCCCACCGCCTGCCCGCCGACCTGGTGGTGACCAACCCCAAGCACCGCGCCACCGCGGAAAAAATCTGGAAGCTGCCTGCCGGCACCATTCAGGAGAAAGTCGGCTTTCATGCGGTACAACAAAGCCGCATGCTCAAGGATGGCGTGCTCAACGTCTACTGGACCCAGGCCAGCAACAACATGCAGGCCGGGCCCAACATCATGCAGGAAGTCTTGCCGGGCTGGCGCAACCCGGACAACTTCGTGATCGTCTCGGACGTCTACCCCACCGTTTCCGCCCAGGCCGCCGACCTGATCCTGCCCAGCGCCATGTGGGTGGAAAAGGAAGGCGCCTTTGGCAACGCCGAGCGCCGCACGCAGTTCTGGCATCAGTTGGTCAGCGCACCGGGGGATGCCAAGTCCGACTTGTGGCAATTGGTGGAGTTTTCCAAGCGCTTCAAGACCGATGAAACCTGGCCCGCGGAGTTACTGGCCAAGGCCCCTGAGTACAAGGGCAAAACCCTGTTCGAGGTGTTGTTCAAGAACGGCCAGGTCGACGAGTTTCCCGTCGAACAAATCGAGACCGGTTTTAAGAACGATGAAGCCAAGGCCTTTGGTTTCTACCTGCAAAAAGGCCTGTTCGAAGAGTACGCGCAGTTTGGTCGCGGTCATGGCCATGACCTCGCGGCCTTCGATCGTTACCACAGCGAACGCGGCCTGCGCTGGCCAGTGGTCGACGGCAAGGAAACCCGCTGGCGCTACCGCGAGGGGCTCGACCCCTACGTGGAAACCGGCAGCGAAGTGCAGTTCTACGGCTACCCGGACAAGAAGGCGATCATCTTCGCCCTGCCCTACGAGCCACCGGCCGAAGCCCCGGATGCCGACTACCCGTTCTGGCTGAGCACCGGCCGGGTCCTTGAGCACTGGCATACGGGCACCATGACCCAACGGGTGGAAGAACTGTACAAAGCCGTGCCGGACGCACTGGTCTACATGCACCCCGAGGACGCCAAGGCCATGAAGGCACGCCGTGGCAGTGAAGTGAAACTGATCAGCCGCCGCGGCGAGATCCGCGCCCGCATCGAAACCCGCGGGCGCAACAAACCGCCTCGCGGCCTGGTGTTCGTGCCGTTTTTCGATGCCAACAAGCTGATCAACAAGGTCACGCTCGACGCCACCGACCCGATCTCCAAGCAGACCGACTACAAGAAATGCGCGATCCGCATCGAGTTGATCAGCGTGGCTTGAGGAGAACCGCCATGAGTTTTCGCATCCTGCCGTTGTTCCTGCTCGCTGTGATCGGCGCGGTCATTGCCGCCGAGGTTGATTACCCCCTCGATGCACCTGGCCCGGACGGACGCCGGCCCGGCGGCACCCTGACGCAAAACGCCCCTGCGCCGCCCCTGGCCGACGATGAAAACAAGGACCTCAAGCGCGAGCGCAACTACCCTGACCAGCCGCCGACCATTCCCCACAGCATTCGCGGTTACCAGATCGACAAGAACGGCAACAAGTGCCTGTCCTGCCACAGCCGGGCCAACAGTGCACGCAGCCAGGCGACGATGATCAGCATCACCCACTACATGGACCGCGACGGCCAGGCGCTGGCGGCGGTATCACCGCGTCGCTACTTCTGCAACCAGTGCCACGTGCCACAAAAAGATGTGCTGCCGCTGGTGGGCAACAGCTTCGAGACCATCGACAAAATCCTGCAAGACGACGCCAACGCCGCGCAGAAACGTTGAGGAGGCGCCATGAAAGCACTGTTCGCCCTGCTTAAGGACTACTGGGGCATCCTCTGTCGGCCGAGCGTTTATTTCAGCCTGGGGTTCCTGACGTTGGGCGGTTTTATCGCCGGGATCATTTTCTGGGGGGGATTCAACACGGCACTGGAGCTTACGAACACGGAGAAGTTCTGCATTTCCTGCCACGAGATGCGCGACAACGTGTTTGTTGAATTGCAGGACACCATCCACTACACCAACCGCTCGGGCGTGCGCGCCAGTTGCCCGGATTGCCACGTACCCCATGAATGGACCCACAAGATCGCGCGCAAGATGCAGGCGTCTAAGGAAGTCTGGGGCAAGCTGTTCGGCACCATCGACACCCGCGACAAATTCCTCAACCTGCGCCGTGAACTGGCAGAACACGAATGGGCCAGGCTCAAGGCCAACGACTCACGCGAATGCCGCAACTGCCACAACTTCGAATTCATGGACTTTACCCGCCAGGGCAAACGGGCGGCGGCCATGCATTCGACGTCGTTGGCCAAGGGCGAGGCCACCTGCATCGACTGCCACAAGGGCATTGCGCACAAGCTACCGGATATGAGCGGCGTCAAGGGCTGGTAGCGGTTCAGTTGCTTGCCACATGATCCACATGGCCTGCCGTCACCAGTGTCTTCAACGACGCATCGAACTGTTTCAACGCGTTCACTTGCAACGCGGTCTGCTGATTGATCTGCGCGGCAATCTGCGGCGCGGCCTTGCCATGCACCCACACCGAAGGCATCTGCTCAACACGTGAACCTTGCGCCTCGCCAATGTATTGCAGGTTCGCATCGTAGAACCGGGCCATGAAGCGCGCCTCAACCTGATCGTTGCGTTTGGACACCAGGCGACTGTAGGTGTCGAGCATCACCACCACGTCCGGATGAGCCTGCAACGCCGCATCGAGGTTGTCGTAAACGGTCACCGCTGCGAACTCTTTCTGCAACGACGCCATCAACCAGCCAATCGCCCGCTGCGGATCAGAGCTGTCGACAAACGCCTGACTGATCCGTGAATCCAGCTCGGGGTTCTGCGCCCCCTTCACCGCCACGGCGTGGTAGCTCTCGAGGTATTGCTGGGTGTTGAGGGTGTTCTCGCTGTAGAGCACCGCCACCTTCTGCGTGTGTTGCAAACGCACAGCGCTGTCGGCAATCGGCAGGAAACGGTAGGCCGCTTCGGCAGCAATCGCCGGTGCGGTGGACGCCACGCCAGCGCTGAACACGGCGACAAAAGCCAGCAGGGTCGAGATTCTCATCGCGCTTATTCCTTCAATGGCGAGATCGGTATGGCGCTATCTTCCTCCCTTGGCGGAAAAACAGAACTTGCATTCTTTAATGATGAGTATCGAGGGAATGAATGATTGCTATGACGCCGCCCGCTCACTCGGTTTCCCACAGGCGCCTGTTTGAGGCACCAACTGGATATCGACACGCCGGTTAGCCGCACGCCCGGCCTCGCTGTCGTTGCTGGCGATCGGCTGACTGTCGGCAAAGCCCTGGACCGCGAAGCAACTGTCGGGGATATCCCCCATCCGTTGCATCCAGCCGCGTACGGCCGAGGCGCGAGCGTGGGACAGCTGCAAGTTTTGCTCGGCACTGCCCTTTGCATCGCTGTGCCCGGCGATGACGATCAACCAGTCCGGTTGGGCCTTGATGTCGACCAGGGCGCTGATCAGGACCTTGGTCGAGCCGGGCTTGAGTTCGGCGCTGCCGGGGGTGAAGAGGGAGAGGCTGTCGAGGCGTACGGGCTGGGGCAGCGCGGGTGGCGCCTGGAACACACTGGCGAGGCGATTCGCGCCATCCTTTTCCGGGCTCGCCAGCCAGGCCGTCCAGAAGGCACCCGTGGCCAAGGTGATCGTCGCGACGGCGGCGAACAGCCAAGGGCTGAGCCGATGCGCCTTTTTCTGAGCCAGCACTTCGGGCAGCGGCGGTGTCGGCAGGATCACCACCGGCATCACTTGGGGCGGTGGCGGCAGTCTTGTCGACAACGCCACCGCATCGAACAACGCGTGGGTCTGCGCATGGGGCTGTGCCAGTCTATGCAGCAGGCTGTCGACTTGCTGACGCAGGGTTTGCAACGCGCCTGGCGGATGCTGAACCTGCCGATCCAGTCGTGTGTGCAGGCGCTCCAGCCCAGCACTCAGTTGGGCGATCGCAGGCAGACGCCAGAATTGCAACTCCAGGCTGCGCAACAGGGACTGCAGGCGCGCGAACAGCCAGGCCAGGATCTCCAGGCGCGCCGGCTCCATCGCCGGCCACAGGGTTGCCCATTCGCAGACCAGTGCTTCGATCAGCGCGATCCCCTGAGCCATGCCTTCCAGGCCGTGCAGTTGACTGCGGGCCAGTGCGAACGCAGCGGCCGTTTGCAGCTCCGCCCCGTTGCGCTGGAACAACGCCAGGCACAACTGCTCCACCGTGGCCCAATCCACATCCGGGCAGGCCGGATGACTGAGTCTGGCCAACTCCTCACGCAGCACCTTGAACTCACTGAAGGCAGTTGGATCGCTGCCGAGCCTGATTCGCATTTCAAACAACGCTGTCATTACGCATCCCTTTGTTTAAACAATTCCTGACTTCGATAGATAGTGCTGGCGCTTCAAGTGCCGCACCAGGACCTGGCCCCCTGGCGTGAGTGTGGTGCCGAAGGTCACTCGACGGCCCCCTCTGAGTTGCACTTCGAGGCTGTACTCCAGGTGACCCGGTCGGGTCTGGGGCAACAGCTCGATGCCAATCGTGGCCACGCGCGGCTCGTACCTGGCCAGGGTGTCGGCCATGGTGCGCATCAGTCCATGGGCCGACCCAGGCAGGCCCTGGAGGATCTGGCCCATGTCCGGCAGGCCATAATCGGGCAGATGATCGAGCGCGCCGGCCCGGCTGTTGAGGATGCGCCGCAGGTTGTCCAGCACCGACAGCGTGCACTGATCCTCTTCGGCGACCTGGTGCAGATCCAGTTCGCCGTCGAAATTCTGCAGGAGTGTCTCGTACAACGAGGGATTGAGATCGCTCATTCGTCACTCCTTGGCCAGCGGGCGCAGGGTCAGGCGGTTTTCCCCCAGTTCGATCACCCGCACCCGGTCCGGGTCAAGGTCCTCCCGTGCCAGGGTCAGGCGCCAGGTATCGGCTCGGCTATCGAACTCACGGAACAATGCGACCACCGCAACGTAGCGCGCCTGCTTGTCCAGGGGGATGTTCAGTTGCATGCCCTCATCTGGCTTGACCACCAGGGTTCGCTTGTCCAACAAGTCGGCACTCAGTACCTGCTCGTCATGGCTGAGCAAGCTATCGTAGTTCGCCCTGTCCAGCGCCTTGCGCTCACGCAGTTGATACACCCGCACCAGGGTCGGTACGGATAGCGCATTCATGTCGAGCGCGGCGGTGTTCAACGCCGCGCGCCCGCTGAGGTCCAGGTGCAGGGTTTTCACCTGCTTGTAGAAGATCGCCTCGGTGGTCGAGGTGGTCGCGTCTGTCACGCTCTGGGTTACCCCGCAAGCGGTGAGCAATACACAGAACGCGGCGACCCCCAATGATTTAGAAACGGTATGTGACATGCTGTCTCTCCCTGTCCCGGGGGTTGTCTTGCAGGCCTTCATAGCGGCCCAGATTGATGGTGATGGTGGTGTTTTCACGGGCCTGCCAGGCGTCACTGCCCAGGCCCAGCACCGCGGTCATGCCGAGCAACACCTGCGCGCGCCCCAACAGCGGTCGCGGCAGGCTGTGCAGGGGCAACGACAACTGCAGCTTTGCCGTGCAACGCCAGCCCAGGTACACGCGCAGCAGTACCAACAGATCGTTGTACAACTGGCCACCCGGCAGCCAGCCACGGGCCTCGTTCCGGTCTTCGGTGAACAGCGCCAGGTGCAGCTGACTGTTGGCGTCGTAGCCGACACGGCCCAAGGGTGTGCCCTGGGACAAGCGCACCGGATGCCCGGCGGACAGGCTCGCCGGTTGCGCCAGCAGCACTTTCTGCGGCCAGTGTGGCGTCACTTGCGTTCGGGTTTCGGGGGCCAGCAGCTTCACCAGCGCAGCGATGCCTTCGGCGTTGCGGGTGGGCAGGCGCATCACGCTGAGCAAGGCGAGGAAGCGTGATATCGGCGTGGCGACCTGCCTGGCCGTTCCAGGGATGCCCAGGCCGATCAGGCCCAACAGGCATTGCGAGGTTGCGTCCGTTCCACCGGCTTCGAAGGTGGCCGGATAGGAGTACTTGCGCCATATCCGGTAGAACTGGGTGAAGATCCGATGGTTGAAAATATCGAGGAAAGCTTCCAGTGCCTCGTGCCCCTCGCGTCGCTGGGCGATATCGTCGAGAAAAGCCGTCGGCAACGGCGAGTCCACGCCGTACAGGCCCAACAGGCGCGTGCGCACCGTAGCTGGACGCCAAGGGTGTTCATCGTCGGTTTCAATGGCCTTCAATTCACCGGCGGGAAAACCCATGCCGGGGTCTGGTCGAAAGCGCACCGGGTCATCCGCCGGCGACGTGGTGCTGCCAAGTGGCGGGTGATCGGGCAGCGCCTGTTCGAGCAACTGGCAGAAGCGATACAGATGCGCCTCGGCCACCTGCTCCTGCAGTGCATCGAGTAAACCGCTGGCTTTCAGCCGGGAATACGCTGACTGTGGTTCTCGTTCCATCGCAGGCACTTTCCAGTAGGTTGCAGGATCAGCGTGAGCTGGTTGTAGAGGTGGATGTCGGCGTACAGGCCGAAGAAGCGGTTGAGCATTTCGCCGAACAGACTGATGTCGCCCTCACCGCTGAAGCCGTTGGCGTCCAGGGTGACTTCGATATCCACCCCGCGCAGCAGAAAGCCTTTTTCGAAGCGCTGCACCAGGTGGTGGCCAACCTCGACAATCGCCGCCAGGCGACGTCGGTTCAGCTCGCTGCCCGTCCAGTCGTACAACGCCAGCGTGCCGCGCAGCACTTCGGCATTGTCGAGCATCGGCAGGAAGTTCGACCCCAGGTGGCTCAGCACCCGCCAGTGGAAGCGGTCGCGGTTGGGCGGATAGCACGGCAAGGTCGGCGCGCACAGGTTGCGCACCCGCAAGTCGACCTGAATCGATTGCACCGGCGTATCGAGCAAGGTGCCTTGCAGTGCCTTGCGCGGCAGCTGGCCGTGGGTGCCGGTCAAGCGCAGAGACAGGCTTTCGCTGGCATTCAGCCGATCCTGATCGAACCCTTCGCCGCCCAGGATCAACCAGGTGTCATGCAAGCCATTCGGGCCACGCTTGAGTCGGGTATGGAAATAACGCTCGGGCGCTTCGTCACGCAACATCCCGCCCTTGTGACGAAAGCTGGTGAATGGCACGTATTCGTGGCGCACGGCACTTTTTGACGCGCTGACCCTATCCACCGAGTAGATCTCCGTATGACCGTCCTGCAAGCGCATGGGGCGAAGCAAGTAGTCGGTTTGCAGGGGTGCCAGGGTCATCGGGTCGGAATCCAACGTGAATAGATTGATCACCGGCACGCAATGCAGGCGAATGTGCTCGGCACTCGGCGTGAATGCCGGTGGCAATGGCTCGCGCAGCACCACCTCGAGTTCGAACCAGGGGGTATTCGGTGCCAGCGCCAGGTGCTCGAGCCCGCAGAGGGTCACGAACATGAATTTCTCACGAAAGGTGAAATACTCCAGCAACAGCTGATAGCCGCTGAAGGCACTGTCGCCCTTGGGCCACAATCGATCGTCATCGGCAAACCCCTTGGGCGAAAAATAACCCTCCAGCAGAGAGCGGCCCGCCTGGTCAGGCAGGCGTACATACAAGGCTTGAGCGTTGAGGGTCAGCGCCTGGTGCAGTGCACTGGCCAGCGGTGCGTCGGCGTTGAGGTACAACGGCAGGCGGCTCAGGTCGATCTCGCTGGTATCGGCCATTGCCCCGCAGGTAAACCGCAGTCGCAGCAGCGAGCGACCATCCGGTTCATGGGCCATCTGCACGCGTTCGAGGGCCAGCGGCTGTAACGTCAGGCCCTGGGTGGTGGTATAGCGGCAACGGGTGCGCAGCGGTCCGATGGGTTGCGACAGCACTTCGAATCCGCTATCGATGCGCTCGCTGCGTTTCATCTGTGGAAGCTCGGGCGTCAGCTCGACAATCGAAAGCGATGGAATGGTGCGCAGATAGTGTGGCCAGAGCAGGCTGACCAGGCCTTCGGTCAGCTCCGGCAGGTCATCGTCGAGTTTTTCGCGCAACCGCCCCATCAGGAAGGCAAACCCTTCAAACAGGCGCTCCACATACGGGTCGCGCGCGCCCGACTTGTCCAGGTTCAGCTGGGCCGCCCGGTCCGGAAACGCTTCCGCAAACTCCTTGCCAGCCTCGCGCAGGTAGCGCATTTCGGCGTCGAAATACTGCAATGTCAGATTATCGATGCTCAAAGTAAGAATCCTGATAAATGAGTTTTAGCCACAGAGCACTGCGGCGCGTACCGGGTCTACAGCCACCAGCGCTGCCAGCAGCGCCTCCATCCGCCGGGCCAGCGCCGGCTTGTCCGCGTCATTGCGTTGAGCCTTCAAGCGCAACAGCTTGAGCAAACGCGCCTTGACCTCGAAACTCAGCTCGGATTCCCATTCGGCCAGCCCATGACGTTGTCCGCCGGCATCCAGTTCACCCAGCAAGTGAATGGCCAGTTCGCTCTTGCCGTATTGCTCGGCCACACGTGCCATCAGCAGGCGCAACAACCAGCGTTGGCGACCGGTATGGATACCCGGGCGCGCGGCCAGCCAGGCCAGTGCGTGCTCGACGCCATCGCTGTCGGCCTGGGCCAGGGCCTCGCCTTCCAGCGACAGGATCTCGGGGTCTGTGCCCGTCGCGGCAACGGGTGGCGCCGCCAGCCATTGCTGGGGGCGATTGCCACAGACGTGCTGGCTGATCCACTCACGGGTGGTCTCGTCCGCCAAGGGCGACCCATCGTTCCAGGATAATGCGTCCAGCCCAGGCATTCGCTCGAGGAACATTCCCAGGTCGCGCTTGGCAATGTCGGCAAAACTGTCCTGTGGCGCAGGCTGTTTGCTCAGCGCCTGGTACAGGTACCACTGCAGATCCAGCCAGAAATGGTTGACGCCCTCGGCGTAGATCCGCTCCACCAGATCCAACAGTTCACCGAAGCTCTGTTGCAGGTGCAGGCGCTTGAGTTGTGCCCGGTATTCGCCACGGGGAGGTGCCAGGCGCGTCTTGCCGCTGGCATCCTGGAGCGGTGCTTCATGCACGGTGTCCCAACGCAGGCTTTTCATCAGCCGATGGGCCGCCAGCCACCCCTGGGGCTGCTCGCGCAGATAACTGGCCAGCGCGCGACCGCTGTCCAGCAGGTCGCGCCCGGATTTGATGGCCGTTGCCTCGGGGGCAGCCGTGCGCGTGCTCGTCTCGTGGCTGGCGCTGTTCTGGGGTACCAGCGCGTCGACCCCGCCGGATTGCGCCAACCGCGCAAACAGTGCGGCATACATCGGCCCGAGGGCCGGACGCTGGTCCTCGGGCCAGGCAGCCAGCCCATGCTCTATCCAGACCAGCGCCGCCACCGTGCGCTCGGCCTCGTTCTTGACCACCTCCGGATACCGCGACAGGGTGTCGAGCACCTTGCTGCTCGCCAGCCACTCCAGCGCCATCTTTCGACTGTTGGGACGCGCGGGCAGCACCTGGACGGCAAAACGTTCCAGCAACGCGGCCAACAGGTTCAGACCGTCGGCCAAGCCCGCTTCGCCTTCCCTGTGCAAGCGTGCCCAGATGTAATAAGTGACCACCCGCAGATCCTTGCACGATCCGGCAAGCAACGTCTGCGCCAGGTGAACAACCTGTTCGATATCGGCCCCGGACAGTTTGTTGACCTCCTCCCGCATACGCTGGAAGTCATCGTCGCAGGCCGGGTCTTCCCCTGCGGGCAGGTCCGCGCTGATCGGCTGCAACCAGGCTTGCCACTGCGCTGCCTGCGCCCGGGCAAGGCCCAGGGCATCGCGTTCCCCCAGGCAACGTTCGATCAATCGGTCCAGGCTCATTCAAACCTCCCGTTCACCGCGTAGGGCATGGCTTTTTCGTCCTTGCCGAGAAAGATCTGCGCCGGCAACTTGAAATCCCGCAACTTGAGCAACGCCATCGGCCCCGCCCCCAGTTCGGTGCGCAAGTACCAGGTCAGGCCGATGCCGTCGGGCGCCTTGAGCACCACACGAAAACGGCTGTCGCCGTCGTCCAGTGGCGTGACTTGGGCCTGCTCCAGGAGGCGGATCAGGCCCCAGGTGCCCGGGTAGTCGCCAAACAGCCGTTCGTTGGCCCGCACGCTGGTCCAGGTCAGGCTCGCGCCGGGGTACTGGCGGCGACCCGGCCAGTTGAAGCGCTGCCAGCTTTCCTTCTGGTTGAAGTACTCGTGTTTTTCGCCGTTGAGGGTGAAGGTGGTTTGCACCACATCGCGCACCGGTTTGCCTTGCAGCTCGAAGCTCAGACCCATGCCGCCGTCGGTGAACAGCACGTCGGCCAGGTGACTGAGCTGGTTGATTGCCGTGAGGAACTGCGGGTTGAAGCGCAAGCCCTGGCTGTGTGGCGTGTCGACCACCCAGCGGCTGCCTTCTTTGCGCAGCAAGCCGCCCAGTTCGCGCTGCAGGAATTGTTCGAGGCGCCCGGAATCGGCGCGGATCATCTGCCCGAGCATCGGTAGTGAGGCGTCACTGGCGGTGGCCGCGAAGGGATAACGGCCGGTGAACGCCTGCTGCCATTCGCTGACGATCGCCCGTTGCCACTGGCGGTTGAGGCTGCTGGCCGAGGGTTGCAGGACGCGCTGCCAGGCCTGCTCCAGCGGCTGCACGAACAGGGTCTGGCCGATGCCGCCCCACTCCGCGCCGAGGCTGGCGGCGAGCTGGCTGCCGTAGGCGCGGGTGTCGGTGAGGTCGATGCTTTTGCCCTGGAACACCGTCTGCGCCAGGGTCTGGGTCATGTCCTGCGGGTCGGCGGCGTGGTTCACCTGTTGCAGGGTCAGGCGCGTGCGCGTGACCTGATTGAGAAAGGCCTGCAGGCTCAGGCGCTCGCGCTCGTCCTGGCCTTCAGGGGTTTTGCCGAGCAGGGCCAGCAGCGGGCCGAAGGTGGCGTCCAGGGGGCCTTTGGGTCCCTGCTGCTCGATCAACGGCGCGGGGGCCTGGGCGATCAGCTTTTGCGCGGAGCTGATCAGCGAGTCGGCCAAGGCCTGGCTGCGTGTGCCGGCCTGCCCTTGGTAGGCCAGGGTGTTCATCAGGGCGATCAGCGGCGACTGGCGCACATCGCTCATCAGGGTCAACTGGTCGATCACCTCGCCCAGGCTGTTGGCCGGCTGCCAGCGCAGGCGGTTGAGAAACTTCAACCAGGCGCTGGCGTAGTCCTGGAAGTAGCGCCGGGTCAGGCGTTCACGCAGCATGTCCGGCGTCAGCTCGGCGGCGATATCGCCTGGCCGGTCGCTCAGCACCCAGTCGATTTCCTCGCGCCGCGCCTCGGCGATGGCCTCGATCGCCGGGCGCACCTGGCCCTCCCAGGCCTGGCGGGTAAACACCCCCGGCACACTGGTCTGGCTGACGAACAGCGCCCGCGCCTCGGTGTCACCAACCATCTGCGCCAGGCTCAACGCCGGGTAATGATTGGCCGAAGCGTCGAGCACCTGGCGGTACAGGCTGGCTTCGGCATTGCGCTGGCCCAACTGGCCGAGCAACAGCTGACGAACCTGCGCTACCAGCGCCGGGTCGGCCACGCTGCGCCAGTCCGGATGCGCCGCCAGTTGCTCGCCATAAAACTGCCAGAGCATCGGCGACAGGCCGTGCCACAACCCCGGCGAAACCCCGCCGGCGCTCGGCTCGAGCGTGCCCAAGGTCTTGACCAGAAAGCTCGCATCGGCTTTTTCCGGGCGCGCCAGCATCAGGTAGGCCTTGAGTTGTTCGTAGGCCTGCGGCGCGCGTTTGAGCCGTTCGGGACTGTCGGCGGACAAGCGGATCAGGGCGCCGAGCTGCTGTTGCAGGCTGGCCAGCACCGGGTCGCGCAGCAGGCGCTGGTTGGCTTCGACGTAGGTGGGCCAGAGCATTTGCAGCAGTTCTGGATTCTTGTTCAGGCCGAAGCGCTGGTACCAGGGGGTGCCGTGGGTGGCGCGGTAGTCCAGGCGGCCCAGTTCACGGGTCAGCTCGTTCAGGGCGAGGAATTGTTCGTCGCTGGTGGAGGATTGTTGCAAGGTTGCCAGCGAGGTCTGCACCTGGGTGATGTGCGTGCGGTTACTGACGAAGGACAGCAGCATGCCGGTGCCCCAGAGCAGTGCCAGGCCCAGTGCCAGTGAATAAGCCACTCGCGTGATGCCCCAGCCGAGGCGCCGAGGGTGAACCTGTTTATCACCGAGCACGCCGTCCCAGGGTGGTGTGGCGTGCCAAAGGTGGTCTGTATTTTCTTTGGATTCTTTACCGCCCTGCACCGGCAGGCTGAACCACAACCCGCGCAACGGCACGCCACGGTCGAACACCCGGAACAACGGCGCGAGGGCCTGCCGCCATCGGGCAATGCCTTCGGTCTGCAAATCGCGGGACAGACGCAGCAGGAAATCATGGCTCATGGTGCCATGTACCTGCGCCCAACCGCTGTCGCGCAGGGGTTGCAGCAGGCTCTCCAGCCCGCCATCCACGGCCAGCGGGGTCACCTGTGACGGCAGCAAACAACCGACCGCCTGGGTCTGGCGTTTGTCCTGATCCCATCCACTGTCGCAGACCTGCCACAGGTGCAGCGGCAACTGCCAATGCAGCTGGTGGGCCAGTTCTTTCAAGTGACGTACGCCAGCGTCCATCGCCTGGGCATCAGTGCTTTGTTGCGCGGTCAGGGCCCAGATCACACCGTCGAGAGCGCGCCAGCGGCTCAGGTTTTGCCACGGAGTGAAGCGTTCATCATCGAATTTAGTTTGGATGCTGCCGCCCCAGAGCAGAATGGTGTCGTGACCTGCGAGCCATTTTTTATCTTTCAGGTTGGGGGCGATGGCGGAAATCTGATCAGGTTCGCCGACCACCAGCAGCAGGCGGAGTTTGCGGCGCCAAAGAAAACTGTGATTTTCGTGCAGGTATTCCTTTAACTCAGCGACCCAGGAATTATCCGGCGGAGCGCTCTCTTTGCTTAATGGCGAAATCGGTGCATCAACACCCACTCCTGTCACGCGCGTCGCCCAAGCCACCGCCAAACGATCCCAGGCCAGCAGTATCACCGGACAGAACCCGCACAAGACAAACCAAGTACCCGCCCCCCACAGCACCAACGATTTGAGTGGCAGTCGAGGCCAGCCGAAGTACTCGCGGCTCAAGTCGTACAGCAGACAACCGAACACCACCAGTACCGTCACGACCAGCAGATAACCCAATCCCACCTTCATCAACGAGCCTTGGCTCGCTTGCTTAATCATTGCCATGAGGCACCGCCATTCCAATAGCCAATCGATTGTTTCCGTCCTGACTCAGCCAGCCACAAGGCTGTCCGGCCTCCCTCGCCTGCAACAACGCCAGGGACATGCCGATGAAGGGCGCCAGTTGCGCCAATACGCCCCAGTGCCCGGACAATTGATGTTCACCAGACTGCCAACCACCTTTCAGGAAAGTGCCCTGGCTGGTTTTATCCAGCGCCAGGCAATCCGGCGGTGCTACGTCCAACCCGGCGTAGCGCTGGATCTGTACACAGAGTTCAGCGGGTGATTCGTCGAGCTCGCTCAACAGGTACTCGCCCCTGTGCAACAACTGCCGCCCCTGGCGGCTCACCAGCCAGAGAAATCCTGCTTCACCGGGCAGCCCAGGCGCTTCGGTCTCCGGCACCGACACCACTCCGGCGCACAACAGCCAATCAGCCTCTTCACAACAATCCTGGTGAAAGGCATCGATCATTCGATCCAGATCGGATAGGTCCTGCAGAGGCAAACGCGTCTCGGGCAACATCACGCCGGTTTTGGCCAATACCTCGACAAAAGCAGCCTGGTCGCGCTCGTCCCCCACCCAAGCGATACCTCGCAGCTGCGGCCAGCGGTCATTCAATTGCGTAAGCGCCAGGGTTAACCGAGCCAGGCGTCGAGCCAAGGCCGGCGCACGCTCAGGGGTCGTACCCAGCGACACCGCGCAGCGCAACATGGGCTGCGCAGCACCCTCCGGTTTCGATGGCTTGGGTGCGGGCACGTTGGCCATCAAACCATGGTAATGGGTTTGCTCATCGCCCACCGGCCCTAGCAGCAGCACCTGTTCCACCGGCAAACCCAAGCGGCGACGCCCCCACCAGAGCTGCACCGCGACCTCCACCGTGCGTCGATACACATCACGGTTAAACAGGCAGATTTGCCACCCCAGCATGCGCAACGCTATCGCCAACGCCCAGCAACAAGGCATGACGGCACTCCAGATCCACAGTTCGACCCTTGGCTGCTCTTCTGGCCATAACGACAACAAAACCGCCGACTGCAACCCCCACAGCAATAGCAAAGCCAGCCACCAGCGGCGCCAATGCGGTTCACGCGGTTCGACAAGGTCCGGGTATTGCGGCGCGTGGTTCATGGCGCCACTACCATGAACGAGGCCGCAAGCGAGCTGACCAGAGTGCAACCACAATCACACTCATGCCCGTGCAGGGCCACAAGCTTGCCGTCCATGATCGCCACCGAGGTGCCCTCTGCAATGTGCGTCAGGCCGTGCAATTCGCAACGGGCCTGATCCCCCACGCAGGCAACCGGCTGGCCGAATGCCTCGTAGTGACCTTCAAGCACTTCACCACCAAACGGGCTCATCGAGTCCCCCACACGTACCAGAGGCAACATCAGGCGCCCTCCCCGGTGAGTTCGAACAAACTGCCCGCCTCGCGCAGAAAGGCGGTGGTGCGGTCGATGCGTTGGGCATAGTCTTCCTCGGCAATCTGCTGCTTCAGCTCAGCCGCCACCTTGCCGATATGCGCCGTCGGTTTCAGCAACTGCGCGGCCTCCGGCAGGAACGGCAGCACCACTCCACGCGCCTTGTCGATCACTTGATAGCCGATGCTGGCGCCCCCTATACCCGCGACCAGCCCGCCAACCCCGCCCAACGCCCCACCGCGTTTGATGCCGTACACCGTTGCGCCGGCCAGCATCGCAACGCCCAGTATTCGTCCAGCCACCACCACCGGTGACAGGTCCCGGCTGTTGTCATTGCCGAAATACGTCATGCGATAGAAGAAATAGCCCGCCCATATCTCACGCGATCCCAACGCGTCATGCATGAACCAGGCGCGTGAGTCGTGTACCTGGTCATCGAACAGCGCGACCACCAGCGCCATGTGCGGGTCCTTGCTGGGCGTACCTCGGGCGTCGCTGAACAATTGTTTTGTGCGCAGCTCACCTGCCGCCTTGATCGCAGCGTGGTCCTGCAACTCATCGTTTTCGTTGAGCAGATAGATCGCGTCGCGCAACAGCACATCGGTGATCGTGCCGACCGCACTGGTTTGCTTGCGGTCGAAGCCTTTGTAGTCGCGTTTGAATTCCGCAGCTGCCTGGCTGAGTTGAGTCTTGTCGATCTGCGGTTCGTAGATGGGCGGGCCGGGATGGTTCGTTGCCGCCGCGGGCGTTTTCAGCCGATCGGCCAAAATGATTTTTTTCTGTTTTTCATAGGCCTCACGTTGATCACTGGTGTCGTAGACAGTGACTTCATTGGCCTGGGTGAAGAACGGCTGATGTTTGTAGCTGTCGTTATTCTGCAACGGGTCATCGGCATAACGACCGATACGCCAGCCGGTGATCCAGCCCAGTTGATCGGCCAGGGTTTCTTCTACGGTGATGCCGAGTTGCTGTGGTTTGTACTCCCAGGGTTTTGTGTGGGTGGGGGTGTCGGTGGTGATGCCTGGGAGGGTGTGGCGCCAGGCGTTGAAGCGCTCGATTGCTTGGGGGCTGATATCAAACTCAGTGTTAGTTACTTCTGAGATAACTCGCCATGCCTTCTGATCCTCTAAAGTTTTTGGCAGCACTGTTTCCGGCACTTGCAAAGGCGCGCCCGCAGCGAAGGCTTCGGCATACATGTCGTGGAGGACGATTTGTGACACCAGTTCATTGGTGCCACCTCTGGCTTTGCCTTGGTCATTCTGCGGATAACCACCACCGACATCGGAATGCACACCGGGGTACACCACTTCATAGGTGTGGAGCGGGTACTGGCCGTCCTCGTTGCGGATCGAGTCCAGCGGAAAACACGAGCGCTGCTCGAAGGCCGCGACGAAGTGTCGGCAGCATTTGACGAAGTTCGGAAACTTCGTGGCGTCAGGCAGCAACTGACTGTCATCGGCCCAATCCATGTGCCCGGCAAAAAAAGGCGCCGCATGGGCGATGCCGACCGAGGCGACGGTGTCCAACACACCGAGAAACTCGACGCTGACCGGCAGGCCGATCAGACGTTGCTCAGGCAACGTGGCACCGGCCGGCGTATCAAACAACTGGCTCAGCCAGGTTACGAAAGTGCGAGCCTCTGCTGCCCCGCGCGAGAAGCCGTACACGTACAGTTTGACTGCCAATACTTCAGGCTGCCGGGACTTGTCTTTACAGGCCTCCAAGGAATCAAACAGTCCTTTCATGACTCGTCGTCGTTTGCCTTCCCCCAGTACGCTCATCAGCGGTGCCTGCCACGTGCTCATGGCATCGACTGCTTTTTTTCTGTCGGCTTTGGATAACTCTTTCTTAGTCAATGCAACCCTCAGCGCATGAGCTAATGACACCAATGCCCAATTGATGCGATCTTCACCACCCGTCGCATACCTCAGTCCCTCCGCGCTGTAATCCAGTTCGCCAATTTCAGGAAAGGGAGTTCCTACACCGGGCATATAAAAAGAAAAAAAACCCTCTTTTTCTGCCTGTTCACCCCTGAGCGACGCATGAAAAAGCTTGGCAATATTACTGGGGTGATTTTTCTTGGTATCGTTATCTTAATTATTGTTAGTACCATCGAAAAACAAACTGACGTGTAAACTTTGAACGCATTCAAATCGCTGAGACTTATTTTTTGCATTGACCTGTCGATGGTGACAATCCTCCTCGGCAGTTTGCTTGTCACAGTTAGCAGTCACCGACGAAACATGACCCGGCAAACGCCCCACCATCGGAAAAACTGGCGGAGCCCAGACTTTGGCGCTTGAATTTCTCATTACTTCGGGCATACGGATGGCTCCTTCATTCCCATAGATACTTTGATCGGATAATTAGGTGAGCTGGGTGCCCAGCAAGAAGTCGTAACCTTTACCTGGTTACATGTGAAAAAATGCACCTTAAGATCGCATGACTCCGTTCCCGGCCACTCTGGAATTTCCACGACAGTGCTGTAGCGCTGATAGTTGGCCTTATGTTTAGCCTGAGCAACTCTATAGCCATCAGTCCCTAGCGGCGGCCATTTAGAATAAGCATAAGGATCAGTATCAACCTCCCATTCAATATGCGCCTTCAAGCCAGGGCGCCATTTAGTCGGCATGATAATGCAGCAAGAACGCCCCCCACCCCCGTCGGCCCGGTAACCATTCACCGAGAGCCAATTAATATTGCTCAGCGTATGATTAACCGCTTGTATATTTCCTCCCGCCATTTCGTTGTCCGCTGTGGAACATCCAACCAACATCAACACAAACACACCCAACAACCATCGAGCCCAGGTTATTTTCATTGCCGATTCCCCGAAAATGGAAAGACGGGCGATGTCCAGACCTTAGCGCTCGAGTTAATTTTTACTACGGGCATACGGATGGTTCCTTCATTTCCATAGATACTTTGATCGGATAATTAGGTGAGCTGGGTGCCCAGCAAGAAGTCGTAACCTTTACCTGGTTACAGGTGAAAAAATGCACCTTAAGATCACACGACTCCGTTCCCGACCACTCTGGAATATCCACTTTGGTGCTGTAACGTTGAAAATTCGCTTCATGCGCAGCCCACGCACCTTCATCGAACCCATACCCAGTAGTTTTTCTTTTTATTTTTGCAAAAGGTTCCGGATCAACCTCCCATTCAATATGCGCCTTCAAGCCAGGGCGCCATTTAGTCGGCATGATAATGCAGCAAGAACGTCCCCCACCCCCGTCGGCCCGGTAGCCATTCACCGAGAGCCAATTGATATTGCTCAGCGTATGATTAACCGCTTGTATATTTCCTCCCGCCATTTCGTTGTCCGCTGTGGAACATCCCACCAACGCCAATCCAAACAAACCCAACAACCATCTCGCCCATATTACTTGCATGGCCATCTCCATCACCGACAACTCCATAATTTCAATTCAGGCCGCATGAAAAAAATCCCGCACGGGCCTCTTTCACATGCAACATGACGATAGAATTTATACTTAGCCCATATCCTGGTCGTTCCGCGAATATCCACCGCCAACATCGGAATGCATACCGGGACCACTATTTCCAGCCAACTCATAGTCGTTGGCGTGCGTACTCGACTATATTGCCAAAGTAATTCTCACGACTTGCTTGCATGACAATCGTGTACAACATCTCAAAACGCCTTTCCTTGCTTTCGTCCAGATGATCAAACTCACTGCGAACCAGGAGTTTCTGGGCATCGCTAATACATCCGATCATTTCGCATTGCTGATCACTAAGTTCCACGCAGGGAATGACTTCGATGCTGCTCTGCTTCGTCAAGCAATGGCTTTGCAGCCATTGCGACTGGTCGTCCCGATCAAGCCAGCCCCAAAAGCAGGCAACTCGCAGGAACTCGGCGCGCTGTTCGCTGGTGAGAATGGAATTCATCAGCACGGGAAAGATTCTCGGATCGTAAAAACGCAACAAGCCAGCTTGTCCACCCCACTGCATTTGAGACAGGGCTTGCAAGGCATGACTCAATTCTTGAAACGGCAGGTTCGAGATCAGGACCATCAGGCGAGCATCTGCTGCGCAGTGTTCGATCAGTTCTTCCAGCCAAGCCTTGTGCTGCCAAATGGTCAGGTCCAGGCGCATCAACAGCGGTGCCTGGTCCAGCAGGTTTTCCTCTGGTGTACCGGTGAACAATGAGAACCAAGGCACCTTGGGGCTCAGTTGCTGCAGCCCGGGAACAGCGCATTTGCTCCACGTGGCTTGATCAAGCAAAAGATCAACTTCCTGTACTTCCGTTCTGGCACACACCTGCTCGATCTGCTCCAGCCATTGGATAGGCGTATTCATCTGTATGTCTCCTCAATCAGCCTTGGCGCATCAGCAAGCCAATGGCGTTTTTCCGAGCCTTTTGCAGGCACTCCTCACACACCGACTTGGGCAACACCGCCAACGGGAAACGCTGGCCACCAGGCCCCTCCCAAATGTGTTGCCCCCTGGAGCGAACCTTGGTGTGACTGTCGAAAAAAAGTCCTTCCTCCGGGTCGAGGTGGATCGCCACATCTCCGGTGCCGAGCGTGATGCCTTTTTCGGACAAAAACTCCAGACGCCCCTGTACCGACTGCACGGTGATGTCCCGCTGGGCGATCAGGTTCATCAGGTCGCCGTGGGATTCGATTTCCAGTGGGCCCTCGCCGGAGACCAGGCGCATGCCTTCGCGCTGGGCGAGCAGCGAGATGCCTTTTTTGGCGTGTGCCGACAGGCGCTGGTCGGCGGCAAGGTTGATGTCGTCCCGGCTTTGCAGGTACATCCCATCGCCACTGTTGAGCAGCAAACTGGCCGGCGTGACCGCGCCGATGCCGTCGGGGGCGCTCAGGAGGATGGCCGGGGCGGACAGGTCTTTGGCGTCCGCTTGTAGTTGCTGCAGACCGTCGATGGCGGGTGGTCGACTGTTATGGGCCTGGGCAATTTCCTGCCACTGGGCCATTTGCTGGCGGGCGCCTTCGATCTGGCTGGTGGCCGGCGCCATGGCGAGTACATCGTCTGAAGCCTTTATTTGTTCATCGGCGCTGATCAACAAGCCTTTGCCCGCGCGCAATGCACCCCAATCGTCCGTGCGCAGTTCAAACCCTTCCCCGCGCTTCTCCTTCCGGGCATCCACTAGATGCCCTAAATTCAACTGACTCTTGCCACCATATTCCGTGCTGAGCTTGACGTGCTCCTGCCCCCGCAGGTCTTCCATGCGCAGCTTGTTGTTCGCCGGCGTGCGCAGCACGTTGCGGGTGTAGTCGCGATTGCGCAGGGTCACGTGGTCGGGGTGTTCGCTGTCGTGCAGGGCGTGGGCGATGTAGGGGCGGTCGGGGTCGCCCTGTTCGAAGGCGATGGCCACTTCGGTGCCGCAGATCAGCGGCAGGTGCAGGCCGTGGGTGTCGCCGGCGTAGGCGCGCGCCTGGCGTAGCCACATGCTTTCCTCGCCCAGTTTCCAGGGGTCGCGGTCGAACAGGAAGTTGACCTTGTAGCGGCCTTGGAGATCGATCTCGGCGTATTTGTCGTGGGCTTCGCCGCTGGTGACCCGGGCCGGGACGGTGCCGGCGATTTGTGGTTTGGCCTGCAGTGGCGGGCGAAAGCACAGGGTTTCCGAATAGGGCATGGCTTCAAAGCGGCACTCGAAGCTGGCATCGCGGGCGGCACGGGTGCGCATGGCGACGATCGCGCAACGCGGGGTGAAGGCCTGCGGTGCTCCGCCGCCGGTGATGGTCAGCACCTGGCCCGGTGCCAGGGTGGCGCTGCTACTGATACCGCTCAGGTGGGTCTGGTCGTTGAGGTAGCGCTCGTGGCGCAAGCGTGCGTAGAAGTAGCCGCTTTCGGTGGTCAGGCGTTCGTGCTGATCGTAGGCGCCACCGAGCACGCGGTAGGGCTCGGCGTAGTGGTAGGCCTCACCGTAGGTGATTTTCGCACCGCGGGTCTGGTCGACATCGGCGTCGAGGTGCGCGCTGGCGTCAAGGGGTTGATAGGTGCGGATGTTGACGTTTTTTTCCACCACCTGGTGCCTGGTTTGCAGGCCCCACACGCCGTCTGCATCGCTGCTGCTGAGCCCGGCGGGCGAGAAGTTTGGCAACTCGACGTCGAACTGGTAGCCGCGCTGGCCGTCGCAGAATTCCACGACGTCGATGTGCAGGCGTTGGTCGCTGGTGAGGCGGTACCAGATGCCCACTTCAGCCAGCAGGCGGCTGATGAAGGCCAGGTCGCTTTCGCCGTACTGCATCACCTGTTCGCGCCGGGGGTACTCACGGACCAGGCGGAACAGGAAGTCCTGGCCTCGGAAGTCGTGGCGGCTGCGCAGGATGCTCTCGACGATTTCCGGTACCGACTGTTGCTGGTAGATACGGTACTGCCGGCCGCGCTCGAGCAAGGCCAAACGCGGTTGCAGGGTCAGTTCGTAGCGGGCTTCGTCGACGGAGGCAGACAGGCGTTTTAACCCGGTGATCACGCCGTTCAGGGTGCGCAGCGGATTGATTTCAGGGGTAGGCAGGCCTTTGATGACCGGTGGTTGTTTGGCGGCGTACAGGCTGAAACTGGCGTCCTTGCCCAGCAGGTGTTCGGCCGCGAGATCCTGCTCGGTGCTGGTGAATTCCACGTGGTAGGTGAAGGGTTGGCTGAGACGTTCTTCGCCGTGGAAAGCGAGGACGTCGAGGTGGGTCGCAAGATCGCGGACCCAGAGTTTATGATGGCTGTGGTTGAAGAAGATGCGCGATTGTGTGCTCATTTCAGGCCTTCCTGGTCTGCGGGGGGGAAACGTGCAGGAAGGGTTTGGCGTTCACCCGGGTCCTGAGGGGTGAAAGCATTGGGGAATTTAGTGGAAGTGAGGAATGAGACGTTTCCGAGAATCGTGTAGGGCTTTTCCTTATTGGAATCTCGGCTTAACCGTGTCGGATAACGCTGTAGGAGCGAGCATGCTCGCGAAAAACCTGAGAGCACCGCGGGGTGTCAGGCTTCCCGCGTAATCGTTAACGACCATCGCGAGCATGCTCGCTCCTACAAGGGGGGCTAGCGCTATTGCGGTGGGTCGATGTAAACCTCCCGGGGACTGTCAAGCCCTCATCGCGGGCAAGCCCGCTCCCACAGATTGCATCTTCAGATTCAGACCGGGTGTTTACACCTCAATCAAATGCTTGAGCGGGTTGTAGCTACTTTTCAAGGTCGCCGCCACATCCAGAATCGCCTTCTCGATTCCATTCAAATGGATACACGTCAGCTCGATGGCCGCGCTCTGGTTGCCCGCCTCGATGTACTCGATCAAACGCAGGTGTTCGTCGTCGCGGCAGGCTTCGTGGCTGTCGTCATCCAGCGCGGCGGCGTACAGCGAGGCCCGGGAGATCAGTTTCTGGAACCAGTCGAGCAACACCGGGTTGTTCAGGCTGCGGGCCAACTTGATGTGGAACTCGCCGAGCAGGTGGATCAAGCGTTCGTGGTCACCGTTGCGATGCGCCTCATCCTCGAGCAGCAAGTGATCGCGCAAATCCCGGGTCACCGCCGTATCGCGCCGGCGACACAGTTCGCTGACGATGCCGATCTCCACCAGGCGCCGGGTTTCGAACAACGAACGGATCTCTTCGTCGCTGGGCAGCGACACCGACGCACCTTTATTGGGCTCGGTGGTGACCAGTCCATCGGCTTCCAATTGCTTGAGCGCGGCACGAACCGACGTGCGGCTGACATTGAAAAGTTCGGCCAACGAAACCTCGCCCAGCTTCATGCCGGGACGCAGCGAGCGTTTGCTGATCGCCTCGTAAACCCCTTGGTAGACGCGGTCTACCGTGGTTTCCAGTTTCTTTTCCGCCATTCAAAGACTCCTTCAGTGCTGTGCAACCGGCCCCAGGCGAATGAACAGCCTTGAAAAAGGGGGTTGCATGAGCAGGTTAATCCGGGTATTTCTAAATTGCATCCAGATTTTGCATACAATAATTAGAGGAATGCACCATTATGGGTCATCCAGTTGCAATTGAAGTGCGTAACGTCTCCAAGCGCTATTCCGACGATCCAGGACTGGCACCCGCCCTGGACAACGTCTCGGTCGACATCGCCGACAACGAGTTCTTCACCCTGCTCGGCCCCTCCGGCTGTGGCAAAACCACCCTGCTGCGCACCATCGCCGGCTTCGAGCATGTCAGCGAGGGTGAAATCCGCCTGGCCGGCGAACCGGTCAACGACCTGCCGCCGTTCAAGCGTCGGGTCAACACGGTGTTCCAGAGTTACGCGCTGTTTCCGCACATGAGTGTTGCGCAGAATATCGCCTTCGGGCTCGAGATGCAGGGTCTTGATCGCAAGCAGATCGCACAACGGGTCGATGAGATGCTGGCGCTGGTGCAAATGCAGCACCTGGCCAAGCGCAAACCCGCCGAACTGTCCGGCGGTCAGCAGCAACGGGTGGCTCTGGCCCGGGCCCTGGCGCCGAAACCGAAAGTATTGTTGCTGGATGAACCGCTGTCTGCGCTGGACCTCAAGCTGCGCAAGGGAATGCAGGTCGAACTCAAGCGTGTGCAGAAAGAAGCCGGGATTACCTTCATTTTCGTCACCCACGATCAGGAAGAAGCCCTGACCCTGTCCGATCGCATCGCCGTGATGTCCGCCGGCAAGATCTTGCAGATCGGCACACCCAACGACATTTACGAACGGCCCCAGCATCAGTTCGTCGCCCAGTTCATCGGCGACATCAACTTCCTCCCCGGCCACCTCAAGCGCGGCCAGCACAACGAACACCTGTTCGTGCCCAATGGCATGCCGGTGGAGATCCCCTGCCTGCCTCAGGGCATCGACGGCAAGGTGCAACTGGCGTTTCGCCCGGAGCGTTCGCAACTGGTCGACCCGGCACAACCGCACCACCTGCGCGGGGTGATCGAGGCCGTGCTGTATGTCGGCACCGCGACCCTCTACCAGTGCCGCTTGAATAACGACATCAAAGTCATGCTGCGTGAAAACAACGAAGGCCTTAACCGCAATCGCGGGGTCGGTGACCGTGTCGCGGTCAACCTGCCACCCCACGCCTGCCTGTTGATGGAGGCCTGAGATGAGCGTCAGCAGCACTTCCCCAGCCCTCAACCGCGCGCTGTTGCTCAGCCCGGTGGTCCTGACCCTGCTGGCCCTGATCGCCATTCCGCTGGGCATCATGGGCTACATCAGCCTGTTGCCGCGCAACGTCTATGGCGGCGTCGACTGGCAGGCCGACTGGCAATTGCAAAGCTACGTGCAGCTGTTTTTCCAGGAAGGTTTCGATGGCGAACTGGAGCTCAACTGGGTCTACGCCCAGGCGCTGTTGCGCTCGGTGTTCCAGGCCGGTGGCACCACGGTGTTGTGTTTCCTGTTCGGCTTTCCGGTGGCGCTGTGGATGTCGAGCCTGACACCGCGCCGGCGCAACCTGATGGTGTTGCTGATCACCATCCCGTTCTGGACCAACCTGCTGATCCGCAACTACGCCTGGCTGATCATCCTGCGCGAACAGGGCTGGGTCGCCCAGAGCCTCAACGCACTGTTCCCCAGTGCCGGCGGCATCACCCTGCTCTACAACGACTTCGCGGTCAGCGTCGGGCTGGTCTACAGCTTCCTGCCGTTCATGATCCTGCCGATCTACTCGACCCTGGAAAAACTCGACTGGCGTTTGGTGGAAGCCGCCTATGACCTGGGCGCCAATCGCTGGCACGCGCTCAAGCGGATCATCCTGCCGCTGTCGATGCCGGGGGTGATCGCCGGTTCCCTGCTGGTGTTCGTGCCGAGCCTGGGTGCCTTCATCACCCCGGCGATTCTTGGCGGCGGCAAGACCCTGATGATCGGCAACCTGATCCAGCAACAGTTCGGCACCGCGCGCAACTGGCCCCTGGGCAGTTCGCTGTCGTTCCTGTTGCTGGGGATTCTGCTGCTGTCCCTGGTGCTTTACGCCCTGTATAGCCGCAGCGCCGCCAAAACTCTTCGTCGGGGAGCCACCGCATGATCGCCCTGCACCTGAAAAAACTGCCGATGACCCGGGAAATCAGCCTGCTGATCCTGGCCTACCTCTACTTGCCGATCTTCGTGTTGATCGCCTACAGCTTCAACGCCAACCGCTCGGCGACGGTGTGGACCGAGTTCTCGTTCGCCTGGTACGGGCGGATCCTGGCCAACCCGTCGATCCAGACCGCGGCGCTGAATTCGATCATCGTCGCCGGGATCGCCACGGTCTGTGCCACGGCGATTGCGCTGCTCGCGGCACTGGCGACCTACCGGCCGTTCTATGGCCAGAAGATGGTCGAAGGCGGAATCAACCTGCCGCTGATCCTGCCGGAGATCGTCACCGCCGTGGCCACCCTGCTGTTGTTCATGGCGCTGGGGATCAAGCTGGGTTTGCTGACGGTGATCGTCGCGCACATCGGCTTCTGCATTCCTTTCGCCTACCTGCCGATCCGCGCGCGACTCAATGACCTGGACAAAAGCCTGCTGGAAGCGGCGAACGACCTGTACGCCAATCCATGGCAGGTGTTCCGCCGGGTGACGCTGCCGCTGTTGTGGCCGGCGGTGCTGTCCGGTTCGGTGCTGGCGTTCGTGGTCAGCCTCGACGATTTCATCATGACCTTCTTCGTCGCCGGTCCCGGTTCCACGACCCTGCCGGTGTACATCTTCTCGGCGATCAAGGCCGGCGTGACGCCGGAGATCAATGCGATCTCGACCCTGATGCTGGTGATTTCCATCGTGCTGGTGGTGCTGGCCTTCTGGCTGGGACAGCGCGGCAAACAACAATGAGCCTGGAGTGTTCGTCCATGAAAGTGAAAAGCATGCGTTTCGCCTTTGCCGGTCTGGCCTTGAGTTGCTTCACCGCGCTAAGCGCCCAGGCCGCCGAGCCCAAGGAACTGTTCTTCTACAACTGGACCGATTACTACCCGGTCGACCTGCTGGCCAAGTTCGAAAAGGAGACCGGGATCAAGGTCACCATGGACGGCTACGACAGCAACGAAACCCTGCTGGCCAAATTGCAGGCCGGGGGCGCGGCGTACGACGTGATCGTGCCGTCGCAATCGATCATGCGCACCTTGATCAACCAGAACCTGCTGCTGCAAATCGATGCCTCGACCCTGCCCAACTTCCAGTACGTCAAGCCGGCGTTCCGCGATCCGAGCTTCGACCCTGGGCGCAAATTCTCGGCGCCGTACCTGTGGGGCAGCACCGGGTTCTCCTATGACAGCGCGCGGGTGCCCGGCGGCAAACTGGATGACTCGTGGAAAGAGTTCTTCGAACCGCGCAAGGAACTGCAAGGTCAACTCGCCGCCCTCGACACCTCCAGCAGCGTGATCAACGCCGCCAGCCATTACCTGAACGTCGATGAGTGCACGGAAAACCCGCAGGACGCCAAGCGCATCCTCGAACTGCTGCAAAAACAGAAACCCTTCCTGAAGATGTACAGCTCGGACAACACCGTCGACCGCATGGCCTCGGGCGAAGTGATCATGATGCAGAACTGGAACGGCTCCACTGCCCGGGCCACCTTGCAGAAGAGCACCATCAAGTACGTGTATCCGAAAGAAGGCCTGGCGATGTTCCAGGACAACTTCGCCGTGCCCAAAAGCGCGCCGCACCCAGGCAACGCCAAAATCTTCATCGACTGGATGATGAAACCGGAAAACGCCGCCGCCGTGTCCAACGCCATCGCCTACGCCAACGGCATCCAGAGCGACAAGCTGATCGATGCCAAGTGGCGGGTCATGGACGCCATCAACATGCCCGACGAATTCGCCTCGCGCCTGCGCCCCGAAAAGGAATGCAGCAACAAGGCGCGTGAGCTGCAGGACCGGATCTGGGCGAAGCTCAAGGGCTGATCCCAAACCGAGTCGCGGCCATCGCTGGCAAGCCAGCTCCCACAGTGATTTGTGCTGATCACACATTTTGTGAACACCCCCAAACCTGTGGGAGCTGGCTTGCCAGCGATGAGGCCCTCCCAAACAACACAGAATTTGAGGTAAGCAATGACCCAACCCCGCTGGCTACGCAACGTGCGCCCCTACGGCGCCCCCGCCGAAGACCTGCTGATCGAAAACGGCCGGTTCAGCCAACGCCGCCCCGCTTCGAACGAAGCCCTGTCGGCCACCGACATCGACGGCCGAAACCAACTGCTGACCCCTGCCCTGGTGGAAAGCCATGTGCACCTGGACAAAACCCTCTGGGGCCAGCCCTGGCGCCCCAACAGCGCAGGTCCGACCCTCAAGGACTATATCGCCAACGAGCGGCGCATCCTGCGCGAAGTCACCGCACCGATTGCGCAACGCGCCGGTGCCCTGCTGGAAAACTGCATCGCCCGCGGCTCGCTGACCCTGCGCTGCCACGTCGATATCGACCCGGAGTTCGGCCTGCGTCATGTCGAAGCCATGCAGCAGCTGCAGGAAAAATACCGTGACCTGATCGACCTGCAACTGGTGGTGTTCCCGCAAACCGGCCTGATCAGTCGCCCCGGCACCGCCGAGCTGATGCGCGAAGCCATGGCCCTGGGCGTGGAGAACGTCGGTGGTCTTGACCCGTGCGGCATCGACAACGACCCGATCGCCCAACTCGATTTCGTGTTCAAACTGGCCAGCGAGTTCGACCGTGGCGTCGACATTCACCTGCACGACAAGGGCGAACTGGGCCTGTGGCAGATCGCCCTGATCGCCGACTACACCGAACGCTTCGGGCTTCAAGGCCGGGTGATGATCAGCCATGCCTATTGCCTGGGCATGTTGCCGTGGAACCAGGTCAAGCCGGTGGCCGAACGCCTGGCGACCCTGGGCATTTCGCTGATGAGCTCGGCCCCGGCCGATTGCGCGGTGCCGCCGTTCCTGGCATTGCGCGAGGTTGGCGTGAATGTATGCCTGGGCTCGGACGGTATCCGCGACGCCTGGTCGCCCATGGGCAACGGCGACATGCTGGAGCGGGCGATGCTGCTGGCGTTTCGTTTCGATCTGAACAAGGACGAAGAACTGGCGGCGGCGTTTGAGGCGGCAACGGTCAATGGCGTCCGGGCGCTGGGTCATGAAGGTCTGGGCCTGGAGATTGGCCAACGGGCGAACTTCCTGTTGATGCCGGTGCAGACCTTGGGCGAAGCCGTGGTTTCGCGGCCGCTGCGCGAGGTCTATCGCGGTGGGCAGTTGATTGCCTGCGGTGGGCGCCTGCTGGAAAGTCGCCTGTGAAACGCATCGGCCTCAAGGCCACCTGCGTGGTCGGCTTCGACGGTGCGCAGCATGTGCTGTGGCGCAACGGCGAAGTGGTGTTCGAAGGCTCGCGCATCCTGTTTGTCGGGCGTGATTATGCAGGGCCGGTGGATCAGTGGATCGATTACGGCAACGCGCTGATCGGTCCCGGCTTCATCGATCTGGATGCCCTGGGCGATCTCGACTCGACGGTGCTGACCCTGGACAACGGCAACGAGCGCGACATGGGCCGGATGTGGTCGGCGCAGTATCTGGCGCGCGGCCCACGGGAGAGCTACAGCCCCGAAGAAGAAGTCTTCAAGTACCGCTACGCCTTCAGCCAATTGATCCGCAACGGCATCACCACGGCCATGCCGATCACCTCGATGTACTACCGCGAGTGGGCCGAGACCTACGACGAGTTTGCCGCGGTGGCCGGCGTGGCGGCCGAGTTGGGGCTGCGCACCTACCTCGGCCCTTGCTACATGAGCGGCATGAGTTACTGGCAGGCTGACGGTACCCTGGCCCATCACTGGGACGAAGCCCGGGGTCTGGCCGGACTTGATACGGCGCAACGTTTTTTCAGTGAATTCGACGGTGCAAACGCAGGCCTGATCCGCGGCGCGCTACTGCCGGATCGCATCCAGACATGCACGCCGGCCTTGCTGCAACGCACCGCTGCGCTGAGCCGGGAGCTCAATGCACCGATGCGCTTGCATTGCTGCCAGGGCCTCGGCGAAGTGGCGATGGTGGAGCAACTTCGCGGTTTTTCACCACTGGGCTGGCTGGAGGATCTGGGCCTGCTGACCCCACGCAGCCTGTTGCCCCACGGCATCTACACCCACGGCGATGCCGACCTGCAACGGGTAGTGGATGGTGGCGCCAGCCTGGTGCATTGCCCGGTGGTGTTTGCCCGGGATGGCGAGGCGCTGAATTCGTTTGGTCGCTATCGCGCCAAGGGCATCAACTTCGCCCTGGGTACCGACACCTGGCCTGCGGATTTGCTGGACAACATGCGCCAGGGTTTGAACATCGCGCGCCTGATGGAAGGCGGTAATTCGCTCACCAGCGCGCTGGATCTGTACAACGCTGCCACCCTCGGTGGCGCCAAGGCCCTGGGCCGCGACGATATTGGTCGCCTGGCGCCGGGGGCCAAGGCCGACATCACCGTGTTCAGCCTGCGCGGCCTGCACCTGGGACCGTTGTTCGACCCGTTGAAAAACCTGGTCCTGGCCGGGCGCGGCGACGATTGCATCGCCAGCTACATCGATGGCCGCTGCGTGATGCAGGACGGTCAGGTTCAGGGTGTCGACTACCCCGCCCTGCAACGCCAGGCCCAACAGCAATTCGAAAAACTGATGCGCAGCCACAGCGACCGGGCCTTTGGCCAACCGGACTGGAAGACCCTGTTCCAACCGGCCATCCCGTTCGCCGACGACTACAGCGCACAGGCGCCGCTGTGCGCCATTGATCCACTCCTTTAGAGAATCCTGCCCATGCAAAGCTTCGACTTCAGCCAACTGAGCCCACGGGACAAATACAAGATTCTGATCGGCAGCGTGGTGCCACGGCCGATTGCCCTGGTCACCACCGTCGACGCTGAAGGCCGCGTCAACGCCGCGCCGTTCAGCTTTTTCAACGCGCTGTCGGCCGACCCGCCGATCCTGGCGCTGGGCGTGGAGAACTACGGCGACCAGAGCCCCAAGGACACCACGCGCAACATCCAGCTCAATCAGGAATTCACCGTGAACATCGTCAGCGATGCCTTGGTGGAAGCCATGAACGTCTGCGCCGTCCCCTTCGCCCCGGGCTTCGACGAACTGACCGCCGCCGGCCTCACCGCCATCCCCGGCACCACGGTCAAATGCCCGCGCATCGGCGAGGCTCCGGTGGCACTGGAGTGCCGGCGGATGATGGCGCTGAACATTGGTCAGTCGCGGGAGATCATCTTTGGTGAAGTGTTGATGGCCCATGTGCGCGATGAGCTGATCGACCCGAAGACGTTGTACATCGATCAGCTCGGGCTTGATGCGATCGGGCGGATGGGCGGCCATGGCTATGCGCGTACCCGGGATTATTTCGATTTGCCGACACGCTCTTTGCAGGCGTGGACGGATGCACCGGGGGGTGGCGAACGGTTTTGGCCAGTTACCAAATAATGCGTGTTCACACATAACCTGTGGGAGCGGGCTTGCCCGCGAAGGGGCCAGCACAGCCAGCATCTGCGTTGACTGACACTCCGCCTTCGCGGGCAAGTCCGCTCCCACAGGTTTTGCGGGGTCAATGGAAATCGCGGCTGCGCACAGTGATGCCGTCGAGCAGTGGGCTCAAGTCACTCAAGCGCCCGGCAATCAGATGCCGCACCTCCCCCTCCTTCTCCCAGCGCCCATCGACCTTGAGCAATTGCGAGCCCACCAGCACCTGGCGCTGGCGCTCGGCCAGGTCGCGCCAGACCACCACGTTGACGTTGCCGAACTCGTCTTCCAGGGTGACGAAGGTCACGCCGCTGGCGGTGCTCGGGCGTTGTCGCCCGGTCACCAGCCCGGCGACGCTGACCGGTCGCCCGTGCTCCACCGCCAGCAACTCCTTCGAACTGCGGCAGCGCCGGGCTTTCAACTCAGCGCGCAACAAGGCCAGCGGGTGCGGCCCTAGGGTGGTGCCGAGGCTGTTGTAATCGGCCAGCAGGTCCTCGCCGACCGTGGGTTTGGGCAGCGCCACTGTGTCCTCCTCCTGACGGGGTAGGCCGGCAAACAGGCCGAGCTGCTTTTGCACCCCCGCCACTTCCCAGCGTGCCCGGTGCCGGTCGCCGGCCAGCCCCCGCAAGGCACCGGCATCGGCCAGTTGCTCCTGGGCGCGAGCATCCAGGCCTGCCCGTTCGCCAAGGTCGGTGATGTCAGCAAAGGCGCCTTTGGCCCGCGCCGCCTCGATGCGCCGGGCATCGTCCTGGCGAAAGCCCTTGATCATGCGCAACCCCAGGCGAATCGCCGGTTGCGCACCGGCAATCGGTTCGAGGCTGCAATCCCAGTCGCTGGCCCGCACGTCCACCGGGCGAATCTGCAAATGGTGACGGCGCGCGTCCTGCAGAATCTGGTCCGGGCTGTAGAAACCCATGGGCCAGCTGTTGATCAGGGCACAGGCGAAGGCCGCCGGTTCGTGGCATTTCAACCAGCAACTGGCGTAGGTCAGCAAGGCAAAGCTGGCGGCATGGGATTCGGGAAAACCGTAGCTGCCAAAGCCTTTGATCTGTTCGAAGATCTGCGCGGCGAAATCGGCGCTGTAGCCTTTTTTCTTCATCCCGGCAGCCAGGCGATCCTTATGCGGCTCTAGTCCACCGTGGCGTTTCCAGGCCGCCATGGAGCGGCGCAACTGATCGGCTTCGCCGGGGCTGTAGTCGGCGGCGACGATGGCGATCTGCATGACCTGCTCCTGGAACAGCGGCACGCCGAGGGTGCGTTTCAACACCTCGCGCAGCTCTTCGGAGGGATAGCTTTCGAGCTCCTCCTTGTTTCGCCGACGCAGGTACGGGTGCACCATGCCGCCCTGGATTGGACCTGGGCGAACGATGGCCACCTCGATCACCAGGTCATAGAACTCGCGGGGCTTGAGCCTGGGCAGCATCGACATCTGTGCCCGGGACTCGATCTGGAACACGCCGATGGTGTCGGCACGGCCAATCATGTCGTAGGTCAGCGGGTCTTCGGAGGGGATCGTCGCCAGGCTCAAGTCCAGGTTGCGATGACGGCGCAACAAATCGAGACAACGACGAATCGCGCTGAGCATGCCTAATGCCAGGATATCCACCTTGAGCAGGCCGACCGCGTCCAGATCGTCCTTGTCCCACTGGATGATGGTGCGCTCGGCCATGGCCGCGTTTTCCACCGGCACCAGCGTATCCAGGGGATGCTCGGAAATCACGAAGCCGCCGGGGTGCTGGGACAAGTGCCGGGGGAAACCGATCAGTTGTTGCGTCAAACTCAACACCCGGCGCAGCACCGGGCTCTCGGGATCGAAACCGCCTTCACGCAGGCGCTCCACGGGTGGTGTTTCATCACTCCAGTGGCCACAGCAATCAGCCAGGGCATTGATCTGGTCCGGCGGTAAACCCAACGCCTTGGCCACATCACGCACGGCGCCGGCCGCGTGGTAGGTACTGACCACCGCAGTCAGTGCCGCGCGGGTCCGTCCATAGCGCTGGAACACGTACTGCAAGACTTCTTCGCGGCGTTCGTGCTCGAAGTCCACATCGATGTCCGGCGGTTCGTCGCGCTCCTTTGAGAGAAAGCGCTCGAACAGCATGTTCATCCGGTCGGGGTCGATTTCGGTAATGCCCAAGGCGAAACACACCGCCGAGTTGGCCGCCGAACCTCGGCCCTGACAGAGAATTTTCTCGCGCCGGGCGAAGGCGACGATGTCCTGTACGGTGAGGAAATAACTCTCATAGCCCAGCTCGGCGATCAGCCCCAGTTCCTTGTCGATCAGCCCGCGAACCTTCTCGCTCGCACCCTGGGGCCATCGCTGGCGAATGCCACGCTCGGTCAATTCCCTGAGCCAGGACGCTGCGCTGTGGCCATCGGGCACCAGCTCCCGCGGATACTGATAACGCAACTGAGCAAGATCAAAGGTGCAGCGCCGGGCGATGTTCAGCGTTTCTTCGAGCAAGGCTGGCGGATAGAGCTCGCGCAACACATCGAGGCTGCGCAGGTGCCGTTCGCCGTTGGGGTGCAGGCGCAACCCGGCATCGGCCACCGGCAAGTGATGACGGATCGCGGTCATGGTGTCCTGCAGGGCCCGGCGCCCGCGTGCATGCATGTGCACATCGCCACTGGCCACCGCGGGAATCCGCAGCTCCCTGGCCAGCGCCAGGAGATCGTTCAGTCGCCGGGTATCGTCCTGGCCGCGATGCAGCTCGACCGCCAGCCACAGGCGTTCGGCGAAAGCCTGCTTCAACCAATGGCCCTGTTCGAGGTCATCGACCGCAACCGGTACCCACAGCGCCAACAGTCCTGGCAACGCTTCGCCGAAGTCTTCGCGCAGCACTTGATACTGACCTTTTTGCGTGCGGCGTCGGGCTCGGGTGATCAGTCGGCACAGGGTCTGGTAACCCTCGAGGTTTTCCACCAGCAACACCAATTTTGGGCCATTCTCGATGCGCACCTCACTGCCGATGATCAATGGCAGCTCCACGAACTTCGCCGCTTGCCAGGCACGGACGATACCAGCCAGGGTGCATTCGTCGGTGATCGCCAGGGCCTGGTAGCCCTGTTTTTTCGCCCGTTGAAACAACTCCAGGGCGCTGGAAGCACCGCGCTGGAAACTGAAGTTCGACAGGCAGTGCAGCTCGGCATAGTCGGTGCTCATGCGAACCAGCCCTGCAGCCACAACGGACCACCCTCGCCCACCGCGCGATAGGCCCAACCCTGCTGGCCGGCACGGGTTTCGATCAGGTAGTAATCACGGCGCACGTCATCGCCGTCCCACCAACCGGACTCGATGCGTTCCGGTCCCATGAGGATGCGCGTCGAGCCCTCGTGCACCGCCAGCGGCTCGGTCAGCAACCAGCCCGGTCGCTGCACGGTAGGCAATCGCGCACAAGGCTGGCTGTCGGCATTGGCCTGCCACGCGCACTCGGGCCGGTGATCGGCCTGAAAGCGCAGGCCATGCACGGCGTCATCCCCCAGCCGTGCGCGCAGGCGTTCGCGCAGTTGTTCCCAGGGCAAAGTCTGCTGCGGCCGATCGTCGAACAGCTCCTGAAACTGCGGAACGAAGCTCGGCAGGTCTTCGGCGCGCAGGCGAAAACCGCGCACCGGGGCCTCGACCTGGACTTGCTCCAGACGCCCCCGGGCCAGCTCGAACAGCATCGCCGGATCGCGTTCGGCGCTGAGCAGGCCAACCTTGATCAGCGTGTCCGGCAACCCGGCGTGCTCCAGGTGCAGGTCGAAACGCTGCACACCGCTGTCCCGACCGCACAGGAACGCCGACAGATCCCCCGTCAGGCGGCGTAACGGAAACAGCAAGGCCTGATGGGATTGCACATCGAAATTGAGCTCGATGCGTACGTCGAAACGGTCCGGCGGCAGGTAAAACGCCAGCGCCAGACGTCGTGTCCCCAGCAAGGCATCCAGGTGCATGAGCACCTGGGCCTCGAAACGCCGGGCCAGGCTATGCCGGGGCAACGCCTGCATCTGGCTCAAGGTGCGCAGGCCCATGCGCGACAACGCCGTGGCGACGCTGGCCTGCAGCCCGATGCGGTCGATGGGCATTTGCCCCAGGTAATGCTGCAAGGCTTGCTCGTCGGGCACCACCAGGCCGTCATAGGCGTTGGCCAGCATCCGCGCCGCCACCGGATTGGGCGCGGCGACGATGCGGTGACGAAAGCCCAGTTCGCCGAGTTCGCTGCGCAGGCGCGCCTCCAATTGCGGCCAGGGGCCGAACAGCCCCAGGCTCGACTCGATTTCGAACACCAGCGCCCGCGGGTAATGCACGCTGACCTGGGAACTGAAGCGATAAGCCCAGGCGGCCAGGAATTGCTGCCAGTGTTCGATGTCGGCGACGTCGTACTCGGCGGTGGCAAAGCCCTTGCTCAAGGCCTGGGCGGCGCTCATCGACTGGCCGGGGCGCAGGCCCAGCGCCCGCGCCGGGCCGTTGACCGCCTGCAGCACCCGACGCTGGGCCGGGCCGGTCAACAGCGCCAGTGGCTCCTGGGGGTCGGCGCGCTGACGCAGTACCGCGTCCAGCGCCAATTGCGGAAACAGAATGCACACCCAGCGCATGGCAACCTCAATGCCCCACGGCGAAGGCAATCGGCGTCGAGCGGGCCAACCCGCCGCGGCACTTGAGCACCCGCAATTGCGCAGGCTGGGCATCAATGGCGATGCGCAGGGCCGCGGGCGAAGGGTTGATCGCTTCGCTGAGCGAGCGATAGGCGAACGCCAGGGTCGAGCCGGTTTCCGCCGCCACCTGCAAGCGGCGCAAGGCGCGGTCATCGGCCTTGTGCGGCCAGCACAGCACCGCGCCACAACTGCCCGAACGCAGGCATTGTTCCGCCGCCCACAACGCATCGCGCTCGCTGGCCTGGATGATCGACAACTGGCGCAGATCGACCCCGGCGTTCTGCCAGGCCTGGGGATAGGGCACGCAGGGCGGCGCCACCAGCACGATGCGCTCGCCCGCCGCCGACAGCCGCGCCAGCGCCGGCCACACCAGTTGCAACTCGCCCACGCCCTGCCCGGCCAGGAGGATTTCCGTCAGCGCCGCCTCCGGCCAGCCGCCCGTGGGCAGCGCCGCATCCAGTGCGGCATGCCCGGTGGGTTGCGGGCTGACGGCCGGTGGCGCAGGCCGGCCCCTCCAGACCTGGCCGCCATTGAACAGCGTATCCAGCGCGACGACGGCACCCATCAGCCTTGCCTCACCAGGCCGCAGAACACCCCTTCGATGGCCAGGTCGCGGTCGGCTTCTACGATGATCGGTTGATAGGCCGGGTTGCGCGGCAACAGGCGAACCCGCTCGCCGACCCGCTCGAAGCGCTTGATGGTGACTTCGCCGTCGAGCCGCGCCACGACGATCTGGCCATTGACGGCCTCGGGGCTGCGGTGCACGCCCACCAGGTCGCCGTCGAGAATGCCGTCCTCGATCATCGAGTCGCCGCGCACCCGCAGCATGTAGTCCGGCACCCGCGAGAACATCGACGGATCGAATAGCAAGCGGCTATGGACCTCGGCATCGGCACCGATCGGCGCACCAGCCGCCACCCGGCCGAGCACCGGAATGTCCAGCAGCTCGGGGCGCGGCGGCTGCCCGAGCAAGCGAATGCCCCGGGCCTGATGCGGGTTGACCTCGATAAACCCGGCTTCGGTCAGTGCCAGCACATGCTTGCGCGCCACGCTACGGGAGGCGAAACCGAACGCCTCGCTGATTTCAGCGAGGCTCGGGGACTGACCGTGTTCGGCGATGCGTTCGCGGATGAAGGTCAGGATGGCGGTACGGCGGGGAGTTAATGTGGTCATGGAGTACATTTGTACTCTTTGCGCAATCTCCTGGCAAGCACCGTCAATCAATTCAAACCGCGGGACGCCAGAAACGCCGCGATGTAATCAATGAACGCCAACACCTTGGCCGTGGCCCGCCGATGGCTCGGGTACACCGCCAGGATGTGCGGGCCGAAGCTGTCCGGGTCGATGTCATAGTCGGCCATCACCCGCACCAGTCGCCCATCGGCGATATACGGCGCCGCACTCCACAACGGCGTATGCAGCAACCCCCGCCCGGCCAGGGCATTGGCCAGCAACAAGTCGTAGTTATCGCTGCGCAAGCGTGGCGCCTGGGGCTGCGCCAGGCTCAACCGCTGGCCGTCGCGCTCGGCCCACCAGAATTCGCGGCTGAGCAACGGATGGCGATACAACAACCATTCGTGCTCATCGAGAGTCTGCGGGGTGACCGGCAGCCCCTTGCGCGCCAGATATTGCGGGCTGGCACACAGCGCCAGGCGATTGCTGCCGACGACACGGGCGATCAGCCCCGGCAAGTCGTCATGGCCTTCGCGCAAGGCCAGGTCGTAGCCACTCTCCAGAAGATTGACGAAGTCATCGCACAAGTCCACTTGCAGGTTGATCTGCGGGTATTGCTCCAGAAAGCCGCCACATACCTGATCGAGAAAAGCCTGCCCATAGGCCAGCGGCGCAGTGATTTTCAGGCTGCCGCGCAAACCATGCTGCAACTGCTCGATTTCCTCTCCAGCCTCGTCCAGTCGCTGCAACACCTGGCGCGCGGTTTCCAGGTAGAGCCGCCCGGATTCCGTGAGCGAAATCCGCCGGGTACTGCGCTCGAACAAACGCGCGCCAAGTTCCGCCTCCAGGTGATTGACCGCTTTGGTCAGGGCCGACGGGGTCTTGCCCAATTGCTCGGCGGCGCGACTGAAACTGCCCAGTTGTGCCGTGACCACGAACATTTTCAGTGCACCCAGCTTGTCCATTCTTTTTCCATTCAGGCAAAAACGTTTTTCGTGAGTGAGGCGTTCTGCCGAGCGCGGCAAGCCACTAATCTGGCCATCAGACGCAATAACAAGGAAACATTCAATGAAAAGATTCATCCCGAATCTATTAATGCTGGCCGTCAGTTTTGCCTCGTTGGAAGCCATGGCGGCGACTGACCTGGTGCTGTTCAACGGCAAGATCTTCACCGCCGACCGCGACCAGCCCAAGGTCCAGGCACTGGCGGTACAGGACGGCAAAGTGCTGCAAGTGGGCAGCGATGCGCAGATCAAGGCCCTGATCGACTCGGGAACCCAGGTCATCGACCTGGGTGGCAAGACGCTGATGCCAGGCCTGATCGACAGCCACTCCCACGCGATTTTCGGCGGATTGGAGATGGGTTCGGCCAACATGGAAGATGAGGTGGTCGACCTGGACGAGCTGGAAAAACGCCTGCTGGCTTGGCGTGAAGACGGCAAGGCCAGGCACGGCGACGTCCTGAGCGTGGCCGGCATGAGTTCGACCTATTGGGCGCAGGCCCAAGACCTGGGCAAAAAATTCAACAGCGGCGAATGGGCCGCGGTGCCCGTGGTATTCATCGGCAGCGACCATCACACGGCCTGGGCCAACAACGTGATGCTCAAACGCGCAGGCATCGATGCCGCGCTGCTGAAAAACCTGCCAGACGCCGAGAAAGACACCATTGGCAAACTCGCCGACGGCAGCCCCAACGGCTTCCTCGTGGACGCCGGCTGGGACCGGGTCGCCTCGAAAATGCCCTCGCCGAGTGCCGCCGACCTGCTCAAGGCGGCGCAAACCGCCGTGAGCTACAACAACAGCCTCGGCATCACCGCCTGGATGGACCCCGCTGCCAACGCCGCGCCTGGCGAGCCGGTGTTTGCCATGAAGCCCACGGAGAACACCGTCGGCGTGCTGCCGACGTACAAGGCGTTGGCCGAAAGCGGTGGCATGACCGCCCACGTCGCCGCGCTATTGGTGGCCAATTCGAAAAGCGTGCCCGCCGATCTCGACACCCTGGACAAGGTCCGCCAACAGTTCCAGGGCATCCCCAACCTGACGCTGCCCGGCATCAAGATCTTCGCCGACGGCGTGATCGAATACCCGGCCCAGAGCGCCGCGATGATCGACCCTTACACCAACTCGCACAAACCGGGCGAACTGTTGATCGATCCGAAACACTTCGGCGAACTGATCAGTGCCATCGATCAGCGCGGCTGGCTGGTGCACGTCCATGCCATCGGCGACCGCGCGGTACGCGAATCGCTGAACGGCATCGCCCAGGCACGCAAGGACCGGCAGAGCGGCGTGACCCACTCCATCACGCACTTGCAGATCGTCAATCCGAAAGAGTTCGCCCGCTTCAAACCGCTCGACGTCATCGCCTCGATGCAACTGCTCTGGGCCAGCGCCGACGACTACACCACCGGCATGATCAAGCCATACGTCAGTGCCCTGGCGTTCCGTTACCAGTACCCGGCGCACTCGTTGCTCAAACAGGGCGCGACCATCGCCGGGGCCAGCGACTGGGCCGTGTCTTCGCCCAACCCGTGGAACGCCATGGCCCAGGCCATCACCCGGGAGGGTCCGCTCGGTGTGCTCAACGCCGATGAACGCATCGACCGCGAAACCATGTTCTACGCCTACACCCTCAATGCCGCACGCACCATTGGCCTGGACAAACAGATCGGCTCGCTGAGCGCCGGCAAGCAGGCCGACTTCATCGTGGTGGATCGCGATGTGTTCAGCGTCGACGAGAAAGCCCTGCACGACACTCAAGTGCTGCAGACCTGGTTCGCCGGTCGGCAGGTCTACGCGCCAACCCTCTAATAAAAACCGCCCCCTGCCCGACCTCGTGCTTTTCAACACGAGGTACGGCGCAGCCTTGCCCTATTTCTGCCCATAACAATCACAATAGCGGAACGCCCCTCCATGAAAGCTTTCACCCTGTTCGCCCTCGGTTCCTTGAGCCTGCTGCCTTTGAGCAGCCAGGCCATCCCCTTGAACGATGATTTCGCCCTGCTGCTGGACGTGACCCTGGCCAGCGACTATCGCACCCGCGGCATCTCGCAGACCCAGAACGACCCCGCATTGCAGGCCGGTGCAACCCTGGCCCACAGCAGCGGCCTGTACCTGGGCGCATGGACTTCCAACGTCGACTTTGGCGGTGGCCTGAAAACCCGCCAGGAGGTCGATTACTACGCCGGTTGGATGTGGCAGGCCACCGATGACGTCAGCCTCGACCTGGGCTACCTCAAATATGCTTACCCGAAAGAAAGCCAATTCAACCAGAGCGAGGCCTACGGCATTCTCAGCGTCTACGGGGTGAAACTCGGAGCCTATTACTCCGCCGATGCGCCGGGTATCGATAGCGAGCAAAACTCGCTCTACAGCTATGTCGGCTACGAAACCGAGTTGCCCTACGACATTGGCCTGAAACTGCGTTACGGCGACATGGACTTCAAGGATCCGCACCTGTACTCACGCTCGGGTGAGGCTGAAGACTCGTACCGGGAGTGGGAGGTCAAGCTGACCCATGAACTGGCAGGCGTGATGCTGGGCCTGAGCTACATCGACACCGACCTGTCGAAGAGCCAGTGCCTCAGTAATTGGGGCTTCGACGATGTGTGCAGCGCGACGGTAGTGGCGAGCGTCAGCAAATCCTTCTGAGCACCACCGCCCTTGGAGGAGCGAGGCTTGCCCGCGATGGACTTAAGAGCGCCGCGTTCAGCCAGGAACCACGCGTTGCCGTTAACGACCATCGCGAGCAGGCTCGCTCCTACAGGTTTTGAGTTAATCCTTCAAGATAGGCCCAGGGGTAGATCCCCCGTTCATGTCCATCACTGAACACCAGCTGCACCCCATACCCCTGCGAATTCACCTCGATCAGCCGAACGCGGGCATCGACCAGCGGCGGCGTCCCGCGCAATCGAAACGCTTGGCACTGCGAGCACGGGCACTGGCGGCGCAACTCGGCATGATCCAGCCACTGCTCGCGGCCATCCGGCCAGTCTAAGCGCAGCTGCAGTAATCGCTGATGGCTGCGTTTTTCACTTCTGCTAGTGACTTATTCAAAAAAAGAGGACTACCGCTTGTCACTTTTTTATTGAAAAAATAGAGATTAAATAAAATCACCGCCCATCAAAAAATGGAAATCGCACATTTTTTCCTACAGCAATTCTTTACCAGCGCAAGCAAATTTTTCTCCCACTGCAAGAAACTAAAACTCAATCTATTTAAAGACTTCCAAAACCACATTTCTAAAATTCACACCCCTAAACCAAAGCAAACAACTCTCGCTTCCCAAAAACATGTAAGACACGTCCGAAAAACCAGAAGAAACTTCCTACAGCACAAAAAACCCATCCCTTGCACCAAAAATCAAAAGAGACTAAACCTGACGACACCACTTAATCCCAAGTGGCGAACACAACGAGTGAACACAATGAAAAACAATGAACTTGGAAAAATACTCTTCAACTTCAGAAGTGATTATGGATCAAGCACCAATCCTCAAGTAGCTGGAGGTTCAGGAGGTCAAGGAGGATGTGGGGGGAGTGGCGGATGTGGTGGAGGGGGTGGATGCAGCGGTGGTAGTGGTGGCGGCCCTGGTGGATGTGGTGGGGGTGGAGGCACTGGTGGCGGTAGCACTGGTGGTTCTAAAGGTACGTGAATGAAAACCCCATAACAAAACTGTCCGCAGTTTTAGGCAGAAGGATCTTTCACTACGAAAGGTCCTTTAGGAGGAGTTAAATGCAACTGACATTCTCAGAATTTGACATCATAAACCTTCCAGAAAACGAGTCACTGATAATCTCCACACACGGCACATCAAAAACCGAATCAAAAAAATTATTGAACATCCTACAGAAACTAAAAAACCAGGAAAATTTTAGCATCTCGAAGTCGCAACTCAATAAAATTGTCTCCACGCACAACCTACCACTAAAAGACACTTACTTATTCTTGAGTCAAGCGATAGGACTGAAAACCCAACCATCGGAAATATATTTCAAAAAGGTACTGATAGCACATGACCGGCACAACCAGAACGAATTCGAAGCAATAATAGATCAAGAAATAAAGTACAATCATGAAATATTCAGCAACATGAATCATTTAATTGACCGAGCGAAGGATGAGGCACATCTAATTATAATAATTTGCATGCAATATAACTACTCAAAAATTAAAAAACTATACTTTTGTTTGGCAGAGTCATCCCCAAGCAGCGCTATCTCAATAGCGTACTTGAGCGGAAACATCTTTCGTATAAGCCAACCGTACATCCCTATTATTGGCAACGCCTGCCACTTCTGCCTCATAGAAAGGCAGTTAAATTACGAAAGAATCCACGAAAGTCGAAACTCTTGGTCAGCATTGTTGAATTTCTGTGTTGATCGACACGTAACCATACCAACACAACATTTAAGCTTATTACAGAGAAACCTAGCGATAGGCACTTTGATAAAAAAAATCAAACTCCACACTGAGCACAATCAAGAATTCCGATACCAGGACAACTCTCTTGCATCAATGAGTGTAGATATAAACAACGGACTAATTACGGAAGAGTTGAGTCCTCACTGGCACTCTTGCACCTGCCTGAGATCTAAACATGAAAAATATTCCGCATGACTACTACATTAAATTCAGCGACCCAAAAGTCAGCGAAGACGTCTTGGATTTTCACAACAAAGGTAATTTCACCATCCATGACTGCGTCAAAAACATTTCTTCGCTGCACAACCTCCCAGAACATTTGCTCTCAGATTTGACAGGAAATGAACTGCAAATATACCCTGACATGGATATCACGACAAATGAACCTATACTCGACACGCTTGCAACTTCAAGCCCACTCTATCGAAATCAATCATGTGATTTTTTTGATGCGAGCGGCATTGCTTTTGAATCAATAAAGAAACTAATTAGCCCATTACTAAGAAAAGACGAAACCACGAACAAAAGAGGTTACCCGAGTGCGGGCGCACTTTACTCAGTTGAAGTGTTTTGCTGCTCCCTATCACCCGACAACACATGGCCTTGTAGTGAAAAAATATTACACCTACTACCAAACTCTAGAAAATTTGAAGTAATACAGGACAGTTTCGACAATAGCTTATTGACAGAGGCGATATTACCCCAAGGACACAAAATTGGAAATCCTAGCGTAGCCATTATTTACGCCATGTACATCCCGAAAACATTGTTCAAATATCGCTATCGTGGATACAGACTAGCTCTCATGGAAATCGGTTCAATGTACATGCTAGCCGACCTCCAATGCAAACACTTAAATCTCAAAAGCCGTCAGTGGTCTGGGTATACCGACAACATGCTGTGCAGAGCACTGGGCTTAAATCCAACTCTTTTCTTCCCTTCGTGCGTACACTTAATTGGTGCCTAAAATTGAAAATTTCAACGCATAACTATGATTCGTCGCTACCTGGGCAAATGTGGTATCAGCCCCCATGTACTTTTGAGTTCCCATTTTGCTCTGAAATCAGTGATCAATGGAACTCCATAGGTTCAGGAATCGGCACAAGCTCAACATCAGTAAAAGCCGCCTTAGGCGAATACTTTGAGAGGCGTCATTTCCATCTAGAAATATTGCCAGATAGCTATTCTAGCCTAGAGAAAAAACTCACACCAAATGAGGTAAAAAAATTCATTAAAGCATTCAATCAAACCGCATCGAAAAATACGAATCTAACATGTTTGAAAAGTCGAAAATTAAATATGATTTCAGCCACACGCATTTCTGATTTTTCAGCCTGCGCAATCCCGTCTGTATGTATTTCTCTTACGCACGACAAAAGTGAAGACAACAAGATCTACCCCAATCGTGACACTTGCGGGTGTAGCTTTCATTGGAATTCAGAATCTGCCGTACTTGGTTCTATCAAAGAATCATTGGAGCGCCAATTTCTCACGCGATTCTGGCTAACCAATCAATATAAAGGAATAATTGACGCAAATGAGATACCAACCAGGATAAAAACGCTTCCTTCTTATGGACTCTTCAACGCCTTAAAAAAATCAGGACAATTGCTAACAATTGACATTTCTGACGAAAAATTTCCAGGAGTATGTCTACTGACAATTTACGGCGCCAACGACCCGACTCGAAACGTTCAGTATTGCGCAGGTATGTCGTACTCAGAAAACCGATCTGAAGCGCTGGATAAATCCATCCTTGAATTATGGCAAACATTCAGATTTATGAATTTATTCAGGGTGTTGCGTGGTAACACAGACTCTCTTGAAGACTCTTATATTCGTCACTTTCTAAAATGCAACTCATACAAGACCTTCGAGGAAATCTCATCAAAAATTGATTACGCGCTCATATCACGCAACGAAATCCAACCATCCAAACTAAACATTGAAACCCTAATCAGAAGCCTGAGAACACAAAATATTGAAGGTTACCTTTACATAAAAGCCGTAAAAATAGACAACATCAAATATACTTTCTGCAAGTTCATCTCACCCTCATTATTTATGCACATGAACAACTCAAAAAACATAAACATAGACAACGACTACTCAGCCTCTTTTCTACCCGCAATAAATGAAGACAGAAAAGAAAAAATGGTCCCATTCCCCTAGAGAAAATTGATCATGAGCAAAAATATCCCCCCCAGAGTTCTGACCCTAACATCAATATTTATGAAAGAGCAACTAAAAGAACCCGTCGCCTTCTTCTGGATCATGATATCACCATGTGCAATGTTCTACTTTTTTGCAGTCACCAGGCAAGACCCCAACTATTACCTGAACAACTACACATCAACATCAGCATGGTTCTATGCCTACATCTCATCTAGCGTCGCATTGTTTGGATTTGCCTTCTACATCATCGGAAGAAGAGAAAGCGGATTCACCCGGTCATTTATCTACTCCCAAGACTCGAAACTTATTTTTCTTTTGTCGCACTTCCTTGCATACTCTTTGATTTCTATAGCATATTGCACCACTTTTTACCTGACAACCAAACTCCCGTTCGGGGACTACTCCGCAATTGAGCTACTTAATATAGCGCTACGCTTTTACATTTGCTTCATCATGTTTTGCACTTTTGGCGCAGCATTTTCATTGCTGCCAATAAATTTTCAAAACTCGAATACATTGCTATCCATTTTTTCGTTCTGCATGCTGATTCTCGGCGTGATGAGTACCAGCACAGCCAACTACATCACCGACAACCTAAACCTTGCAAACCCTCTAACACTTGCAAGCCAGTTAATGGCGCAAGGCATTGAATCCAACAAGCTCATTACATGCACAATAATTACTTTATTTATTATAGCGCTGCACAAAACCTTCAAGCACCTAAGAATAAACCCCGTATGGAGTCGATACTAATGAGAAAATTCAAGGCGCAGAACATTGATTTCGCCTACCCAAACACTCCTCTTTTGACCCAGGCTTCCCTCGAAGTATCCCAGGGTGAAATCGTCGGCATCTTAGGACCCAACGGATCAGGCAAAACTTCTTTTTTTGACATTGCATGTGAACTTAAACAAGCAAACTCAGGTTTGATAAAAAACGACTTCAGTCACTTCCTATATCTCTCTCAAATCATCAGCACTCCCCCGCCGCTTCGCATGCGTGATATTTTTAAAATGGTGACTGCATTATCTTCAAGCGAATCCATGACACAAGAAAAAACGTTGAAAAAACTATCCACATGGAGTCCTGCGATAGTGAGCCGCTACCAAAATATATGGAACAAAAAATCGGCGCTGTGCAGTTACGGAGAAACGCGCTGGTTCTTCACCCTCACGCTCCTTTCAATGTCTGCAGACTTCGTGGTGCTCGACGAACCGACTGCGGGTGTCGACCCGGAGTTTCGTCACTATATTTGGCAATGCCTTCACGGCGCGGCACAGGAAGGCACTGCCATTCTGGTTTCTTCTCACAATGTCGAGGAGGTGATCAGCCACTGTGATTATTTCTATATGATCAGCCAACAACGCTTCAATCGCTTCGCCAATGGAAACGAATTCATGCATCGGTATGGAACAAAGACTGTGGATGATGCATTTATCCGAGCCGTTACTGAACCTGTATTCGCAGCATAAGCCACTCGCGAATGCTGTTGATCATTTAACGTCGATATCAAGTTAAGGCTGCTAGATAGTCCCAGGGGTAGATCCCCCGTTCATGCCCATCACTGAACACCAGCTGCACCCCATACCCCTGCGAGTTCACCTCGACCAACCGAACACGGGCGTCGACCAGCGGCGCCATCCCGCGCAATCGAAACGCCCGGCACTGCGAGCACGGGCACTGGCGGCGCAACTCGGCATGGTCCAGCCACTGCTCGCGGCCATCCGGCCAGTTCAAGCGCAGCCGCTGCCTGCTGCGGGAATTGCCCACTGCCACCGGGTTCATTGCAGCTGACTCAGGGCAATGCGCACTGCTTTGCGCACCTCGGGATCGCCATCGTCCTGCGCGGCCAGCAGCGGTGCGATAGCGCTTTTTTCATTCAGTTCGCCGAGGGCCAGGGCGGCTTCCTTGCGCAGGTTGCTGATGCGGTGGCCGAGGGTTTCGATCAGCGCGTCGAGGGCCGGGACGTAACGCAAGCGGCCGAGGCTGCGGGTGGCGCGCAGGCGCACTTGCCAGTAATCGTCGCTCAAGGCCTGGACCAATGCCGGGCCGGCGTCGATGTGGCCGACCTTGCCCAGGGTGGTGGCGGCTTCTTCGCGTACTTGCCAGGCCTGATCCTGCAAGGCCTGGCGCAAGGCCGGCAGCACCTGTGCGTCAGAGGCCAGGCCGAGTGCTCCGGTGGCGGCGCGGCGCACTTCGGTGTCCGGGTCGGCACTGGCCAGTCGAGCCAGGGCCGGCAAGGCGTCGAGTTGTTTGAGCCAACCCAGCACGCCGACGGCTTCACGGCGGACATTGGCCTCCTGATCGCTTAACGCAACCAGCGCCGCCGGGGCCGCCTGCGGGTAGCGCAACTCGCGCAAGGCCCTGAACGCCGCAATGCGCACGCCGATGTCGGCATGCCCGGTCCACGGCAGGATCACCCCGCCCGCCGCTTCGCTCTTGAGCAGGCTGAGGCTTTGCGCGGCGGCGGCTTGCACCGCTGCGGATGGATCGGTCAGCGCCTGGCACAGCGCTTCGACCACAGGTTCATCCTCCCAGGCTTCCAGCAACCGCGCGGCTTCGGCGCGGACGTCTTCGGCCGGGTCCCCGGCCAATCGGTTGACCAGCCACAGCAGGCCGTCCGGCTCTTCCAGGTCGGCCAGTTCGATCAGGGCGATGCGGCGCACGCCGGCATCGTCGTCAGTCAGGCGCGGTTGCAGGGCGAGAATTTCATCGTTATCGGTTACATCGAATAGTGAGGTCATAGGGCAAATCGCGGCAGTTTGTTTTCAGGGGGAAGTCCGAGAGGGTTCAGGCGTGGCAGCTGCCGACCGTCTTCGTGACGCAGGAGTTCGAGGCAGTGACGTTTCAAGCGGGAAAATTCATGGCTGGTCACCAGTTCGGTGGTGCGTGGCCGGGGGAAATCCAGGCGCAGGTCTTCGATGATCCGACCGGGACGCGTGCTCATCACCAGCAGGCGATCGGCGAGGAACAGTGCCTCGTCGATGTCATGGGTGACGAACACCACGGTGGTGCGAATCCGCGTCCAGATGTCCAGCAGCAGTTCCTGCATGTTCAAGCGGGTCAGGGCATCGAGAGCGCCGAACGGCTCGTCCATGAGCAATAGCCGTGGACGATTGACCAGCACCCGGGCGATTTCCACCCGTTGCTGCATGCCACCGGAGAGCTGGTCCGGCCAGCGCTCGGCGAAGCCTTCAAGACCCACCAGGTTGAGGATTTCATCGGCGGCCTTGTGGCGTTCGGTTTTCTCGATGCCGCGCATTTTCAGGCCGAATGCAACGTTGTCGCGCACCGTGCGCCAGGGGAACAGTGTGTGTTGCTGGAACACCATGCCGCGTTGCGGCGACGGGCCGGACACCGCCGCGCCATCGACCTTGAGGCTGCCAGCGCGCGGTTGCAGGTGACCGGCCAGCGCACCGAGCAAGGTAGACTTGCCGCAACCGGACGGCCCGAGGATGCACACGAATTGCCCCGGTTCGATCTGGCAATCGAGGCCCTGCACGGCTTCAAAGGCGGCACTGCCCTCGCCCAGGCTGATCGACAGACCGCGGATATCGATCCGCCCTTCAGGCTGTTGAAACACACTCATCAGGCTTTTCCTCGTGGTCGATGCCAAGGCGTGAACACGCCGCCCAGGCGTTTGATCAGCAGACTGCTGCCCATCCCGAGTACGCCGATCAGCAACATGCCGACCACGATGTCGGGGTAGTTCTGGATGGTGTAGGACTCCCAGGTGTAATAGCCGATGCCGTACTGGCCGGAGATCATCTCGGCGGTCACCAGGCAAAACCACGAGGTGCCCATGCCGATGGCAAGGCCGGTGATGATGCTCGGTGCGGCACCCGGCAGAATCACTTCCAGCAGCATCGCCCGGCGCCCTGCCCCAAGGCTTTTGGCCGAGGCGATCAACCGGGGATCGACGCCTTCGACGCCATGCACGGTGTTGAGCAGGATCGGGAACAGGGCACCGGTAAAGGTGATGAAGACCATCGACAGCTCGGACGAGGGGAACATCAGGATCGCCAGGGGAATCCAGGCCACGGCGGGGATTGGGCGCAGCACTTCCAGCGGTGGCAGCAACAGGTCTTCGGCCCATTTCGAGCGGCCGATGGCCAGGCCCAGGGCAACGCCGATGACCAGCGCCGCGAGGTAACCGGCGAAGACCCGGCTGAGGCTGCTGCCAAGGTGCCGGGCGAGCTTGCCGGAGTCACCCAGGCCCAGCGCCGCTTCAATCACGGCCAGCGGGGTCGGGACGTTGGCGAAAGTCACCAGGCCGAGGTTCCAGTGGTGGCTGGCGGCGAGTTGCCAGAATAGAAGGCAGAGCAGCAGTGAGGCTGCCCTCGGAATCCAGCGTAAAAATGATCCGTACACAGTTCTTCCTCTTAACCCAGAACACTGTGGGAGCGGGCTTGCCCGCGATTGCGGTGGGTCAGCCAACACTAATGCCGACTGATATGCCCCATCGCGGGCAAGCCCGCTCCCACAGGGAATTTCAGCGTATTCGGGGGTTAGCGCACGGCCACGGCCTGGGTCGTGGCATCTGTGAAGTCGAACACCTTGCCGCCCTGGGCTGTAGCGAATTGCTGAGCCTGGCCCTTGAGCAGGAACGCACTCAGTTGCCCCTTGGCATCACTGGCAAACCACGCCTGGTCGGCCAGCAACTTGATCCCGCTGTCACTGGCCTGGGCATACACCGCGCGGATGTTCTTGCCTTCCTGTTTCAGCGCGGCCAGCGCGGTGAAGGCCGCTTGCGCCGAGGCGTATTGGCGGACTTTCGGCTCGCCGCGCACCCAGATCTCGGCCACGTGGCTGAAGTCGGTGATGGCCTGGCCGCTTGACGCATCCACCGCCTTGAGTGGCGTCTGCGCGTAATTGGCCAGCTGCGCCGTGTAGTCCAGGTTCGACGCCTTGAACGCGGCGCGAATGTACTGGTCGTCGATGAAGGTATTCAGGTCGAGGCCGCGATCAGCCTTCTTCAACAGCTTGAGGGTGTCGATGGCGGTGCCGACGGCCTGGCGATATTCCGGCTTCCAGGTCAGGTCGCGGGTTTGCACACCGAGCGGGCCGTGGAACAGGTAGTTGACCTCGGCATCGACCCCGGTGACCTTGGCGATCAGCTCGCTGTACTTCTCGGGTTCAGCGGCGAGCAACTGGTTGGCTTCGATGCTTGCGCGCAGATAGGCGACGACGATTTCCGGGTATTTCTTCGCATAGGCCTGGTCGACCAGCGCCCCGTGGAAGGTCGGCGCGCCGGCCTGGGAACCATCGTAGATCTTGCGCGCGAAGCCACGGCTCGGGAACAGTTCGGCGAACGGCACGAAGTCGGCATGGGCGTCGATCTTGCCAGCCTGCAACGCGGAACCGGCGACTTCCGGTGGCTGGGCAATGATGTTCACGTCCTTGAGCGGGTCCCAGCCCTGGGCCGCCACAGCGCGCAGCAACATGCCGTGGGCGGTGGACGCGAACGGTACGGAAATGGTCTTGCCCTTGAGCTCGGCCAGTGACTGCACGCCCGATGCGCTCGGCACCACGATGCCGTTGCCACTGCCCTTGGTGCTGCCCGACAGCACACTGATGAACAGGCTGTGCTTGCCGGCGGTTTCAAACGCCACGCCGTTGAACGAACCGGGGAAATCGGCCATGGCGCCGAAGTCGAGTTTGCCGGCGACCATCTCATTGGTCAGCGGCGCGCCACTGGTGAAGTTCTTCCACTGCACCTCGTATTGGGCGTCCTTGTAGGGGCCGTCGTGGGGCAGGTATTTGTCCAGCAGGCCCAGCTCGCGGATCAACAGGCCGCCGGCGGCGCAGTTGATGGTGGTGTCCTGGGTGCCGATGGCAATGCGGATGGTTTCGGCTTGCGCCGACAAGGTGAATGAAGCCAGTACCAGACCGGCCAAAGCTGCACGCAACATCATGAGTGTTTCCCCTCGAATCATTTATAGGATGTTCGTCTCCGCCACGATCAGGGCGTGGTGGGAAACGAGGGGTGTTTTTCAGTACAGCGTCCGGTGTCGCCGGGTAGCTCTTTCGGGTTGTCACAAAACCAATGTAGGAGTGAGCCTGCTCGCGATGGCGATGGCACATCCAACATCTCATTGTCTGACCCACTGCGATCGCGAGCAGGCTCACTCCTACAGGGATTGGGTTTCAGCGCAGGAGGTAAGGGATATCCACTTTCACGGCGCCAGTCGGGCAGTCCTTTTCACAGGGCATGCAGTACCAGCATTCATCGAAGGCCATGTAGGCCTTTTGTGTGGCCGGGTTGATCGCCAGCAAGTCCATCGGACAGACGTCGACGCACACGGTGCAGCCTTTGTGGGCGATGCAAAGGTCCTCGTCGACGGTGACCGGTGCATTGGAGCGAAAGAATATTTCCTGGGGTTGGTAGGCCATTTCACGTTTTCTCTCTAGTGTCATGCTCAAGCCGCGTCGGCACCGACCCGCAACCGGTCGTAGGCCTGCATTTCCTCGGCGTCCAGCGGGATGATGTAAGGCTCGACGGCTTTCTTGAAACTGGTCATCACGCCGTTTTCAGCCTTCTTCAGGTGGCAGTGGCAAAACCAGTCGCTGTCGTTGCGTTGCGGGTGGTCGACCCGGTAGTGGTAAAGCCCCCAGCGACTTTCGGCGCGGAACAACGATGCGCGGGCGGCCATTTCGGCGCAGTCGCGGATCATGCTGACTTCCATGGCGCGCATCAGTTCGTGGGCGTTGTGGGCCTTGATCTGGTCGAGGTCACGCTGGATGTCGCTGAAACGTTGCAGGCCGATCTGCATCTTCTTGGTCACTTTCGGCGGCTGCAGGTAGTCGTTGACGAAGCGCCGCAGCTTGTACTCGACCTGGGCCGGTGGCAGGCCGTGTTCGCGGTCCAGCGGTGCGTAGACTCGCTGTTTTTCGATGTCGATCTGCTCGGCATCCAGTGCTGAAAACTCGCGTCCGGCGACAAAGTCTGCCGCGTTGGTGCCGGCAAACCAGCCGTAGGTGAACGCACCGAGCATGTAGTTGTGCGGCACCGCGGCCATGTCACCCGCCGAATACAAACCCTTGACCGAGGTCTCGGCCTTCTCGTTGACCCACACGCCCGACGCCGAATGCCCGCTGCAAAAGCCGATCTCGGAGATGTGCATCTCGACCATCTGCGTGCGGTAATCGGTGCCGCGATTGGCGTGGAACTGACCGCGACTCGGCCGCTCGTTGCTGTGCAGGATCTCTTCGATGTTCTGGATGGTTTCTTCGGCCAGGTGATCGAGCTTGAGGAACACCGGGCCGTTGCCACTTTCCAGCTCCTGGTGGAACTCCCACATCATCTGGCCGCTCCAGTAGTCGCACTCGATGAAGCGCTCGCCCTTGTTATTGGCGGTGTAGCCGCCCAGGGGGCCAGTGACATAGGCGCAGGCCGGGCCGTTGTAGTCCTTGATCAGCGGGTTGATCTGGAAGCACTCCAGGTTCGCCAGCTCCGCTCCGGCGTGATAGGCCATGGCGTACCCGTCACCGGCATTGGTCGGGTTTTCGTAGGTGCCCATCAGGTAACCCGAGGACGGCAGGCCCAGGCGCCCGGCGGCACCGCAGGCGAGGATCACGGCCTTGGCCTTGATCACATGGAAGTCGGCCGTGCGGCAATCGAAGCCCATCACGCCGTTGACCGCGCCCTCCTCGTCCTTGAGCAAGCGGGTGCAGACCAGCCGATTGGTGATGCTGACCCGCGCCCGCTTCAACTGGCGGTACAGGACCTTCTTGATGTCGTGGCCTTCCGGCATCGGCAGCACGTAGGCGCCCATGTGGTGGACCTTTTTCACCGCGTAGTCGCCGGTCTCGTCCTTCTCGAATTTCACGCCCCAGCGGTCCAGCTGTTCGATGGTCTCGAAGCTGTGGGTCGCGTAGGCATAGACCGCGGCCTGATTGACGATGCCGTCGTTGGCGATGGTGATTTCCTTGGTGTATTGCTCCGGTGTGGAGTGGCCGGGAATGATCGCGTTGTTCAGGCCGTCCATGCCCATGCTGATCGCGCCGCTACGCTTTACGTTGGCCTTGTCGATCAACAACACCCGCAGGTCGCGGTTGCGTTCCTTGGCCTTGATCGCCGCCATGGGGCCGGCGGTACCGCCGCCGATCACGACGATGTCGTATTCCTGTTCAAGAGTCGTTCGGGTCATTCCTGCGCCCCTTTTTGCCGGTCGATCCGCAAGCGGTACTGGAAGGCATCGCCACGGTAGTAAAGGTGTTCGAAGTCCACTGGGCGGCCTTCGGCGTCGTGGGTCAGACGCTCGATGCGCATGATCGGCGAACCGGCCTCGACGTTCAGCGCCTGGGTCAGATCGCTGTCGGCCAGTACCGCGTCGATGGCGAGGTCGGCGTGACCGAGGGCCAGGCCGCAGTCGTTTTCCAGGATCAGGAAAATGTCGCGGGTCACCAGGTCGGCCTTCTCCAGGCGTTCGCCAAGGGCTTTGGGAAGGTAGGTGATTTCCAGGGAAATCGGCTCGCGGTTGATCAGGCGAACCCGCTTGATCTGCGCCACGGTCTCGCCTTCGGCGACCTGCAAGCGCTCGGCAACCAGCTTGTCGGCGGCGATGAACTTATAGCTGCGCAGGCGGTTGATCACCTCATAGCCGCGACCGGTCATGGACTCGGCCAGGCCTTGCAAAGTGCTGACGTTCTGGAAGGTTTTCGGCTTGGCAACGAAGGTGCCCTTGCCGTGGATCTTGAAGATCAGCCCTTCCTTCTGCAGATCGCCGAGGGCCTGGCGCACGGTGATGCGACTGACCTTGAACAGCGCGCCGAGCTCGCTTTCGGAAGGCATCTGGCTGTCCTGCGGATATTCACCGTCGAGGATGCGCGCACGCAACACATCGCGCAGCTGGGTGTGCAGAGGAACGCTACTGAGAGATAGAACGTTATCGGTCATGAAGATCACTTGTCATAACGAGTTATGACGTGATCTTAGGGTTCTAAGGACAGGCTTGAGAAATACTGTTTGGGCATAAGGTTAGATGCGACGGCCTACCTGACACACCGCAGCGCCCAGTTCGCGCAGCTCACCTGTAGGAGCAAGGCTTGCCCGCGAAGAACGATAACGCGGTGCAACAGGTACACCGCGGCGCCCCGTTCGCCGGCAAGCCTGGCTCCTACAGGGGGTCAGGCGCGCAGGGCTCGTAAGTCCAATCGACCATCCTTCAACGGCGGACACCAGTAGTAGCCACCAGTAATAGGCCGGCTGATGCGGTACAAACCATCGGTGATGCCATCTTCCAGCCCGCTCATGCGCCGCAGTTGGACTTCGAACGCATCAAGGGAAAAACCGAAGGCCAGGAACATCAACCCGGCGCGCTCGCCTTCGATCCACGGCATCGAGCGGCGAACCACGAACGCCTCAGGGGCAAAGCTCTCCTGGGCGGTGCGTTTGACGTGGGCAGAGATCGGTGCGTCGTCGAGTTCTTCGTTATCGCTCAGGCGACGGCCCATGATGTCATCCGTCTCATGGGACGGCATCGCACGAAAGCCCTTGAGGTCATGCTGCCACTGCTGGAGCGCGGCGAAGCTGCCGCCCACCATGCCCTCGGCGCCCTCACCCACCAGCGCGGCGGCGGCGGCGGCTTCGTCACGGGGGTTTTCAGTGCCGTCTTCGTAGCCGGTCAGGTCATGGCCGTCACGGTGACGGAAACCCTCGGTCACTTGCACCAGGCGCAGGGCCGGGGCCAATGCCGCCTCGAAAGCGTTGCTGCGGTTAAGCAGTTCGCCGCGGTCGACCCCGTGCAACCAGCACCAGAGCGCCTGTTGCGTCGACGGGTTGTCGACGCCGACACCGCTCAGCGCCGGAAAAGCCCGCAAGCCTTCGACATGCCCGTCGAGGGCCTTGACCAGGGACTCACCGAAGCCGACCACCGCCGATTTGCCATCCACCAGTTGCGCAAGCTTGTCCAGCGCGGCCGGGAGTGCCGCGGCCGACTCCAGGGCGAAGAACATGTGACGAGCGAGAGGCGGTACAGGGGTGGCGAGGATGCCCGGCTGGTAGTGACTCATGTGAACTCCTTTATGAAAGAGCGCGAAGTTTAACCCCGACACCGGCCATTGTGTGCTCCCAGGTCAAAAGATCGCGTTTCACCCCAACGCCGATTGCGGTCTACGCTTGAAGCACAATAATCACACCTTCACCCCTCTATTCTGCCCATCAGCGCTCGATTGCAGTTAAAAAAAACCATCAACAAGGCGTATAACCCTTGAACTGGATTCTTCAACGGCTAGCCATAAGCGCACGGCTGACATTACACACGGGGTAGCGACATGACGACCGCACAGATTCTTGGCAACCTGTTTCCCGACGCCGACAACATTCCGGAAAAATACCGTCTCGACGGAAAGACCGAACAACGTGAGTACCTGGTCGACGGCGTGTTGAAAACCTGGCCAGGCCCCCTCGCCCAGGTCCGCAGCCCGGTGTACCTGAGTGGCCCTGGCGGCGATGAACAAGTCATTCTCGGCAGCACGCCGCTGCTGGATGCCGCCACCGCCTTGACCGCGCTCGATGCCGCCGTGCGCGCCTATGATCGCGGCCAGGGTTTGTGGCCAACCATGCGCGTGGCCGAGCGCATCCAGCACGTCGAAACCTTCCTCGGGCACATGCGCGAACAGCGCGAGGCGGTGGTGAAGTTGCTGATGTGGGAAATCGGCAAGAACCTCAAGGATTCGGAAAAGGAGTTCGACCGCACCTGCGATTACATCGTCGACACCATCAACGCCCTGAAGGAACTCGACCGCCGCTCCAGCCGTTTCGAACTGGAACAGGACACCCTCGGCCAGATCCGCCGCGTACCGCTGGGCGTGGCGTTGTGCATGGGGCCTTACAACTACCCGCTGAACGAAACCTTCACCACGCTGATCCCGGCGCTGATCATGGGCAACACCGTGGTGTTCAAGCCTGCCAAGCTGGGCGTGCTGTTGATCCGCCCATTGCTGGAGGCCTTCCGCGACAGCTTCCCGGCCGGGGTGATCAACGTGATCTATGGCAGTGGGCGCGAGACGGTCAGTGCGCTGATGGCCAGCGGCAACATCGACATATTTGCCTTCATCGGCACCAACAAGGCCGCCAGTGACCTGAAGAAATTGCACCCGCGCCCTCACCGCTTGCGCGCGGCACTCGGCCTGGATGCGAAAAACCCCGGCATCGTCCTGCCGGAAGTGGATCTGGACAATGCGGTGACTGAAGCGCTCACCGGCTCCCTGTCATTCAACGGCCAGCGCTGCACAGCGTTGAAAATCCTGTTTGTCCACGAAGACGTGGTCGACGCCTTCATCGAGAAATTCAACGCCAAACTGGCCACGCTCAAACCCGGCATGCCGTGGGACAGCGGCGTGGCCCTGACGCCGCTGCCGGAATCGGGCAAGGTCGATTACCTGCACTCGCTGGTGGCCGATGCCGTGGGCAAAGGCGCGAAAGTGGTCAACCCCAATGGCGGCGAGGCCCGCGCGTCGTTCTTCTACCCCGCCGTGCTGTACCCGGTGACGCCGCAGATGCGGGTCTACCAGGAAGAACAATTCGGCCCGGTGGTGCCGATCGTGCCCTATCGTCACCTGGACACGGTGATCGACTACGTCCTCGAATCGGACTTCGGCCAGCAACTGAGCATCTTCGGCACCAACCCGGTGGCGGTCGGAAGACTGGTCGACACCTTCGCCAACCAGGTCGGGCGCATCAACCTCAACGCCCAATGCCAGCGCGGCCCCGACACCTACCCGTTCAACGGCCGGAAAAACTCCGCCGAGGGCACCCTGTCGGTGCATGACGCCCTGCGGGTGTTTTCGATTCGTACGCTGGTGGCGACCAAATTCCAGGAGACCAACAAGGATCTCATCAGCGAGATCATCAGCGGCCGCAGTTCGAGTTTCCTGACCACTGACTACATCTTCTGAGGAGAGCCGACCTGAGCGCATCCACGGCTCTTAGCCTGCCACCGCTGCTGCGCCGGTTACTGCGTCCGCTGCTGGACCCGTACCGGCGCTATCGCCACGCGCGGATGATCCATGCGGTGCGCGTGTCGCTCGGGTTGCTGGCGACGATCCTGCTGACCACCGGCATCCACCTGCCACACGGCGAGTGGGCCTCGGTGACGATGCTGGTGGTGATCGGCGGCTTGCAGCACCATGGCAACATCGGCAAGAAAGCCGCCGAACGGGCCATCGGCACCCTGGTCGGGGCGGCTATCGGCCTGGTCCTGGTGGTGCAACAGTCCTGGCTCGGCATGCCGTGGCTGACCTATTTCGCCATGGCGGTGGTGTGCGGCTTCTTCTCGTACCATGCCATCGGCAAAGGCGGATACACCGCGCTGCTGGCCGGCATTACCGTATTCATCGTCGCCGGGCATGGCGACAATCCAGTCTCCGACGGGCTGTGGCGCGGGGTCGACATCCTGATCGGCATTGCCCTGGCACTGGCGTTTTCCTTCGCCCTGCCGCTCTACGCGGTCTATTCCTGGCGGTACAACCTGGCTGATGCCCTGCGTGATTGCGCGACGATCTACGGGCGCATCATCGACGGCCAACCGGTGACCGCCGACGAACACCTCAAGCTGATGGGCCGCCTGAACACCGTGATGGTGCAACTGCGCTCCCTGATGCCCTCGGTGTCCAAGGAGGTGAAGATTTCCATGACCGAACTCGATGCCATCCAGCGTCAGCTGCGTCTGTGTGTCAGCACCCTCGAGATATTGGGCAATGCCCGACCGGATGCCGGCGACCTGCAATCGGCTTTGAAGGCAGAACATCGGCTGATTCGCGTGCAACTGGTTGGCATGGCGCGGGCGCTGAAGTCCGGTGTCACCCATCGACTGGATCGTCCCGTGGCGCTGCCGATCGTCAGTCTCGATGCACCGGTCTATAACGCCCTGGACGGTTACCGCTTATTGACCGAGCAACTGCTGGCCAACATTGGCCAGATGCGCCAGCGTCTGGCCAAGACCGCGCCGCGCTGGAACATCTGAAGCGCCTTACGGGGTAACGGTCCGCCGGAATTTCAGGCTCCAGCCCTGCTGCATGCCGGCCGCGGCCAGCAGGATCGCGGCCACCCCGATCCATTGCAGCGGTTCCAGGCGATGGCCGAAGGCAAACCAGTCGACGAAGATCGCCGCGATCGGGTAGATGAACGACAGCGCGCCGGTCAATGCCGTCGGCAACTTCTGGATCGCGCCATACAACAGCACGTACATTACGCCGGTGTGCACGATGCCCAAGGTGAGCAGGCTACCCCACGCGCTTGGCCCCTGCGGCAGGGCAGAAAAGTGCGCGAACGGCGCGAGCAGCAACACACCGGTGCTGACCTGTACCAACGCGATCAGGTGCGGTGGCGTACCGGTCAGGCGCTTGATGATCAGCGCAGCGATCGCGTAGAGGAACGCAGCACCCAAGGCCAGAACGATACCCATCAGGTACTCGTTACCGCTCTCGCCCTCCCCGCCATGTGCACTGACAATCGCCAGCATCCCGAGAAACGAAACGCCCAGCCAGGCCAGTTTCTGCAGGGTGATTTTCTCGTTGAGAAACACCGCCGCCAGCCCCACCAGCATGAACGGCTGGACGTTATAGACCGCCGTACCGATGGCAATCGAGGCGCGGGAATAGGAGGCGAACAACAGCACCCAGTTGCCGACGATCGCCACACCGCTGAGCACCGCCAACAGGAAAGTGGTGCGGGTCAGAATGCCAGGGCGAAGGAAGCCGAACGCCGCGCAAATCAGCAGCAGCGCACCGGCCCCGAACAGGCAGCGCCAGAACACCACGTCCAGCACCGGTTGCCCGGACACCAGCACAAACCAGCCGATGGTTCCGGAGATCAGCATGGCGGCAGTCATTTCAAACGAGCCGCGACGTATCGAGTTGTCCATCATCAGACTCCTGTGGTTGATGGGCAAAGTATGCCAATCCACCGGGACGCTTCTCCAGCGCAAAAATCAGGCTAAACTTCGAATCTGCCTTTAATGCGAAGGCGATTGTGCTTAATTGCCTAATTGAGGTTTCGCCATGACCGATGACATCGACCAAGTGCTGATCAGCGCCTTGATGGAAGACTCGCGACGCTCGCTCAAGGCCCTGGCGCAAATCAGCGGCCTGTCCTCTCCCAGCGTCGCAGAACGCCTGCGGCGTCTCGAGGAGCGCGGCGTGCTCAAGGGCTACACCGTGGAAATCGACCCGAAATGCTTCGGCTATCAACTCCAGGCCATCGTGCGCGTTCGCCCGCTGCCCGGCCAGTTGCAGGAAGTGGAACGGCAGATCATGGCGATTCCCGAGTTCACCGAATGCGACAAGGTCACCGGTGACGACTGCTTCATCGCCCGCCTGCACGTGCGTTCGATGGAACAACTGGACACCCTGCTCGACCGCCTCAACACCCACGCCGAAACCAACACCGCCATCGTCAAGAAAACCCCGGTCAAGCGGCGCTTGCCGCCAATGGCGTAGATGAGGTTCCTTTCAAAAGCTGTAAACTGGCAGTTCTTTAGCTAAGGAATGGCGGAATGAAAAACCTGTTCATGTTGCTGGCGGTGCTTATACTCGCGGGATTTGGCACGGTCCAGACGGTGATGCGTGCAGATGAAGTGGCAGCAAAAAGCCTCAAGGAACAAAAAAGTTACTGCGGCGCAATTCCCCGAATCTACAGCGGCGTGACGTACGACTTCTGCTATTTGAACGCGCCTCTGGAAAAAGGACGAGACGCTCAGAACCATGACAGCGCTCCAGCCATTGTCCTGATCGACGTGGTCCTTTCCGGCGCGCTCGACACTTTGCTGCTGCCCTATACTTTCTACCGGCAGCAAGCCGATGGGAGCATCATCATTACCGAGTGACCCTGTATTTCAGACATGAAAAAACCCGCCGAAGCGGGTTTTTTCAATCATGGCTGGCGATCAATCATCGCGGCTCATGATGCCAAACAGCTGCAACAAGCTGATGAACAGGTTGTAGATCGATACATACAGGCTAATGGTGGCCATGATGTAGTTGCGCTCGCCGCCGTGGATGATGGCGCTGGTCTGGAACAGGATGCAGACCGAGGAGAACAGCACGAAGCCCGCGCTGATCGCCAGTTGCAGGCCGCTGATCTGGAAGAAGAAGCTGGCAACCACCGCACCCAGCAACACGAAGAAACCCGCAGTAATGAAGCCACTGAGGAAACTCATGTCCTTGCGCGAGATCAGCACATAGGCCGACAGGCCGCCAAACACCAGTGCTGTCATGGCAAAGGCCGAGCTGACCACTTCCGCGCCGCCCTGCATGCCCAGGTAACGGTTGAGGATCGGGCCGAGCAGGAAACCCATGAAACCGGTAAGGGCAAAGGCCGACACCAGGCCCCAGGCGGAGTCACGGAGTTTGTTGGTCAGGAAGAAAAGGCCGTAGAAGCCGATCAGCACCACGAAAATGTTCGGGTAGCCGACACGCATCTGCTGGGCAACGTAAGCCATCACACCACTGAAGGCGAGCGTCAGTGCCAGCAAGCCGTATGTGTTGCGCAGGACGCGGCTAACCTCTAGCTGCTCAGCCTGCACGCTGTTATTCACTGCGTAATCCTGTTCGCGCATGGCGACACTCCTGTTGGTTTGAAACGTTCAGTCGCAAAGATCATAACAGACGCCCTGTAACAAGCTATGCAGAGAGTTTGACAGTGTGTTTCATTCAGGTATTATGGCGCCCGCAACACAAACGGAGGTGTGGCCGAGTGGTTTAAGGCAACGGTCTTGAAAACCGTCGACTGTAACAGGTCCATGAGTTCGAATCCCATCGCCTCCGCCATCTTTATACGACAAAGCCCTGATTATTCAGGGCTTTGTCGTTTCTGGGGTTTGCGTTTGCATGCCACCTCTGTGCGGATCGTTTCCGCATCTTTTCGGCTATTTCCGCAACTCACCCTCCGAAATGACTTGAAACAGCTGCCTTCTTCCCCTTCCCCGCGGCGTACTGCCGACCTTAAATTGCCCTGCTACGCTGACCTCAAAAACGAGGATTCGCGATGCCAAATTCTGATCTGCTCCCTTCCCTGCTTTGCAAAATCAACGAAAACCAGCTCGCCCTGGAAGCCGCCATCCTGGAGCTTTCGAACTGGGTCGAGCAGCGCGGAGCGGCCGACGTCGCTGATAATGTCCGCGGCGCCTTGGACACCATCGATAAAAATGAAGAGTTCATCAAGCTGACGCTCGCCGTGCTGGTGACCCCGGAGTGACGGCGATCGACCGATTGTGTTGAAAAAGTCGGTCCTTCCAGATCGCCTGCGTACAGGCTGCTGAAAACGCCTTTTTTGCGCGCAGCTACGCGAAATCTGAGCTCGGAATCCTCTGCACAAAGTAAAGATTTCAATCTCAAGCGCGTACTTTTCTGCCTCGGAAACCATGGCCGACTTTTTCAACAGAATCGACCCACAGCTGCCCATCGGAGTCTTGGGCGAGAGCGCCGAAGCGGGCAACGAATGGGGGCAGTTGAGCCATAGGCAGGCCCGAGGCGAACGGTAGCGGCTGCACCCGTGGAGCGCTGGCCGAATAGCCCAAGCTGTCTAATTTTGGGCTGCTACAATCAAACGGCGTGCCGCAGCGGTGCTGTCGCAGGGATCCAGTCGCCACAAAATTTGACCCTACTTTTCCGCATGTTTTTCGGCATCCACTCACGTATTGACGGAGTTTGGAGGTTAAACATGTCGATTGGATCTTGCGTTGCCAGCCGAGGATATTATCGTGTCAAGGAAAGTAATCCTCGATCCTTAACCGTTTTACTGGGCATTGGGGCAGCCTTCCTGATGCTGGCGGGTAACGCTCAGGCGCAGCAGGTGGCGATCCCTACAACCGCCAGCGAAGTTCCCGGCCCGGCTAGCGGTACCGCCATGACCACGGCTTACGTGGAATCTGTGGGGCGCATGGCCTACCTGTGGGGCTGGCCGCTGGTCAACATGGCCAACCGCGGCAATGCCTTTTCGAAGGCCCCCGAACCCGGCTTGATGGGCGGTGTGATACCGATCGCATTCAACCGGAACGCAATGTTGACCGGGTACATCAGCCCTGACCAAACCTTCATCGCTTGCCCCAACCAGGATGTCGCGTACGGCGCCGGCTTCATGACGCTGGACAAAGAACCCATCGTCTTCCAGGTCCCGGATTTCGGTGATCGTTTCTGGGTCTACGCCCACTATGACGCGCGCACCGACGAATTCTCCGAGATCGGTAAGGCCTATGGC
>NZ_AKJF01000096.1 GCF_000282475.1 Pseudomonas sp. GM78
GGCAGGCCGCCGATGTCGATCTGGCTGAAACCTTCCCACAGACGGAACTCTTCGCCCGGGCTGTTACCGTTGACGGCCAGTGCGCATGGCGTGGTGGTGGCGGTGCAGACGCTGTCTTCGTCGTTGTCGTAGTTGTAGAGACTGCCGCCCACGGTCATTTTCAGGTTGTCGGTAATGGCGAAACGCGCACCCAACTGGCCAGCGTACAAGCGCAGGTCGTGCTTGAACTGCACGCCATCGCCGTCGACGTTGTCCTTGAGGGTGTAGTGACCGGCGCTACCGAACAGTTCGGTGTTGCCCAGCGGGTATTTGTAAGTCAGGGCCAGGCCTTCCGGGTTGACGTCGCTATCCCAGATGATGTCGCCCATGCTCACCCATGGCTGCAGCATCTTGCCGCCGATCACGTGCAGGTTCTTGATGGCGTCGGGGTGGTAATCGACGTAACCCAGGTCCAGCCAGATCTGCTTCTTGTCGAAGTAGTTGTTCAGGTCCTGGTTGGTGGAGCGAGCGTCGTCGCTGCTGCCGGTGGCGATACGGATGCCGGTGTCGACTTGCGGGTTGATTTCGCTGTACGCACCCAGGCGGGCACGAATGCGCTGGCGATCCTGGTCCTTGTTGTTGGAAACGCCATCGTTGTGGACGTTTTCCTGGCGGAAACGCACGTCGCCCTTGAATTGGGTCTTGGCCGCCCACGCCAGTTTCTGGTCGAAGGTGCTCAGCTCGTTGGTTTTCTTCGCGGTGGCCGCGATCTGCTCGTTGGTTTCTTGCTGGGCCTGACGAGCGATTTGCTGGTCTTTCTGATCCCGTGCCAGCTCGGCTTGCAGTTCGGTGTACTGGGCGTTGGTAATCGAGCCGTTAGCCTTGAGCATGTCGAGCAGTTTGGCGTCGACTGCAGCGCTGGCAGGAACACTCATGGCCAGCAACAGGCCGCCACACAAGGCCGCCGCAGTTTTCGTGGAAGCAAGACGCATATCAATCTCCGAAGATGAGAGTGGATGGCTGAACCATCCTGGGCACAACCGACCATGGGGTGGACGGAAAACAGTGGCCGGATATAACCCGGCGCTCTAAAAACAGGCGCCAGTATCGCGATGGTTTATTACAGTGCGGTGGCAATGTGATGGCATGTCTGTGACGATGCACAGTCGTTGCGAACTATTGATCTAGAGCGCTGTCGTCGAAATGCCCGTGTGCAAAGCACACCGATAGGCGATACTCGCGGGGCTTTCACACCATGAAGAGTGAGGATGGTGATGCCGTTGCAACGCCTGCAAAACCTGTCGGAAATCGACCCGCAAACGTGGGACGCGCTGGTACCCGAGAATCAGCCCTTTCTGCGTCACGGGTTTCTCGGTGCGATGGAAGACAGTGGCAGTGTCGGTCCCCATTCCGGCTGGCAACCCGAACATTTGTTGCACATCGAAGGCGATCGGCTGATTGCTGCGATGCCCAGCTACCGCAAGTGGCATTCCTACGGCGAGTATGTGTTCGATCACGCCTGGGCCGACGCCTGCGAGCGCGCTGGCATCGACTACTACCCCAAACTGCTGACTGCCGTACCGTTCAGCCCGGTCAGCGGCCCGCGCTTGCTGGCGGCCAGGGTCGAAGACGGTTTCGAACTGCTCAAGAGCCTTCCGGGCTACCTGGAGATCGAACAGCTCTCCAGTGCCCATATCAACTTCAGCGACCCGTTCACCGACGCCGCACTGGCCGAACAACCGGGTTGGCTGCAGCGCATCGGCTGCCAGTACCACTGGCAAAACCGCGGCTATCGGGACTTCCAGGATTTTCTCGACGTACTCAGTTCGCGCAAACGCAAGCAGATGCGCAAGGAACGCGAGCAAGTGGCCGGGCAGGGGATCGAATTCGAATGGCTCGAAGGTCGGCAAATGACCGAGGCACAGTGGGATTTTGTCTATGCCTGCTACGCCAACACGTACGCGGTTCGCCGGCAACGACCTTACCTCACGCGAGAGTTTTTCAGCCTGCTGGCCGAGCGCATGCCGCATGCGATTCGAGTGGTGTTGGCCAAACAAGGCTCACGCCCGGTGGCGATGGCCTTCAGCCTGGTCGGTGGCGACAGCTTCTACGGTCGTTATTGGGGCTGCCTGGCGGAGTTCGACCGCCTGCATTTCGAGACCTGTTTCTACCAGGGTATGGACTATGCGATTGCCAACGGTTACCAGCGCTTCGATGCCGGCGCCCAGGGCGAGCACAAGTTGATTCGCGGGTTTGAACCGGTGATTACCCACTCCTGGCACTACCTGCGCCATCCCGGGTTGAAGGCTGCGGTCAAGGATTTCCTGCGTCAGGAACGCCTCGGCGTACTGGCCTACGCCGAGGACGCGAGGACGGCCTTGCCCTATCGCCAAACCTGAACATCGCACCGTTTCCTGTTGGAGCGAGCCTGCTCGCGAAGGCGGTCTATCAGCCGACAAATGTGTTGTCTGACACTCCGTCTTCGCGAGCAGGCTCGCTCCCACAAAGGTTCCGGTGATGCTCAGTCGATCCCGACGAACCCCCCCGTCTGGTGCTGCCACAACCGCGCATACAAACCGCCGTGGGCCAGCAGTTCGGCGTGAGTGCCGGTTTCGGCGATCCTGCCGTTCTCCAGCACCACCAACCGGTCCATCCGGGCGATGGTCGAAAGCCGGTGGGCGATGGCGATCACGGTCTTGCCCTGCATCAGGGTTTCGAGGCTTTCCTGGATCGCGGCTTCGACCTCCGAATCCAGGGCCGACGTCGCTTCGTCCATGATCAGGATCGGCGCGTCCTTGAGCAGCACGCGGGCGATGGCGATGCGCTGGCGCTGGCCGCCGGAAAGCTTCACCCCGCGCTCCCCGACGTGGGCATCGAAACCGCTACGGCCTTCGGCGTCCGACAACAGCGGGATGAACCCGTCCGCCCGGGCCTTGTGCACCGCCTCCCAGAGTTCGGCATCGGTGGCGTCGGGCTTGCCGTAGAGCAGGTTGTCGCGGATCGAGCGATGCAGCAGGGAGGTGTCCTGGGTAATCATGCCGATGCGTTCGCGCAGGCTTTCCTGGCTGACGTCGGCGATGTTCTGGCCATCGATGAGGATGCGCCCGCCTTCCACGTCATACAGGCGCAGCAGCAGATTCACCAAGGTCGATTTACCCGCACCGGACGGACCGATCAGGCCGATCTTTTCGCCGGGCTTGATGGTCAGGTCGAGGCCGCCGATGATCCCGCTCTGCTTGCCATAGTGGAAGTCGACGTCTTCGAAGCGTACCTCGCCACGGGCCACGGCCAGGGGTTTGGCCTGGTCGCGGTCGGTCACGCTGACCGGTTGCGAGATGCTCTGCAGGCCATCCTGGACCATGCCGATGTTTTCGAAGATGCCGGTGACCACCCACATGATCCAGCCGGACATGTTGACGATGCGGATCACCAGCCCGGTCGCCAGGGCAATGGCGCCCACGGTGATCAGCGACTGCGTCCACAGCCACAGGGCCAGCCCGGTGGTGCTGACGATCAGCAGGCCGTTCATGCTGGTGATGACCACGTCCATGCTGGTGACGACACGGCCGGCCAGTTGGGCTTTTTCGGTTTGTTCCTTGATCGCTTCGCGGGCGTACTGCTGCTCGAAGTTGGTGTGGGCAAACAACTTGAGGGTGGTGATGTTGGTGTAGCCGTCGACGATCCGCCCCATGAGTTTGGAGCGCGCATCAGAGGCCACCACCGAGCGATCCTTGACCCGTGGCACGAAGTAGTAGAGCGCGCTGATGAAGGCGATGATCCAGGTCAGCAGCGGGATCATCAGGCGCCAGTCGGCTTCGGCGAACAGCACCAGCGAGCTGATGGCGTAGATCAGCACGTGCCACAGCGCATCCACCGCCTGCACCGCCGAATCGCGCAGGGAGTTGCCGGTCTGCATGATGCGCTGGGCGATACGCCCGGCGAAGTCGTTCTGGAAAAAATTCAGGCTCTGCTTGAGCACGTAGCTGTGGTTTTGCCAGCGGATCAGGCTGGTCATGCTGGGGCTGAGGGTCTGGTGCACCAGCAGGTCATGCAGGCCGACGAATACCGGGCGCAGGACCAGTGCTACCACCACCATCCAGGTCAATTCAACGCCGTGTTCCTTGAAGAAGTCGGCGTTGGGCGTGCCCTGGGCCAGGTCGATGATGCGGCTCAGGTAACTGAACAGCGCCACTTCAATCAGTGCGCCGACCAGGCCGACGATCAGCAGGGCGGCAAAACTGGGCCAGACCTGCTTGAGGTAATAGGTATAGAAGGGCAAGACCCGATCCGGCGGTGCGGCTGTCGGGGCATCGCGGAAGACGTCGATCAGTTTTTCGAAGCGGCGATAAAGCATCGGTTATTCACCCGCGAACGGGCTCTCCTTCAACGGTTTGAGCGTTGCCGGCAACGCCGGCAACGGCTCGGACATCCTTGTCCAGCTTAGTCTCAGTCGATGCGCTTGGCCGACTTGATGAACACAGGGTCCGCGGGCACATCCTTCATGCCGCTACGTACGGTGGTTGGCGAGTTGACGATGATGTCCACCACGTCCATGCCCTTGACCACCTTGCCGAATACCGCGTAGCCATCACCCTGGTCGAGGAAATCGTTGTCCTTGACGTTGATGAAGAACTGGCTGGTGGCCGAGTCAGGTACCGACGTACGCGCCATGGACAGGGTGCCACGAACGTTGACCAGGCCGTTCTTGTGCTCGTTCTTGATCGGCGCCTTGGTTTCCTTTTGCTGCATCTGTTGGGTGAAACCGCCGCCCTGGACCATGAAGCCCGGAATCACGCGGTGGAAAATCGTGTTGTTGTAGAAGCCGCTGTCAACGTACTCAAGGAAGTTCTTGGTGCTGATCGGGGCCTTGACCGGGTCCAGTTCGATTTCGATCTGGCCATTGGTGGTGTCCAGTAGCACGTGCGGCGCCTTGGCAGGCGTTGCTGCCATCAGGTTGGCGGCAAACAGAACGGAGCCAGCGGCGAGGGCGATTTTTTTCAGCATGGGTCAGTGATCCTGATGGGTGGTGTCGACTGCGGTGAGAAACTCGAGCAGCGTCTGGTTGAAGCGTTCGGGCTGGTCCAGCGGGGTGGCGTGACGTGAATCTTCGATCACTGCCAGCCGCGCATTCGGCAGCAGCCTGACGTAGTTTTCCTTCAGCGCGACCGGCGTGTAGTCGCGGTCGGCGCTGACGATGAGGGTTGGACAGGTGACCTTCGAAAGTCGTTCCTGAACCCCCCAGCCAACAATGGCATCGAAGCTTGCGAGATAAGCATGTTTGTCGTTTTTTGCCCAGCGTTCGGCCATCTTTTGTCGCAAATCGGCCTGCCCGGGTTTGGGGAACAGCTTGGCGCCCAGGGCTTTGCCGATGCTGTGAAGGCTCAGTACACGCATCAGGCTCCAGCGCTTGAACCACTGCCAGTAATCGTCGCGGCTGCGCAACTTGACCTCGGGCGCGCTATTGACGATGCACAGGCTCTTGAGCAATTGCGGCTGATCCACGCCCAGTTGAAAGCCGATCATGCCCCCCATCGACAACCCTACGTAGTGGGCGGGCCCCAGGTTCAGGTGCTCCATCAGCGCCACCAGGTCGGCGCTGAACCCGGCGATGCTGTAGCGCTCGCGGGGTTTGTCGGAGCGCCCGTGGCCGCGCACATCCGGGACGATCACCCGGTAGCGGGAGGCCAGCGTCGGGATCTGTTCTTCCCAGTCCAGGGTACTGGAACCCAGGCCGTGGACCAGCAGCAACGGCGTGCCGTGGCCATATTCCTCATAGTGCAGGTTGCAACCTTCGTGTTCGAAATAGGCCATGCATTACCTCCGTGTCAGGCTTGTTCTGGGGCGGCGAACGGTGCGTCCAGTGGTGCAGTGTCGAACGTGCGCAGCAGTTCGACAAGAATCTGCGTCGCCGGGCCGAGCGGTTTGTCCTTGTTCGAATACAGGTAAAAACTCGGGTTGCGGCTGCCACCCTGGTCCAACGGTAGCAGCTTGAGCGTACCTTCCTTGAGTTCCCGTTCGATCATGTGCCTGGGCAACCAGGCGAACCCCAGGCCGCTGCCGACGAAGGTGGCGGCGGTGGCCAGGCTGCCGACGGTCCAGCGTTGTTCGGCACCGAGCCAGCCGACGTCCCGTGGTTGCTGGCGCCCGGAGTCGCGGATGACCACTTGCAAGTGACTTTCCAGGTCCTGGAAATTCAGTTCGCGATTGAGGCGGTGCAGGGGGTGTTCCGGATGGGCGACCGCGACGAACTCGACATCGCTCAGTTCCGCGCCCAGGTAACCGGGAATGCTGAAACTGCTGATGGCCAGGTCAGCCACGCCTTCGAGCAGGACCTCCTCCACACCCGACAGCACCTCTTCACGCAGACGCACGCGACAGCCACGGCTTTGCGGCATGAACGCGGTCAGCGCGCGCACCAGGCGGGCGCTCGGGTAGGCGGCATCGACCACCAGGCGCACTTCGGCTTCCCAGCCTTGCTCCATGTGATGGGCCAGGTCTTCGAGCTGACTGGCCTGTTTCACCAGTTGCCGGGAGCGGCGCAACAACACGCCGCCAGCCTCGGTGAGTACCGCCTTGCGCCCGTCGATGCGCAACAACGGCACGCCGAGCTGGTCTTGCATGCGCGCCACGGTGTAGCTGACCGACGATTGCGAGCGGTGCAGCGCTTCGGCGGCCTGGGCGAAACCGCCGTGGTCGACCACGGCTTGAAGCGTTCGCCATTGATCAAGGGTCACGCGGGGCGCTTTCATGATGGGCTCCTGTTGTCCTAAGCTGCGCAGTTCTTATTGGAGACTGCTGAATGAAAAAAATGTGTTGTGCGTTACTGGCGATGTTGCCGTTGACTGCGTTTGCTTACCCCATCGACGTCCAGAAAGAGCTCAATGGTTTGAAGATCGACTACACCACCTATGCCTCCGATTACGACATGGGCTCGATCACCGTGAACAACTACGGCGACACCGCTGCCGAATGCGCGGTGGTGTTTCGCAACGGTCCCGAATCGCCAAAGACCCGCAGGGTCAATCTGGACGCGGGTAAAAGCGCGGATCTTTCAGCCAAGTTCAACCGCAAGATCATAAAGCTGTACATCAGCATGACCTGCAAGCCGAAATGACATTCAGCGGAGCACGCCAATCGCTGATGCTCCGCTTATAAACGAATTTCTTGATCGGTTATAGCAGTTATTTGCGCTTTTTCATCGATATGACTCTGTTTAACCTTCACTCCATCGACTTACAGCATTCTCAGATGGAGCCTACAACCCATGTCCCGCGTTCTGATCATCGAAAGCAGTGCCCGCCAGCAAGACTCGGTTTCCCGTCAACTGACCCAGACCTTCATCAGCCAGTGGCAAGCCGCGCACCCGGGCGATCAGATCACCGTGCGTGACCTGGCGGTCAACCCGGTGCCGCACCTGGACATCAACTTGTTGGGCGGCTGGATGAAGCCCGCCGATCAGCGCAGCGACATCGAACAACTGTCCCTGGAGCGCTCCAACCAGCTGACCGACGAGTTGCTCGCCGCCGACGTGCTGGTGATGGCAGCGCCGATGTACAACTTCGCCATCCCGAGCACCCTCAAGGCCTGGCTTGACCATGTGCTGCGTGCCGGCGTGACCTTCAAGTACACCGAAACCGGTCCGCAGGGTTTGCTCAGTGGCAAGCGCGCTTATGTACTGACTGCTCGCGGCGGCATCTACGCTGGCAGCACCGCGGACCACCAGGAACCCTACCTGCGCCAGGTCATGGGCTTCATTGGCATCCACGACGTGACGTTCATCCACGCCGAGGGCATGAACCTGGGCGGCGACTTCCAGGAGAAAGGCCTGAACCAGGCGAACGCCAAGCTTTCCCAGGTGGCCTGAGCCGTTAATCGCCAGATAATCACCGGATGGTCTAGTGACCTGGCGCGCAACCCTTCAAGCCTGCACGCGCATCGAACCTCCCTTTGCACTTGTTGCTCCTGAGTGCTCTTGCCCGATTGAACGCTTTAGCGAGATCGGGCTTTTTTTTGCCTGGGTTTTTGTATCGTTTGACTGTTCGCGATAACCGGCAAAACCCGTTATCTTCGCCGGCATTCAAAACGAGGCGAGCATGGGCTATCTACTTTTTGTCACGCTGATCCAGGCGTTTTCCTTCAGTCTGATCGGCGAGTACCTGGCAGGTCACGTCGACAGTTACTTCGCGGTGCTGATACGCGTGCTGCTGGCAGGGTTGGTGTTCATCCCACTGACCCGCTGGCGTTCGGTGGAACCGGCGTTCATGCGCGGCATGCTGCTGATCGGCGCACTGCAATTCGGTGTGACCTACGTCTGCCTGTACCTGAGCTTTCGCGTGCTGACGGTGCCGGAAGTGCTGCTGTTCACCATCCTCACGCCGCTGCACGTGACCCTGATCGAAGACGCGTTGAACCGCCGCTTCAATCCCTGGGCCCTGATCGCGGCACTGGTGGCGGTGGCGGGGGCGGCGGTGATTCGCTTCGACCGGATCAACCCGGACTTCTTCATGGGTTTCCTGCTGTTGCAGCTGGCCAACTTCACCTACGCCGCCGGCCAGGTGCTGTACAAACATCTGGTCGCACGTCATCCAAGCGATTTGCCGCATTACCGGCGTTTTGGCTATTTCTACCTGGGCGCCTTGGCGGTGGCGTTGCCGGCGTTCCTGCTGTTTGGCAAACAGAACTTCCTGCCTGAAGCACCGTTGCAATGGGCTGTGCTGCTGTTCCTCGGCCTGGTGTCGACCGCGCTGGGGCTGTACTGGTGGAACAAAGGCGCCTGCCTGGTGAATGGCGGGACGCTGGCGGTGATGAACAACCTGCATGTGCCGGTGGGGCTGCTGATCAATCTGTTGATCTGGAATCAGCATGAGGAATTGGGGCGGTTGTTGCTGGGTGGGTCGGTGATATTGATGGCGGTGTGGATCAGCCGGTTGGGTGTCCGCCAGCCAGTCATCGCACACTGATCCCTCGGCATGCGCCAACGGCCGACTATCATTCTAGCGTGCGCCCTCAAATTGACGGCCTGCAAAAACAGAACGCTGTTGCATTTTATTTTTTTCCGCCGAGCGTAGGTGAGACAAGAAAATGGCCAAAGCTGCCGATGTGGTTGTGCAATGCCTGGAAAGTGAAGGTGTCGAGTATGTATTCGGCATCCCCGGCGAGGAAAACCTCGACCTGCTTGAATCCTTGCGCAAGTCGACTATCAAGCTTGTGCTCACGCGTCACGAGCAATCCGCCGGCTTCATGGCCGCCACTTACGGCCGCCTCACGGGTAAGACCGGCGTCAGCCTTTCGACCCTCGGCCCGGGTGCAACGAATCTGGTGACGGCCAGCGCGTACGCCTATCTGGGCGGCATGCCCATGATGATGATCACAGGCCAGAAGCCGATCAAGAAGTCCAAGCAAGGCCGTTTTCAGATCATTGACGTCTGCGGCATGATGGCGCCGATCACCAAGTACACCCACCAGTTCGCCTCGGCAGACAACATCCCGGCGCGGATGCGTGAAGCGTTTCGTCTCGCTGAAGAGGAGAAGCCCGGAGCCGTCCACCTGGAGTTGCCGGAAGATATCGCCGCCGAGCAAACCGATAGCATGCCGATGCCGCGGAGCCTGCACCGCCGGCCATTGGCCGAGCACAAGGCTGTCGAGGCCGCTGTCGAGAAGTTGCAGAACGCGCGCAGTCCAATCCTGGTGATCGGCGCGGGTGCCAACCGCAAGATGACCGCCAAGGTGTTGAAGCAACTGATCGACGATACCGGCATTCCCTTTATTACCACCCAGATGGGCAAGGGCGTGGTGGATGAGCGTCACCCGCGTTTCCTCGGCAATGCCGCGCTGTCGTCGGGAGACTTCGTGCACCGCGCCGTCGAGGCCGCCGACCTGATCGTCAATATCGGCCACGATGTGATCGAGAAGCCGCCATTCTTCATGGTGCGTGGCGGCACTGAAGTCATCCACATCAACTTCCGCTCCGCTGAAGTCGACGCCGTGTATTTCCCGCAGATCGAAGTAATCGGTGATATCGCCAACGCCGTCTGGCAGATCGGCGAAGCGCTGAGCGATACCAGCCATTGGGATTTCACACGGTTGATGGCGATTCGTGATGCGAACGAAGCCCAGATTATCGAGGGGGCGGACGACAACAGGTTCCCGGTTTACCCACAACGTCTGGTTGCCGACATTCGTCGGGTGTTGCCGTCCGAGGGCATCGTTGCCCTGGACAATGGCATCTACAAGATCTGGTTTGCCCGCAACTACAAGGCCCACAAGCCCAACACCGTACTGCTGGACAACGCGCTGGCGACCATGGGGGCGGGTCTGCCTTCCGCGATGGCTGCACATTTGGTGTACCCGGATCGTCCGGTGATCTCCGTGTGCGGGGACGGCGGCTTCATGATGAACAGCCAGGAGCTGGAGACAGCGGTTCGCCTGAACATGAATTTGACCGTGGTGATCCTGCGGGACGACGGCTACGGCATGATCCGCTGGAAGCAGGCCAATATGGGCTTCACCGACTTCGGCCTGGATTACAGTAACCCCGATTTCGTGAAGTACGCCGAGGCCTATGGCGCCAATGGCCACCGCGTGGAGAGCGCCGAGGGTTTCCTGCCGCTGCTGGAGCACTGTGTGAAGACACCCGGTGTGCATGTGATCGACTGTCCTGTCGATTACAGCGAAAACGACCGCATCCTGAACATGGAGTTGCGCCAGCGTAGCGCTGCCATTTGATCTTGTCGCGAGATTTGTTGACGAGCTCGTATACCTGATCGCGAGCAGGCTGAAGCATTGAAGCTGTCAGGTTCAAGTACAAAAGGGCTCTTCAAGGGCCCTTTTGTTGTGTGCGTCTTCTGGATATCAATGACCAATCAAGCTTGGCGCGCTGCCATTGCCGAGTAGCTGTTCATCAGGTTGCGGTAGTTCGGGATGCGCTGGGACAGCAGGTTGCCCAGGCCTTCTATGTCGTTGCGCCAGTCGCCCTGCAATTCGCAAGCGACCGAGAACCAGTTCATCATTTGAGCCCCTGCCTGGGTCATACGGTTCCAGGCAGCCTGTTGTACGGTGGTGTTGAAGGTGCCGGAAGAATCCGTGACCACGAACACTTCAAAGCCTTCTGCGAGGGCGGACAATGTCGGGAAGGTCACGCAGACGTCAGTCACCACACCGGCGATGATCAATTGCTTGCGACCGGTCGCCTTGATGGCCTTGACGAAGTCTTCGTTGTCCCAGGCGTTGATCTGGCCAGGTCGGGCGATGTAAGGCGCGTCCGGGAACATCTCTTTGAGTTCGGGTACCAGTGGGCCGTTGGGGCCTTGTTCAAAGCTGGTGGTGAGGATGGTTGGCAGCTCGAAGAACGTTGCCACGTCGGCCAGTGCCAGTACGTTGTTCTTGAATTCGTTGGGCGAAAAGTCTTGAACCAGGGAAATCAGGCCAGTCTGGTGGTCAATCAACAAAACTACGGCGTCGTCTTTGTTCAGGCGGTTGTAGGTAGCGTTGCTCATGATGAATTCCTTTCGAGGTGGGTGAGTGGCGTCGTTCAACATGAGCACAGATTAGAGTTTGCGATGAGGCAGAAAAAGCCGCTGAAAAGCGTTTAACTGTCAACCTGGAAGAGACAATCTGGATTGGGTTTGCGCTGCTACATGATGTGTTTTTCGGACTCCGGCATATGGCTCGCGCCCAACACCGCCGGCAACAAGCCAGCCCGCAAATCCCCGCCACTCGGCTGCTGATAAAGGCTCAAGCCAAATTCCGGCAACACCGCCAGCAGGTAATCGAAAATATCCCCCTGGATCCGCTCATAATCGGCCCACGCCGTGGTGCGCGTAAAACAGTAGATCTCCAGCGGAATACCCTGCGCGGTTGTTTGCATCTGCCGAACCATGCACGTCATGTTCGGCTGAATTTCTGGATGGCTCTTGAGATAGGCCAGCGCATAGGCGCGAAAAGTGCCGATATTGGTCATGCGCCGGCGGTTGGCCGACATCGCCGCGACATTGCCCTGGGCTTCGTTCCAGGCCTTGAGTTCGGCCTGTTTACGGCTGATGTAGTCCGTCAGCAGATGCACCTGGGCGAGCTTCATCTCCTCATCATCGCGGATGAATCGCACGCCACTGGCATCAATGAACAGGCTGCGCTTGATCCGCCGGCCACCGGACTGCTGCATGCCGCGCCAGTTCTTGAATGACTCGGACATCAGGCGCCAGGTCGGGATCGAAACGATGGTCTTGTCAAAGTTCTGCACCTTGACCGTATGCAGCGTGATGTCCACCACATCGCCATCGGCACCGACCTGTGGCATCTCGATCCAGTCGCCGACCCGCAGCATGTCGTTGCTGGTCAGCTGCACGCTGGCGACGAACGACAGCAGGGTGTCCTTGTAGACCAACAGGATCACCGCCGACATGGCGCCCAGGCCCGACAGCAGCAACAGCGGCGAACGGTCGATCAAGGTGGCGACGATGACGATCGCGCCAAACACGTACAACACCATTTTCGCCAGTTGCACATAGCCCTTGATCGAGCGGGTGCGGGCGTGTTCGGTGCGGGCGTAGATGTCCAGCAGGGCATTGAGCAGGGCCGTGATCGACAACAGCAGGAACAGAATGGTGAACGCCAGCGCCACGTTGCCGAGGAAAACCATCGCGGTTTTACTCAGCTCCGGTACCAGGTGCAGGCCAAACTGGATTACCAGCGACGGTGTGATCTGTGCCAGGCGTTGGAACACCTTGTTGTGACGCAAGTCGTTGATCCAGTGCAGCGCCGGCTGGCGGCCCAGTATTTTGCTGGCGTGCAGGATCAGGTAGCGCGCCACTCGTCCGAGGGCCAGGGCAATGACCAGCAATACCATGAGTGCCAGGCTGGCGTGCACGATAGGGTGCTGGTCAAGGGCACCCCAGAGGTCTTGGGCATTGAGCCAGAGCTGTTTGATATCCATGGGCAAAAAAGATTTCTTCTAGGGAACATGAGGGACGATTAGAGCATTTAAGACGCTTTGTATTACCGTCGGTGACAAATCGGGCAATAAAAAAACCACTGTTTACCGCCATTTGTATAAAGAAACTCGGCCTACGCGCTCGAAACCGGTACCCTATGCAGCTGTTTTTTTGTATTTCTTCGAGGTAGCACCCGTGTTTTCCGAATTCGCCTTGCACGAACGCCTGCTCAAAGCCGTGGCCGAGCTGAAATTTGTCGAGCCAACGCCTGTGCAAGCAGCGGCTATTCCGCTGGCGCTCCAAGGGCGTGACCTGCGGGTGACAGCGCAAACCGGTAGCGGCAAGACCGCTGCATTCGTTTTGCCGATCCTCAACCGCCTGATCGGCCCGGCCAAGATCCGCGTCAGCATCAAGACCCTGATCCTGTTGCCAACCCGCGAGCTGGCCCAGCAGACGTTGAAAGAAGTTGAACGCTTCTCGCAGTTCACCTTCATCAAGTCCGGCCTGATCACTGGCGGTGAAGACTTCAAGGTCCAGGCCGCCATGCTGCGCAAAGTGCCGGACATCCTGATCGGTACGCCAGGGCGGATGATCGAGCAACTGAACGCCGGTAACCTCGACTTGAAAGAAGTCGAAGTGCTGGTGCTCGACGAAGCCGACCGCATGCTCGACATGGGTTTCGCTGAAGACGTGCAGCGTCTGGTGGACGAGTGCACCAACCGTCAGCAGACCATGCTGTTCTCCGCCACCACCGGTGGTTCGGGCCTGCGCGAGATGGTCGCCAAGGTGTTGAACAACCCTGAGCACCTGCAGCTCAACGCGGTCAGCCAGCTGAACGAGACCACCCGTCAGCAAATCATCACCGCTGACCACAACCAGCACAAAGAACAGATCGTCAACTGGCTGCTGGCCAACGAGACCTACCAGAAGGCCATCGTCTTCACCAACACCCGCGCCATGGCCGACCGTATCTACGGCCGCCTGGTGGCCCAGGAATACAAGGCGTTCGTGCTGCACGGCGACAAGGACCAGAAGGATCGCAAACTGGCGATCGACCGTCTGAAGCAGGGCGGGGTGAAAATCCTCGTGGCCACCGACGTTGCCGCTCGCGGCCTGGACGTGGACGGCCTGGACCTGGTGATCAACTTCGACATGCCACGCAGCGGCGACGAGTACGTACACCGTATCGGTCGTACCGGCCGTGCCGGCAACGATGGCCTGGCCATCTCGCTGATCTGCCACGGCGACTGGAACCTGATGTCGAGCATCGAGCGCTACCTCAAGCAGAGCTTCGAGCGCCGCACCATCAAGGAAGTCAAAGGCGCCTACGGCGGACCGAAAAAGGTCAAGGCCTCTGGCAAGGCTGTCGGCGTGAAGAAGAAAAAGACCGACGCCAAGGGTGACAAGAAAAAAGTTGCCGCCAAGACCCCGACCAAGCGCAAGAGCGTCAATCGGCCGAAGAGCGATTCTCTGGTCAGCAAGGACGGCATGGCCCCGCTCAAACGCCGCAAGCCGGAAGCGCCGGCTGCTGAATAAGCGCTTCGGTTAGCCCAATAAAAACCCGGACAGTGTTCGGGTTTTTTTACGTCAAAATCGCAGCCTTCGGCAGCTCCTACACCGAATCTGGTAGGAGCTGCCGCAGGCTGCGATCTTTTGATCTTATCTTCAGCTCTCGGCTTTCTTCTCGGCCGTACCCAATTCCTTGAGCCGCTGATCGATCAACTGGCACTTGTCCGGCAAATCCTTGGAGGCAGTGCCCAGGTCCATTTTCTGCAGCTCGTCATTGATCTCCTTGGCCTTGGCCGGATTCTGTTCGGTGAGCTTGGTGACCTCCTTGGCCAGCTGCTCGCGCTTGAGGGTGGCCTCCTCCGGGGTGCAGGCCCAAACGGGCAGGGCGCAGGCGAGGGTGGCAGCGAGGGTGAGTTTCAGCAGGATTTTCATCTGTCGGGCCTCAGTTCCGGTTAAGGCGGGTTAACCGGTTGAGGGCTTTTGCTCGGAAAAAGTTCACCGCCATCCTCTCGATTTGGCCCTAGCCGCCATGGCAGCAGCTCGTTGTTGCCTTCTCCTCATACCGATCATGGTGCCGCACCCAATCCATGATCTCCTCTTCGTTGCGGCCCTTGGGCATCAGGTCGAGGTAGTTGTAAGTACCCACCAGCAGATCCAGCCCCCGGGCATAAGTGGAGTAGGTGTGGAAAATCTCGCCGGCTTCATTGCGATAAAACACGCTAAGGCCGGGAAGTTCCTCTTCCGAACCGTCGGTTTTTTCGTAGTTGTAGGTGGCCTTTCCGGCGGCGACGTCTTCGGCGCGGGCCGTTACACCGAAGTCATAGTTGAAGTCGCAACCTTCGGAGGATACCCAGTCGAATTTCCAGCCCATGCGCCGCTTGAACGCCTGGAATTGGGCGAACGGTGCGTGGGAGACCGCCACCACCGAGACGTCGTGGTGTGCCAGATGCTGGTTGGCCCCGTCGATGTGGTCGGACAGGAACGAACAACCCGGACAGCCTTCATCCCAGCCGTCGGCGAACATGAAATGGTAAATGACCAATTGGCTGCGGCCACTAAACAGGTCGGCGAGTTTCAGTTCACCGTCGAGTCCCTGGAAGTGATAGTCCTTGTCGATTTTTACCCAGGGCAGGGCGCGGCGTTCTGCGCTGAGTCTGTCCCGCTCCTTGGTGAAGGCTTTCTCGTGGACCAGGTGCTGTTTGCGCGCGGCGAGCCATTCTTCCCGCGACACAACGGGGTGGTTCTGAATGTTCATTTGGCTTTCTCCTGCGTGATGCGGGGAGTTGACTTACACAGCCTAGTCGTTTGACCCGCCGGTAAATCGACATACCGCCGGTCGGTAGCGATAACGAAACGCGAGCTGAACGGCTGCCGTGCGCTTTTGTCACATCTTATGAAGCCCCTCTCTCTCACGGGCACCGGAGGTGAATCAGGATGACCACTTACAACTGGGATTTGATTGAGCACTTGCTGCACGAAGTGCAGAACGGTGCGAGCAGCTTCACGCCACGGCCCTATGCCGAGCAGTACGCCGCGCAGAAAGCGGCACAAGGTGAGCAGATTGAAAACCTGGATCACTTGAAGGCGCTGGCCGGCGAATATGAAAAGTTGCTGCTCCTGCGCGGTTACATCGAACCTCGGCCCGAGGAGCAGGGAGGCACCGGTTCGAATTACATTTTGACGATGCGTGGTTCGAGGTTGTTGAGCCTGATCGACAGCAGCATTCCGGGCGATGAGCATCCGCGGCAGGTGCTGGATGACCAGGAGGATGCACTGGACGAACTGACGTTTGATGAAGTGGCTTCGAAGGCGCAGATTGCCTGAATCAAAAGATCGTCCGAACGCGGCCCGAGCCTGCGACAGCTCCTACAGAATCACCCGATACCTGTAGGAGCTGCCGCAGGCTGGATCTTTTGATCTTTTAACCCTGTTTCCCAGCTTTCAGACACTTCAAATCACTGAAGTCCTTCTTCACGCCCTCGATCTTCGTCAACAAGCGCTGACGTTGTTGCGGCGTACTTTGCGCCATCAAATCCACGAACAGCGCCCGTGCCTGGGCTTCGGTTTTGGCGAAGGCCTGGCGGTAGGCCGGTGTCCATAAGCTTTCGCGGTTGACCAGAAGCGTCTCGATTCGCTGTGGGAATTGTGGCGTCTGGCGCTGCGCCACGGCGGCACTGAACTGTTTCTGCCAGTGGACGCGGTTGGCGATCCATTGCGTGTTCTGGTCGCCCAAGTCGTTCGACCAGGCCATGACGCGCTGTTGTTGCGAGGCACTGAGTGGCCCCAGCCATTCATTCAGGCGTTTTTCCATTCGCGCGCCACGCTGCTTGATCTGCTGCTCCAGCGACGGTTTCAGGTATTGCTCCTGGCGCTTGCGCTGGTCCTTGGCGAAGGCCTCGTTCATTTCCGCGACCTGGTTGTCATCCAGGCCTTGCAGCAATTCGATAGCGGATGGCGTGATTTCCCGGGCCGTCTCGGCAATGGCGGCTTCCGCTTCTGCCGTGCGCGCTTGCAGCGCGGCATCGGTGACCTGATTGGTCGCGATCATGCTCTGCAAGCGATCCAGCCAGTCGAGATACCCCGGCATTTGTGTGGTGCAATGCCAGCTCAGGTGTTCCTTCAGACGTTCGTTGAGCCAGCTTTTCTGCTCGCCGTTCATGTCCAGGTAATCGCTGAGCGTCCAGGGAATGATCACGTCGAGGTTGCGATAAGCCAGGCCCATGCGGCTGCACGCGCCGAGGGCAAGGGTGAACATGAGCACAAAGGCAGTGTGTTTAATCCAGCGAGACATGGGCGAATCCTTGCGAAAGCCAGGCTTGCGGAGCTGATGCTCATCTGAACGCGCAATGAGCCCGGCAGTTCAGCCCATCAATAGAACGCGCGTTCGGCCTTGAGGGTGAGGAGAGCGTCGCACTGGCTATTCTGCCCGGTATAGGCTGAACAATAGCTGCCGCTGAGGCTGGAATCGCTGTAGATCAGATCGAGGTCGATGCCCATGAACGGTCGGGAAAACTTTACCGACCAATCGGTGAAGCTGCCGACATAACCGCCGTCTACCGCGACGGGCGTGTTCAACTGATGGGTGGTGTATTTCATGCTGACCCCGATGCCGAACGGCTGGTTGCCGCGCAGGTCGGCAAACAACGTGCTGTTCTGTTTGTCTGGATCGTTGCTCAAGGCTGCGCCAAAACGGCTGCCCAGCAGGGTCAGGCCACCGAACACTTCCTGGCTGTCGAGGGTGTCAACTTCAGGGTAGCTGTAATGGATGACGCCCACTTCGTAGCCGAGGACCTGGTCGAAGGGGTGCTTGAAGCCCGCGTAGGAGTCGATCTCGAGGTTTTTCCCCGGGCTGATGCCCATGCTTGGCGACCATTGGCCAACGTAGAAGCCGCTGTCGTGGGTCAGGTCCAGGCCGCCATGGAACGAACCGACGGCCGATGGTTTGACGAGGCCCTGGGCCATGCTGCGGCTGGGACTGGTCCCGAGCTTGAGGTCGAAATCCCCCAGCTCGCGTTGAAAGATTTGCCCCTGCACTCCCGAACAGACCAGCAGGCCGCCGAGCAGCAAGGATAAACAAGAGGGTGTGCGCATGCGTCACTCCATGAACCGCGCGGGCAGCTTTGAGTCTGCTGAAACGCTTGATCTAGACGCGTGAAAGGATACCGACGAATGACAGGCCGGGTGGGCCGTTCGTCGATTTCTACAAGATGGGAAGGGTGTTGCGAGGTTCCAGTCCAAGCGCTTCGAAGTTCAAAGCGCTTAGGGACCAGGTGCAGCGCGGGGTATTACTTCTTGCCCAGGGTGATCTGCTTGGATGGGCCGAACGACTGGCCGCTCACACCTTTGGCAATTTGCTGGATTTCACCGCCGGACTTGAGGAACGCAGCGATCTGGCTGTTGATCGACTCGCTGGTTTCGACGGCTGGAGCTGGCTTTGCTTTGCTGTTGGATGCTTTTACGCGCATGGCGGCCATTAACCTGTAGAAAATTAACTTGGCCAGGCATCGTACAGGATTGACTTGATATTTGCTTGGCAAATATCCGCTGGGCGACATTGAGTGGGGACAGCACAAATTGCAAGTTATAATTGAAATATTGCCCTAAGCCGCTGTTTTAACTAAGAACCTGGCGGGGAAAACTGCGTTTCACCCAGGGCAGGCGGCAGGATGAGCCGCGACCCCGGTCTGACGAGCGGCGGCCAAAAAATGGCAAAACCGGGAAAAATCAGGGCTTTGCGGGGAATTTCTGGCGCCACCGGGCTGACCGGCGAACCTGGCCGCTAAAAACGGGTAGAATGCCGCCACGCAATGAGGGTATTGGACATGGCTTTAGTCGGGCGTTACAACAGTTTGCAAGTGGTTAAACACACTAACTTCGGTTTATATCTGGACGGTGGCGCGGATGGCGAAATCCTGTTGCCTAATCGTTATATTCCCAAAGATATTCCCAGCGAAGATGAAGACTGGCTCAATGTTTTTGTTTATCTGGACAGCGATGACAAACTCATCGCAACTACTGAAAAACCGAAAGTTCAAGTTGGCGAATTCGCCAGTTTGAAAGTTGTTGAAGTCAACAGCATTGGCGTGTTCCTGGATTGGGGCCTGCCCAAAGACCTGTTGCTGCCGTATTCGGAAGAAAAGCGCCAGATGCAGGCTGGTGAATACGCCGTGGTGCATGTCTACCTCGACAAGCATACCCGCCGCATTACCGCGACCGCACGCCTGGACCGGTACCTGGACAAGACGCCCGCCAACTACACCCCGGGGCAGGAAGTTGACCTGCTGGTGGCCGAAGCCACCGACATGGGTTTCAAGGCCATCATCAACAACAAGCACTGGGGCCTGATTCACAAGAACGAAATCTTCAAGTTCATGCGCGCCGGCAAGGAAGAGAAAGGCTTCATCAAGGAAGTACGCAGCGACGGCAAGATCAGCCTGAGCCTGCAACCGGTTGGTGTCGAAGCGGCCAGCAGCCTGAACTCGAAGATCCTCGCCAAGTTACGCGAGAACAACGGCAGCCTGGCGGTCAGCGACAAAAGCGATCCGACCCTGATCAGCAGCATGTTCGGCGTCAGCAAGGGCAACTTCAAGAAGGCCATCGGTGCGTTGTACAAGAACGGCCAGATCGTGATTCATGCCGACCGCATTGAATTGAGCTAATCCCCCCTGAAATCTCCCTGTAGGAGCTGCCGCAGGCTGCGACCTTTTGATCTTGATCTTTAAAGCAAAGATCGCAGCCTGCGGCAGCTCCTACAAAATGACGTGCGCAGAGAAGTAAAGGTCTCTAACAGACGGCAATTTCTGTCCATCTGGTTAATAATCGACAGCATGATATTGACGCCCCGGCATCGTACCGGGGCTTTTGTTTTTGACTGTCGAGCCACTGCCATGTTCTGTGTTGTCGAGGTATCAAGGTGAGCGCCACCCGGCGCAGCGCCGATGGATTTGCCCTGCAAGTGATGGTGGGGTTGTGCCTGGTCTGGGGCATTCAACAGGTGATGATCAAGTGGGCGGCGCCGGATATTGCGCCGGTCATGCAGGCGGCCGGGCGTTCGGGCATGTCGGCGCTGCTGGTGGGATTGTTGATCTGCTGGAAGGGCGGTTGGGACCAGGTAGGCGCCACCTGGCGCGGCGGCCTGCTGGCCGGGGCTTTGTTTGGCCTGGAGTTCCTGTTCATTTCCGAAGGCCTGCAACTGACCACGGCCGCGCACATGTCGGTGTTCCTCTACACCGCGCCGATTTTCACGGCGTTGGGCGTGCACTGGTTGCTGCCGAGTGAGCGTTTGCGGCCTGTGCAGTGGCTGGGCATTTTCCTGGCCTTCGTCGGCATCGGCATTGCGTTTGCCGGGGGGGTGTCCTGGGATAACCTCGATCGCCGCATGTTGCTGGGCGATGCGTTGGGCGTCCTGGCGGGGGCTTGCTGGGGCGCGACCACCGTAGTGGTGCGCGCTTCGCGCCTGTCGGAGGCGCCGGTGACCCTGACTTTGTTTTACCAGTTGATCGTCGGTTTCGTCGGCCTGCTGCTGATTGCGTTGCTCAGCGGCCAGATCACTCACGTCAGCTTGACCGGCGTGGCGGTGGCCAGCGTGCTGTTCCAGGGCATCGTGGTGTCGTTCTTCAGCTACCTGGTCTGGTTCTGGTTGCTGCGCCGTTATCTGGCGGCCAACCTCGCGGTGTTTTCGTTCATGACGCCCTTGTTTGGCGTCACGTTCGGGGTGGTCCTGCTGGGGGAGGCGCTGAGCCTCAATTTCGTCATCGGTGCGGTGCTGGTGTTGCTGGGGATTACATTTGTCAGCGCTGAACAGTGGGTGCGTCGCCGCTTGCGCAGAGTCCTTGGGCAGTCTTGAGTGGGCTGCCAGGCATGCCGTCCGCCGTTGGCAATGCGCCCGGTTGGACTCATGTCGTCGGATTGTGATCCATTCAGTAACAGATCGTTGTCATGTTCGACGAGCATTGCTCGGCACTTCGGACTATTATCAGTGCGAAGCGACTATTGAATTCCGGTCGCCCGGCACTACCCTGAAGGGGGCATCATGAAAGAGAAAATTCAAAACTGGCTGCACGACCTGGGTGTTGCACTCGGTTTGATTGAACCGCCTCTGCAACCTGTGCCTATTCGCACCGACGACGAACAGCGCCGACGCCAGCAGCGTCGCCGGTAAACGCGACGTCGTCCCTGCAGCAGCAGCCAAGGGCTGCTGCTCGCTGCTCTATGCGCAATAATGCTTGCAGGGTGATCGGCCCGGTCAATGCCGCGCGATCTCCATCAAGAACCGGCTCAAGTCGTTCGCCGTCCTGGCGGTCTTGAGCATCTGGTCTTCCTCGGCGGTGAATGCCGTCAAGCCGAGTTCGTCTTCGAGATGAAAGATCAGGTCTTCGATATCCGCTTTATCCAATCCCAATTGCGCCAGGCTGGCGTTGTCGTCGAAGTCATTCCGACCGTCAAGCAGGCGGCTGATGAATTGATGGACAGCGGCACGCACGGCAGCTCTTTTCATGGCAGCTCTTCCACGGCGTTGTGGTGATCCCTGCTTTTTGTTCCTCAGGTTGAGTACAGCAGGCTTCAGGCGTGCGAGCGTTGCCACTGGTCAATCATGTCACGCAGATGGGTGCCGGAAAAACTGCCGAAATGCCCACCATGCACCGTACGGATCGGCAGGCCGCGCAAGCGCTGCAGGCTGCGTGCGTAATCATCGAGGTTGGAGTGGTAGGCGTCTTCGATCAACGGCCCGTCGTAGATGATGTCGCCGCTGAAAAGGGTCTCGGTGGCCGCTTCGTACAGGCTGATGCCGCCCGGAGAATGCCCTGGCGTGTGCAGTACTTGCAGTACCCGGTTGCCCAGGTCCAGTACATCGCCTTCGTCGATCGTTTTGGTGGCCGGTGCGGCCTTGACCCGATATTCGGCGTAACACAGTGGGCAATCGGGGTGCGCTTCGAACATGTCGTCGCCGACGAAGGCTTTGCTCAAGTCGTTTTCGCCGTCCGGTGCGGCCAGGATATCGGCTTCGGCCGGGTGTACCAAGCGCTCGGCAAATTCGTGGTGCCCGGCAATGTGATCAAAATGGCAGTGACTGGCCACCGCCACCAGGGGCCGCTCGGTGATCCACGGCAGTTGTTCGCGCAGGCTGACCAGCCCCGAGCCGCTGTCGAGCAACAGGTCTTTGTCGCGGCCTTGAATGTGCCAGAGGTTGCAGCGATAGAAGGGGCGAATGTAAGGCTCGTGAATCAGGCGGATGCCATCGCTGAGCTGTTTGACTTCGAACCACTGATCGCGGCTGACGATCTTCATGGGCGGTTTCCTTCAGGCGAAAAAAAACGAGTGTGACAACCGACGCCACACTCGTCGAAGAAAGCATCAAGTCGTTATGTTCAGCTTAGGCGGCGCTGGCCTGCATCGCCGGGCGTGGGGACAGCAGGCTGACCACCACGAAGCTCACCAGGCCTACGCCGAGGCTGTAGTAGATCGGCGTGTTGGCGTCCAGGCCGTCCTTGAACATGAACAGCAGCGCGGTAGCGAAGCCCAGGCCCATGCTGGCGATGGCGCCGGCGGTGGTGGCGCGTTTCCAGAAGATCGCGCCGATCAGCGGAACCAGCATGCCGCCTACCAACAGGTTGTAGGCCAGGGTCAGGGCGCTGATCACGTCGTTCACCACCAGGGCGATACCCAGCACCACGATACCGGTCAGCATGGTCACCAGGCGGTTCAGGCCCAGGCTCGACTGTTTACCGCCGCGCAGTTTTGGCAGCAGGTCTTCGGTCAGGGTGGTGGCGGCGGCGAGCAGGCCGGCGCTGGCGGTGGACATCATGGCGGCCAGTGCGGCAGCGATCACCAGGCCACGGATGCCGTCCGGCAGGGACAGTTTGACGATGGCGGCGAACGCGTTGTTGACGTTGTCCAGATCCGGGATCAGTACGTGGGCAGCCATGCCGATCAGGGCGCAGGCCAGACCGTAGAGGATGCAGTAGACACCGGCGAACGTACCGGCAACCTGGGCCACTTTGGCGGTCTTGACGGTGAACACCCGTTGCCAGATGTCCTGACCGATCAGGATGCCGAAGAAGTAGATCATGAAGTAGGTGATGATGGTGTCCCAGCCGATGGTGGTGAAGCTGAAGCTTGCCGCCGGCAGTTTCAACACCAGTTCATCCCAACCGCCGACGCGGTACAGGCAGATTGGCAACAGGATGAACATCAGGCCTACGGTCTTGATGACGAACTGGACGATGTCGGTCAGGGTCAGCGACCACATGCCGCCAATGGCCGAGTAAACCACCACGACACCACCGCCGAGCAGTACCGAGACCCAGAATGGCAGGCCGAACAGCACTTGCAGCACGGTGCCGATGGCCAGGATCGAAGTCACGCCGATCATCAGTGCGTACGCCAGCATGATCGCTGCGCTCGCGGAGCGGGCCATCGGGTTGTAGCGTTTTTCCAGCACCTGGGTAACGGTGTAGATCTTCAGTTTCAGCAGTGGCTTGGCCAGGAACAGGTTCAGCGCGACGATGCCGCAACCCAGTGCGGCGCACAGCCAGAAACCGGAGATGCCATGTACGTAGCCAAGGCGCACGGTGCCCACGGTGGACGCGCCGCCGAGGACGGTGGCGGCCATGGTGCCCATGTACAGGCTCGGGCCGAGGTTACGACCGGCGACCAAAAAGTCTTCGTTGGTCTTGGCCTTGCGCATGCCGTAATAGCCGAGTATCAGCATCGCGGCGGCGTAGATGAGTACGACGAATAAATCCAAAGCCATTGTGGCGTGTCTCCGATTGTCTTTTTTATGTGAGGCTGAAAATCAAATCCTGTGGAAACATCAATCCCTGTGGGAGCGGGCTTGCCCGCGATGGGGGCGTCGCGGTCTGTTAAACAGACTGCGTCATCGTTCATCGCGGGCAAGCCCGCTCCCACAGGTCATGCGTTAACCACAGGTGATGCGTTTATCAGGCGACTTGTCGCATCGCCGGTTTAACGAGCGAATCCGTGCTCTTGCTGCGTGAATCATTGGGTCCGAACACCGCGCTCGATTCCGGGAACAGGCTCAGCAGCACCAGGTACACCACCGAGGCCAGGCCCAGGGTGACCGGCAGGCTGATGTCGATACCGCCGGCCATTTCGCCCAGTGGTCCGACGAATTGCCCCGGCAGGTTCACGAAGCACAGGCCGACGGCCGCGCTCGGGATCCAGGCGCCCAGGCCACGCCAGTTCCAGCCGTGGGTGAACCAGTAGCGGCCACCTTTCTCGCCGCGGGTGAACACTTGCAGGTCATCCGGGCAGTAGAAGCCGCGACGCACCAGCAGGCCGATGATCATGATGACCATCCACGGAGTGGTGCAGGTGATGATCAGTACGGCGAAGGTCGACACGCTCTGCACCAGGTTCGCCGCGAAGCGCCCGATGAAGATGAAGGCAATCGACATCACACCGATCAGCAGCGTGGCCTTGACCCGCGACAGCACCCGTGGGAACACGCTGGACATGTCCAGGCCGGTGCCGTACAGCGAAGTGGTGCCGGTGGACATGCCGCCGATCACCGCGATCAGGCACACCGGCAGGAAGAACCAGCTCGGCGATACCGCCAGCAGGCCGCCGACATAGTTGTTGGCCGCGATGTAGTCCGGTGCCTTGACCGCTACGATAGTGGCGGTGACGAGGCCGAACAGGAACGGAATCAGCGTGGCCAGTTGAGCTGCGATCACCGAAACCATGATCCGGCCTTTCGGCGTTTCACGCGGGATGTAGCGCGACCAGTCGCCGAGGAACGCACCGAAGGAGATCGGGTTGCTCATGGCGACCAGCGCAGCGCCAATGAAAGCGGCCCAGAAACCGGCCTGGCCCATGGCCACAGTGCCGGCGTACTGGCTGTCGAACGCCGGTGCAAACGCGAAGATGCCCAGCAGGAACAACAGGCTGGCCGCCCACACCGCGATGCGGTTGACCCACAGCATGAAGCGGAAACCGTAGATGCACACCGTCAACACCAGCAGCGCGAACAAACCGTAGGCCAGGCCCAGGGTCAGGTCGGTTTCCGGCAGGTCGATCAGGCGCTTGGCGCCGCCTACCAGTGCGTCGCCCGAACTCCAGACGGAGAGCGAGAAGAACGCGATGGCGGTCAGCAGCGACAGGAAGGAACCGACGATGCGCCCGTGCACACCGAAGTGCGCGCCGGAAGACACGGCGTTGTTGGTGCCGTTGATCGGCCCGAACAGGCCCATCGGCGCGAGGATCAATGCACCAAGCACCACACCCAGCACAATCGCCCAGACGCCGGCCTGGAAAGACAGGCCGAACAGTACCGGGAAACTGCCGAGTACGGCGGTTGCAAAGGTGTTGGCGCCACCGAAGATCAAGCGAAACAGATCGCTGGGTCGAGCGGTGCGCTCATTGTCCGGGATCTGTTCGACCCCGTTTGTTTCGATGCTAAGGCTGTTTTCGTTGTTTTTGTTATTCATGATCTGCTCCGATCATAAAGGCGCGCTCATCGTGTGTGAGCGTCACCTGTGTTGGCTAAGGGGTTGGCAGCCCTTCCGGCATCGCGGACAAATGTTCGTGGCAGGCCAGCCATAGGCCTTGTTGTTCTTGGCCAGACGCTTGTTTCTTGAAAACAATCGTCTCGCGCTCCTGGCTGAAGTGTTGCTCCCCTTGCATGCGCAGCTCGGTGGCCACGTCATGGATGAAAATCGCCACGTCACCTTGCAGGCTGACGAAAGCGTTGCTCGAAGTGCACGAGAGCACTTCAAAGCCGTCCTCGGCACGCCAGCTGTCCCACAATGCCTGGTAGGCATCGCGCGACAGCAGGGGCTGTTCGAGGGTGTAGAAGACGAAGCTGGCGTCAAAGCTGAAAGCGTTGAAGTAGGCTTCGCGATCGTTGCGGGCGAAGGCGGACACCAGGTCGGCGGCCGCTTTCAAGACCTGATCGCGTTCATTCATGACCGATCCTCAGCGATGGACTACGCCAGGCAGTACGCAGAGCATTTCGTACAGCAGGTTGGCGGCCAGCAGCGAGGTGTTGCCGGTGGTGTCGTAAGCGGGCGAGACTTCTACCAGATCGCAACCGACCAGGTCCAGGCCTTGGCAGCCACGCACGATCTCGATTGCCTGAATGGTCGTCAGGCCACCGATTTCCGGGGTGCCGGTGCCAGGTGCCCAGGCCGGATCGATACCGTCGATGTCGAAGCTCAGGTACACCGGGCCGCCGCCGACTTTCTCGCGCACTTCGGCCATCAGGGGTGCCAGGGACTTGTGCCAGCACTCTTCGGCCTGAACCACACGGAAGCCCTGGTTGCGGCTCCAGTTGAAGTCGTCAGCGGTGTAGCCCTGGGCGCGCAGGCCGATCTGGACCACACGGTCCGGGTCGATCAGGCCTTCTTCGACGGCGCGACGGAAGGTGGTGCCGTGGGCGATTTTCTCGCCGAACATGTGATCGTTCACATCGGCGTGGGCGTCGATGTGCACCAGGCCGACCTTGCCGTGTTTTTTATGGATGGCACGCAGGATCGGCAGGGTGATGGTGTGGTCGCCACCCAGAGTCAGGGGAATCACATCGTGTTCGAGGATGTTGTCGTAGGATTCTTCGATGATCCGTACGGCATCCAGCAGGTTGAAGGTGTTGATCGCCACGTCGCCGATATCGGCAACCGACAACGAGTCAAACGGCGCAGCGCCGGTGGCCATGTTGTACGGGCGGATCATGACCGATTCAGCGCGGATTTCACGAGGCCCGAAACGGGTGCCAGGGCGCAGGGAAGTACCGATGTCCAGCGGCACGCCGACAAAAGCGGCGTCCAGACCTGCAGCGGTCGGTACATGGGGGAGTCGCATCATGGTGGCGATGCCGCCGAAGCGCGGCATTTCGTTGCCGCCCAGTGGTTGGTGAAGAATCTTGTCCACGGGTAGGGCCTCATCGTCGTTGTTTTATTTATTGGGTTACACCGTTCACGCAGGGACGGGTACCACGAGTAGGTGCCGATTCTGCGAAATGTAGTGGCCGGGAAGAATCGCTACGGGCAAATACTTAGTTCAGATTTTTCTAAACTAATGCTGGTCAGGGAGATAGACTTCTCACCGATCTCTGGAGAACCCCATGGCCAACGCTTTACCCGACCTGAAACTTTTGCGCATTTTCGTCAGCGTGGTGCGGCATCAGGGCTTCGCCAACGCCCAGCAAGAGCTCAACCTCTCGACGTCGGCCATCAGCACCTACATGAGCCAGCTCGAAGCCGCCCTGGGGCTGGTGTTGTGCCATCGTGGCCGTGGCGGGTTCAGCCTGACCAGCAAGGGTGAGCTGTTTCATCAGGAAACCCTGCGTCTATTGGGCGAGCTCGAAGGTTTCGAACAATATGCCGCCGCGCTCAAGGGCGAATTGCGCGGCACGCTGAACCTGGGGGTGATCGATTCCACTGTCAGCGACAAGGCCTTGCCGTTCGCCGAAGCCATCGGCGCCTACAGCCAGGAGCACCCGGCGGTGCACTTGCACCTGTCGGTGATGAGCCCCTACGAACTGCAACTGGGCGTGCAGGACAACCGCCTCGACCTGGCCATCGGCGCGTTTTCCACGCGCATGAGCGGTCTGGTATACATGCCGCTGTACCGCGAACAGCACTGGTTGTATTGCAGCACGCGGCATCCGCTGTTCAACGAGCGGCGCATCCCCGAGCAGGTCATCACCCAGCAACGCATGGTCGGTCGCGGTTACTGGAGCCAGGCGGAGTTGGCCCGTCACGGCTTCAAGCACAGCGCCGCGACCGTGGAAAGCATGGAGGCGCAGCTGATTCTTGTGCTGTCCGGCGCCTACATCGGTTACTTGCCGGAACACTACGCCCAGGCCTGGGCGGACAAGGGCGACCTGCGCGTGTTGTTGCCGGCCACCTTTGGTTATCAGGCACCGTTCTCGATGATCGTGCGCCGTGGGCGTAGCCGTGAGCCGCTGATCCAGACCTTTCGCGATCTGCTCAAAGCCCAACTCAACCAGGCGTGAAGAAGATGCCGAGAATTCAATGTCCCCGCTGCCTGCGTCCGCAGAGCCATTGCTTGTGCCCGCTGATTCCCAACCTCGACAGCCGCACCCGGGTGTTGCTGTTGCAGCATCCCAGCGAAGTGAACCATGCACTGAACACCGCGCGGTTGGCGGCGCTTGGGTTGCGCAATGCCGAGTTGATCGTCGGTGAAGTGTTCGAGGATTTGCCGACCCTGTTGAATCAACCGGGGTATCGGGCGCGGTTGTTGTTTCCCGGGGAGGACGCGCAGCCGATGCAGGGGTATGCCGCATCCGATGGGCCGCTATTGCTGGTGGTCCCGGACGGAACCTGGCGCAAGGCGCGCAAGATGTTGCACTTGAATCCGCTGCTGGCGGCGTTACCCAAGGTGACCCTGGCCGAGGATGGCGTGTCCCGTTATCGGCTGCGCAAGGCGCCGGGGCCCGGGGCGTTGTCGACGGTGGAGGCGATTGTGCAGGCGCTGGAAACACTTGAGGCGCCGACCTCGTTTGCGCCGTTGCTCAAGCCGTTCGAGGCGTTGATCGAGGGGCAGATTGCGGCGATGGGGGAGGAGACCTTTCAGCGCAATCATGGGCTGAAGTAGTCGATGGCAGTAAGGGTCTCTTCGTCGGAACAATCACCGTAGTTTTCGCAGAATACTTAGCGCTCGCGCATCGCCTCCGTCCGCGCCTTGAGCACCGGTTTAAGCAGATAATCCAGCACCGTCTTCTCCCCGGTAATGATATCCACCGTCGCCACCATCCCCGGAATGATCAGCAGTGGTTTTGCGTCCCCGCCGAGGTGGTTTTTATCGGTGCGCACCTGGATCAGGTAAAAGCTGTTGCCCTTGTCGTCGGTGATGGTGTCCGCGCCGATCAATTCCAGCTTGGCGCTCAGGCCGCCGTAGATCGTGTAATCGTAGGCACTGAACTTGACCATGGCTTTCTGGCCCGGATGCAGGAACGCCACGTCCTGTGGCCGCACCTTGGCCTCGATCAGCAGGTTGTCTTCCAGCGGCACGATTTCCACCATGTCGCTGCCCGGCTGGACCACGCCGCCGATGGTGTTGACCTTCAACAGCTTGATGATGCCCTTGACCGGCGAGGCCACGGTGGTGCGGGTCACGCGGTCGTCGATGGCAATGCTCGAGGCTGTGATTTTCGACAGGTCGGTGCGTTTCTCATTCAGCTCCTTCGCCGCGTCCGAACGGAACGACTGCTCGGACTCGTCGATCTTGCTCCTGATCTCGGCAATCGCCGATTCCGCCCGGGGAATGGCCAGGGTGGTGGCGTTCAGCGAACCACGGATTTCCACCGCGCTGCGCTTGAGCCGCAGGATCTCAACCGGCGATACGGCACCGGTCTTGACCAGTGGCTCGGACATCGCCATCTCCTGGTTGACCAGCGCCAGGCTGGAGGCGTATTGCCCGGCTTTCGAGCGAAACTCTGCCAGTTCCTGGGTTTTTTGCCGCAGTTGTTCGGTCAGCGTGCGTTGTTCGCTGGCCAGTCGACGTTGCCGCTGTTCGTACAGCGAGCGTTCGTCTTCGGCGACTTGCGGCGCCTTGGCGATCACCTCTTCCGACAGCTTGAACGGCCGGCCTTCGGCTTCTGCCGACAGGCGTTCGACCTGCGCGGTCAGCGCGTAGCGATCGACTTCGCTTTCGCCCTTGTTCGACAGGTAGCGTGTGTCATCCAGGCGCAGCAAGGTGTCGCCCTTGTTCACCATTTGCCCTTCGCGCACGAAGATCTCGGTGACGATACCGCCCTCAAGGTTCTGGATCACCTGGACCTTGCTCGACGGAATCGCCTTGCCTTCGCCCATGGTGACTTCCTGCAGCACCGCGAACTTGGCCCAGACCAAGGCGCTGATCAGCAACGCGGCGGCCAGCCACACGGTGATCCGCGACCAGCGCGGGGAGTCCTGCAACGCGGCGCCGGCCGTTTCCGGCATGAACTCGGCTTCGGCACTTTTGCCGAAGCTGTCGAAGTAGCCACGTGCTTTCGAAGCATCCGATGAAGCAGACATAGGCAACTCCTAGACGGCCGCAGAGCCGACACGGCCCTTGCGCAGTGCATCGATGACCGCTTCTTTCGGGCCGTCGGCGACGATCCGCCCGTTGTCCAGCACCACCAGGCGATCGACCAGACTGAGCATCGAGGTGCGATGGGTCACCAGCAGCAGGGTCTTGCCCTGGACCCAGGTGTGGAGTTTTTGCCGCAAGGCGTCTTCGCTGCTGTTGTCCATGGCACTGGTGGGTTCGTCGAGCAGCATGATCGGCGGGTCGAGCAACAAGGCGCGGGCCAGCAGCACCGCTTGGCGTTGACCACCGGACAGCAACTGCCCGCGCTCGCCAACCGGACGGTCGAAGCCTTGCGGGTGTTGTCGGGCCAGTTCGGTGACGCCGGTCAGTTCGGCCACTTCAAGCATGCGCGAGTCGCTGATGTAGCGCGCGCCCAGGGTCAGGTTGTCACGCAGGCTGCCGGCCAGCAGCGGCAGGTCATGGGCGACGTAACCGATTTGGTGTCGCAGGTCGGCGACGTCCAGTTGGCGCAGGTCCAGGCCATCGAGCAGCAATTGGCCTTGCGCCGGTTCGTAGAACCCCATCACCAGGCGCGCCAGGGTGCTTTTGCCGGAGCCGCTGCGACCGATGATGCCGATCCGTTCGCCGGGCTTCACGCTGAAGCTGACGTTGGCCAGCGCCGGGGCGTTCTGGCCGTTGTAGTGGAAGGTCACGCCGACCATATCCAGGGCGCCTTGCAGTTGCGTGCGCTCCAGCGGCCGTTGTCTGGCGTCGCGCTCCTGGGGCAGGGACATCAGCGCGTCGGTGCTTTTCATGGTCAGTTGCGCTTGCTGGTAGCGGGTGATCAGGCCGGCGATTTGCCCCAGCGGCGCCAGGACCCGGCTGCCGAGCATGTAGGTCGCCACCAGCGCGCCGACGCTGAGGTTGCCGGCGATGATGCTGTAGACCCCGGCCACGATGGTCGCCATGCCTGAAAACTGCTGGATGAACAGCGTGCCATTGGTGGCCAGCGCCGAGAGGTTACGCGCGTGGCTGTCGAGGCGGGTGAGGGCGCCGTGGGTGCTTTCCCATTTGTGCTGGCGCTCGCTTTCGGCGCTGCAGGCCTTGAGGGTTTCCAGGCCACCAAGGGTTTCGATCAGCAGGGCCTGGCGTTCGGCGCCCAGGCTCAGGCTTTTCTGCACGGTGTCGCGCAAGCGCGCCTGGATGATCATGGCGAAAATGATCGTGATCGGAAACGCCAGCACTGGAATCACCACCAGCCAGCCGCCCAGCAGGCCGATCACGACCAGCATCAACAGGGCAAAGGGCAGGTCGATCAGGCTGGTGAGGGTCACGGCGGTGAGAAACTCGCGCAGGCCCTGGAAATCGTGAATGCTCTGGGCAAAACCACCGATGGTCGCAGGCTTGGCTTTCATCGCCATGCCGGTGATGCGTTCGAACAGGGTCGCCGAGAGAATCACGTCGGTCTTCTTGCCGGCGGTGTCCAGCAAATGCGCGCGCACCACCCGCAGTACCAGTTCGAACCCGGTGCCGATCAGCAGGCCGATGGACAGCACCCACAAGGTCGAGGTGGCCTGGTTCGGCACCACGCGGTCGTAGGTCTGCATCACGAACAGCGGCACCATCAGCCCCAGCAGGTTGATCAGGAAGCTCGCCAGGATCGCATCGCTGTACAACCATTTCGACAGCTTCAGGGTGTCGCGAAACCACGCATGCACCCGTGGCACCAGCGGTGATCGAAGGTCTTCGAGTTCATGCCGTGGCCGGGCGAACAACGCCTGGCCACTGTAATGCCCGGCAAGCTCCTGGACAGTGGTCCATTGTTCGCCGCCATCGGCTTCGCTGGGCAGGATCAGCACCCGGTCATCCTCGCCAAAGCGGCGCAGCACCGTGGTACGGCCGTTGTTGAGCAACAGCAGCACCGGCAAGTTCAGCGCAGAGATGTCCTTGAGGTCGCGGCGCAGCAGGCGTGCCTGCAATCCCGCCCGGGCCGCCGCGCGGGGCAGCAGGTCCAGGCTCAGGCGTTGGTGTGCCATAGGCAGCCCGGCACTGAGGCTGGCGCGACTGACCGTCGCGCCGTGGAGTTTGCAGAGGATCAACAGACCGTCCAGGAGCGGGTCATCGAAGCTCAGGCGTGGATCGACACCGGTGTTGGCGGTTTCCATGCTGGTCACATTGATCGCTCCAGGTACTACTTCAGTTCAGGCAGGCGAGCTTCGCTTTTCACTTCGGCCTGGGCGATGGCGTCGGCGGGCAGCACCACGCGTTGCTTGCTCAGCAACTGACCCATGTTCGCCAGCACCCGGTACATCGAAAATTCCTCGGTGTAGCGTACTTCGGTGTAGCGGCGGTTGGCGTTGTAAAGCTCGTTTTCGCTGTCCAGCAGGTCGAGCAGGGTCCGTTGGCCGAGGCCGAACTGATCCTGATACGCCACGCGTACGCGTCGGCTGGTTTCGGCGTACTCGCGAGCGGTCGGCGTTTGTTTCTTGGCGTTGACCATCGCGTTCCAGGCCAGGTGGATGTTTTCGTTGAGCTGGCGCAGGGCGTTGTTGCGGATGTCCATCGCCTGATTGATCTTGTGGGCATCGGACTGCAGGCGCGCCTTGTCGCTGCCGCCGCGGAACAGGTTGTAGTTCATCACCACGCCCACCCGCCATTCGTTGTCATGGCCTTCTTCACCGGCGATGTTGTTGTTTGCGCCCACCGCGGCTTCAGCGTCGAAGCGTGGGTAGAACGGCGACTTGGCGACTTCGTACTGGCTCTCGGCCGATTGCACGTCGGCCTGGGCGGATTTCAGGTACGGGTTGTTGTCCACCATGCTTTGCTGGGCATCGGTCAGGGAGGCCGGCAGCTCGCCACGGATCGACGACGGGGCTTCGAGTTCATCAGGCAGGCGCCCGACGACGGCGGCGAAGTTCGACTCGGCGTCGGCCAGGTCGACTTCGGCGGTGTCGAGGTTGTTCTCCGCCAACGCCCGACGGGCAGTGGACTGGTCGGCGTCGGCGTTGCTGCCGATCCCACGCTGGGTGCGCAGGCCGATCTGGTCGTTGACCCGCAAGTGCGCTTGCAGGTTGTTTTTGGCCAGCGTCACCAGTTCGCGGCGCTTGAGCACTTCGAGGTAGACCTCGATGGTGCGCAGGGCCAGGTCTTGGGCGGTACCCTGGGCGTAATACGCCCGGGAGTTGACGACGCCCTTGGTGCGCTCGACTTCGTTGGCGGTGTTGAAGCCATCGAAGAGCATCTGCCGCAGGCGCAGTTCTGACTGGGTGTAATTGAGAATTTCGGTATGGTGATTGCCCAGCGCCCGAGTGTTGGTGTTGTCGCTGTACCCGCGCCCGTACGCGGCATTGAGGTCCACCGATGGATAAAAGCCCCCCTTGGCGACCTTCACGTCTTCGTCAGCCGACAGACGGCTGTCCACCCGCGATGCGAGCTCCGGGTGGGTGGCGATGGTGCTCTGGATTGCTTCGGTCAGTGACATGGCATACGCCTGGGTACTGCAGGCAATTGCCAGCAGAACCGCGCTGCACAGGGGGTTTAAAAGACGCATGGTTCATCTCCCTGAATCCTAATGGTGCTTTATGAGTCGCCAATTATTTGACGACATTTATAGGTAAAACCGTTTCATGCTTGTAACATCAGAGCTAAGAACATTTTGAGGCGAACCTAAGAAGTTTTTCTCATAAGGCTTATGCCAAAAAAAACTTATGTACTCTGCAAAATCCAGCACATTGTTCACTGCGAAAGCCCTTGATTTCTGCGCCTTATGGCGCTCATCAGAGCTTGAGGAAAGGTCAAGTCCACTTATCGACAAAGAGCGGAGAAGTGCTGGAGGGGAGGGATGCGGCGCAGACTGAGGTGACGGTTTTTTGTCACCAAGGTGATTCAGGACTGTTACGCAACGCTGGCGGATGACGTTGTTCTCGACTGGTAGCCCAATGCCATTGATTGCAAAGGGTTTATCCAGGTCGCGGGCACTAGCCGCAAGCAATACGCTGGACGAGATCGACGTCCGGGCAACGGCTTACTTGGGGTAATCCGTGTTGACCGGCAGGCGATTTGGCCAGTTAATCCGCTTGAGCCCATGGGCATGTTCTCCGCATTCAGACAGGGTGCCGACAAAGCGTTGGCAGCGGAGGGAATGCACATGGCTACGCTCATCGGTATCGTCAGCAAGGTTATCGGTCAGGTCTTCGCGGTGGCGGGTGACGGCACCCGTCGAGTGCTGATCGAGGGGGACCGGTTGTTTGCCGGCGATCAACTGGTGACCGGGGCCGAAGGCGCGGTGGCGGTGCATCTGCAAAATGGCCAGGAACTGACGCTGGGGCGCGGCAGTAGCCTGCAAATGACCGCCCAGTTGCTGGCGCAGACGTCGCCCCATGTGGAGACGGTTGAAGCGACGACTCCGAGCCAGGCGCAGTTGACCGATGTCGAGCAACTGCAAAAAGCCATTGCCGCCGGTGACGACCCGACCCAGACCGCTGAAGCCACGGCGGCCGGCCCGGGTTCGACCGGCCCTGCCGAGGGAGCACAGGGTGGGGGCCACAGTTTCGTCTTGCTCGAGGAAGTGGGGGGGCGGGTCGAGCCGACCATTGGCTTCCCCACCGCCGGGTTCAACGGCATTCCGGAGTTCCCGCTTGCGCGGCACGAGGGTGATCGAAACCCCGACGACGGTGCGGCTGCACCGCTGATTACGCCGCCAGTGGTCACGCTGCCCGAAGTCCCACCACCGGACGGCACTCCGCCTGTTGTCTTGCCGCCTGTCTTGCCTCCTGTAGTCACGCCACCTGAAGTTTTGCCACCAACAGTCACGCCACCCGAGAACAATCCGGTCACCCTCGATGGGCTGTCGGTGGCGGGCGGTGAGCTGACCGTCAAGGAAGCCAACCTGCCTGACGGTTCGGCAAGCAATCCCGCCGCGCTGACCCAGAACGGCACCTTCACCGTCACCGCGCTTGACGGGCTGACCAGCCTCACCATCGGCGGGATCAGCGTGATCAGCGCTGGCGTGGCCAGCGGGTTCCCACAGTCGATCACCACGCCGCTGGGCAGCACCCTGACCATCACCGGGTACAACCCGACCACGGGCGTGGTGAGTTACAGCTACACCCTCAACGACAACGAAAACCATTCGAGCGGTGACGGCACCCATCTCAGCGAACACTTCACCGTGGTTGCCGGTGACAGCAACGGCGACACCGCCACCGGTTCCCTGGACGTCACCATCCTCGACGACATGCCCAAGGCGTACGATGACAGCAACCCCGACACCGCCTCGGAAACCCGGCTCACCCTCGAAGGCAACGTCCTGGGCAATGACGTGCAAGGCGCCGACCGTATAACAACCGGTCCTGCAAGTGGCCCGATCACCCCCGGCACCTTCATCGGCACCTACGGCACCCTGGTGCTCCATGCCAATGGCACCTACACCTACACCCTCAATCCCGGCGATGCCGACTTCAAGGCCTTGCACGCCGGTGGCAACGGCACCGAGACGTTCACCTATACCCTGACCGACGCCGACGGCGACAGCAGCACCGCGCACCTGGTGCTGAACGTGTACAACAACGATGACGGGGTGACGATCGGCGGCCTCGACGTCGAAGGCGGCGAACTCACCGTCTACGAGAAAAACCTCATGTACGGCAGCGACCCTGACGCCCCGGCGCTGACCCAGCACGGGACCTTCACCGTCAACGCCCCGGACGGCCTGCAGAGCCTGAGCATTTCCGGCGTCGCGATCATCAGCGGTGGCGTGGTGCAGCCCTTGCCGATCTCCGGCAGTACCTGGCTGGGCAGCACCCTGACTGTCACCGGCTATGACCCGGCCACCGGCGTGGTGAGCTACAGCTACACCCTGAACTACACCGAGACCCACCCCAACGCCGACGGCGCCAACAGCATCAGCGAGAACTTCGAAGTCATCGCCATCGATGCCGACGGCAGCGAGGCGCGTGGGGAAATCAACGTCAAGGTCGTCGACGACCTGCCGACCGCCAAACCCGATGCAACGTCAGTGGTCGAGGGCGGCACCGTCACCGGCAACGTACTGTGGAACGACGTCGGCGGTGCCGATGGTTCCGGCGGCGGCGTGGTTGGCGTGCGCGCAGGCTCCGACACCTCGACCCCGGTGCATGGCGGCCTGAACAGCCAGATCAACGGCACCTACGGTTACCTGACGCTGGATGCGGCGGGCAACGCCGTGTACCACAGCTACCCGAACTCGGTGAGTGGCCCGGGCGCGAGCGACGTGTTCACCTATACCCTACGCGACGCCGACGGTGACGAAAGCACCACCACCGTCACTATCGACGTACATAACAGTTGCTTTGTGGCGACCAGCGACCACGACGTGACCGTCTACGAAAAAGCCCTGGACCTGCACCAGGACGGCCAGGACCTGGCCCCCGGCAGCGTGAATGGCAGCCAGCCGTGCAGCCCGGCCGAAACCGCCAGCGGCACCCTGGTCGACGCGGTCCATGGCGGCAGTGGCGCCATCACCTACAGCCTGCTCAGCAATGCCATCGGCACCTACGGCCAGCTGTTGCTGCACCCTGATGGCAGCTACACCTACACCCTGACTTCGCCGGCCAGCACGATGCCGCAGGCCAACGATGGCGCCAACACCCTGCACGAAAGCTTCACCTACCAGGCCACCGATGCCCAAGGCAACATAGCCACCAGCACCATCGTGATCAACATCGTCGATGACGTGCCCACCGCTACCCCTGATATAGCCTCGGTGGGAGAGGGCGGCTACATCGGCGGCAATGTGCTGTGGAACGACAACGCGGGTGCCGATGGCCAGTTCGCCGGTGGTGGCGTGGTCGGTGTACGCGCCGGCGGCGACACCTCGACCCCTGTGCATGGCGGCTTGAACAGCCAGATCAACGGCACCTACGGCTACCTGACGCTGGATGCGGCGGGCAATGCCGTGTACCACAGCTACCCGAACTCGGTTAGCGGCCCGGGTGCGAGCGACGTGTTCACCTACACCCTGCGCGATGGTGACGGTGACGAAAGCACCACCACCATCACGATCGACGTGCACAACAGCTGCCTGGTCGCGGCCAGCGACGACGTGACCGTCTACGAAAA
>NZ_AKJF01000097.1 GCF_000282475.1 Pseudomonas sp. GM78
CTGCCAGTGGGTTGGCGGCTGCCGCCATGTGGCGTGAAGCGTGTCGGGTCTGCAGGTCGGTGCGGTAACCGGAGGCGCTTTCCGGTGCGGTGGGCAGCGTCGGGGCTGACGCGTTGTGGCAGGCGCCAAGGGTCAGCGCGGTGATGATCAGCGCGAGGGCTGGCAGGCGCGCGCGGCGCGAATGGGAGGCTGAGAACACGGGGGCACTCCGTCCGTTGGATAAAGGTACCGGGGACTGTATCGGCGACCTCGCAGTGACGCAAACCAGGTCCTGGGGTGAGGATGCGGTTGTGCTTCATCAATGGGCGGATTTTCGGTAGGGTCATTGCCAGCGATCAGGCCAGAAGACCCACAAGAGGCACACATGCAAAGCGAGTTTCCAACCCAGCCGAGCTACCGTTCCCAGCGCGAACAATTCCTGGCGGCGGCAACCGCGGCCGGTGCGACGCTGAGCGAGTATCTCCATCCACTCACAGGGCCGTCAGGCGAAGCCCTGGGCACCGATGTGGCGGTGCTCGGCGATCCTGGCGCCAAACGCCTGCTGATCGCGCTGAGCGGCACTCACGGGGTCGAGGGCTTCTATGGCTCGGGTTGCCAGATCAAGTGGCTGCAAGAGCTCGGCAAGCGCTCGTTGCCGGCGGATGTCGCCGTGGTGATGATTCATGCGATCAATCCCTGGGGCATGGCATGGCTGCGTCGGGTCAACGAAGACAACATCGACCTGAACCGCAATCACCTGGACTTCAAGCGTGCGTTGCCGGACAACCGGGCATATGACGCACTGCACGACATTTATGCCTGCACGCAATTGCGAGGGCCCGAGCGCGACCGGGCCGATGCCTTGCTCGACGAGCAGATCCGCCTGCAGGGATGGCCTGCGGTCATGTCGGTTGTCGAGGGTGGCCAGCATGCGCATCCGGATGGGTTGTTCTACGGCGGTGTGGCCCCCAGCTGGTCGAACCGTACGTTGCAGCAGATCATGCAAAAGCACGTGGCCCATGCTGACGTCGCCCTGTGTTTCGACTTGCACACCGGCGCTGGGGAGTACGGGCATCCGATGTTGTTGACGATCACCGAGGCGGCTTATCCGGCGCTGGCCGATGCCCAGGGGATTTACGGCCCGTGGCTCTACACGTTGCACACCGGTGCCGACACGCTGAGCGAAACCGGTGTTGCAGCCACTGCGACCGGCTACACCTCGCAGGCGCTGCTCAATGCGCTGCCGCAGGTGCGGTTGATGCCATTCGTCATCGAGTGCGGGACGTATCCGGGGCCAGACGTTCATCGACATCTGCGCGATGACCACTGGCTGCATCTGCATGGTGATGTCCACGATGCGGCGGGGCGAGAGATCAAATTGAACCTGCTTGAACAGTTCTATCCGGCGGATAGCGATTGGCAGGCCATGGTGTGGTTGCGCACGTGGCAGATCTGGGAGCGGGGATTATCGGCGCTACCGACGCTTCGTTGCTGATGTTGTAGGAGCGAGCATGCTCCGGGCGGCGTTCCGACGATGGTCGTGAACGATAACGAGGGAGTCTGGTTCCCCGCGGTGGCCTTGAGTCCATCGCGAGCAGGCTCGCTCCTACAGGAGTGATGGAGTTGCACTTTTCGCGAGGCATAAAAAAACGGCCTACCTTTCGGTAAGCCGTTTTTAGCACTTGGTGGCTACACAGGGACTTGAACCCCGGACCCCAGCATTATGAATGCTATGCTCTAACCAACTGAGCTATGTAGCCAAGATGGCGCGCATTATTCACCGGGAATGGAGATGCGTCAAGCATAAATCTAAAATATTTCTCTACACTTTCAACCGCTTATCCTCAGGAGCCGAAAAAACGGCGCGGGGGAGGGTATCAATCGGTCGGAAATTTGCCGAATGGCGAGGTCGTTAGCAGGCTAAGGGGATGGCGCTGGTGCAGCGAAAAATGGCACATTGACGCACCTGCCCGTGTGCACCCCTCTGTTTTTCGGAAATTTCATGGCTATCAGCAACGTTCAGTCCGCCACTGCGGCAGCGCCCGCGACGTCACAAAGCAGTCCCCTGGTCATGCGCATCATCGGCGCGGTGGCGCTGGCGCACCTGATCAACGACCTGATTCAATCGGTGCTGCCGTCGATCTACCCGATGCTCAAGGCCAACTATGGCCTGACGTTCACCCAGGTCGGCCTGATCACCCTGACTTTCCAGCTGACCGCTTCGCTGCTGCAACCCTGGGTCGGCTACCACACAGACCGCCACCCCAAGCCCTGGCTGTTGCCGGCTGGTACGGTCTGCACCTTGATCGGCATCGTGATGATGTCGGTGGTCGGCAGCTTCCCGCTGATTCTGCTGGCGGCGGGCTTGATCGGCATTGGCTCCTCGACCTTTCACCCGGAAGCTTCCCGCGTGGCACGGCTGGCCTCGGGTGGGCGGTTTGGCCTGGCGCAATCGACCTTCCAGGTCGGCGGCAACGCGGGCTCGGCGTTCGGTCCGTTGCTGGCGGCCGCGATCATCATCCCTTACGGGCAAGGGCATGTGGCCTGGTTCGGCCTGTTCGCGGTGTTTGCCCTGTTCGTGCTCTACCGGATCAGTCGCTGGTACGCCAACCACTTGAACCTGTTCAAGCTCAAGCAGGGCCAGGCGGCGACCCACGGCCTGTCCAAGGGCCGGGTGACCAGCGCGCTGGTGGTGCTCGGGCTGCTGGTGTTCTCCAAGTACTTCTACATGTCCAGCCTCACCAGTTACTTCACGTTCTACCTGATCGAGAAGTTCGACCTGTCGGTGGCCAGTTCGCAATTGCACCTGTTCCTGTTTCTTGGCGCGGTGGCCGCGGGGACATTCTTCGGCGGGCCCATCGGCGACAGGATCGGGCGCAAGGCCGTGATCTGGTTCTCGATCCTTGGGGTTGCACCGTTCACGTTGCTACTGCCGCATGTGGACCTGTTCTGGACCACTGTCCTCAGTGTGGTCATCGGCTTCATCCTCGCCTCGGCCTTCTCGGCCATCGTGGTGTACGCCCAGGAGCTGGTGCCAGGCAATGTCGGGATGATTGCCGGGGTGTTCTTCGGCCTGATGTTCGGCTTTGGCGGGATTGGTGCGGCGCTGCTGGGTCACCTGGCGGACATCCACGGCATCGAATACGTGTACTTCCTGTGTTCGTTCCTGCCGTTGCTGGGCGTGTTGGCGATTTTCCTGCCGCGGACCAAAAAGGCCTGATTAACGCACCGCTGGCCGGACGCGCGAGCTTGAACAAGACTTCCGGCTGAAAAGCCGGATAATGGCGGCCATTCGTTTGCTCGTTATTCTGGTATCCCGCATGGAAATCAAGGTCAATTTTCTCGACAACCTTCGACTTGAAGCCAAGTTCGATGACTTCACCGTGGTGGCCGATCAGCCTATCCGCTACAAGGGCGATGGTTCGGCACCGGGTCCGTTCGACTACTTCCTGGCTTCGTCGGCGTTGTGTGCGGCTTACTTTGTGAAGTTGTACTGCAGCACTCGCAATATCCCCACCGAAAACATCCGCCTGTCGCAGAACAACATTGTCGACCCGGAAAACCGCTACAACCAGATTTTCAAGATCCAGGTCGAGTTGCCGGCCGATATCTCCGACAAGGACCGCCAGGGCATCTTGCGCTCCATCGACCGCTGCACCGTGAAAAAGGTGGTGCAGGCCGGGCCTGAGTTCGTGATTGAAGAGGTGGAGAACCTGGATGCCGACGCCCAGGCGCTGCTGATGCCGGCTGCCAATGCAGGTTCTGAGGCGGGCACCTACATCGTAGGCAAGGACCTGCCGCTGGAACAGACCATCGCCAACATGTCGGGCATCCTGGCCGGCCTGGGCATGAAGATCGAAATCGCTTCGTGGCGCAATATCGTGCCCAATGTGTGGTCGCTGCATATTCGCGATGCGCATTCGCCAATGTGTTTTACCAATGGCAAGGGCGCGACCAAGGAAGGCGCGCTGGCGTCGGCGTTGGGCGAGTTCATCGAGCGACTGAACTGCAACTTCTTCTACAACGATCAGTTCTGGGGAGAAGACATCGCCAACGCGGCGTTCGTGCACTACCCGAACGAACGCTGGTTCCAGCCTGGCCCTAAAGATGAGCTGCCACCGGAGATTCTCGACGCGTACTGCCTGCGGGTTTACAACCGCGATGGCGAGTTGCGTGGCTCGCATCTGTTCGACACCAACTCGGGCAACGAAGAGCGCGGCATCTGCTCGCTGCCGTATGTGCGCCAGTCAGACGGCGAGGTCGTGTATTTCCCGTCCAACCTGATCGAAAACCTGTACCTCAGCAATGGCATGAGTGCCGGTAATACCCTGGCCGAAGCGCAGGTGCAGTGCCTGTCGGAAATCTTCGAGCGCGCGGTTAAACGCGAAATCATCGAAGGTGAGTTTGCCCTGCCGGATGTGCCGGCCGAGGTGCTGGCGAAGTACCCAGGGATACTGGCCGGTATCCAGGCGCTGGAAGAGCAGGGGTTCCCGGTGTTGGTGAAGGACGCGTCCCTGGGGGGGGAATTCCCGGTGATGTGCGTCACCTTGATGAACCCGCGTACCGGTGGCGTGTTCGCCTCGTTCGGCGCGCACCCGAGCCTGGAAGTGGCGCTGGAACGCAGCCTGACGGAATTGTTGCAGGGCCGAAGCTTCGAAGGCCTCAATGACCTGCCCCTGCCAACCTTTGAAGGTCATGCGGTGACTGAGCCGAACAACTTCGTCGAGCACTTCATCGACTCCAGCGGCGTGGTGTCGTGGCGCTTCTTCAGTGCCCAGTCGGATTACGAATTCGTGGAGTGGGACTTCTCCGGCCAGGGCGAAGACTCCAACGCCGAGGAAGCCGCGACCTTGTTCGGCATTCTCGAAGGCATGGGCAAGGAAGTGTACATGGCGGTGTACGAGCACATTGGTGCCACGGCCTGTCGCATCCTGGTGCCGGACTACTCGGAAATCTATCTGGTGGACGACCTGATCTGGGATAACACCAACAAGGCGCTGTTTTTCCGCGAGGACATCCTGAATCTGCACAGCCTCGACAAGGCCGGCCTGAAGGCATTGGTCAAGCGTCTGGAAGACAGCGAGCTGGACGACTACACCGACATCACCACCTTGATCGGCATCGAGTTCGACGACAACACCGCCTGGGGTCAGTTGACGATCCTGGAGTTGAAGCTGCTGATCTATCTGGTCTTGCAGAAGTTTGAAGAGGCCAAGGAACTGGTGGAAATGTTCCTCCAGTACAACGACAACACGGTCGAGCGCGGGTTGTTCTACCAGGCCGTGAACGTGGTGCTGGAAATGCAGCTGGACGAGGACCTGGAGTTGGCCGATTACGAGGCCAACTTCCGCCGGATGTTTGGCAACGAGCGCATGGACGCCGCGATCGGCTCCGTGGACGGCAGCGTACGCTTCTTCGGCTTGACGCCTACCAGCATGAAGCTGGAGGGCCTCGACAGGCACCTGCGCCTGATCGACAGCTACAAGAAGCTGCACGCGGCGCGCGCGAAGGTGACGGGTTGACCCGTTGATAGCGCTCACAAAAAAAGCACCCTCGGGTGCTTTTTTTGTTGATGGCTGCGAACGTCAGACGTTGAAGCGGAAGTGCATCACGTCGCCGTCTTTTACGATGTATTCCTTGCCTTCCAGGCGCCATTTACCGGCTTCCTTGGTACCGGCTTCGCCCTTGTACTGGATGAAGTCGTTGTAGGCGATCACTTCGGCGCGGATGAAGCCTTTTTCGAAGTCGGTGTGGATCACGCCAGCGGCTTGTGGTGCGGTGGCACCGACGCGCACGGTCCAGGCGCGGACTTCTTCGACACCGGCGGTGAAGTAGGTCTGCAGGTGCAGCATTTCGTAGCCGGCGCGGATCACGCGGTTCAGGCCAGGCTCTTCGAGGCCCAGGGCTTCGAGGAACATGTCTTTCTCTTCGCCGTCATCGAGCTCGGCGATTTCCGCTTCGATCTTGTTGCACACCGGAACAACCATGGCGCCTTCTTCTTCGGCGATGGCCTTGACTACGTCCAGGTGCGGGTTGTTCTCGAAGCCGTCTTCAGCGACGTTGGCGATGTACATGACCGGCTTGGTGGTCAGCAGGTGGAAGCCCTTGATCACCGCTTTCTCGTCGGTGCCCATGTTCTTCATCAGGCTACGTGCTGGCTTACCTTCGCTGAAGTGAGCGATCAGTTGTTCCAGCAGGCCTTTCTGGACCACTGCGTCCTTGTCACCGCCTTTGGCGTTGCGCGCGACTTTCTGCAGTTGCTTCTCGCAGCTGTCGAGGTCGGCGAAGATCAGTTCCAGGTCGATGATCTCGATGTCGCGTTTCGGGTCGACGCTGTTGGAGACGTGAATCACGTTCTCGTCTTCGAAGCAGCGGACCACGTGGGCGATGGCATCGGTTTCACGGATGTTGGCCAGGAACTTGTTGCCCAGGCCTTCACCTTTCGACGCGCCGGCAACCAGGCCCGCGATGTCGACGAATTCCATGGTGGTCGGCAGGATGCGCTTTGGATTGACGATGGCCGCCAGGGCGTCCAGGCGTGGATCCGGCATCGGCACGATACCGCTGTTCGGTTCGATGGTGCAGAAGGGGAAGTTCTCGGCCGCGATCCCGGATTTGGTCAGGGCGTTGAACAGGGTGGACTTGCCGACGTTAGGCAGGCCGACGATGCCGCAATTGAATCCCATGGTGTTTCCCCTCGGGTAAAAGTCAGGCCTTCTGGCTGTGCAGGTTTTTCATCGCGCGGTTCCATTCACCGGCGAGGATATCCGGCAGCACGCCGAGGGCAAAGTCGATGCTGGCATCGAGTTTTTCCTGTTCGGCGCGTGGCGCACGACCCAGGACGAAGTTTGAAACCATACTGGCAACGCCCGGGTGGCCAATGCCAAGCCGCAGGCGGTGAAAGGTATTCTGATTGCCCAGTTGCGCAATGATGTCGCGCAACCCGTTGTGACCGCCATGGCCACCGCCCACCTTGAGTTTGGCGACGCCCGGAGGCAGATCGAGTTCGTCGTGCGCCACGAGGATTTCTTCAGGCTTGATGCGGAAGAAACCGGCAAGGGCCGCTACGGCCTGGCCGCTGCGGTTCATGTACGTGGTGGGAATCAGCAGGCGAACATCCTGACCCTGATGCGAAAAGCGCCCGGTCAGGCCGAAATATTTGCGGTCCGCCACAAGGTTCACGCCTTGTGCGTTCGCGAGACGCTCAACAAAAAGGGCCCCTGCGTTATGCCGGGTCTGTTCGTATTCAGCGCCTGGATTTCCCAGGCCAACGATCAGTTTGATGGCAGTCACGATAGGGGCCCTTCATTGGAGTAGTGGATAACATCGCCGCAATCAGGGAGTGCGGCGAAAGTGGACGAAAATTGCTCATTTACCATGATGTAAACTCCGCGTTCTCGCCCGCTTTCTCGCTACGCTCTAGTCCGCGATGTTTCCGGTCACTCCGGCAGCGCAGAGTAAATTACTCTGCAGCGCCTTCTGCAGCTTCTGGAGCAACACGTGGAGCGTGGACGTTGGCAACAGCCTTGTCATCGCCGTGTGCCAGAGCAACAAACTCAACGCCTTTAGGAGCTTTGAGGTCGGACAGGTGAATGATCGAACCGATTTCGGCGTCAGCCAGGTCGACTTCGATGAATTCAGGCAGGTCTTTCGGCAGGCAGGAAACTTCGATCTCGCCAACAACGTGGGAGATTTCGCCGCCTTTCTTGGTCGGTGCTTCTTCGTTGATGAAGTGCACTGGAACGATAGCGGTCAGTTTCTGGCCAGCTACAACGCGTACGAAGTCAGCGTGCATCACGTGGCCTTTGGCCGGGTGACGTTGCAGGGCTTTGATCACGACGTTTTGCTTGGTGCCACCAACGTTCAGCTCGATGATGTGGCTGTAAGCCGCTTCGTTTTCGAGCAGTTTGGCAACTTCTTTAGCCAGCATGCTGATGGATTCAGGGGCTTTGTCGCCACCGTAAACTACAGCTGGAACCAGGCTTGCGAGACGACGCAGGCGGCGGCTCGCACCTTTCCCCAGGTCGGAACGCACTTCAGCATTCAGAGTAAAATCGTTCATGTTGTATCTCCAAAATAACCACACTCGCCCCAGCGTTTGCGACCAGCGCTAAAGGCGATATGGGCAAAAAAGCCCCGCCCCGACAGGAATGCCGGGGCGGGGCGCTTTTCGTCAACGAGACATTTCGAGAAGGGCAGGGCCCTTAGCGGAACATCGCGCTGATCGATTCTTCATTGCTGATGCGGCGGACCGCCTCGGCAACTACCGGTGCGATATCCAGTTGACGGATACGCGCACAGGCTTGTGCTGCAGCGGACAGCGGGATGGTGTTAGTCACCACCAATTCGTCCAGCACGGAATTTTCAATGTTTTCGATCGCTCGACCGGACAGCACAGGGTGCGTGCAGTAGGCGAAAACCTTGGCAGCGCCATGCTCTTTCAAGGCCTTGGCCGCGTGGCACAGGGTGCCGGCGGTATCGACCATGTCATCGACCAGAATACAGGTACGCCCTTCGACATCACCGATGATATGCATCACTTCAGAGTGATTGGCTTTCTCACGGCGTTTGTCGATGATCCCGAGATCCACGCCCAAGGATTTGGCAACGGCACGTGCACGCACGACGCCACCAATGTCCGGGGACACGATCATCAGGTTTTCGAAGCGCTGATCTTCAATGTCATCCACCAGAACCGGGGAGCCGTAGATGTTATCTACCGGAATATCGAAGAAACCCTGGATTTGGTCAGCATGCAGATCAACCGTGAGAACACGGTCGATGCCGACTACGGTAAGCATGTCAGCGACGACTTTCGCGCTGATAGCCACACGTGCGGAACGCGGACGGCGATCCTGACGGGCATAACCAAAGTAAGGAATAACAGCAGTGATACGAGTAGCCGAGGAGCGGCGGAAGGCATCAGCCATCACTACCAGTTCCATCAGGTTATCGTTGGTCGGAGCGCAAGTCGGCTGAATAATGAAGACATCTTTACCGCGGACGTTTTCATTGATCTCGGCTGTAATTTCGCCGTCGGAAAACTTACCGACAGAGATGTCACCGAGAGGGATATGCAGCTGACGTACGACACGCCGAGCCAGATCGGGGTTAGCATTCCCCGTAAAGACCATCATCTTGGACACGCGCAGTACCTAGAGGCTGAGGGTAACCTGGATGAGTATAGAAAATGGCAGGGGCGGCTGGATTCGAACCAACGCATGGCAGGATCAAAACCTGCTGCCTTACCGCTTGGCGACGCCCCTGTATCTGTTGCAACGATTACCCAGTAATCGGTTCCTTTAGAGCAGACTTTGCAGCTTGCGGTGCAACATCGAAATGTTGCTTCCTTTTGCTACAAACCCTGTAAGGGTCTCTGTAAGAAGGGCCGAGACTTTATCAGCTTCAGCTTTGCTTGGGAAGCCCCCAAACACACAACTTCCAGTTCCGGTGAGTTTTGCTTCGGTAAAATTACCTAACAAATTCAATGCGTTACGTACCTCTGGATAACGCCTTGCTACCACCGGCAAGCAGTCATTTCGACTGTTTCCCTTGGGAACGGGGCGCACTTTAATGGGCGGAGTGTTACGTGTCAACAACGGATCTGAAAAAATTTCTGCCGTACTTACAGAGACTTGCGGTACCAGCACGAGATACCAGGGTTCTTCCGGGTCGACAGGGGTCAGTTTCTCCCCCACGCCCTCGGCGAAAGCAGCATGGCCGCGCACGAAAACCGGGACATCGGCGCCCAGCGTCAGGCCCAGCGCGGCCAACCGATCCTCATCCCAACCCAGTTGCCAGAGGTGATTGAGGCCGAGCAGGGTGGTGGCGGCATTCGAACTGCCGCCGCCGATGCCGCCGCCCATGGGCAGGACTTTATCGATCCAGATATCAATGCCGAGCGGGCACCCGGATTGTTCCTGTAGTTTTTTCGCGGCCTTGACGATCAGGTTGCTGTCGTGGGGGACGCCTTCGAATTCGGTGTGCAGGCGAATGACACCGTCGTCGCGCACGGCAAAGGTGATTTCGTCGCCGTAGTCGAGAAATTGAAACAGCGTCTGCAGTTCGTGGTAGCCGTCTTCACGGCGACCCAGAATGTGCAGCATCAAATTGAGTTTGGCGGGAGAAGGCAGGGTCAGGCGATTGGCTGGCATGTCATTGCCCCAATTTGCGCGGTTGCCAGGTCTTGATCACCAGCGTGACATCCAGGTCGGTGCCGTGCAGTTTGATCCGCTCGGGCAACCAGTAGCCGTTTTGCTCGGTATAGGCGGTGTACTCGACCTGCCAGCCGTCCTGTTCGAGGCTGGCCAGACGGCTGTCGCCATCGAGGGTCAAGCGGCTTTTGCTGTCCGGCGCCGGGAGTCCGCGGACCCACCAGGCCAGATTGGCAACCGGCAGCTTCCAGCCCAACTGCTCTTCGAGCAGGGCATCCGGGGACGGTGCTTCATAGCGCCCCTGGTTGGCGACTTCCAGGGAAACCTTGCCCGGATGCCCGGTCAGGCGCGCCGCACCGCGACCCAATGGGCCCGAGAGGCGGATGTCGTAGTAATCCTGGCGTTGCAGCCAGAACAGCGTGCCGCTGCCGGAATCTTTTGGCGCACGGATGCCGATCTTGCCGTCGATCTGCCAGCCATCAAGGCTTGCAAGCTGCAGTTTGTGCTCGCGCCATTGCGCGGGGTTGCCGTGGCCCACGACCGATTCGCGGGCAGTAAAACCCGCACAGCCGGCGAGCAGGGCAATGAAGCTGAAAACGATGAGGTGGCGCAAAAACATAATCTTAAAGAGTCTCTGATCCGGTCAGGCGCTTGATGGTGCTGCGCAGGGTAGGGCTGTCGGGCTGTTCCTTGAGGAACTTGCCCCAGATTTGCCGTGCTTCGCGTTGCTTGCCGTTGGCCCACAGGACTTCACCCAGGTGGGCGGCGACTTCCTGGTCGGGGAAGCGTTCCAGGGCCTGGCGCAGCAGGCGCTCGGCTTCGTCGAGATTGCCCAGGCGGAAATTCACCCAGCCGAGGCTGTCGAGTACCGCTGGATCCTCCGGTGTGATCTGGTGCGCTTGTTCGATCAGCGCCTTGGCTTCGGCGTATCGCGTCGTGCGGTCAGACAGGGTATAGCCGAGGGCGTTCAATGCCATGGCGTTGTCCGGATCGCGCTTGATGATCAGGCGCAGGTCTTTTTCCATTTGTGCCAGGTCATTGCGTTTTTCCGCCTGCATGGCGCGGGTATAGAGCAGATTCAGGTCGTCCGGGTATTTTTGCAGGGCTTGTTCCAGGACTTTCCAGGCCTTGTCCCCCTGTTTGTTGGCGGACAGGGTTTCGGCTTCGATCAGGTACAGCTGGATCGCGTAGTCCGGTTGTTCGTCGCGCTCTGCCGCCAGTTTGCGTTGGGCTTCGGCAGTCTTTCCGTTATTCATCAGGATGTCGGCCTGACGCAGTTGTGCAGGCAAATAGTCGTTACCCGGGCCGACCTGATCGTATTCGATCAGCGCACCTTGCGGATCGTTACGTTCTTCGGCGATGCGCCCCAGGTTCAGGTGCGCCGAGTCGACATGGCTGTCACGGGCGATCAAGTCTTCCAGGTAGCCCTTGGCCTCGTCCCAGGCTTTGGCCTCCAGGCAGACGAGCGCCAGCGAATACCGCAGGTCGTCGTCTTCCGGGTATTGCTGCACCAGGCTTGAGAACTCGGCCTTGGCGTCATCCATGCGGTCCTGTTCAACCAGCATGCGCGCGTAGGTCAGGCGCAGGCGCTTGTCGTCCGGATACTTCTTGATGCTTTTCTGCAGCAGCGGCAAGGCTTCGTCACCGCGATCAAGGGCTTGCAGCAGGCGCGCGCGCAGCAGGATCGGAGCAATTTCGCCGTCGTCCGGTGGATTGTCTTCCAGCAGGGTCAGCGCGCCTTTGGTGTCGCCGTCCTGTTGCAGCAGCAAGGCCTTGCCAAAAATCAGCTGGCCATTGTTCGGGTGGCGCTGCAATAAACGGTCGAAACTTTTCATCAGGCCATTGCGCGTGTCCTGGTCGGTATCGGCCGCGGACAGTGCGAGGAAGTCGAAATGGGTATCGCCCTTGCCTTGCAGCACTTTCTCCATGTAGACCATGGAATCGTCATAACGCCCGGCGCGCGCCAATTGCACGGCGGCGGCCCGCTGGGCCTCGAGGTCGTCCGGCGCGTTTTTGGCCCAGATCAGTGCCGTGTCCAGGGCGGCCTGGTCGGCGCCCAGGTACTCGGCGATGCGGAATGCCCGCTCGGAGATGCCCGGATCCTGGGTGTTGATGGCCTGGGTCACGTAGTTGTCCAGGGCGATGTCGAAACGATTGCGCTGGCCAGCCAGTTCCGCACTCAGCAGGCTGAAGACAGTGTCTTCGCTGAATGAACTGTAGACCTTGGGCTTTTCGGGGGCCGGGGTGGTGTCTTCGACCGGCGACGGGTCATCCGTCGACACGGGAGCCAAGGCCTGGCAGCCGCTGAGTAAGACAAGGGCGAGGAGCAACGCGGAAGATCTATTCATATAGGAAAAGGACGACTAACCTGCGGTCGGATCATCATGACACAAGCCTTCGGTCAAACATAACCGGCCCGGCAATTTACCCAATGCCCTTATACATACAGAGGTCGTGTCCGTGTAAACGAGAACCGCTCTCACCCTCTGGCGCTTACTACCAGGGTGATAGATATCGAGTAGTTGTTCTGAATCTGACGAAGTAGGACAATTACCGGCTTCACGTCACCACCAGCGACTTTGAATGGCCTTCCTTGCACTCGGTATTAACCACAAGACTGCTTCAGTAGACGTCCGCGAGCGCGTGGCCTTTACCCCTGAGCAGCTGGTCGAGGCCTTGCAGCAGCTCTGCCGACTCACCGACAGCCGCGAAGCTGCGATCCTCTCCACCTGCAATCGCAGTGAACTCTATATAGAACAGGATCACCTGTCGGCGGATACCGTGCTGCGCTGGCTGGCCGAATATCATCATTTGAGCCTCGACGAGCTGCGCGCGAGCGCTTATGTGCACGAAGACGATGCGGCAGTTCGTCACATGATGCGAGTCGCCTCCGGGCTCGATTCGCTGGTGCTGGGCGAACCGCAGATCCTCGGCCAGATGAAATCGGCCTACGCCGTGGCTCGGGAGGCCGGCACCGTCGGGCCGTTGCTCGGGCGTTTGTTCCAGGCGACGTTCAATGCCGCCAAGCAAGTGCGCACCGACACCGCCATCGGCGAGAACCCGGTGTCCGTGGCGTTTGCCGCGGTCAGCTTGGCCAAACAGATTTTCAGTGACCTGCAACGCAGCCAGGCCTTGCTGATCGGCGCCGGCGAGACCATCACCCTGGTCGCCCGCCATCTGCACGACCTGGGCGTGAAGCGTATCGTGGTCGCCAACCGTACACTGGAGCGCGCAAGCATACTGGCCGAGCAGTTCGGCGCCCATGCGGTGCTGCTGTCGGATATTCCGGCGGAGCTGGTGCGCAGTGACATCGTCATCAGCTCCACGGCGAGCCAGTTGCCGATCCTTGGCAAAGGGGCTGTTGAAAGCGCCTTGAAGCTGCGCAAGCACAAACCGATCTTCATGGTCGACATCGCCGTTCCGCGGGATATCGAGCCAGAAGTCGGCGAGTTGGACGACGTATACCTCTACAGCGTCGACGATCTCCACGAAGTGGTCGCCGAGAACCTCAAGAGTCGCCAGGGTGCAGCCCAGGCGGCGGAAGAGATGGTCTCGGTGGGCGCCGAAGATTTCATGGTGCGCTTGCGCGAACTGGCGGCGGTGGATGTGCTCAAGGCCTATCGTCAACAGAGCGAACGCTTGCGCGATGAAGAACTGCAAAAAGCCCAACGCCTGCTGGCCAACGGCAGCAGCGCCGAAGAGGTGCTGGTGCAACTGGCACGCGGCCTGACCAATAAACTCCTGCACGCACCGAGCGTGCAGTTGAAAAAGCTCTCTGCCGAAGGTCGCCTCGATGCGCTGGCGATGGCCCAGGAACTCTTTGCCCTCGGTGAGGGCTCATCGGATAGCTTTTCGGATAAGAAACCGCAATGAAAGCGTCACTGCTCAATAAGCTGGACATCCTCCAGGACCGTTTCGAGGAATTGACCGCCTTGCTTGGCGATGGCGAGGTCATTTCCGATCAGAACAAGTTCCGTGCCTATTCCAAGGAATACGCGGAAGTCGAGCCGATCGTCGAAGCCTACAAACAGTTGCTCAAGGTGCAGGGCGACCTCGAAGGCGCCCAGGCCCTTCTCAAGGACAGCGACCCGGACATGCGCGAGATGGCCGTGGAAGAAGTCCGCGAAGCCAAGGAGCGCCTGGTCGAACTCGAAGCCAATCTGCAACGCATGTTGCTGCCTAAGGACCCGAACGACGGGCGCAACGTGTTCCTCGAAATCCGCGCCGGCACCGGTGGTGACGAGGCGGCGATTTTCTCCGGCGACCTGTTCCGCATGTACTCGCGCTACGCCGAGCGTCGCGGCTGGCGGGTGGAGATCCTCTCGGAAAACGAGGGTGAACACGGTGGCTACAAGGAAGTCATCGCGCGGGTCGAGGGCGACAACGTCTATGGCAAGCTGAAGTTCGAGTCCGGCGCCCACCGCGTGCAACGGGTGCCGGCAACCGAGTCCCAGGGGCGCATCCACACGTCGGCCTGCACCGTGGCGGTGTTGCCCGAGCCGGACGAACAGGAAGCGATCGAGATCAACCCGGCTGACCTGCGCATCGATACCTACCGATCCTCCGGTGCGGGCGGCCAGCACGTGAACAAGACCGATTCGGCGATCCGCATCACGCACTTGCCGTCGGGTATCGTCGTGGAATGCCAGGAAGAGCGTTCTCAGCACAAGAACCGTGCGCGGGCGATGTCCTGGCTGTCGGCCAAGCTCAACGACCAGCAAACCAGTGCCGCCGCCAACGCCATCGCCAGTGAGCGTAAATTGCTGGTGGGCTCGGGGGATCGCTCCGAACGTATCCGCACCTACAACTACGCCCAGGGCCGGGTGACCGATCACCGGGTCAACCTGACCCTGTATTCGCTCGACGAAATCCTCGCCGGGGGCGTCGACGCCGTGATCGAGCCGTTGCTGGCCGAGTACCAGGCCGATCAACTGGCGGCGATAGGTGAATAAATGACGATCATTGCCAGTTTGTTGCGTGCGGCGGATCTACCCGACTCGCCCACGGCGCGCCTGGATGCCGAATTGTTGCTGGCGGCCGCGCTGGGCAAGTCCCGCAGTTTCCTGCACACCTGGCCGGAACGCATCGTGCCGAGCGAAGCGGCGTTGACCTTCGCCGAGTATTTGCAGCGCCGCCGCAGCGGTGAGCCGGTGGCGTACATTCTCGGCCAGCAAGGTTTCTGGAAGCTCGACCTGGAAGTCGCGCCGCACACGCTGATCCCGCGCCCGGACACCGAGTTGCTGGTGGAAGCCGCGTTGGAGCTGTTGCCGGCCACCCCCGCCAACGTACTTGACCTGGGCACTGGCAGTGGCGCGATTGCCCTGGCCCTGGCGAGTGAACGTCCGGCCTGGAACGTCACCGCCGTGGATCGCGTGCTGGAAGCCGTGGCCCTGGCCGAACGCAATCGCCAGCGCCTGCACCTCAATAACGCCAAGGTACTGAGCAGCCATTGGTTCAGCGCCCTGCAAGGTCAGCGTTTTCAACTGATCATCAGCAACCCGCCGTATATCGCGTCCGCCGACCCGCACCTGGTGGAAGGCGACGTGCGCTTCGAGCCGGCCAGTGCCCTGGTGGCCGGTGTCGACGGGCTCGACGATTTGCGTCTGATCGTTGCCCAGGCACCGGACCATCTCGACGCTGGCGGCTGGTTGATGCTCGAGCATGGTTACGATCAGGCCGAGGCGGTCCGCGATTTACTGCTGACCCGCGGTTTTGAGGACATTCACAGCCGCACCGATCTGGGCGGTCACCAACGCATCAGTCTGGGGCGCCTGCCGTGCTGAATGATCAAGAGTTGCTGCGTTACAGCCGGCAGATTCTGCTGCAACACATCGATATCGACGGCCAGTTGCGGCTCAAGGATAGCCGCGTATTGATCATCGGCCTCGGTGGTCTCGGCGCGCCGGTGGCGCTGTATCTCGCCGCCGCAGGGGTTGGCGAATTGCATCTGGCGGACTTCGATACGGTCGACCTGACCAACCTGCAACGCCAGATCATTCACGACACCGACAGCATCGGCATGGGCAAGGTCGATTCGGCGATCAAGCGCCTGACGGCAATCAACCCGCAGATCGGGCTGGTCGCCCATCGCGCGGCGCTCGATGAAGACTCGCTGGCTGCTGTCGTGGCCGGCGTGGACCTGGTACTCGACTGCTCCGACAATTTCTCTACCCGCGAAGCGGTCAACGCGGCTTGCGTGAGCGCCAGCAAGCCGCTGGTCAGCGGTGCGGCGATTCGCCTTGAGGGGCAATTGTCGGTGTTCGACCCGCGTCGGGCAGAAAGTCCGTGCTACCACTGTTTATATGGGCACGGCAGCGAAGCCGAACTGACCTGCAGCGAAGCCGGGGTGGTCGGGCCGTTGGTAGGGCTGGTCGGCAGCTTGCAAGCGCTTGAAGCGCTGAAGTTGCTCGCGGGCTTTGGCGAGCCTTTGGTGGGACGCCTGTTGTTGATCGACGCCTTGGGTACGCGCTTCCGTGAGTTGCGGGTCAAGCGTGATCCGGGTTGCAGCGTCTGTGGGCCCAAGCATGCGTGAAGCGCCGATTGGCGTGTTCGACTCCGGTGTCGGTGGGCTTTCGGTGCTGGCCGAGATCCAGCGTTTGTTGCCTGGCGAATCCCTGTTGTATGTCGCTGATTGCGGGAACATTCCCTACGGCGAGAAAACCCCGGAATTTATCAAACAGCGTTGCAGCGTCATGGCCGAGTTTTTTCAAGGCCAGGGTGCCAAGGCCCTGGTCCTGGCCTGCAACACCGCCACGGTCGCCGGTGTTGCCGACTTGCGTCGCGATTACCCGCAGTGGCCCATCGTCGGTATGGAACCTGCCGTCAAGCCGGCCGCCGCCGCTACCCGCAGTGGCGTGGTCGGCGTGCTGGCCACGACGGGCACCCTGCAGAGCGCCAAGTTCGCCGCGTTGCTCGACCGTTTCGCCACCGACGTTCGGGTCATCACCCAGCCTTGCCCTGGGTTGGTTGAGTTGATCGAAAAAGGCGACCTGCACAGTCCCGCCCTGCGCCAGTTGCTGGAGGGTTATGTCCAGCCGCTGCTGGCCGAGGGCGCCGATACCATCATCCTGGGTTGCACCCATTACCCGTTCCTCAAACCGTTGCTGAAGCAGATGATCCCCGCCGAGATCAGCCTGATCGATACCGGTGCGGCGGTCGCGCGTCAGCTTCAGCGCTTGCTGGCAGAGCGCGAACTGCTCGCCGCCGGGCCTGCGCGATCTGCGCAATTCTGGACGAGCGCCGATCCTGTTCATTTCACAAATATATTGCCGATCTTGTGGAATAACGCTGGCGTTGTGCGAAGCTTTGAAGGGTAAGCAAGTTTCGGGGCAGGGCAAGAATTTGGGCTGAACTTCTGAGTAACTGTCGACTTCTATAGCTGTGAACGTAGAGCAACAAAAAAACCAAACGTATTCGTTCGGAAAAGGATGTTTCTATGAAGCGACTATTTTGCTTGGCCGCGATTGCGGCCGCACTGATGGGGCACAGTTTCACTGCACAGGCTGCGGGCGTGGAGTTTGGGGTCGGCCAGACCGGCGAATCGAGCATGACCTATCGCCTGGGCATGCAATTCGATTGGGACAAGAGTTGGTGGCAGAGCGACGTGGGTCGCTTGACCGGTTACTGGAGCGGTGCCTACACCTATTGGGATGGCGACGAGACCTCCAGTAACCACAGCCTTTCGTTCTCTCCAGTGTTTGTTTACGAGTTTGCCGGTCAGAGCGTCAAACCCTACGTTGAGCTCGGGTTCGGCGTGGCGGTGTTCGCCAGTACCGAAGTCGAAAACAACGACCTGGGCAGCGCGTTTCAATTCGAGGACCGCTTCGGTGTTGGCCTGCGCTTTGCCGGCGGGCATGAAGTCGGAATTCGCGCGACGCACTATTCCAATGCCGGGATCACCAGTCCGAACGATGGCGTGGAAAGTTACGCACTGCATTACACGATGCCGTTGTAAGGCCCGGTCAATGTGGGGGCTTGCTCCCACATTTGTATTGCGCTGGCTTCAACGATACGCCGTCGAAATCCCCTGGCGCTCCTCAATGCATTCTGGTGCCCCCATCTCGAATTCCCGGCAGATCAGCGGGCGTTTTTCGTAGATGGTGCACATCATCGTGTTGCGATCCAGCGCGGCGCACCAGCCGTCGTCCAAGCGCAGCATGACCTCTCCCCCCCAGTCATCGGTGTCGATGAATCGCTCGGGCACGCCGGTGTCGGTGATCAACATGACTTCGAGCTGGCAGCAGCAGGCTGCACAGGTCGAGCAGGTCACGGCCGCTGTGGCGATTTGCGTGTGGGGGATGGTTTTCATGGCGCGCAGTGTAAGGCAGTCAGCCTGTGCCGTGTGAAAGCTCTGACGGACGCTCAGTCACTGGTATTCGCTGCAAGTCTTTCGATCACAACCGATCCATGATCGGCGGGCTGCTGCGAACCATGCGTTTGCCAATCGCCAACTTCGTCCGGTCGGGTATTTTCGGCAGCGGCCACAGGGCGGACATGAACATCCCAGGCAACGCGATCTCAAGTGGTCGGTTCCTGATTTCGTGGAAGATGTGCTGCGCTGCTTTCCCCGCCGGCCAGATGAGTGGCATGGGTAAATCGTTTTTCGAGGTTCGTGGTGTCTCGACGGCCCCGGGATTAACTACTGTGACTTCGATCCCTTCCGGTGCCAAGTCAATGCGCAGGGATTCGAACAGGTAACGCATGCCGGCTTTCGAGCCGCCGTAGGCTTCGGCGCGGGGCAGTGGCAGGTAGGTCACCGAACTGGCCAGCCCCACCAGGTGCGGCGCTGTGCCGGAGCGCAGCAATGGCAGCGCCGCTTCGATGCAGTAGCTGCTGGCGAGCAGGTTGGTGCGCACCACATGCTCGATGATAGAGGCGTCGAACTGCTTGGCATCCACGTATTCGCAGGTACCGGCGTTGAGGATCACGGTGTCCAGGGAGCCCCAGTCCCGAGCAATCTGTTCGCCGATTTCACGGACCGTCTGGCTGTTGGTCAAGTCGCCAGCCACCACCAATACTTGCCCGGGATAGCGCAGCGACAAGACTTTCAGCGGGGCCAGCGAGCGGGCGCTAACGGCCAGATGGGCGCCGCTCTTGAGTATTTCTTCGGCCAGCGCGGCGCCAATACCGTTGCTTGCACCGGTCAACCAGTATCGTCGTGGAGGTGTCAGCCTCATCCCGTTCTCCTTTGCAACCAGGCAGTCGCCCGGCCGAATACCATCAGATGTTTATAAAGACGCAGCAAAAAGTTATTCATAAAGGCTCCCGGCAGCTTGCCGTGACGGCAGGTTCTTGAACGCGGCCAAGGCGCGGGCACGGGAGGTGCTCAGGTCGACGATCGGTGGCGGATAATCTGGCACACCGAACAAACCGCCAAGTTGCGCCGGGTTATGCACAGCTTTTTTATCGAGCCCCGACAGTTGCGGGAGCCAGTGCTTGATGAACAGGCCTTCGGCGTCGAATTTTTCCGACTGGCTCAGCGGGTTGAAAATCCGGAAGTAAGGCGCCGAGTCGGTGCCGGTAGACGAGCTCCACTGCCAGCCGCCGTTGTTCGCTGCCAGGTCGCCATCGATCAGGTGGCGCATGAAGAAGCGTTCGCCCTCGCGCCAGTCGATCAACAGGTTCTTGGTCAGGAACATCGCCACCACCATGCGCAGGCGATTGTGCATCCAGCCGGTTTCCAGCAGTTGGCGCATGGCCGCGTCGATGATCGGCAAGCCGGTACGGCCCTGCTGCCAGGCGGCAAGTTCTTCGGGGGCGTTGCGCCACGCCAGGGCTTCGGTTTCCGGGCGAAAGGCGCGGTGACGGGAAACCCGCGGGTAGCCCACCAGAATGTGTTTGTAGAACTCGCGCCACAACAGTTCATTGATCCAGGTGACGGCGCCGACCTTGCCACTTTCGATCTCGCCCTGATTGCTTTGCATCGCGGCGTGCAGGCACTGGCGGGGAGAGATCACCCCGGCTGCCAGATAGGCCGAGAGTTGGCTGGTGCCGGGTTTTGCCGGGAAGTCGCGCTCGCTCTGGTAGTAGTCGATTTGCATCTCGGTAAAGCTGTCGAGGCGGCGCCGGGCTTCGTCTTCACCGGCCGGCCATAGCTCACGCAGGCTGTCAGGGGGCGGGTCGAAACCTTCGACCCGCGTCGCGATGGCGTCGCTGGCAATGTTCAGCGCAGCTTGCGCCGCCGGGGTTCGTACCAGGCCGGGCAGCGAATGATGCAGCCGTTCATGACAGACTTTGCGGAACTGACTGAAGACCTGAAAGTAACTGCCGGTTTTAGTCAGCACACTGCCGGGTTTAAACAATAGTTGATCGAGGTAGCGGCGGACCTCGATGCCTTCGGCCTCCAGAGTCTGGGCTACCGCTGCATCGCGACGGGTTTCGTGGATGCCGTATTCCTCGTTGAAATGAACCGCGTCGATCTGCAATTGCCGGCATAGCTCGAGCAACACGTTGGGGGCGTCATCCCAACGGGGGGCATTGCGGATTAGCAGGGGAATGTTCAATTGGCCCAACGCACCACTCAGTACCTGCAGGTTGCGCAGCCAGAAGTCCACTTTGCAGGGGGCGTCGTCATGTTCGCGCCATTGCTCCGGGCTCAGCAGATACACCGCCACCGTAGGGCCGCACGCCGCCGCGGCCGAAAGGGCGGTGTTGTCGTGCACGCGCAGGTCGCTGCGCAGCCAGATCAATTGCATGTGGGTGTTCGCCCGATTCATTGCACAAGTGCCTTTAAATGAGTCCGCATTGAACGAGTGCCTGGTGCGCGGCCAAGGGGTTTTCAGCCAGGTACAGATCAGCGATCTCTGAAGTTATTGCGGACAATTCGGTGTTGTGAATGCACACCGTTGGGCCGGCGATCATTTTTGGGCAACTGGCGCCGTTTAAAAGTTTCACCAGTTGTGAAAGGTTTATCGCTTTGCTGGAATACAGCAGTACGCCGCGTGGTTGCAGCAGGTCGACAGCCAGTGCCAGTTCACTGGCTGGCAGCGGCCAGTCAAACACTTGCACCGGGCAATCGGCGCTGCTGATCAACCAGGCCGTGAGCCACACGTGGGGTTCAAGGGGCAGGTCCGAGTGGTTGATCAACAGCAGCGGTGCGCCGTGTAACTGGCGGTTGTTATGGTAGAGGCGCGCACCAAACTTGCTTCGCAGCCAGGAGTAGAAAAATCCCCGTTCCATCTGCGTGCCGAACTGCCCTTGCCAGCGTTGTTCCAGCTCCGCCAGCAGGGGCATAAGTAACTGCTCGCACAGGGTGCGCGGCGGGTACAGCGCCATGGCCTGGTTGATGGTGTCGTCGAGGGTGCGTTCAGTCAGCTGCGTGACGGCGGTGAACAAGGTATGGCGCAACACTTGCCAATCGTTTTCAACAAAACCGCTGAAGGCCTGCGGCGTGTCGAGCAATTGCTTGACCTGGCTGACGGCCACGCCGCGGTTGATCCAGGTGAGGATCGCCAGGATGCGTTGGACATGCTCGGCCGAGAACAGCCGGTGTCCCTTGGGCGTGCGCTGCGGCACGATCAGGCCATAGCGACGTTCCCAGGCTCGCAGAGTCACCGCGTTCACCCCGGTCTGCCGGGCAACTTCGCGGATCGGCAGCCAGCCTTCATCCAGGGCTTTCTTGAAGTCGGCACCAAAGTCTTCGCTGGCGCTGCTGTCGAGTAGGGGTTTCATCAGATGGCGTTTCGCAGGCTGAGATTTTCCGGATGGGGTTGCAGGTACGCCTGCTGATCGATGTACGGGTCCGGATGTTGACGAAAGTGATGCTTGAGCAAAGTCAACGGCACCACCAGCGGCACGATGCCCTGGCGGTATTGACCAATGAGGTGTTGCACTTCCTGCTTGTCCTCAGCGCTGATGGCCTTTTTCAGATAGCCGCTCAGGTGCTGCAACACATTGGTGTGGGTGCGGCGGGTCGCGCATTGCTTCAGGGCTGCCATCAGCAGGCTGAAGTAGCGTGGCCCAAGTTCTTTCGGATCGGTCTGGCCCATGTTGCCCAGCAAGTTGCCGAGGATTTTGTATTGCACCGGGTTATGGGCCATCAGCAGGTATTTGTAGCGCGAGTGAAACGTTGTCAGGCCGCGGCGACTCAGGCCTTCGTGCAACAACTGTTGCCAGGCGCTGTAGGCGAATACGCGGGTGAGAAAGTTTTCGCGCAGCACCGGGTCGTTGAGCCGGCCGTCTTCTTCCACCGGCAGGTCCGTTTGCTGGGCACAAAACGCCTGGGCGTAGATGCCCCGGCCACCGCCCCTCACCGGTGCGCCATTGGCGTGATAGATCTTGACCCGCTCCAGGCCGCAGGAAGGGGATTGCTGCATGAAAATGTAACCGCAGATATCTTCAAGCTCCGCCGCCATCTGCCGACCATAGCTGGCCAGCGGCCGGGTGACATTGATGTCGCGGTCGACCGTGCCGACGGCCTCGGGTGCATCCGCATCCCCCACCAGCCGGATGGGCTGGCGCGGAATGCCCAGGCCAATGGCGACTTCGGGGCAGATCGGGACGAACTCGAAGTAGTCGCTGAGAACCTGACTGCACAGTCGCGATGCCTTGTGCCCGCCGTTGTAGCGCACGTCAAAACCCATCAGGCAGGCGCTGATGGCGATTTTCGGCTTGGCGGGGGGCAGGGACATCGAGCACCTCGGAATCTATACCTGTACAGAGCTGAAAGTCTGTACAACATAGGCTCATCATAGATTCAAAGATGTACAAGTCAAATTAGTTGTATAAGTTTTTAGCAAAGAGGGTGACTGGCTTGAGCGATGTTGCCAGCGATCCAGGTGCAGCGGAGTTCAGCTGCACCGCATTTTTCGTTCATCGCTGGCAAGACGTGTCGGGTGTTGCAGTTACTGCAAGTGTGCATGCAGGCGACGGGCGGCTTCCTGGCCGCTGAGCCACGCACCTTCAACGCGTCCGGACAGGCACCAGTCGCCGCACGCATAGAGGCCCAGGTCCGCATCGGCCAGGGTGCCCCATTCATGGCTGCTGGCAGGGCGGGCATAGAGCCAGCGGTGGGCCAGGCTGAAGCTCGGCGCAGGCATGGCATCGTGCAACAACTCGGCGAACGCGCCGTGCAATTGCTCGATCACCGCCTCTTTTGGCAAGTCGATGTGCTGGCGACTCCAGGCACTGGTGGCGTGCAGCACCCAGGTGTCGAGGGTGTTGTCGCGCCCTGGTTTGCTGCGGTTGCGCGCCAGCCAATCCAGCGGACTGTCTTGTACGAAGCAGCCCTCCATCGGCGTTTCCAGGGGCGTTTCGAACGCCAATGCAATCGCCCAGGTAGGGTCCATTTTTACCCCGGCGGCGGCGCCCGCGAGCTTCGGCGCGGAGGCCAGCAGCGCGGTCGCCTGGGGTGCCGGGGTGGCGATGACCACATGACTGAACGGACCATGGGTGAAGCCTTCGGCATCCTGCAGATGCCAGTGTTCTTCGCCGCGATACACCTCGGTGATCCGGCAGGCGAAATGCACTTCCAGGTCGCCCAGCAGGGAACGGGTGATGGCGCTCATCCGCGGGGTGCCGACCCAGCGCGTCTGTTCGTCCGGCGACAGATCGAGCCGGCCGCCATGGAAGGTATAGAGCTGCGGGGTCCATTCGGCGACCCAGCCCTTGGTCTGCCAGCGTTGCACTTCGGTGACAAAGCGACGGTCGCGGGCGGTGAAATATTGCGCGCCCATGTCCAGAGCACCCGCATCGCTGCGCTTGCTCGACATGCGTCCGCCACTGCCGCGGCTTTTATCGAAAAGTTGCACGACATGCCCCAGGTCGGTCAGGGCTTGTGCGGCTGAGAGTCCGGCAATGCCGGTGCCGATGATTGCGATAGGTACAGTCATAAGGGCCTCGTTTACCTGTCTGTACAGACTACGCCGGGGTTGAAACCTGTACAATATTGTTTTTTGGTATAACTTTCAGCGTTCTCGTTCTGACAGCTTGGCCTATTGTTAATCACAGGGTCTGCCCGATACCAAAAGATCCCTTGCTTATAAAAATAGACTAGTGATCAGGGTAAAACGCCACGCGAGGAAGTAGTCATGCACATATTGCTGACCGGCGGTACTGGTTTGATAGGACGTCAGCTCTGCCGGCACTGGTTGAGTCAAGGGCATCGCCTCACAGTCTGGAGCCGGACGCCTGCAAAAGTCACCAAAATCTGCGGTGCCCAGGTGCGTGGCATCGCCCGGCTTGAAGAGGTCGGGCAAGACCCGGTGGACGCCATCGTCAATCTGGCCGGTGCGCCGATTGCTGATCGCCCATGGACCCACAAGCGCAAAGCCCTGCTGTGGAGCAGCCGAATCACCCTGACGGAAACCCTGCTGGCCTGGCTCGAAAGCCGTGAACAGAAACCGCAGGTACTGATTTCAGGGTCCGCGGTCGGTTGGTACGGCGATGGTGGCGAGCGTGAACTGACCGAGGATTCGCCACCGGTCATCGATGATTTCGCCAGTCAGTTATGCATCGCCTGGGAGGAAACTGCCCAGCGCGCCGAAGGGATGGGCATTCGCGTGATCTTCATCCGCACCGGGCTGGTGTTGTCGGCAGAGGGCGGCTTTTTGTCGCGCCTGTTGCTGCCATTCAAACTGGGGCTGGGCGGGCCTATCGGCAGTGGCCGGCAGTGGATGTCGTGGATTCATATCAACGATCAAATCGCCCTGATTGATTTTCTTCTGCATCGGCAAAGCGCCACTGGTCCTTATAATGCCTGCGCGCCCAAACCGGTGCGCAACCGCGAGTTCGCCAAGACGTTGGGCAGCGTGCTGCACCGCCCGACGTTCATGCCCATGCCGGCCCTGGCGTTGAAGGTATGCCTGGGCGAGTTGTCATTGCTGTTGCTGGGTGGCCAGAAGGCCGTACCGGCTCGCTTGCTGGAAGCGGGTTTCACTTTCCAGTTCACTGATTTGCGCGCGGCCCTGGACGACCTTTCCAGCCGCCTTTGAAATAGGACGTTGCATGACCGATCACGCGTTGCTTCTGGTCAACCTGGGCTCTCCGGCCTCCACCTCGGTGGCGGATGTGCGCAGTTACCTCAACCAGTTCCTGATGGACCCTTATGTGATCGACCTGCCATGGCCGCTGCGGCGCTTGCTGGTGTCGCTGATCCTGATCAAGCGCCCCGAGCAGTCGGCGCATGCCTACGCGTCGATCTGGTGGGACGAGGGATCGCCACTGGTGGTGCTCAGCCGTCGCCTGCAACAGGCCATGACTGCGCAGTGGCATCACGGCCCGGTGGAACTGGCGATGCGTTACGGTGAGCCGTCGATCGAATCGGCACTGGTGCGCCTGGTAGCCCAAGGGCACAAGCGGATCACCCTGGCACCGCTTTATCCACAGTTCGCCGACAGCACCACCACTACTGTGATCGAAGAAGCCAAGCGCGTACTGCGTGAGAAAAACCTCGACGTGCAACTGTCGGTGCTCCAGCCGTTCTACGATCAACCGGAATACCTCGATGCGCTGGTAGCCACGACCCGGCCTTACCTGGAGCAGGATTACGATCACCTGCTGTTGAGCTTCCACGGTTTGCCGGAGCGGCACCTGACGAAGCTCAACCCGGGGCACAGCTTCGAAGGCGGGGGCGATTGCTGCGCCGGTGCACCGCCGCAAGTGGTTGCGACCTGTTATCGCGGTCAATGCCTGCGCACCGCCGCAGCGTTCGCCAAGCGCATGGGATTGCCGGACGGCAAGTGGTCGGTGTCATTCCAGTCGCGCCTGGGGCGAGCCAAGTGGATCGAGCCCTACACCGAGGCCCGCCTGGATGAGCTCGGCAAAAGCGGCGTGAAGAAAGTGCTGGTGATGTGCCCGGCCTTTGTGGCCGATTGCATCGAGACGCTGGAAGAAATCGGCGATCGCGGGCTGGAGCAATTCCGCGAAGCGGGAGGGGAGGAGTTGGTGCTGGTGCCGTGCCTCAACGATGACCCGCAGTGGGCGAAGGCGTTGAGTGCGTTGTGCGAAAGGGCGCCGTTGGTGTTGTAAGCCAAAAAGCTTCGCGGGCAAGCCTCGCTCCTACAGGAGCGAGGCGTCCTTGAGGCGGCCTTAGATCAACGGATCTTGCGCCTTCTTGTGCTTCCAGCTGTCATTGCCAGGCAGGATCAGGTTCAGCGCAATCGCCACCACCGCGCACAGCGCGATGCCTTTGAGGCCGAAGTCGTCCGGGCCGGTGCCAGTACCGACCAGCACGCCGCCAATACCGAACACCAGGGTCACCGAGACGATCACCAGGTTGCGCGCTTCGCCCAGGTCAATCTTGTGGCGAATCAGCGTGTTCATCCCCACGGCAGCAATCGAACCGAACAACAGGCAAAGAATCCCGCCCATCACCGGGACCGGAATACTTTGCAGCAACGCACCGAATTTGCCGATGAACGCCAGGCTGATGGCGAAGATCGCCGCCCAGGTCATGATTTTCGGGTTGTAGTTCTTGGTCAGCATCACCGCACCAGTGACTTCTGCGTACGTGGTGTTCGGTGGACCGCCAAACAGGCCGGCGGCGGTGGTTGCGATGCCATCACCCAGCAGGGTGCGATGCAGGCCAGGCTTCTTCAGGTAATCGCGACCGGTCACGCTACCCACGGCGATCACGCCGCCGATGTGCTCGATCGCTGGCGCCAAGGCCACCGGAACGATGAACAGGATCGCCTGCCAGTTGAATTCCGGCGCGGTGAAGTGGGGAATGGCGAACCAGGGCGCAGCGGCAATTTTCGCGGTATCGACCACGCCAAAGTAGAACGACATGGCAAACCCCACCAGCACGCCGGAAATGATCGGCACCAGGCGGAAAATACCTTTGCCGAACACTGCGACGATCAGGGTGGTCAGCAACGCCGGCATCGAGATCAGCATTGCCGTCTGGTAATGGATCAGCTCGCTACCGTCACCGGCCTTGCCCATCGCCATGTTGGCGGCGATCGGGGCCATGGCCAGGCCGATGGAGATGATCACCGGGCCAATCACCACCGGTGGCAGCAGGCGGTCGATGAAGCCGGTGCCTTTGATTTTCACTGCCAGGCCGAGGAACGTATAGACAAAACCGGCCGCCATCACGCCACCCATGGTCGCGGCGAGGCCGAACTGGCCCTTGGCGAGAATGATCGGGGTGATGAACGCGAAGCTCGACGCCAGGAACACCGGCACCTGGCGCCCGGTGACGACCTGGAACAGAATCGTCCCCAGGCCTGCGGTAAACAATGCCACGTTCGGGTCGAGACCCGTGATCAGCGGCATCAGCACCAGGGCGCCGAAGGCCACGAACAGCATCTGGGCGCCAGACAGCACCGTGCGCCAGAGCGGATCGTTGAACTCTTGCTGCATGCTCACGCGTCCTTCTGCTTGGTGCCGAAGATCTTGTCGCCAGCATCGCCCAGGCCCGGGATGATGTAACCGTGTTCGTTGAGCTTCTGGTCGATGGAAGCGGTGTAGATGATCACGTCGGGGTGAGCTTTCTCGACCACGGCGATACCTTCTGGTGCAGCGACCAGCACCATGGCGCGGATGTCCTTGCAACCGGCTTTTTTCAGCAGGTCGATGGTGGCAACCATCGAGCCGCCGGTGGCGAGCATCGGGTCGATGATCATTGCCAGGCGTTCGTCGATTTCCGGCACCAGCTTCTCGAGGTAGGTGTGGGCTTCGAGGGTTTCCTCGTTGCGGGCCACGCCCACGGCGCTGACTTTGGCGCCCGGGATCAGGCTCAGCACGCCTTCGAGCATGCCGATACCGGCGCGCAGGATCGGCACCACGGTAATCTTCTTGCCGGCGATCTTCTCCACCGACACGGTGCCGCACCAACCTTCGATATCGTAGGTTTCCAGCGGCAGGTCTTTGGTGGCTTCGTAGGTCAGCAGGGCACCGACTTCCTGAGCGAGCTCACGGAAATTCTTCGTGCTGATGTCTGCGCGGCGCATTAGGCCAAGTTTGTGGCGGATCAGCGGGTGGCGGATCTCGAGGATGGGCATGGGAAAGGCTCCGGCGGCGGGCAAAAAAACCGGCCTAGATTAATCTATCCGAGGTTGATGTCCTATAGACATAGAGTACGTTAGTCCACAATCGCTTGATCTGGCCTCGCCAGATGCGTACCTTTGCCGGCTTTTCCGAAACCGCCATCCCTGGAGAGCGCCATGTCCGCTGATCTCGAGCATATCCGTCAAATCATGCGAGAGGCTGACTGCCTGTACACCGAAGCTGAAGTCGAGGCAGCCATTGCCCGCGTCGGTGCACACATCAACGATGAACTGGCGGACAGCAATCCGGTGGTGTTCTGTGTGATGAACGGCGGGCTGATTTTCGCCGGCAAGCTGCTCACGCACCTGCAATTCCCGCTGGAAGCGTCCTACCTGCACGCCACCCGCTACCGCAACGAAACCAGCGGCGGCGAGCTGTTCTGGAAAGCCAAGCCGGAAGTGTCGTTCATCGATCGTGATGTACTGATCATCGACGACATCCTCGATGAAGGTCACACCCTGGGCGCGATCATCGACTTCTGCAAGCACGCCGGCGCGCGCAAAGTGCACACCGCCGTGCTGATCGACAAGGACCACGACCGCAAGGCTCGCCCGGACCTGAAGGCCGATTTCGTCGGTTTGCCGTGCATCGACCGATACATCTTCGGTTATGGCATGGACTACAAAGGCTACTGGCGCAACGCCAACGGGATTTTTGCCGTTAAAGGCATGTAATCCCGTAGCGCCCTCAAAAGATCGCAGCCTGCGGCAGCTCCTACAGGATTGAGTTCACCCGAAGATTATCGGGTGTATCCGGTTCTCTGTAGGAGCTGCCGAAGGCTGCGATCTTTTGCTTTTAAACCCATGCTAGAGTGCACGGCCCCGATTCCGGAGCCTGTCATGAGCCGTTCGATCCGCTGCTATGCCGCCCTGTTGCTGACCCTCAGCTTGCCCCTGGCGGCCGCCCCGGCCCCCATGCACGGGCAGTTCCTGCCCCCGGATGACCTGAACCTGCGTGACGCAGAACCGGAGCAGCAACAATTGCTGCAAGTCACTGAGTATTCGGTGGTGGTCGGCAGTCAGCGCCAGTCCAGCCAGCAGCCGATCCCCGTCACTTCGCCGCTGATGATTCGCCTCAAGGGAAAGTCCTTGAACAAGGGCGCGACCATCAGTCAGGTGCTGGTCAATTTCGATGGCGAAAGCAAAAGCCTGAAAAAGCCGCTCTACGACGACAAGAGCAAGACGTTGACGCTTTATTACCCGCTGGCTCAATACCGGGTAGTCATCGACTTGTTGCGTAACGATACGGTGTATTGCCAGTTTCTCAGCTACGCCAACGGCCACATCTGGGCCGATCTGCACACCGGGGCTGTTCGTCCGCGTTGAGCCCGGCGCCCGCGCAGGGGTAAACTGCCCGCCCCGTGAAATGTCTGCGAGCTGGAGTCGGCAATGCGTAAAGATAAGAAACAAGTGATTGGTGACGAGATCGGCGATGAGCAGATCAAGTTGTTCCTCGATTTCGAACCGGTCGACGCGACTTCCCCGTCCCTGCACAAGCTGATCAAGGCTTACCGTGGCCTGCGAATCGACGATTTCGAGCGTTTCCTGACGTTTTTCGTCGAGGCCGGTTATGACGTGAATGGCAAGGACGAGCACGGCAATGACTTCGTTGCCCTGATCCAGGATCAACGCAACGCGCCGGAATACATCGAGCTGATCGAAAAGGCTCGCGGTTAAGATTTCAAAGGCACAAAAAAAAACGCCCCGCCATCAATGATGGACGGGGCGTTTTTCATGGAGCCGGATCAAGCGTAGCTTTCAGTCTCGCTGCTGGCTTCAACCAGCTCCAGGGCGATGTTGTTCTGCGTATTGATCTTGCGATACAGCGCCGCGTCGGTTTCCAGGACCTTCTCCCGGGCCGGGAAGATCTCGGCCAGTTTGGCAGCCCACTCACCCTTGGCTTTGCCCGGGAAGCATTTTTCGATCAGTTCCAGCATGATCGAAACCGTCACCGAGGCACCTGGCGAGGCGCCGAGCAGGGCGGCGAGGGAACCGTCCTTGGCCGCGACCAGTTCGGTACCGAATTGCAGGACGCCGCCTTTTTTCGGGTCTTTCTTGATGATCTGCACCCGTTGGCCGGCCACTTCCAGGCGCCAGTCTTCGGCTTTCGCTTCAGGGTAGAAGCGACGCAGGGACTCCAGGCGCTGCTCCATCGACTGCATCACTTCGCTGACCAGGTACTTGGTCAGGTCCATGTTGTTTTTCGCCACCGCCAGCATCGGGCCGATGTTGCCGGCGCGAACCGACATCGGCAGGTCCATGAAGGAACCGTGCTTGAGGAACTTGGTGGTGAAACCGGCGTAAGGTCCGAACAGCAGGGATTTCTTGCCGTCGACGACACGGGTATCCAGGTGTGGCACGGACATCGGTGGCGAACCCACGGCGGCCTGGCTGTAGACCTTGGCCTGGTGGTGCTTGACCACTTCCGGGTTGTCGCAACGCAGCCATTGGCCACTGATCGGGAAACCGCCGAAGCCTTTACTTTCTTCGATACCCGAGGCTTGCAGCAGCGGCAGTGCCGCACCGCCAGCGCCGAGGAAGACGAATTTGGCGTCGACTTCACGGGTATTACCGCTGTTGACGTCCTTGATGCTGACAGTCCAGCCGCCGTTGCTGCGCTTGAGGCCGGTCACGCGCTTGCAGTACTTGACCTGGGCATCAGGTGCGCTGGTCAGGTGCTTGAGCAACTGGTTGGTCAGGGCGCCGAAGTTGACGTCGGTACCGTTGATCACGCGAGTGGCCGCGAGGGTTTCACCAGGATCGCGTCCCGGCATCATCAGCGGCATCCACTCGGCCATCTTGGCCTTGTCTTCGGTGTATTCCATGTCGGCGAAGGCGTGGTGCTTATGCAGCACGTTGAAGCGTTCCTTGAGGAAGGACACGCCGCTGTCGCCCTGCACGAAACTCAGGTGTGGCACCGGGCTGATAAACGATTTGCACGAACCGAACGTGCCTTTCTTGGTCAGGTACGACCAGAACTGCTTCGACACCTCGAACTGGGTGTTGATGTGCACGGCTTTCTTGATGTCGACGGTGCCATTGGCAGCCTGCGGCGTGTAGTTCAGCTCGCACAGGCCGGCGTGACCGGTACCGGCGTTGTTCCACGGGTTGGAACTCTCCGCGGCACCGGAATCCATCAGCTCGACGACTTCCAGCTTGATCGCGGGGTCGAGCTCTTTGAGCAGTACCGCGAGGGTGGCACTCATGATGCCGGCCCCAACCAGTACTACGTCGACTGCTTCGTTATGCGCCATTTAACGCGTCTCCAAAATCTGCAGCACCAAATTGTCGGCATGGCTGCCAGGCGTTCCGGGGCGAGTCAGTGATGCCCCTCGAACTCATGGCAGTATCGCCATGTCCGAATCTTCGCAATTTTTCGCAACTTCGACGGACGCTACCTGCCGGGTCTAATAAGAGTCATATGAACTCATTTCAACGTGCGACTGGCAATTCGACTTATGGTCGATACATCCGCTTGTGCAACCAAATCCGTAGCGGACAGGCTTCAGGCTCCGGTATTCGAGGTGTACTCGGTCCTGTGTCGTTGGGCTGTACTGGACGCTAATGGTGCATATTCAGACGCAAAACTATTCATTTGCTCGCCACACTCTTGTGAAGTTGTGAAAACCCGTTTTTTTCACGCTCTTTTGAAGACGTGAACCTCAAAAAAGGGCTGTCCCAGCCTGGCACCGTGCCCGGATGGTTTGCCGCCAGGGAAAACCGGGCAGGCAATACGGGCAAACAGCTCAGTGACCGAGCGTAATGACAGCTCTGCAGATTCGCGAAAAGTGGAGGTTGTGCTTGAGGAACAGCAAGCGCGCCAGCTTCACTCGATCTGTGTGGGCGGCTCTCTGTGGGCGGTGCGGGGTGCCAAAACCGAAGCATTGACGATGCTGCGAGGCCCGATCAGGAGACGTCCTTATAATCGGGGGGAGATTGTAGCGAAGAAACGCAGGGAATTGGTCGTGTTTAATGACTTTTATTAGGCGTCTGGTCAGGTCGCCATCAGGTGTTGTGCCCGTGAGCGTGCTGGAGGCTGGCTGACGCGGGCGCTGGCGGGCAGGGGTTGCTGCAGCCAGTTGAGGCGAATTTCCTCGATTTCGACCCAGCCATCGCCCATGGGTTGGAGGCTGCACTGCTTGAAAGCCTGGCAATGGCCGTTGCTGTCGAGCAGGGCAAAGCTGCGGTGCCGTGGGCGTGGGGCGAACAGCGAAACGAGAAAGCGCATGGCGAAGTACCTTTTGGGTGACTGCGCTGAAGAATGGCAGCGAGCCGTTACGTGCAAGTGTATGGGGGGTGACAGATGTGTGACAGGAAGGGGTTTCTGAAACTTTTGTCAGAATTTTCTGCAATTGTTGCGCTGGTTCGCTGCAGTGGCGCACCGCTATACTGCGGGCCTGTTAGTGCCTGATTCTGGAGAGAAGAGTATGTTGCAACGCCTGTTGTTCGGTTTGATCACTGTGACCAGCTTGACGTTGGTCGGCTGCGCCCACAGCCCGCAACAACTGAACCCGGAACCCAAGCTGACGGCTCAACTGGCGCCGGTCGGCCACGGCCAGCCGGTGGTGGTGCGCGTGGTCGACGGGCGTCCGTCGCCAACCCTGGGCACCCGTGGCGGCCTGTACCCGGAAACCAGCGCGATTACCGTGCAGGGCGCGCAGATCCTGCCGAAACTGCAGGCGCAGGCCGAAGCGGCCGTGCGGTTGCTGGGCTTCACCCCGACGGCGAATGCGCTGAACGCGCCACAGATCACCGTGACCTTGGCCGAGTTGAAGTACCAGTCGCCCAAAGAAGGCATGTACGTGACCGAGGCCACCATTGGCGCGACGTTCCGTTCCGATGTGCAAAATGCCAATCGTCGTTACAGCGGCCGTTATGGCGCGTCCCTGGACCAGCGTTTCGGCATGGCGCCGAATCAGGAAACCAACACCAAGCTGGTCAGCGACGTGTTGAGCGATGCGTTGACCCGCTTGTTCAAGGACCCAACCGTGGGTCAGGTTCTCGGCGAGTAATGCGAGCCCCGTAGGAGCTGCCGAAGGTTCGGGCCGCGTTCGGACGATCTTTTGATCTTGATCTTCGGCAGTTCCAAATCCCCCAAAAGCAAAGTCAAAAGATCGCAGCCTGCGGCAGCTCCTACTGTAGGATCGCAGGCGGTCTTGAGCAAAACGGCGTTAATTGTCGGAAAGACAGGGCAGGGTGCAAGGCATTCGGTAGAATCCCAGCCGCGGTCGTCGGTCGGCGTCTGCCCTACCTGTTTTGTTTGAGGCTTGTGATGTCGCTGCATTTGATGACGCTGTTTACCGCCCATCCCGCCAAATTGATCAATCTGCTGGCCTTGCTGCTGGCCTTCCCGGGCAGCTGGCTGCTGCACGCCACGCGTCGCCGCGAACAGCGCGCGATGGCCAGTCTCCAGGCGCAACGCCAGAGCCGTCCAAGCCAGGAACCGACGCTGGATTGGGCAACCCTGCGCATGAACCGGTTTTTCTATCGCTTCGGTTTTGCCTGCATGGGGCTGGCGTTGCTGGTGTCGTGGATCAGCACCCAGGTCTAAACCATTTTAATGCTTAAAAAAAACGGCGCCCGAAGGCGCCGTTGTCGTATCCGCGGTTAGAGCGGCAATCCAGCCTTCACCCGATACTGGTTGCGTACCGGGGTCGCATACTGCAGCACCAGGAACGGGCGATGCTCCTCGGGGCAGGCATCCAGGCGTAGCTGCCATTGTTCCTGAGCCTTGGCCAGTTCGTCGGCCGGGAACAACTTGCTGGCGCTTGGCACCTGCAGTTGCGGGTCGGCATCCTGCCATTGGGCGTAGGCCAGGTAGTGCACCGGGAACAAGCGGTAACCGCCGAGGATCTGCTTGTCCATCTCGATCGCCAATTGCTTGGTGTCTTCGAACAGGTCGGTGATGGGCGCCGCAAAATTCACGTGCACCCGACCCTTGTAGCCGGTGATGCCCTTGGCGATGCTCACGTCATCTTCGCCCGGCGCCTTGGTGTAGCTGCCGGTGGTGGCGCGGATGTAGAGTTCGCGGGCCTTGGCCTGGTCGCACGGATCGTACTCGTAGCTGATCGACACGGGGGTCAGGTTCAGCGAGCGGATGACTTCACCGAACGGTTCGTCCTTGCGGCTCATGTGGAACATCTTGAGGATCGCCGACTCGGTACGGTCGTCGCCGTCCTTGGCCCGGCCTTCGGCCTGGGCGATCCAGATCGAGGCGCAATCGTTGCGGATCGAATGGTTGATGTACGCCGACAGCAATTGGTACGCCGCCATTTTCTCGCGACGTCCGGTGATCGAGCGGTGCACGATGAAGCTCTTGTTCAGGCGCATCAGGTCGCTGACAAAGGGCTTTTGCAGCAGATTGTCACCGATGGCGATGCGCGGGGTCGGCAGGCCGGCGTGGTACACGGCGTAATTGACGAAGGCCGGATCCATCACGATGTCACGATGGTTGGCGATGAACAGATAGGCGCTGCCGGACTTGAACTGCTCCACGCCGGTGTACGTCACACCGTCCGTGGCGCGCTCGATGGTGTGGTCGACGTAGTACTCGACTTTGTCCTGCAAGGTGGCCACCGACGTGATGCCGGCGAACTCACGGCGCAGCCGATGAGCTATAAGGGGTTTGAGCGCCCAGCCCAAGGCGCCGGCAAAACGCGGAAAGCGGAAGTGGGTGAGGATATCTAGAAACGCCTTGTCGCCGAGCAGTCGTGCCAGCACCGCTGGGACTTCGCTATCGTCGTAAGGTCGGATGGCATCGAATTCGCCCATCATGCTCTCTTGTTAGAAACGGCTAGGGTAAGTAAAGGTTCTGATCGAAAACCAGCGGGGCACGGTCTGAAAAAGTAGTCAGACAAAAATAGCCCTGCAAATAGACCGGCGATTATACGCACAAGTCACCTGGGAGACCGCGATGCTGGAAAGCGCAGTTTATGAATGTCCGTATTGTGGTGAGGAAGTCGAGACGACCCTGGATTTATCCGGCGGCGATCAGACCTATATCGAGGACTGTCAGGTGTGTTGCCGGCCGATAACATTTGTATTGCAAGTTCACGAAGACGAATGGCACCTCGAAGTATTCAGTGAAAACGAGTGAGGGCGCATATGCAGCGCATCTACGAACCGGAAAACCTGATGGAAGGCGAGTTGCTGCAAGGCATGCTGGCCAGCGAGGGCGTCGAGGCGCATCTGGTGGGGCGCGATCTGGTGGGCGCCACGGGTGAATTGCCGATCTTCGGCCTGCTGGGCCTGGCGGTGGATAATGACCAGGCGCAATACGCCCGCGAGCTGATCACGGCGTACAATGCTGCGCTGCCGCTGTCCTGTGATGAACCGGACAGCTTTCCCGGCACGCTGGTCTGTTAGGCTGGCGTTCGTTTGATCTAGAGTCGTGCTGCCCCATGTGTGGACGTTATGCCCTGTTTCGCTGGAATCGCGATTTTGCGAGCCTGCCAGGTTTTCCAGCCGATCAGCAGGCCCAGTGGAACATTTCCCCCAATGATTCGGTGCTGATGCTGCGCGCAGGCCAGGACGGCCAGCGTGAACTGGCCCGTGCCCGCTGGGGCCTGACACCGCCGTGGCTGACCGACTTGTCCCGCACCCCGGCCCATGCCCGGGCCGAAACCGTGGCCGAACAGCCGATGTTCCGCCAGGCCCTGCGCGAGCGTCGTTGCCTGCTGCCGGCCAACGGTTTCTACGAATGGCGCGGTACCACTCGCAAGCGGCCGTACTGGCTGACGCCGGGTGAAGGCTCGTCGCTGTTTTTCGCTGCCATCTGGGAGGCTTACCCGGTACAGGAGCAGGTGTGGCTGAGCACGGCGGTGATCACGCAACCCGCGGCGAGCCAGCGTCGACCGTTGATTCTGGATGAGGTGGGGCAGCAAATCTGGCTTGATCCCGAGACGCCACTGCATGCTCTGCAAGCCTTGCTCGCCAGCGAACCCGCTGCGTTGCGTGAGCGGGTGCTGGCCAACATGGTCAATGATCCGAAGCTCAATGGGCCGGAGTGTCTTACGCCGGGTTGAAAAGATCGCTGCTGAGCGTTCAGTTGGTGTCGTGAATTTTTCCTGCATCGATGAGAGCTTTGCTTGAAAAAAGCGTCTTATCTTCTGTGTATCTGGCGTCGATACATTCCCACGCCTAGGATAGGCGGCAGTTTTCATGGAGTCTTTCGATGAACAAGATTTTGGTTGTAGGTGCACTCGGCGCAGCGCTGCTGCTCGCCGGCTGCCAGTCGGTCAACACTACCAGCGGTGGCGCCGTAGGTGTTGAGCGCAAGCAATACATGTTCAGCATGCTGTCCACTGATGAGGTCAATCAGATGTACGCCCAGTCTTACCAGAATACGGTGGGAGAGGCGAACAGCAAGGGTGTGCTGGACAAGACCAGCAACGATGCCAAGCGCATCCAGCTGATTTCCGATCGGCTGATTGCCCAGGCTCCGGTTTTCCGTCCGGATTCGGCCCAGTGGAAGTGGGAAGTCAACCTGATCAAGAGCGATGAGCTCAATGCCAACTGCGGGCCCGGTGGCAAGATCATTTTCTATACCGGCCTGATGGACAAGCTGCAGCTGACCGATGACGAAATCGCCGCCATCCTTGGCCACGAAATCGCCCACGCCCTGCGCGAGCACGGTCGTGAGGCAATGTCCAAGGCCTATGGCATCGAAATGGCCAAGCAGGGTGCGGGTGCCTTGTTCGGCCTGGGCCAGGGCAGCCTGGCGCTGGCGGATGCCGTGGCCAACTACGGCATGACCTTGCCCAACAGTCGGTCCAATGAAAACGAAGCGGACCTGATCGGCCTCGAGCTGGCCGCCCGTGCCGGCTACGACCCGAACGCCGCGATCACCTTGTGGAACAAGATGGCCAAGGCCTCGGAAGGTTCGCCGCCGGAGTTCATGAGTACCCACCCGGCTTCGTCGAGCCGTATTGCTTCGTTGCAGGCGGCGATTCCGAAGGTCATGCCGCTTTACGAGCAGTCCAGGAATCACTGATAGAAGCTTTCGCGAGCCAGCCCGCTCTTGTAGGAGCGAGGCTTGCCCGCGAAGAACGCTGACGCGGTCTACCGACCTACACCGTCAAACCCACCCACTGCTCTGCATCGCCTTGTACACCGCGACAATCGCCAGGATGAAGAACGCCGACGCCGCCAGTCGACGGATCAACGTCAATGGCAGTTTGTCCGCCGCAAAGTTGCCCGCCAGGACCACCGGTACGTTGGCAATCAACATGCCCAGGGTGGTGCCGATGATCACCAGCCACAGTTCAGGATATTGCGCGGCGAGCATCACCGTCGCGATCTGGGTCTTGTCGCCGATTTCCGCGAGGAAAAACGCAATCAGCGTGGTCAGGAACGGTCCGAACTTGCGGGCGGTACTGGCTTCGTCATCGTCCATTTTGTCCGGCACCAGGGTCCACAGCGCCGTCGCGGCAAAGCTGGCGGCAAGAATCCAGTGCAGCAGCGTATCCGAGAAGAAGCTGCCAACCCAGGCGCCTACCGCACCGGCTGCCGCATGGTTGGCCAGGGTCGCGGCGATGATGCCGGCGATGATCGGCCAGGGCTTGCGAAAACGGGCGGCGAGAATGAGCGCGAGCAATTGCGTCTTGTCGCCGATTTCGGCCAAGGCAACGATTGCGGTGGGTACCAGTAGTGAATCCAGCATCAGGGGTTTTCCTAAGGGGCGGGTCGACACGGCTATGACACGTACAGCCTTCCCGCCCCGGGTAAGGTGTTCGTGTCATAGGTCTTGTCAAACCCTGCGATCCGTCTGATGCGGACGCTTGGGTCGCATGCGCCATGGCCTGTTGACCAAGTATGTTGACGCATGCCGGACGAGCATGGCGCTCGTGGGAGACTACTCCCCTAGGACGGAGCGGATTCTGCCTAGGCAAAATCCATTGCGCAAGTACAAAGTTTTATCCGCGTTTGGCACGGTAGATGCGGAAACCCTGTCCTTCGGCCTTGATTGCACAGGCCCCCAGGTGCTCTTCGATCAGTGGTTGATACTTCAGGAAGCTATTGGCGACAAGCCGAAGTTCGCCGCCATTTTTCAGATGTTTGGCCGCTTTTCGCAGCAGGTTCTCTGTCGCGTAGTAATCGGTGTGCACGCCGACATGGAAGGGCGGGTTGCTCAGGATGGCGCTCAATCCCATCGGTGCCGCATCGATGCCGTCGCCGGTGATCACATCGGCTTCCAGACCATTGGCCGCCAGGGTCAGGCGACTGCTGGCAGCGGCAAAGGCATCGACATCCAGCAATGTGACCTGATTGTGCGGGTAACGACGTTTCACTGCTGCGCCCAACACCCCCGCGCCGCAGCCGAAGTCCAGCAAGTGGCCGCTTGGCAGTTTATCCAGGTGTTCCAGCAACAGCGCACTGCCGCGATCCAGTCGACCGTGGCTGAACACGCCTGGCAGGCTGATGACTTTCAACGGGCCTTCGGCCAGCGGCAATTCATAGGTCTGGGCCAGGCTTTCCAGCGGTTTGGCGTCGGGTGCATTGGCCACGGTGACCAGCCACAGCTGGCAATGCCGCGCACTGTCGAGCTTGCGGGGTTTGCCAAACGGGTTCAGCTGTTTGGCTGCGCCTTCGATGCCGCTTTTTTTCTCACCGACCAGGTACAGCTCGCGGCCGGCCAGCCGGGAGGCGAGTGCGTTGAGGATGTAGTCGGTCAGGTCCTTGGACTTGGGCAGAAACACCACGGCGCTATCGAATGCGCGCTCAGGCGCGTTGACACCAAAATGGCTGCGTTCGGCAAAGCGCGCATCCAGCGCGGCTTGATCGCCGGCGTGCCAGCTCCAGCCATGGGCGTCGGGCAGGCGGCCCAGCAAGTCGTCGGCGGGCAGGCCGGCCAACAGCACTGGGCCCTGGAATAATTCAGCCTGACGAAGCAGTACTTCACTGCGCGGATCCATAACTGCTCCTGTGAAAAAAAGTGCCGCAGTTTATCAACTGACGACCCGCAGCGCCTTAGCGCTGAAGTATCCCCTGGCGTTTTCGGTCAATTGACCGACGATTCGTTGCCGCGCTTCGCGACTTCCCCAGGCGTTGTGCGGGGTGACGATCAGGCGTGGAATGTCCTGGGCCAGCAGTGGATTGCCGTTGACCGGCGGCTCCACGCTCAGCACGTCGGTGGCGGCACCGCCCAAGTGACCGTTGCGCAAGGCATCGGCCAGCGCCTGCTCGTCGATCAGGCCGCCACGGGCGGTGTTGACCACGAACGCGCCGGGCTTCATCGCCGCCAGTTCACGGGCGCCGATGAAGTGACGGGTGTGTTCGTTGAGCGGACAGTGCAGGGTCAGCGCATCGATTTGCGGCAACAACTGGTCCAGCGGCAAGCGGTCTGGCCGGGCAGGGCGCCCGGGAATCTGCCCCAGCAGTACGCGCATGCCGAACGCTTCGGCCAGGCGCGCGACCGCGCCGCCCAGTTCGCCGTGACCGAGCAGGCCGAGGGTTTTGCCTTGCAGCTCGACGATCGGGTAATCCAGCAGGCAGAACTGCTTGGCCTGTTGCCAGCGCCCTTCACCGACGGCTTTCTGGTAGTCGGCCAGGCGCGTGGCCAGGTTGAGCAGCAGCATGATCGTATGTTGGGCCACGGATGGCGTGCCGTAACCCTGGCAGTTGCACACGGTTATGCCGTGGGCACGGGCGGCCTCGAGGTCGACGTTGTTGGTGCCGGTGGCGCTGATCAGGATCAGTTTCAGTTCGGGACTGGCCGCGATGGCGGCCGCGTCGATCCGGATCTTGTTGGTGATGGCGACGGTGGCGCCCTTGAGGTGTTCGATCACCTGATCGGGCAGGGTCTGGGCGAACAGCTGCAGTTCGCTAAAGCATTCGCGCAGGGGGCTGAGGTCGAGATCGCCCAGGTCCAGGGACGGGTGGTCGAGGAAAACTGCGCGGTGAATGTTCGTCATCAACTGTACCTTTTGTGCAATGAACTGAAGGCGTAATCTGCCGAGCCTACCAGATGAAATAAATAGTTACGCTTGGCCTGAAGGAGCCCTCATGTACTGGACCGAGTTCTTGACCGTTGCACTGATCCACCTGTTGGCCGTCGCCAGCCCCGGCCCGGACTTTGCCGTGGTGGTACGGGAAAGCGTGACCCATGGTCGTCGCGCCGGCACCTGGACGGCGCTTGGGGTCGGTACGGCGATTTTCCTCCACGTTGGCTACTCGCTGCTGGGCATCGGCCTGATCGTGTCCCAGTCGATCGTCCTGTTCAACGCCTTGAAATGGGCCGCCGCGGCTTATCTGCTGTACATCGGCTTCAAGGCGCTGCGGGCGCAACCGGCCAAGGCCGTGACCGATGATCTGCACAAGGAAGCCGGTGAGCGCACCGCGCGGGGCGCCTTTACGTCGGGGTTCGTGACCAACGGCCTGAACCCGAAGGCCACGCTGTTTTTCCTGTCGCTGTTCACCGTGGTGATCAATCCGCATACACCGCTGGCCGTGCAGGCCGGTTACGGGGTTTACCTGGCCGTGGCGACAGCGATCTGGTTTTGCCTGGTGGCCATGCTGTTCAGCCAGCAGCGCGTGCGGGCCGGTTTCGCCCGCATGGGGCATTGGTTCGACCGGACCATGGGCGCGGTGTTGATCGCCATTGGCGTGAAACTCGCGTTTACCGAGATGCACTGATCCAACATCTGCAAGGCGAATGCTGGCGCAACGCTAGCATTCGTGCGGTTCTGCAAATCATTCCTTTGGCTGATTTGGTTGGCGATCAGGGGTACTACAGTGCTCACTCTACAGCCACGACCGAGTAGTCAGAAAAGGGATTCTTATGTTGCAGACTCGCGTTATCCCCCCAGCCGAAGGCGCTTACCAGTATCCGCTGCTGATCAAACGGCTGCTGATGTCCGGCGCGCGTTATGAGAAAACCCGCGAGATCGTCTACCGCGACCAATTGCGCTACAGCTATCCGACCCTGATCGAACGGGTCGCACGCCTGGCCAATGTGCTGACGGCTGCCGGGGTCAAGCCCGGGGATACCGTGGCGGTGATGGATTGGGACAGCCACCGCTACCTGGAGTGCATGTTTGCCATTCCGATGATCGGCGCGGTGATCCACACCATCAACGTGCGCCTGTCGCCGGAACAGATCCTCTACACCATGAATCACGCCGTGGACCGCTTTGTCCTGGTCAACAGTGAATTCGTCGGACTGTACAACGCGATCGCCGGGCAACTGACCACGGTCGAGAAAACCCTGCTCCTGACCGACCTGCCGGAAAAGACCGCCGACTTGCCAAACCTCGTCGGTGAGTACGAGCAATTGCTGGCAGCGGCAAGCCCGCAGTACGACTTCCAGGACTTCGACGAAAACTCGGTGGCGACCACGTTCTACACCACCGGCACCACCGGCAACCCCAAGGGCGTGTACTTCACCCATCGGCAGCTGGTGCTGCACACCATGGGGGTGTCGACGATCATGGGGGCGATCGACAGCGTGCGCCTGCTGGGCACCAACGACGTGTACATGCCCATCACGCCGATGTTCCACGTGCATGCCTGGGGCCTGCCCTATGTGGCGACCATGCTCGGGCTCAAGCAGGTGTATCCGGGACGCTACGATCCGGAGTACCTGGTGGAGTTGTGGCGCAAGGAAAAAGTCTCCTTCTCGCACTGCGTGCCGACCATCCTGCAAATGGTCCTCAATGCCAAGGCTGCCCAAGACACCGACTTCGGTGGCTGGAAAATCGTCATCGGTGGCAGTGCGCTCAATCATGCGTTGTACGACGCGGCCAAGGCCAAGGGCATTCAATTGACCGCTGCCTACGGCATGTCGGAAACCGGGCCGCTGGTATCGTGCGCGCACCTCAATGATGAGCTGATGGCCGGCACGGAAGACGAACGCACCACCTACCGGATCAAGGCCGGCGTGCCAGGGCCGTTGGTGGAGGCGGCGATCGTCGACACCGAAGGCAACTTCCTGCCCGCCGATGGCGAAACCCAGGGCGAACTGGTGTTGCGCGCGCCGTGGCTCACCGAGGGCTATTTCAACGAACCGCAGAAGGGCGCCGAGCTCTGGGCTGGCGGCTGGCTGCACACCGGGGATGTGGCGACTCTGGACAGCATGGGCGTGATCGACATTCGCGACCGGATCAAGGACGTGATCAAGACCGGGGGCGAGTGGATCTCCTCCCTGGACCTCGAGGACCTGATCAGTCGCCACGCGGCGGTACGCGAAGTAGCAGTGGTGGGGATTGCCGATCCGCAGTGGGGCGAGCGGCCGTTTGCCTTGCTGGTGCTGCGCGAGGGCCATGCCATCGGCGCCCGGGAACTCAAGGAACATCTCAAGCCGTTCGTGGAACTGGGGCACCTGAGCAAGTGGGCCATCCCGAGTCAGATCGCCATTGTTACTGAAATTCCCAAGACCAGTGTCGGTAAGCTCGACAAGAAGCGCATTCGCGTTGACATCACCGAATGGCAGGCCAACAACAGCACCTTCCTCTCGACGCTTTAAGCGTCCCTTGGCGTGCCCAAAAGGGCACGCCAGCCCCACCAAGCAAGCGCTTGGCTTGTCAAATCCGTATTTTCAGCCATTCTTGCCGGGCCGACGGGTGTCGGCATGGCAAAGGACTGTTCCAGAGTGGCTGGCAGGCGCAAATCACACTTTAGAGGGATCAAGCACTACTACCTGCTGGCTATAGTCCGCTCAAGGATTTTTAAGAACGGAGCAAACGCACAAACCGGGGCGATGCAACTTTGGAATGACTTTGGGAAGCCATGGCTCCCTGTTATCCAAGCGTTTTTAGAAGTGCTATTTGCCATAACAATAAAATGCACATGGAGTAGCGTCGATGACATCAGTAAACCAGTTCTGGCGCCGGGCTAAACTGCCTCTGGCCGTCAGCCTTGCCTCTACGCTCGCCGGGCCTGCATTCGGCGTCAGTTTCAACATCGGTGAAATCGAAGGTCAATTCGACTCTTCCCTGTCGATCGGTGCGAGTTGGTCTACTGAAAGCGCCAACAAAAACCTCATCGGCGTCAACAACGGCGGTCGCGGCCTGTCCCAGACTTCCGATGACGGTCACTTGAACTTCAAAAGCGGTGAAACCTTCTCGAAAATCTTCAAGGGCATCCATGACCTTGAGTTGAAGTATGGCGACACCGGCATTTTCGTCCGTGGCAAATACTGGTACGACTTTGAACTCAAGGACGAAAGCCGTCCGTTCAAGGACATCAGCGACGACAATCGCAAGGAAGGCGCCAAGTCTGCTGGCGGCCAAATCCTCGACGCCTTCGTCTATCACAACTACGCCATTGCTGATCAGCCGGGTTCCGTACGCTTGGGCAAGCAAGTGGTGAGCTGGGGTGAAAGTACCTTCATCGGCGGCGGTATCAACTCGATCAACCCGATCGACGTGTCCGCATTCCGTCGTCCCGGTGCCGAGATCAAGGAAGGCCTGATCCCGGTCAACATGTTCTATGTGTCCCAGAGCCTCACCGAGAATCTCTCGACCGAAGCGTTCTACCAGATCGAATGGGACCAGACGGTTGCCGACAACTGCGGCACCTTCTTCTCGCAACCGGACGTGATCGCCGATGGTTGCGACAACAACCTGGCTGTACTGCGTACCCAACAAGGCCTTCGCAGCGCATTGGGTCCCCTGGCGACGCCAGCCCTCAATGTCCTGTCTGCCCGGGGCGTGACCTGGGGCAATCCGGACGAAGGCGTGATCGTTCGTCGCGGCCCGGATCGTGACGCTCGAGACAGTGGTCAGTTCGGTGTTTCCTTCAAGTACATGTTCGATCCGCTGGATACCGAATTCGGTGCCTATTTCATGAACTACCACAGCCGTGCACCGATCTTCAGCGGCCATGGTGCGCCAGCGAGCGCCTATAACCCGCAGGCCCTGGGTGGCGCACTGGTTGGCGCCGGTATTCCACCCCGGCTCGTGCCCAGCTTGACTGCACAGTTGCTGCCTTTGGTAGTGGCAGGTAACTCCAGCTACTACGTCGAATACCCTGAAGACATCCGCCTGTACGGCTTGAGCTTCTCGACCACCTTGCCGACAGGCACCGCGTGGAGTGGCGAAGTCAGCTACCGGCCGAATGCGCCAGTCCAGCTCAACACCACCGACATCCTGTTCTCCGGCCTGACGCCGCTGAACCCTAACGTTTCCGTGCTCCAGGGCACGCCAGGGCAGGATCAGCAAGGTTATCGCCGCAAGGAAGTGACCCAGCTGCAAACGACCTTGACCCACTTCTTCGACCAGGTGATGGGCGCCGAGCGTCTGACCCTGGTGGGTGAGGTTGGCTGGACCCACGTTGGCGGCCTGGAAAGCAACTCCAAGGCACGTTACGGCCGTGACCCGAGCTACGGCCCTGGCCCATTGCCGAACAACCAATGCGTGGCGTTGAACACCGGAACGCTGGCAGGCGGCCCACAAAACAACGTCAGTCGCTACTGCGAAAACGACGGCTTCACCACGGCCAACTCCTGGGGTTATCGCGGTCGTGCCATCTGGGAATACAACGACGTGTTCGCCGGTGTGAACCTCAAGCCGAACGTTGCATGGTCCCACGACGTGGAAGGTTACTCCCCTGGTCCTGGCGGCAACTTCGAGGAAGGTCGCAAAGCGGTCAGCCTGGGTGTCGATGCCGAGTACCAGAACACCTACACCGCAAGCCTGGCGTACACCAACTTCTTCGACGGCAAGTACACCACCGTGGATGACCGCGACTTCGTTGCGCTCAGCTTCGGCGTGAACTTCTAAGCACTATTTTCAGGACGAGTACACACATGAAAATAACCAAGAGTCTGTTTCACGCTGGTGTCCTGGGACTTTCGCTGCTGGCGACCGGCGTAATGGCAGCGGTCCCGGCGGCAGAAGCGGACAAGCTGGGCAAGAGCCTGACGCCGATGGGCGCCGAAATGGCAGGCAATGCCGACGGTTCGATTCCGGCCTGGAAACCGATGCCGAAAAATGCCGGCACCGTCGACAGCAAAGGTTTCCTGTCCGATCCGTATGCCAGCGAAAAACCGCTGTTTACCATCACCGCGCAGAACGTCGACCAGTACAAGGCAAAGCTCGCTCCGGGGCAGTACGCGATGTTCAAACGCTACCCGGAAACCTACAAGATGCCGGTTTACCCGTCCCATCGCGGTGCCACCGTACCGGATAACGTGTTCGCCTCCATCAAGAAGAACGCCACCACCACCGAGCTGGTATCCGGCGGTAACGGGCTGAAAAACTTTGAAACCGCGGTACCGTTCCCGATTCCAAAAAGCGGCGTGGAAGTCATCTGGAACCACATCACCCGTTATCGCGGCGGCAGCGTAACCCGACTGGTCACCCAAGCCACGCCACAGCCGAACGGTTCGTTCAGCCTGGTGTACTTCCAGGACCAGTTCGTGTTCCGCGACAAGATGAAGGACTACGATCCGGCGAACCCGGGCAACATCCTGTTCTACTTCAAGCAGAAAGTGACGGCGCCGGCACGTCTGGCCGGTGGTGTGCTGTTGGTGCACGAAACCCTCGACCAAGTGGCGGAACCGCGTTCGGCGTGGGTCTACAACGCCGGTCAACGTCGAGTGCGTCGTGCGCCACAAGTGTCCTATGACGGCCCGGGTACCGCGGCAGACGGCCTGCGTACTTCCGACAACCTGGACATGTACAACGGTGCGCCGGATCGTTACGACTGGAAGCTCGAAGGCAAGAAAGAGATGTACATCGCCTCCGACGCCTACAAACTCGATGATCCGAAGCTCAAGTACGGCGACATCATCAAGGCTGGCCACATCAACCAGGACCTGGCTCGCTACGAGCTGCGCCGGGTCTGGCATGTGGTGGCAACCTTGAAGGAAGGCCAGCGCCACATCTACGCCAAGCGTGACTTCTACATCGATGAAGACACCTGGCAGGCGGCGGTGATCGACCACTACGACGGTCGTAATCAACTCTGGCGTGTTGCGGAAGCGCATGCCCAGAACTATTACAACGTCCAGGTTCCGTGGTACACCCTGGAAGCGCTGTACGACCTGCAATCGGGTCGTTACCTGGCACTGGGCATGAAGAACGAAGAGAAGTCGGCATATGACTTCGGCTTCACCGCCACCACCAGCGACTTCACCCCGGCGGCACTGCGCCAGGATGGTGTTCGCTAACTGGCACGCCATAGAGGCCGCATCCTCTGCAAACGCCCCGACTGGTTCGGGGCGTTTTTGTGTGTGTAGACTTTTTGTAGCCATTTGTAGCAATAACCTTCATTCCCTCCTCGTTTACCGCTAGTCTGCGGACATCTGCAACGCCGCCACCCGCAACACAAACAAGAGCCGGCCATGACTGATCTGTCCCCACCACCAGGTCCTGCAAGCGTCGCTGTCGCCGCGCTGGACGGGCGTTTTTTCCGGCCGCCATTGCCCGACGGCCATGTGCTGCGCCCACGCCTGTGCGAGCGCTTGAGCGCCGGTCTGGGTGGCAGGTTGCTGCTGGTCAGCGCACCGGCCGGGTTCGGCAAGAGTTCGTTGGCGGTGGAGTTTTGTCAGGCGCTGCCCGCGCACTGGCAAAGTCTCTGGCTGGGGTTGAGCCCGCGCGACAGCGACCCGGGCCGATTCCTCGAGCGATTGCTCGAAGGCCTGCAGGATTTTTTTCCGCAACTGGGCAGGCAGTCCCTGGGATTGTTGAAGATGCGCCAGCGGCATCAGCCGTTCGCCTTCGAAGAATGGCTGGACGGGCTGCTCGACGAGCTGGCCGTGCACCTGTCGACCGCGACCCCCCTGTTGCTGGTGCTCGATGACTATCACCTGGCACAGGGGCCGGTGCTCGATCGCTGCCTGCAGTTTTTCCTCAATCACCTTCCCGATGGCTTGCTGGTGATGGTCACCAGTCGACAGCGTCCAGACTGGCACCTGGCGCGGTTGCGCCTGTCGCGCCAGCTGCTGGAGCTGCATGAGCAGGATCTGCGCCTGACCCACGATGAAGCCTTGAGCCTGCTCGATCGGCACAGCAGTTCCTTGCGTGGCGAGGCGCTGGAAAACCTGATCCAGCGCAGCGAAGGCTGGGTTGCCGGGTTGCGCTTCTGGTTGCTGGCCGCGTCCGAGGCAGGCACCCAGGGAGCATTGCCCCAGGCGCTGCACGGCGGGGAAGGGCTGATCCGCGATTACCTGCTCGAGGAGGTGATCGATTGCCTGCCCGCCGAGGTGCAAGCCTTTCTCTACGACACCGCCCACCAGGAACGTTTTTGCAGCGAACTGTGCGACGCCATTCGCGACGCCCATGACAGCGCCGAAATCCTGCGCTTCCTGGCTGCCCACCAGGTGTTCCTGGTGCCGCTGGACGAGCACGGCCACTGGTATCGCTATCACCACCTGTTTTCCGATCTGCTGCGCACGCGGCCTGGCGCGCAATCGATGGTGCCGGCCGCCAGCCTGCACCTGCGCGCCTGTCGCTGGTTCAATGCCCAAGGCCTGCTCGATGAGGCGGTCGAGCAGGCGTTGCGGGCCGGGCACCTGGACGTTGCGGCAAACCTGGTGCAAAACCTTTCCGAAGAACAACTGCTGGCCGAACAGAACGTCGGCATGTTGCTGCGCTGGAAAATGGACTTGCCCGATAGCCTGCTGATCAGCACGCCTCGCCTGATCGTGCTCTATAGCTGGGCGTTGGGGCTGGCCTGCCAACTGGACGCCGCCGAGGAACTGGCCAGCCACCTGAGCCGCTTCCTGCCGGCGCCGTCGGCCACCGCGCAAAAGTCGATGCTGGCGCAATGGCTGGCCCTGAGCGGGATCATCGCGCGCGGGCGCGGTAACCGCGAACTGACGATACGTTATTGCACCGAAGCGCTGGAGAGCCTTCCGTGCAAGCGCTATGGCCAGCGATTGATGTGTCTCTCGACCCTGTCCAACCTGGCGATTGCCGATGGCGATATGTGGCGTGCCAGGAAGTTGAACCGTGACTCCCTGGAACTGGCGCAACGGGTGGGCAACCCGTTGTTCGAGGCGTTGGCCCATTACGACCGCGCTCGCGTATTGCAGGCGCGGGGCGAAATACTGCGTTCGCTGGATGAAGTCCGGCAAGGGCTGCAACGCTTGCAGGGGCTGCCGGCGCAGCGGCTTTTTGCAGTACGTGCCCGACTGACGTTGTACGAGGGCTTCCTGTTGGCCTTGCACCTGCAACCCCAAGCAGCGCGGCTGCGCTTGCAGGCCGGCTTGGGTGAAGCCCGCGCCTGTCGCGACATCAGCGTCCTGATCGGTCATTGCGTGATCGCCCGACTGGAAGGCAGCAGCGGGGAGTTCGCCAAGGCCTTTGCCGAGCTCGCCGAAGCCGAACGGCTTATGCACATCTGGGACGTGCCGCCGATCTACTACCTGGCAATGATCACCCTGGTCAAATGCGAACTCTGGCTGGCCCAGGGGCGTACCGATCTGGCGCAAGCCTGGCTGGCGCGATTGGGGCAGACCTATAACGGCGAACAGCCGGCCGCACCGCCGGAATTCCATCCGCAACTGCCGCTGCACATCGAGCTGCAGCAGGCGTTGCTGGAGGTCATCCAGAACCAGCCGATGCTGGCCGAAGGGCGTTTGAATGCGCTGCTCGAACATGGCCAGCAAACCGGTCGGCAGATGCTCAGTGCAATGGCGCTGACGCAAAAAGTTTCACTGTTGCTGGGCAGCGGACGCGAACCCGAGGCCCGCAAGGCGCTGGTCCAGGCATTGGACGCCGCAGCCGGCGGCGTGCTGCAACCCTTTGAAGGACTGTTGGCCGAGCACCCGGATTGGCTGCGTGGACAGCTTCAACTCTGTACACCGACCACGGTTTCCCAAGACCTCGCAGAAAAACTTCCAGCCATGGTCTCTCGCCCGGCGCTTGAGCCCATTCCCCCGTCGGAACAACTCAGTACCCGGGAAATGGCGGTCCTGCGCCTGATTGCCCAAGGCTGCTCGAATCAGGAAATCAGCGACCAGCTGTTTATTTCGCTGCATACGGTGAAAACCCATGCCAGCCATATCAACAGCAAGCTGGGGGTCGAGCGGCGCACGCAGGCGGTGGCGCGGGCGAAGGAGTTGGGGGTGTTGGTGTAGCGTTGGGCGGCCCCCACGTCCCGCAATCGGGCATGCCTGTGCCAGAATAGGCCATCCATTTTTCCAGGAACATCCATGGACGCTGCCAAACCTGCGCTGATCCGCGAAACCTTCCCCGTCGGCCCCTTGCAGTGCAACTGCACGATCATCGGCGATCCGATCACGAAAAAAGCCATCGTGGTCGACCCGGGCGGCAATCATGAACTGATCCTCGCGCGGCTCGATGCCCTGGGCCTGAAGGTGGTCAGCATCATTCACACCCATGCGCACCTCGATCACTTCCTGGCCTCCGGCCAGTTGAAGGAAAAAACCGGCGCCACCCTGCATTTGCACAAGGAAGATCAGTTCCTGTGGGACAACCTGGAGATGCAATGCCAGATGTTTGGCGTGCCCTACACGCCGGTACCGTCGCCGGACCGCTGGCTGGCCGACGATGAAGAGCTGGCGTGTGGTTGTGGCGTGGCATTGCACACACCGGGTCACACACCAGGCTCCATGAGCTTCTGGTTTTCCGAGGCCAAGCTGTTGATTGCCGGAGATACCTTGTTTCGGCGCGGGGTAGGGCGCACGGATCTGTGGGGCGGCGACCAGGCGACCATCGTGCGTTCGATCAAGCAGCGTCTGTATACCCTCGACGAAGAGGCGACGGTCGTGGCCGGACATGGGCCGGATACCCGCTTGGGTGATGAAATGCGCGAAAACCCCTTTGTTCGCGCCTGATTTGTAACAAGTGGAATTTTCACCTGTCGAAATGATCCAACGCCCGCAAAGGTTCGATGCTTAAGTCCGTTGCACCACAGAATGCAAAAAAGTAGGAGCACTACATGTTCACCACGCCTCGTTTGATTATTGTCGCTACTGCCGTGGCACTGTTGGCCGGTTGCGCGTCGCCCAACCCTTACGACAACCAGGGCCAGGCCGAAAGCGGCTCCACGGGCATGAGCAAAACCGCCAAATACGGTGGTCTCGGGGCTCTGGCCGGTGCACTGGCCGGTGCTGCCATCAACCACGACAACCGTGGCAAGGGCGCGCTGATCGGTGCGGCCGTAGTGGGTGCTTCCGCTGCCGGTTACGGCTACTACGCCGACCAGCAGGAGAAAAAGCTGCGTGCCAGCATGGCCAACACCGGTGTCGAAGTGCAGCGTGAAGGTGACCAGATCAAGCTGATCATGCCGGGCAACATCACGTTCGCCACCGATTCGGCGAACATCGCTTCGAGCTTCTACCAGCCTTTGAACAACCTGGCCGGCTCGCTGAAAGAGTTCAACCAGAACCAGATCGAAATCGTCGGCTACACCGACAGCACCGGCAGCCGCCAGCACAACATGGACCTGTCCCAGCGTCGCGCCCAGAGCGTGGCGACTTACCTGACCTCGCAAGGCGTGAGCGGTACCAACCTGAGCGCCCGTGGTGCCGGCCCGGATAGCCCGGTCGCCAGCAATGCCGACGCCAATGGGCGGGCGCAGAACCGTCGGGTAGAGGTGAACCTGAAGGCGATTCCAGGCCAGCAGTACGGTGGCCAGCAACAAGGTAACGTTGAGCAGTTCCCTTGATCGCCTGACTGAACCCCAGGCATAAAAAAACCGCCCGATCCTCAACAGATCGGGCGGTTTTTTTGTGTTGCCACAACCGGCCCCTTCGCGAGCAGGCTCGCTCCCACATTCGAAGCGCATTCCCCTGTGGGAGCGAGCCTGCTCGCGAAGGGGCCGGCACAGGCAAAGAGGCATTCAGAAACAAAAAAGCCCTCGAACATTCACATGTCCGAGGGCTTTTTCACACCTGAAACCTGATTACTTCTTCAGGCCATAATGCTCATCGAGCATGCCCGGCGCGTTCGGGGCTTTCGGTGCGTAGTCGCGCGGCGGTTCCTGATTGCGCGGTGGCGTCAGGCGTTCCCGTGGAGCCTGCGTCGCATCGGCGTGCAGGGAGGCCAGCAGGCGTTGGCGGGTCTGCTCGTCCAGGGCCAGGCGGTTGGCACCCTCGGCGAGATGATCCTGCACTTCCTGGTAGCTCGCAGTCAGTTTCTTGACCAGTGTCGCGGTGCTGTTGAAGTGGGTCACCACTTCGTTCTGATAACTGTCGAAACGTTCCTGAATGTCGTCCAGCTGACGTTGCGTGCTGCTAGGCGCGGCATTCGGCGCAAGGCGAGCGATCAGAAACCCAATGGCGACACCCACAACCAGGGCAAGAGTCGGTAACAACCAAACTAAGAGCGAGTGTTCCACGAGTCCTTCCTCTATAAACGGCTTTGCTTTACGTTAACGGCTCGAACCTGCGCTGTATACCGCGATTCACTCGCAATGGACAGCCGCAGACAATTTGCTAGACGAGTCGACCCGATTCGAGGTCACGGAGTTCCTTCCTTGCTTATGCGTGAAACCCCTGTAGTGATTGATGGCCCGGTCGGCCAGCTGGAAGCACTGTACCTGGACAATGAGCAGCCGCGCGGCCTCGCGCTCATCTGCCATCCAAACCCGGTGCAGGGCGGCACCATGCTCAACAAAGTGGTCTCGACCCTGCAGCGCACGGCGCGCGATGCCGGTTTGATCACCTTGCGTTTCAACTACCGTGGCGTCGGTGCCAGCGAAGGCACCCACGACATGGGGACCGGTGAAGTCGATGATGCTCAAGCTGTCGCCGAATGGTTCCGGGCCAAACACCCGCAATTGCCGCTGACCCTGTTCGGTTTTTCCTTCGGCGGTTTTGTTGCAGCAAGTCTCGGCGGGCGCCTGGAAGCGCAGGGTGAACAGATCAAGCACCTGTTCATGGTTGCACCGGCGGTTATGCGCCTGGGCGCTCAGGATAAATTGCCGCAACACGGTGAGCTGACCTTGATCCAGCCCGAAACCGACGAAGTGATCGATCCACAAGTCGTTTACGAATGGTCGGACAAGCTCGAACGTCCCCATGAGCTGCTGAAAGTGGCAGAATGCGGACACTTTTTTCATGGCAAGCTGACCGATCTCAAGGATCTGATCCTGCCGCGTCTCTCGAATTGATTGCAGTCTGACAAGCGATTACCCATGACGACTCGTACCCGTATCCTCACCGGCATCACCACCACCGGCACGCCGCACCTGGGCAATTACGCAGGCGCTATCCGCCCGGCGATCCTTGCCAGCCGTGACAGCAATGCCGATTCGTTCTATTTCCTGGCCGACTACCACGCCCTGATCAAGTGCGATGACCCGCTGCGCATCCAGCGCTCACGCCTGGAAATCGCCGCGACCTGGCTCGCCGGTGGCCTGGATGTGGATCGCGTGACCTTCTACCGCCAGTCCGACATCCCGGAAATCCCCGAACTGACCTGGCTGCTGACCTGCGTTGCCGCCAAGGGCCTGCTCAACCGCGCCCACGCCTACAAGGCCTCGGTGGACAAGAACGTCGAGACCGGTGAAGACCCGGACGCCGGTATCACCATGGGCCTGTACAGCTACCCGGTGCTGATGGCCGCGGACATCCTGATGTTCAACGCGCACAAGGTGCCGGTCGGTCGCGACCAGATCCAGCACGTGGAAATGGCCCGGGACATCGGCCAGCGCTTCAACCACCTGTTCGGCCAGGGCAAGGAGTTCTTCACCATGCCCGAGGCGTTGATCGAGGAAAGCGTGGCCACGTTGCCGGGCCTGGACGGTCGCAAGATGTCCAAGAGCTACGACAACACCATTCCGTTGTTCAGCAGCGCCAAAGAAATGAAAGATGCGATTTCCCGTATCGTCACCGACTCCCGTGCACCGGGTGAGGCAAAGGATCCGGACAATTCGCACCTGTTCACCCTGTTCCAGGCGTTCGCCACCCCGGCGCAAGCTGACGAGTTCCGCAGCGATCTGCTGCAGGGCCTGGGTTGGGGCGAGGCGAAGAACCGCCTGTTCCAGCTGCTGGACAGCGAACTGGGCGAGTCCCGCGAGCGTTACAACCAATTGATCGAGCGCCCGGCAGATCTTGAAGACATCCTGCAGCACGGGGCGAAAAAGGCGCGTGCAGTCGCGACCCCGTTCCTCAACGAGCTGCGCGAAGCGGTAGGTCTGCGTTCGTTCGTTGCCCAGGCGCAAGTGGCAGCGACCACCAAGAAGAAAGCCGTTAAGGCTGCGCGTTTTGTCAGCTTCCGTGAAGACGACGGCAGTTTCCGCTTCCGTCTGCTGGCGGCCGATGGCGAGCAACTGCTGCTGTCGCGCAACTTCGCCGACGGTAAAACCGCAGGCCAGGTGACCAAGCAACTGCAATCGAGCCAGCCATTGGACGTGCGCAGCGAAGACCTGAGCTTCAGCGTCTGGCTGGAAGGCGAGTGCGTGGGTGACAGCCCGGCTTTCGCTGACAGCGCCGCGCGCGATGTTGCGATCGAGGCCTTGCGAATCGCCCTGACGCCAGTCCAGGACTAATCAACGGCTCGGCCCGACCAAGGGCTGATTGCCATTCCCACGGGCCATCGCTACAGTGACGGCCCGTTTTTGTTGCCTTGCTAACGAATTATGACGCCCCTAGAACGATATCAAGCTGATCTGAAACGCCCGGAATTCTTCCATGATGCCGCGCAGGAAACTGCCGTGCGTCATCTGCAGCGCCTGTACGACGATCTGGTCGCGGCCGAGCAGAACAAGCCGGGCCTGCTGGGCAAACTGTTTGGCAAGAAGGATCAGGCACCGGTAAAGGGCCTGTACTTCTGGGGCGGCGTGGGTCGCGGCAAGACTTACCTGGTCGACACCTTCTTCGAAGCGCTGCCGTTCAAGGAAAAGTCCCGTACGCACTTCCACCGCTTCATGAAGCGCGTGCACGAGGAGATGAAGACCCTGGGCGGCGAGAAGAACCCGCTGACCATCATCGCCAAGCGCTTCTCCACCGAAGCCCGGGTGATCTGCTTCGATGAATTCTTCGTCTCCGACATCACCGATGCCATGATCCTCGGCACCTTGATGGAAGAGCTGTTCAAGAACGGTGTGACCCTGGTTGCGACGTCGAACATCGTGCCGGACGGCCTGTACAAGGACGGCCTGCAACGCGCGCGCTTCCTGCCGGCCATTGCGCTGATCAAGCAGAACACCGAGATCGTCAACGTCGACAGCGGCGTCGACTATCGTCTGCGCCACCTCGAGCAAGCCGAGCTGTTCCACTATCCACTCGACGAAGCCGCCAACGAAAGCCTGCGCAAAAGCTTCCGTGCGCTGACACCGGAATGCACGGCAGCGGTCGAAAATGACGTGCTGATGATCGAGAACCGTGAAATTCGTGCCCTGCGCACCTGCGATGACGTGGCCTGGTTCAACTTCCGTGAACTGTGCGACGGTCCGCGCAGCCAGAACGACTACATCGAGCTGGGCAAGATCTTCCACGCCGTATTGCTCAGCGATGTCGAGCAGATGAGCGTCACCACCGACGACATCGCCCGACGCTTCATCAACATGGTCGACGAGTTCTACGATCGCAACGTCAAGCTGATCATTTCTGCCGAAGTCGAACTCAAGGACCTCTACACCGGCGGTCGCCTGAATTTCGAATTCCAGCGAACCCTGAGTCGTCTGCTGGAAATGCAGTCCCACGAATTCCTGTCCCGGGCGCATAAGCCATAGGACGATTCGGAAAATAAAAAGGGCCTGCATTTGCAGGCCCTTTTTTATGCGCAGAAGATCCCTCAAATTCACCGCAATCCCCTGTGGGAGCGAGCCTGCTCGCGATAGCGGTATGTCAGTCACATCATTGCTGAGTTTGCCGACGCCATCGCGAGCAGGCTCGCTCCCACATTGAAAAGAGTGGGCTTCAGGGTTTAGGCAGCCTGCTGAAACTGCTGCCGATACTGGTTCGGAGACAGTTCAGTATGTTGGCGGAATAACCGGGCAAAGAAGCTCGCATCGTCATAGCCAACTTCGTAACTGATGGTCTTGATGCTCTTGCGGCTACCGGACAGCAGTCCTTTGGCGGTTTCGATGCGCAGGCGCTGCAGGTAGTGCAGTGGCTTGTCACCGGTGGCGGTCTGGAAGCGGCGCATGAAGTTGCGGATGCTCATGCCGTGTTCGCGGGCAACGTCTTCGAAGCGGAATTTGTCGGCGAAGTGTTCTTCGAGCCAGTGCTGGATCTGCAGGATGATCACGTCCTGGTGCAGCTTTTGCCCGCCGAAGCCGATTCTTCCCGGCGAGTAGCTGCGTTGCACTTCATAGAGGATGTCCCGCGCCACGGCCTGGGAGACGTTGGCGCCGCAGAAGCGCTCGATCAGGTAGACATACAGGTCGCATGCCGAGGTGGTGCCGCCCGCGCAATACAGGTTGTCGGCGTCGGTCAGGTGCTTGTCCTGATTGAGTTGGACCTTCGGGAAGCGTTCTGCAAAGGCATTGAAGAAGCGCCAGTAGGTGGTCGCCTCCTTGCCATCGAGCAGGCCGGCTTCGGCGAGCCAGAACACCCCGGTGGCCTCGCCGCAGAGTACAGCGCCGCGGGCATGTTGCTGGCGCAACCAGGACAGGACCTGTGGATGACGTTTGCTCAGGGTCTCGAAATCGTCCCAAAACGCGGGAATGACGATGATGTCGGCATTTTCCAGGCCGCCGTCCACCGGGATCACTACGTCGCTGAAGGTGTTGACCGGTTTGCCGTCGGGGCTGACCAGTCGGGTTTCGAACGCTGGAGTCAGGCCGTGGCCCAGTTGTTTACCGTAGCGCAGGCTGGCGAGGTGGAAGAAATCCTTGGCCTGCATGAGGGTGGAAGCGAAAACCCGGTCAATGGCCAGGATGCTGACGCGCCGCAAGGGCGTGGAGGCTTGGTTAGACATAATTCAACTTTATTCTTATAGGGGAAAGTGGTCACCAGACGGCTGGATCGTCTTATTTTTTGTCGGATGTGTCCAGTGTCCTGTATCGGACACCAGGCATAGTCTCTGAAGGTCCATTCCTTTAAAAAACAAAGATAAGGGTGCCGCATGATTCCGAGAACCTTGTTCAGTTCCGAGCACGAACTCTTTCGCGACAGCGTGCGAACGTTCCTCGAGAAAGAAGCGGTGCCGTTCCATGGGCAATGGGAAAAACAGGGCTATATCGACCGTCAACTCTGGAACAAGGCAGGGGAGGCGGGGATGTTGTGCTCGCATTTGCCGGAACAGTACGGAGGGTTGGGGGCGGACTTTCTGTACAGTGCGGTGGTCATCGAAGAGATAGGACGCTTGGGGTTGACCGGTATCGGTTTTTCCCTGCATTCGGACATCGTTGCACCCTACATCCTGCATTACGGCAGTGAAACGCTGAAACACAAATACCTGCCCAAACTGGTATCTGGCGAGATGGTCAGTGCCATTGCCATGACCGAGCCCGGTGCCGGTTCCGACCTGCAAGGGGTAAAGACCACCGCAGTACTCGATGGTGACGAATATGTGATCAACGGCTCGAAGACGTTCATCACCAACGGCTTCCTCGCAGACCTGGTGATCGTCGTCGCCAAGACCGATCCGAAGGCAGGCGCGAAGGGCACCAGCCTGTTCCTCGTGGAGGCCGATACGCCGGGCTTCGACAAGGGCAAGCGCCTGGAAAAGGTCGGCATGAAGGCCCAGGACACCTCGGAGCTGTTCTTCCAGGATGTCCGGGTACCCAAGGAAAACCTGCTGGGCCAGGCAGGGATGGGGTTCGCGTATTTGATGCAGGAGTTGCCGCAGGAGCGTCTCACCGTGGCCATCGGCGGCCTGGCTTCAGCTGAAGCGGCGTTGCAATGGACCCTGGACTACACCCGCGAGCGCAAGGCCTTCGGCAAGGCGGTTGCCGACTTCCAGAACACCCGTTTCAAGCTCGCCGAAATGGCGACCGAGATCCAGATCGGCCGGGTCTTTGTCGACCGCTGCCTGGAATTGCACCTGCAAGGCAAGCTCGACGTGCCGACGGCGGCGATGGCGAAGTATTGGGGCACGGACCTGCAGTGCAAGGTGCTCGACGAGTGCGTGCAGTTGCATGGCGGTTACGGGTTCATGTGGGAATACCCGATTGCCCGGGCGTGGGCGGATGCGCGGGTGCAGCGGATCTATGCCGGGACCAATGAAATCATGAAGGAGATTATTGCGCGGTCGCTTTGATCGTGTGGTGACTGCGCGGGCGCCATCGCGGGCAAGCCCGCTCCCACAGATATTGAGGTGTACACAGCATTTGTGATCACCCATCTCACTGTGGGAGCGGGCTTGCCCGCGATGGCGATTTACAAATCAATCAAGGCGCCGGATTCGGATGATCCCTGTGGATCGCCTCGATCCCTTCCAGCACTTCCTCCGACAGCTTCAAGTCAAAACTGGCGATGTTGCTCTCCAGTTGCTCCATCGTCGTCGCGCCAATGATGTTGCTGGTCACGAACGGCTGTTGCGTGACGAATGCCAGGGCCATTTGCGCCGGGTCCAGGGCATGCTCGCGGGCCAGGGCGACGTAGCGGCTGCAGGCCGCTTCCGACTGCGGGTTGAAATAGCGGCTGAAGCGGCTGTAGAGGCTCAGGCGGCCTTTTGGCGGGCGGGCCCCACCTTCGTACTTGCCTGACAGAAAACCGAACGCCAGCGGCGAGTAGGCGAGCAGGCCGCACTGTTCGCGAATGGCGATTTCCGCCAGGCCGACCTCGAAGCTGCGGTTGAGCAGGTTGTACGGGTTCTGGATCGACACCGCCCGCGGCCAGCCGCGTTGCTCGGCCAGGGCCAGGAAACGCATGGTGCCCCACGGCGTTTCGTTGGACAGACCGATGTGGCGGATCTTGCCGGCCCTGACCTGTTCATCCAGCGCTTCGAGGGTGTCTTCCAGGGGCGTCAGGTTGGCTTCTGTCTGGTGCTTGTAGCCCAGTTGCCCGAAGAAATTGGTGCTGCGCTCCGGCCAGTGCAGCTGGTACAGGTCGATGTAGTCGGTCTGGAGGCGCTGGAGGCTGGCATCCACGGCTTCGGTGATGTGTTGGCGATTGTGCCGCAGGTTCTTGTCGCGGATGTGTTCGATGGTGTTGCCGGGGCCGGCGATCTTGCTGGCGAGGATCCAGTCGCTGCGATCGCCACGGCTCTTGAAGTAATTGCCGATGTAGCGTTCGGTGGTGGCGTAGGTTTCGGCCTTGGGCGGTACCGGGTACATTTCAGCGGTATCGATGAAGTTGATCCCGGCGGCCTTGGCGCGCTCGATCTGGGCGAAGGCGTCTGCCTCGCTGTTTTGCTCGCCCCAGGTCATGGTGCCGAGGCAGATTGCACTCACGTTCAGATTGGTTCGGCCTAGCTGGCGATAGTCCATCGGGTACTCCCCTGGGCAAAACAATCATAAAAGCAGGTTGAATTATTTTTCGCAATCTGCATAATTGCGCACCTCTTTCTGCAGTGGAAGTGATGCGCCGCCGCCGAAGAATCTTGCCGTTGAACGGACGCGCCGACCCGAGCCCCCGAAAGCGTCTGTATCCGGCTGCCTTTGACTTGTCAAAGTACGCACTATTCAGTAAGATCCGCCGTCTAATTTACAGGGCGGCCCCTGAGGCTATAAAGAATGAAAACTTTTACTGCTAAACCGGAAACAGTAAAGCGCGACTGGTTTGTCGTCGACGCTGCTGGTCAGACCCTGGGTCGTCTGGCCACCGAAATCGCGAGCCGTCTGCGTGGCAAGCACAAGCCTGAGTACACTCCTCACGTTGACACCGGCGACTACATCGTCGTAATCAACGCCGAGCAGATCCGTGTTACCGGCGCTAAAACCACTGACAAAATGTACTACTCCCACTCCGGTTTCCCGGGCGGCATCAAGTCGATCAACTTTGAAAAGCTGATCGCCAAGGCCCCTGAGCGCGTGATCGAGACCGCGGTCAAAGGCATGCTGCCTAAGAACCCGCTGGGTCGCGACATGTACCGTAAGCTGAAAGTCTATGCGGGCGCTGCACACCCTCATACTGCTCAGCAGCCCCAAGAACTGAAGATTTAACGGAATAGTTCATTATGTCGGCGACTCAAAATTACGGCACTGGCCGTCGCAAGACCGCAACCGCACGCGTTTTCCTGCGTCCGGGTACTGGTAACATCTCCATCAACAACCGTTCGCTGGATAATTTCTTCGGCCGCGAAACTGCCCGCATGGTAGTTCGTCAGCCGCTGGAATTGACTGAGACTGTCGAGAAGTTCGACATCTACGTCACCGTGATCGGCGGTGGTGTGAGTGGTCAAGCTGGCGCAATCCGCCACGGCATCACCCGCGCTCTGATGGACTACGACGAAACTCTGCGCAGCGCTCTGCGTAAAGCCGGCTTCGTAACCCGCGATGCACGTGAAGTTGAACGTAAGAAAGTTGGTCTGCGTAAAGCGCGTAAGCGTCCGCAGTACTCGAAGCGTTAATTCGCTTCCACGTTCAAAAAGAACGCCCAGTCTCCTCGCGGAGCTGGGCGTTTTTTTGTGGGTGTTATTTTCTCAAAGAATTGCGCTGTGACAACTTGCCACATCGGCAGAGGCCCTATACTACAAGGCTTGGCAGTGGTGCCCCAGGGTAATTACCTTGTCAGAATTGGGGCTTTTCATTACCATTCGGCAAAATTTTTATAAGTACAGCGTTTTACTTAGTAGATGCCTGATTTAACAGGCCACAAAGCTGATGGGAGAGGACTGAATGAGCAATGACGGCGTGAATGCAGGCCGGCGTCGCTTCTTGGTAGCAGCCACATCCGTGGTGGGTGCTGCAGGAGCGGTGGGGGCTGCGGTCCCGTTCGTGGGGTCATGGTTTCCCAGTGCCAAGGCGAAAGCCGCAGGTGCACCGGTGAAAGTGAATGTCAGCAAGATCGAGCCAGGCCAGCAGATGATTGCTGAATGGCGCGGCCAGCCGGTATTCATCGTCCGCCGTACCGAGGAAATCCTGGGGAATCTGAAAAAGATCGAGGGCCAGCTCTCTGACCCGACCTCCAAGAACTCGACACAACCGACCTATGTCGACCCCGAAACGCGGTCGATCAAGCCTGAAGTTTTGCTGTTGATCGGCATCTGCACGCACCTGGGTTGCTCGCCGACCTTCCGTCCCGAAGTCGCGCCCGCCGACTTGGGCAAGGACTGGGTAGGTGGTTATTTCTGCCCTTGCCACGGCTCCCACTACGACCTGGCTGGCCGCGTCTACAAGTCGCAACCTGCGCCTTTGAACCTGCCAGTTCCCCCGCATTCCTATGAGACCGATGACATCATCGTCGTTGGCGTCGATACGGAGAAAGCGTGATGAGCAAGTTCATGGATTGGGTTGATGCGCGCTTTCCCGCGACCAAAATGTGGGAAGACCATCTCAGCAAGTACTACGCCCCGAAGAACTTCAACTTCTTCTATTTCTTTGGCTCCCTGGCGCTGCTCGTTCTGGTCAACCAGATCGTCACCGGTGTCTGGCTGACCATGAGCTACACCCCGTCGGCGGAAGAGGCCTTCGCTTCCGTCGAGTACATCATGCGCGACGTCGAGTACGGCTCGATCCTGCGCCTGCTGCACTCCACCGGCGCCTCGGCATTCTTCATCGTGGTCTATCTGCACATGTTCCGTGGTCTGCTCTACGGTTCGTATCAGAAGCCTCGTGAGCTGGTGTGGGTCTTCGGCATGCTGATCTACCTGGCGCTGATGGCCGAAGCCTTCATGGGTTACCTGCTGCCGTGGGGCCAGATGTCCTACTGGGGCGCCCAGGTGATCATCTCGCTGTTCGGTGCGATCCCGGTCATCGGCAACGACCTGACCCAGTGGATTCGTGGTGACTACCTGATTTCCGGCATCACCCTGAACCGCTTCTTCGCCTTGCATGTGGTCGCGCTGCCGATTGTGATTCTCGGCCTGGTGGTGCTGCACGTCCTGGCGCTGCACGAAGTCGGTTCGAACAACCCGGATGGTGTGGACATCAAGAAATACAAGGACGAAAACGGCGTACCACTGGACGGCATTGCCTTCCACCCGTACTACACCGTGAAAGATATCGTCGGCGTGGTGGTGTTCCTGTTCATCTTCTGCTCGATCGTGTTCTTCTTCCCGGAAATGGGTGGCTACTTCCTCGAGAAGCCGAACTTTGAAGTGGCGAACGCCTTCAAGACCCCAGAGCACATCGCTCCGGTCTGGTACTTCACGCCTTTCTACGCGATCTTGCGTGCGGTTCCGGACAAGCTCCTGGGTGTGATTGCCATGGGTGCGGCCATTGCCGTGCTGTTCGTCCTGCCGTGGCTGGACCGTAGCCCGGTCAAGTCGATGCGCTATAAGGGCTGGATGAGCAAGATCTGGCTCTGGGTGTTCTGCATTTCGTTCGTGATCCTGGGCGTGTTGGGTGTTCTGGCTCCGACGCCAGGCCGTACATTGCTGTCGCAGGTATGCACCTTCCTGTACTTCGCCTACTTCATTCTGATGCCGTTCTACACCAGGCTCGAGAAGACCAAACCGGTTCCGGAAAGGGTGACTGGCTGATGAAAAAACTATTTGCTGTACTGATTCTTGCTGCCCTGCCGGTGTTGTCCTTTGCGGCTGAACACGGTGGTCCCGAGCTGGAAAAAGTCGACATCGACGTTTCCGACAAGGCTGCGATGCAGGATGGCGCGCGCACGTTCGCCAACTATTGCATGGGCTGCCACAGCGCCAAGTTCCAGCGTTACGAGCGTGTTGCCGATGACCTCGGCATTCCGCACGAGCTGATGCTCGAGAAGCTGGTGTTCACTGGTGCCAAGATCGGCGATCACATGAACATCGGCATGCAGCCGGCTGACGCCAAGGCCTGGTTCGGCGCGGCGCCGCCCGACCTGACCCTGGTCGCTCGTGTACGTGGCACCGATTGGCTCTACGGTTACCTCAAGTCGTTCTATGAAGATCCGTCGCGCCCATGGGGTGTGAACAACAAGGTCTTCCCGAACGTGGGCATGCCTAACGTTCTGGTCGGCCTGCAGGGTCGTCAGGTCGTCGGTTGCAAACAGGTTCAGATCGTCGAAGATGGCAAGAAGCAATATGATCCGCTGACCGGTACGGCGCTGACTCATGAAGCGTGCGATCAGCTGACCATCGTGCCGAAGAGTGGTGCCCTGACCGAAGAGCAGTTCGATGAGAAGGTCAAGAATCTGGTAACCTTCCTGGCTTACTCGGCTAACCCGGTTAAGCTGCAACATCAGCGCATCGGTACGTACGTATTGCTGTACCTGGCGTTCTTCTTCGTATTCGCTTACTTGCTCAAGCGCGAATACTGGAAAGATGTGCACTGATAAAGCTTCAAGCAATTGCTGTTAATCGCGCGCGCCCAAGGGCGCCTCTGAAAGGGTAACGAGCCTGGTGAGCCAGGCGTTACGGGAGGCGCCCTCTGGGCGCGCTCGTTTTTCCGCTTCCGATCATTTCAACAAGCGAGGAGGATCGCCATGGGCGTGACCAATCGGTTGGCCTGTTACTCCGACCCCGCCGACCACTATTCCCACCGAGTGCGAATCGTACTGGCAGAGAAGGGTGTCAGCGCCGAGATCATTTACGTGGAGGCTGGTCGCCAGCCGCCTAAACTGATCGAAGTGAACCCTTACGGCAGCCTGCCGACGCTGGTCGATCGTGACCTGGCGTTGTGGGAGTCTACGGTGGTGATGGAATATCTGGATGAGCGTTACCCGCACCCGCCGCTGCTGCCGGTCTATCCGGTGGCACGTGCCAACAGTCGTTTGCTGATTCATCGTATTCAGCGTGACTGGTGTGGCCTGGTGGATCTGATCCTGGATTCACGGACCAAGGAAGCCGCGCGTGCCGTGGCGCGCAAAGAGCTGCGCGAGAGCCTGACGGGTGTGTCGCCGCTGTTTGCCGACAAGCCATTTTTCCTCAGTGAGGAACAAAGCCTGGTGGATTGCTGCCTATTGCCAATACTCTGGCGATTGCCGATTCTGGGTATAGAACTGCCGCGGCCAGCCAAGCCGCTGCTTGATTACATGGAGCGCCAGTTTGCGCGTGAGGCTTTCCAGGCGAGTCTGTCTGGTGTCGAACGCGACATGCGCTAAGGCTTAAGGAGCCGATATGAACTCCAGTCGACCTTATCTGGTCCGCGCGCTCTACGAGTGGATTGTTGATAACGATTGCACCCCGCACATGCTGGTCAATTCCGAGTATCCCTCGGTGCAGGTGCCGCAAGGTTTTGCCAGTGATGGCCAGATCGTCCTGAACGTATCGCCACAGGCTGTGCGTCATTTGCACATGGACAACGAGGCGGTGAGCTTCGAAGGCCGCTTTGGTGGGGTGCCGCATACCCTGTACGTGCCTATCGCCTCGATCCTGGGTATCTACGCCCGGGAGAATGGCCAGGGCATGGTGTTCGATCTGGAGTCGCCCATGGAGGACGAGGAAGAGATCGAGCCGGATGACGATATTCCGCCTCCGGACAGCGAGCCGCCGCGGCCAAGTGGTCGGCCGAGCTTGAAGGTGGTGAAATAAAAAAGGGCGATCCGAATGGATCGCCCTTTTTTATTTCTGTTGAGCCCGGCTTGCCGGCGAAGGCGGTCAAAAGACTGGCGCAATGTTCAATGACGCCTTCGCCGGCAAGCCGGGCTCCTACAGGGCGATGGCGATTTCAGAATCGCGATCGCCGAGGAGGGTCAGTCGATGTACTCAAACAGCTTCACAATCTTCTGCACCCCGGAAACCCCTTGCACCAGGCTCGTCGCCTGGGCGGCTTCCTGCTTGGTCAGCAAGCCCAGCAGGTAAACGATGCCGTTCTCAGTGACCACCTTGATGCGCGAGCCGGGGATGTTCGGGTCGGTGAGCATCTGGGTCTTGATCTTGGAGGTCAGCCAGGTGTCGTTCTGGCGGGCAAGGAAGCCGGAGGGTGGCAGGACCTGAATTTCGTTGTGCACCGTCTTCACCCGCTGCACCGCAGCAGCGGCTTGCTCGGCCTTGGCCTTGAGGTCGGCACGCGGGGTTTGCCCGGCGAGCAGTACGACGCCGTTGAAGCTGGTGACGACGATGTGCGAATCGTTGTCCAAGGCCGGATCGGCCTTGGCGATGTTCACGCCGACCTTGGTGTCGATCAGAGAATCGTCGATCTTGCTGCCGAAAGTGCGGGTGCCGCGGTCATCTTCAATCGGTGCTTCGCGGCTGGCATTAACCACCGAGGTGCAGCCGCTGATGCCGAGGCACAGGGTCAGGGCCAGTAGGCCGAGGCGATTAGGGGTCATTCTTCACTCCCGAACAGTTGGCTGTCGATCAAGTCGCAAAGGCAGTGGATCGCCAGCAGGTGGACTTCCTGGATACGTGCGGTGACGTTGGCCGGTACGCGAATCTCGACGTCTTCGGGCAAAAGCAGCGACGCCATGCCGCCGCCATCGCGACCGGTCAATGCTACGACAATCATTTCGCGATCATGTGCGGCCTGGATCGCTTGAATTATGTTTGCCGAGTTGCCGCTGGTGGAAATTGCCAGCAATACATCGCCCGGCTGACCGAGCGCACGGATCTGTTTGGAGAAGATTTCGTTGTAGCTGTAGTCGTTGGCGATCGACGTGATCGTCGAGCTGTCCGTGGTCAGCGCAATGGCTGGCAGGCTCGGACGTTCGCGCTCGAAGCGGTTGAGCAGCTCGGACGAAAAGTGCTGGGCGTCGCCAGCAGAGCCACCGTTGCCGCAGGAAAGCATCTTGCCCTCGTTGAGCAAGGCATTGACCATCACCTGGCTGGCTTGCTCGATGTGCGGTGCAAGTACTTCCATCGCCTGTTGCTTGGTGTCGATACTGGCCTGAAAAAGCTGGCGAATTCGGGATTGCATGTCCATCTGTGTGACCTTAATGAGCGCGGCTGTCCGGCACGTGAGTGTGCAGCCCGCAAAGCAAAGAGCAAAAGTGTTGAGTGGTGGTATCCGGTTCGGGGCGTAGGCAATCAGCTGTCGAAGGCATTCTGCAACCAGTTCAACTGATCGAGGTCGCTGTCAATCGCAACCACGTCGAAGCGGCAAGGGGAGTTGGCCCAGCGCGACTCTCGCTGAAGAAAATACTGCGCGGCAAAAATCAGTTTTTGCCGTTTGCGCTCATCGATGCTATCGAGCGCGCCACCCCATTGAGTGTTTTTTCTGTAACGAACTTCTACGAATACTACTGTATCGCCCTCCAGCATGACCAGATCAAGCTCGCCGCGTTTACACAACCAGTTCTGCGCCAGTAGCTGCAGGCCGTGTTGCTGAAGATGCTCGAGCGCATGGCGCTCGGCATCTTTACCGCTTTGCTGGCGTGACCTTTCAGGCATCAGCGTGGGGTGTTCGGCAGGCGTTGAACCTGGCCATTGATGAACTCCGCCCATGGCAACTCACGCACCACTCGCTGGGTCTGGGTCATGCTCAGGCTGCCCGATTGACCTTCGATACGGCTATCCGGCAGGGCCTTGAGCTGGCCCAGGCGAGGTGCCAGGCGATAGGCGTCCACACCCATGGCGTACAGGCGGCCCAGGCTGCCGGCCGCTTGTGGCCATTGCGCGGTGACCTGGCGACGCAATGGGTCATTGGCGTCCAGCAACCATGGGGTTTCGCAAAAGCGCACGCCATTCATGTCGTTGTACTGGTTGACGTCGCCGCTGGCGCTGAAGACGTGGGACGTGGCATAGACCGGAACGTCACCTGCGTACTGGAAATTCAGGGTTGGCTTGATCTGCTGCGCCTGTTGTGGCGTTGCGGCAAGGAAAATGAACTCGATGTCCTGGCGACGCGACGGCTGGGCGGCTACCTGCGAGCCAACAGTTGATTGCAGGCTCTTGGCGCGACCTTCGCTCTGGCGTAGCTGGAACATGTCTGCAATCTGCTGGGCCAGTTGTACCGGCTGGTCGACGCGCTCGGTGGCGACGATGCTGCCGCCATTGGCTTGCCAATCCTGGCTGAACGCCTTGAGAACCCGGTCACCCCATTCGCCCTTGGGCACCATGATAGCGGCGCGATGCAGGCCGTCGGCGCGAGCGCGGCGCGATACTTCGCGGGCTTCGTCTTCAGCGGCCAGGCCAAACTGGAACAGCTGGGCCGGTCCTTGTGTGCCTTCGCTGTAGTTCAGTGCCAGGGTGGTGATCGGCAGTTGCGGGCGGGTGCTGAGCTGTTTGACCAGTGGTTTTTCCAGCGGGCCTACGACCAGTTGCACGCCATCGGCCTGGGCCTTGCGATAGAAGTCGTCGAGCGAAGTCAGGCGCGAACTGTCGTAGAACTCGATGGCAGGCGGTTTCTGCCCGGCTTGTTGTGCCTGGTAGTGGGCGGCCATGAAACCTTCGCGCAATGCTTTACCGACCGACGCCAATGGGCCGTCCTGTGGCAGGAGCAGGGCGATTTTGCTCAGGGGCTGGCTGGCCAGATCCTTGAGGTTGGTCAGTGGCAGTGGCAGCTGTTTGGCGGCCGGGTGTTTCGGGTTCTGCGCGCGCCAGTTGTCGATCGCCGCCTGCTGCTGTTCGAGGGTGCCGGCAGATTTCACGGCCAGCGCCAAAGCCATCCAGCCGCCAAGATCGTCGGTGGTGGTTGGCTGCAATTGCTCGGTCGGCAGCGAAGCGATCAGGACCCAGATGGCCTCGTGGTTCTTGCTGGCCGCTTCACCGCTGAGCATCGGCGCGATGAAGATGCGTTCCCGTGCAGCGGCCAGGGTCTGGCCATCGGCTTCAAGGGCGCGGGCGCGAACGGTGCCGGTGCGCACTTGCTGCTCCTCCGGCATTTCACCCAGGCGCTGCAGGCTTGGATGGCTCAAGGCGGTCAGCGCGGCTTTGGGCTGGTTGCGGGTCATGGCCAGTTCAGCCGCCAGGGTGTTGGCGAAGATCTGCTGGCCCGGCTTCAGTGTTTCCACGGGAACCTGTTGCAGGATCTGCGCGGACTGGCCGGCGTTGCCCTGGCGATAGGCCAGGTCGGCCGCGCTCAGACGCAGCAGCGCCGCGTCTTCCGGCGATTTGCTTTGGGCGGCCTTTTCGAGCAGTTGCTCGATGCTGGCATCCGGGGTCCGTGGAAGTTCGCCAAGGCTGGAGGAGGGCGAGCTGGCGCAAGCCGCCAGCAAGGCAGCGAGGCATAGGGCAGAGAACAGCCGCAGGCAAGCGATCATGTAGTGTTCCTGATACTCGATCAAATTAGCGTGGAATTGTACCCAAGCACTGGCCGGGGCGCGATGTTACTGGTGCGAATCGACCAATTTAGCGGGTGTAAATGTTGCTGCGCGGCACAAAAGGCTGCAAAAGCGGGTGCCGCTTGCCCGTATCGCGAGCGTCGCTACGCGCTACAATGGCCGTTTTACCGATCATGAGGTGTGCGCTTTGACTGCTCCAGGTGCTTTGAATTCCGCTGCTGGCTCGCTCTATGTGGTGGCGACGCCCATCGGCAACCTGGACGATATCAGTGCCCGGGCGCTGAAGATCCTGCGTGAGGTCGCCTTGATTGCCGCCGAGGACACCCGTCATTCCCAGCGCCTGATGCAGCATTTCGGCATTCCCACCCCGCTCGCGGCCTGTCATGAGCACAATGAACGCGATGAAGGTAGCCGCTTTATTACCCGCTTGCTCGCGGGTGACGATGTCGCGTTGATTTCCGACGCCGGCACACCGCTGATTTCCGATCCGGGCTATCACCTGGTCCGTCAGGCACGAGCAGCGGGCATCAATGTGGTGCCGGTGCCGGGGGCTTGTGCGTTGATTGCGGCCCTGTCGGCGGCGGGTTTACCGTCGGACCGTTTCATCTTCGAAGGCTTCCTGCCGGCCAAGGCGGTGGGGCGGCGTGCGCGTCTGGAGCTCATCAAGGAAGAACCGCGCACACTGATTTTCTATGAGGCGCCGCACCGTATCCTCGAATGCCTGCAGGACATGGAGCAGGTGTTCGGTGCCGATCGCCCGGCATTGCTGGCGCGGGAACTGACCAAGACGTTCGAAACGCTCAAGGGCTTGCCGCTCGCCCAGTTGCGCGAGTTCGTCGAGTCGGACAGCAACCAGCAGCGTGGCGAGTGCGTGGTGTTGGTGGCGGGATGGACCGCCCCCGAGGAGGAAGGCGCTGTCAGCAGTGAAGCGATGCGCATCCTCGACCTGTTGCTCGAAGAGATGCCGCTCAAGCGTGCCGCGGCGTTGGCTGCGCAAATTACCGGCGAGCGCAAGAATGTGCTCTATCAGATTGCCCTGGATAAGCAGAAAGGCGAGTAAAAACCCGACGCATTGGCGTGGCTGGAGGCGTTTATCGCTTGTTCTTCGGCCGCTCTGCCGTTAACCTTCGCGGCGGAGAGTCGATCGGACAGTCGCTGCCCTCTATGAAAATTAGGGGGGGGAGGAAAGTCCGGGCTCCATAGGGCGAAGTGCCAGGTAATGCCTGGGAGGCGTGAGCCTACGGAAAGTGCCACAGAAAATAACCGCCTAAGCGCTTCGGCGCCGGTAAGGGTGAAAAGGTGCGGTAAGAGCGCACCGCACGTCTGGCAACAGTTCGTGGCTAGGTAAACCCCACTTGGAGCAAGACCAAATAGGGTCCCAAGGCGTGGCCCGCGCTGGGACCGGGTAGGTTGCTAAAGGTGTCCAGTGATGGCCATCGTAGACGAATGACTGTTCAAGACAGAACCCGGCTTACAGATCGACTCTCCACCTTTTTTCTCCCCTCTGCTTAAATCATTGAGCAGGGGGCTGATGATGGCAATTACCCTCCTTTCTCAAACGTCCTCATTATCACTTTCGTAATATCAAAAAAATCTTACACTTAATAAATCACTTTAACTTCTGAACGCAGCCCCTTGTGCTGATTCAAGTTATTGGTCGGTTTCGTCCCCCCGATCCTGCTTGCTCCCCTCCATATGCTCCTAAATCTCAGTTCTGTAAGGGTTTTCCTTTGATCCGCGCCTTGACGGTGCAGTGGGCGCATTCCTATAGTGTGCGCAAGTGGCGGAAAGTGGCATGAAGTGGGTTTTTTGAGCTAAAAACGCTAGAATTTGGAGAGGCGCTGACGTGTTTCGCGGAGCCAACGCTATCAGTCTCGATGCCAAGGGCCGTCTCGCCATGCCGAGCCGGTACCGTGACGAGCTGGTTTCGCGGAGTTCCGGTCAGTTAATCGTCACAATTGATGCCGTTGATCCGTGTTTGTGTGTTTACCCCCTCGATGAGTGGGAAATTATTGAAACCAAACTGCGCGCACTGCCTTCGCTTCACGAAGCGAACCGTCGTCTGCAACGTTTACTGATTGGTAATGCCGTCGACCTCGAGCTCGATGGCAGTGGTCGTTTTCTGGTTCCGCCGCGTCTTCGTGAATATGCCAAGTTGGATAAGCGCGCGATGCTGGTAGGCCAACTGAACAAGTTCCAATTGTGGGACGAGGATGCCTGGGATGCGGTTGCTGCCGCTGACCTGGCTGCTATTCAAGAACCGGGCGCGATGCCTGACCAACTGCGTGAATTGATCCTGTGACTATAGATAGCGGCTTTAACCACATCACCGTACTGCTTGACGAAGCCGTCGAGGCTCTCGCCGTACGTCCTGATGGCTGCTATCTGGACGGCACGTTCGGGCGCGGCGGACACAGCCGGTTGATCCTCAGCCGGCTCGGTCCCGATGGTCGGTTGCTCGGGTTCGACAAAGACCCTCAAGCGATTGCCACCGGGCAGACGCTAGCGGCCGAAGACGGCCGCTTTGTCGTTGTACAGCGCAGCTTTGCCGAGCTGGGTGCGGAAGTTGCAGCGCGCGGCATGAACGGCAAGGTCAGCGGTGTGTTGCTGGACCTTGGCGTTTCTTCGCCACAGCTGGATGACCCGGAGCGCGGTTTCAGCTTCCTCAACGATGGGCCGCTGGACATGCGCATGGACCCGTCTCGCGGGATCAGCGCTGCCGAATTCGTCAACACCGCGCCCGTGGAAGAAATCGCCCGGGTGTTCAAGGAATACGGCGAAGAGCGTTTTTCCGGGCGTATGGCCCGTGCCGTGGCCGAACGTCGCGATATCAAACCGTTCGAACGTACCGCCGATCTGGCGGAAGTCCTGAAAGTTGCGAATCCGGCCTGGGAAAAGGGCAAGAACCCGGCAACCCGTGCATTCCAGGGCCTGCGCATTCACGTCAACAACGAACTGGGCGATCTGGAGGCCGGCCTCGAAGCGGCGCTGGAAAGCCTGGAAGTGGGCGGTCGCCTGGTGGTCATCAGCTTCCATTCGCTGGAAGATCGTATCGTCAAGCTGTTCATGCGCAAGCTGGTCAAAGGCGAAGCCGACAACCTGCCACGCAACCTGCCGGTTCGGCACGTCGCTTTCGAACCGAAAATCAAAATCCACGGCAAAGCGCAGACGGCCTCCGACGCCGAGCTCAAGGCCAACCCACGTTCGCGCAGTGCTGTCATGCGTGTGGCGGAGAAGCTGCGGTGAGCAAGCTTTTCGCCAAGCCACTGCCCGGCGGAAGCTTTTTCATGCTGCTGTTGTTCGTTGGCGTGCTCGTGTCGGCCATTGGCGTGTCCTACAGCGCACACTGGAACCGCCAGTTGCTGAACGCGTTGTACAACGAGTTGAGCGTGCGCGACAAGGCGCAGGCCGAATGGGGTCGCCTGATTCTTGAGCAAAGCACCTGGACCGCTCATAGCCGTATCGAAGTGCTGGCCACCGAACAGCTGAAAATGCGCATTCCCGGCGCCGCCGAAGTGCAGATGGTGGCGCCATGATGAAACTCGAAGGCGCTCTTTTTCCATGGCGCTTCCGCCTGGTACTGGGCCTGCTTGGCGTCATGGTGGCAGCGATCGCCTGGCGCATCATTGACCTGCAAGTGGTCGACCGTGCCTTCCTCAAGGGTCAGGGCGATGCGCGCAGCGTTCGGCATATTCCGATTCCGGCCCACCGTGGCCTGATCACCGACCGTAATGGCGAACCTCTGGCCGTGAGTACCCCGGTCACCACCCTGTGGGCCAATGCCAAGGAAATGCAACTGGCCAAGGAAAAATGGCCAGCACTGGCTGCCGCGCTGGGACAAGATCCCAAGGCCCTGGCCGAGCGTCTTGAGGCGCAAGCCAACAAGGAATTCATTTATCTGGTGCGTGGGCTGACGCCTGAGCAGGGCCAGGCGGTGCTCGACCTGAAAGTGCCGGGTGTCTACGGGATCGAAGAGTTCCGCCGTTTCTACCCGGCCGGTGAAGTCACCGCCCATATGGTCGGCTTTACCGACATTGATGACCACGGACGCGAAGGCGTCGAGCTAGCCTACGATGAATGGCTGGCCGGGGTCCCCGGCAAACGGCAAGTGATCAAGGACCGGCGCGGCCGGTTGATCAAGGATGTCCAGGTCACCAAAAACGCCAAGGCCGGAAAGCCCTTGGCGTTGTCCATTGACCTGCGCCTGCAATATCTGGCCAACCGCGAGTTGCGCAACGCGATCATCGAGAACGGCGCCAAGGCCGGCAGCCTGGTGATCATGGACGTGAAGACCGGCGAAATCCTCGCCATGGTCAACCAGCCAACGTACAACCCGAACAACCGCCGCAACCTGCAACCGGCGATGATGCGTAACCGCGCGATGATCGACGTGTTCGAGCCGGGCTCGACCATGAAGGCGATCTCCATGAGTGCCGCCATCGAAACCGGGCGCTGGAAACCGAGCGACACCGTCGAGGTGTATCCGGGCTCCTTGCAGATCGGCAAGTACACCATCAAGGACGTGTCCAAGAGTGAAGGTCCGGTGCTCGACCTGGCCGGCATCCTGATCAATTCCAGTAACGTCGGCATGAGCAAGATCGCGTTCGATATCGGTGGCGAGACGATTTTCCGTCTCGCTCAGAAAGTCGGCCTTGGCCAGGATACCGGCCTCGGCTTCCCGGGCGAACGTGTCGGCAACCTGCCGAACTACCGTGACTGGCGCAAGGCTGAAACCGCCACGCTGTCCTACGGCTACGGTGTTTCCGTGACGGCGATCCAGTTGGTTCATGCCTTCTCGGCGCTGGCCAACAACGGCCGCCTCGCGCCACTGACACTGATCAAAACCGACAAGGCGCCGCAAACCACCCAGGTACTGCCGGAAGCCGTCGCGAAAACCATGCAAGGCATGCTGCAGCAAGTGATCGAAGCACCGCGCGGTGTATTCCGTGCACAGGTGCCGGCCTATCACGTGGGCGGCAAGTCGGGTACCGCGCGTAAAACCTCGGTCGGTACCAAAGGCTACGCCGAGAACTCCTACCGCTCGCTGTTCGCCGGTTTCGGCCCGATGAGCGACCCGCGTTACGCCATCGTGGTGGTGATCGACGAGCCGACCAAGGCCGGTTATTTCGGTGGTCTGGTATCCGCGCCGGTGTTCAGCCGCGTGATGTCCGGCACCCTGCGTCTGATGAACATCACCCCGGACAACCTGCCACCTACCCAACAAGCGAACGCAACGCCGGTCGTTCCACCGAAAGCCAATGGAGGGCGCGGCTGATGTCTCTGAGCCTGAACAAGATTTTCCCCCACGCCGGCCACGATCTGTTGATCCGTGAATTGGCGCTGGACAGTCGCAACGTACGCGCCGGTGACTTGTTCCTCGCGGTGCCGGGCGGCAGATTCGATGGCCGTGCGCACATCGGCGATGCGCTTGCGCGCGGCGCATCGGCCGTGGCTTATGAAGTGGAAGGCGCCACGGTGCTGCCGATCACTGATGTGCCGTTGATTCCGGTCAAGGGGCTGGCGGCGCAGCTGTCGGATATCGCCGGGCGCTTTTATGGCGAGCCGAGCCATCACCTGAAACTGGTGGGTGTTACCGGTACCAACGGCAAGACCAGCGTGACCCAGCTGGTGGCCCAGGCGCTGGATCTGCTGGGCCAGCATTGCGGCATTGTCGGCACCCTCGGCAGCGGTTTTCATGGCGCGCTGGAAAGCGGCCTGCACACCACGCCCAACCCGATTGCGGTGCAAGCGACCTTGGGCGACCTGAAAAAGGCCGGAGCCAAGGCCGTTGCCATGGAAGTCTCGTCCCATGGCCTGGACCAGGGCCGGGTCACCGCGCTGGCATTCGATGTGGCCGTGATGACCAACCTGTCCCGCGACCACCTGGATTACCACGGCACCATGCAGGCCTATGGCGAAGCCAAGGCCAGGCTGTTTGCCTGGAACGATCTGAAATGCCGGGTGATCAACCTCGACGACGAGTTCGGCCGGCAATTGGCTGCGGACAAGCGCGAGTCGCGGCTGATCACCTACAGTCTGCTCGACAGCAACGCTTATCTCTACTGCCGCCAGGCGCAGTTCGACGACGAGGGCGTGCGTGCCACGCTGGTCACGCCCCAGGGCGAACACCACCTGCGCAGCACGTTGCTGGGTCGTTTCAACCTGAGCAATGTCTTGGCGGCGATTGGTGCCTTGCTCGGTCTGGATTACGCCCTGGACGAAATTCTCAAGGTGCTGCCGAAACTCGAAGGCCCGGCCGGACGCATGCAGCGCCTGGGTGGCGGTACCCAGCCGTTGGTGGTGGTCGATTACGCCCACACCCCGGATGCCCTGGAAAAAGTCCTGACCGCCCTGCGCCCTCACGTCAAAGGCCGGCTGCTGTGCCTGTTCGGCTGTGGCGGCGACCGCGATCGCGGCAAGCGTCCGCTGATGGCCGAAGTGGTCGAGCGTCTGGCCGATGGCGTACTGGTCACCGACGACAACCCGCGCACCGAAGACCCGTCGGTGATTTTCGACGACATCCGTGCCGGCTTCACCGCTGTGGATAAAGTGACCTTCGTTGCCGGTCGTGGCCAGGCGATTGCCCAGTTGATCGCCGGTGCGTCGGCGGATGACGTGATTGTCCTGGCCGGTAAAGGTCATGAGGACTATCAGGAAATCAACGGCGAGCGCCATGCCTTTTCCGATCTGGTCGAGGCCGATCATGCCTTGACCGCGTGGGAGGTGGCCCATGCTTAAAGCCTTGAAACTGAGTGAATTGACTGGCTCACTGAATGGCCGGTTGATCGCCGCTGATGCGAGCTTCGACGGCGTCAGCATCGACAGCCGTGCCATCAAGCCGGGCCAGTTGTTCATTGCCTTGGCCGGTCCGCGCTTTGATGGCCATGACTACCTCAATGACGTCGCGGCCAAAGGCGCCGTGGCAGCCCTGGTCGAACGCGAAGTCGCCGACAGCGCGCTGCCGCAACTACTGGTCAGCGATACCCGTCAGGCGTTGGGGCAACTGGGTGCGCTCAATCGCGCGGCGTTCACCCAGCCAGTCGCTGCCATCACCGGCTCCAGCGGCAAGACCACGGTCAAGGAAATGCTCGCGAGCATCCTGCGCACTCGCGGGCCGGTGTTGGCCACCCGTGGCAACCTGAACAACGATCTTGGCGCGCCTTTGACCCTGCTCGAACTGGCACCGGAACACACTGCCGCGGTGATCGAGCTCGGTGCTTCGCGCCTGGGTGAAATTGCCTACACCGTTGGCCTGACCAAGCCCCATGTGGCCATTCTGAACAATGCCGGGACCGCCCATGTCGGCGAGTTTGGCGGGCCAGAAAAAATCGTCGAGGCCAAGGGCGAAATTATTGATGGGCTGGCGTCCGATGGCGTCGCCGTTCTCAATCTGGACGACAAGGCTTTTGGTATCTGGAAGACTCGCGCCGGCGAGCGCAAGGTGCTGACATTCGCCCTGAGTAATGTCAGTGCCGATTTCTACGCCAGTGATCTGGACCGCGACGCTCGCGGTTGCCCAGCATTCAACCTGCACACGCCTGAAGGTGTGGAACGCGTTCAATTGAACCTGCTCGGCACCCACAACGTCGCCAATGCCATGGCCGCCGCAGCTGCCGCCCATGCCCTGGGTGTGTCGCTGTTTGGCATCGCCACCGGCCTCGGTGCGGTGCAACCGGTCAAGGGTCGCACGGTCGCGCAACTGGCCAGCAATGGCATGCGCGTGATCGACGACACTTATAACGCGAACCCCACCTCCATGTGCGCTGCCGTTGATATACTGGCCGGCTTTTCCGGTCGCACCGTCCTGGTGCTCGGGGACATCGGCGAGCTGGGCGATTGGGCAGAGCAGGGGCATCGCGACGTGGGCGAGTACGCCCGTGGCAAGGTTTCTGCGCTGTACGCCGTCGGGCCGATGATGGTTCACGCCGTCAACGCCTTCGGACCCCAAGCCTTTCACTTCAGCACGCAGGCTGAACTGATCAAGGCCCTGGGGGCCGAGCAAGACACAAACACCACCATTTTGATCAAGGGTTCGCGCAGCGCTGCGATGGAAAACATCGTTGCCGCTTTGTGCGGTGCCAGTCTGGAGAAACATTAATGCTGCTGCTGCTAGCGGAGTATCTGCAACAGTTCTACAAAGGCTTCGCGGTCTTCCAGTACCTGACCCTGCGCGGGATTCTCGGTGTACTGACCGCGTTGGTTTTGTCGCTGTGCTATGGCCCGTGGATGATCCGCACCCTGCAGAACCGTCAGATCGGCCAGTCCGTTCGCAACGACGGCCCGCAATCGCACCTGTCCAAGTCCGGCACCCCGACCATGGGCGGCGCGCTGATTCTGTCCTCCATCGGCGTCAGCACCCTGTTGTGGGCTGACCTGACCAACCGTTATGTCTGGGTCGTCCTGTTGGTGACCCTGTTGTTCGGTGCCATTGGCTGGGTCGACGACTACCGCAAGGTGATCGAGAAGAACTCCCGTGGCTTGCCGAGCCGCTGGAAGTACTTCTGGCAGTCGGTGTTCGGTCTTGGTGCAGCGATCTTCCTTTATATGACTGCCGCAACCCCGGTGGAAACCACGCTGATCCTGCCGATGCTCAAGGACCACAGCATTGCACTGGGTGCAGGCTTCATCGTCCTGACCTATTTCGTGATCGTGGGCTCGAGCAACGCGGTCAACCTGACCGACGGCCTCGACGGCCTGGCGATCATGCCGACCGTGATGGTCGGCGGTGGCCTGGGGATCTTCTGCTACCTGTCGGGTAACGTGAAATTCGCCGAATACCTGCTGATCCCTTATGTACCGGGCGCGGGTGAGTTGATCGTGTTCTGCGGTGCGCTGATCGGCGCTGGCCTGGGGTTCCTGTGGTTCAACACCTACCCGGCACAAGTCTTCATGGGTGACGTCGGCGCGCTCGCGCTGGGCGCGGCCCTGGGCACCATCGCGGTGATCGTGCGCCAGGAAATCGTCCTGTTCATCATGGGCGGCGTGTTCGTGATGGAAACCCTGTCAGTCGTCATTCAGGTTGCGTCCTTTAAGCTGACCGGTCGCCGTGTGTTCCGCATGGCACCGATTCACCACCACTTTGAACTCAAGGGCTGGCCCGAGCCGCGCGTGATTGTCCGCTTCTGGATCATCACCGTGATTCTCGTGCTGATCGGCCTTGCCACCCTGAAACTGAGGTAGAAACCCGTGTCCCTGATCGCGTCTGACCACTTCCGCATCGTTGTCGGCCTCGGCAAGAGCGGCATGTCCCTGGTTCGCTTCCTGGCGAACCGGGGCGTGGCGTTTGCGGTGGCCGATACGCGGGAAAATCCACCGGAACTGGCCACGCTCAAGTGTGACTACCCGCAGGTGGAAGTGCGTTGCGGCGAGCTGGACGTCGAGTTCCTGTGTCGTGCCGACGAGCTCTACGTGAGCCCCGGCCTGGCACTGGCGACCCCGGCCCTGCAGGCCGCCGCTGCCCGTGGCGTGAAGCTGTCCGGCGATATCGAGCTGTTCGCGCGTAACGCGAAGGCGCCGATCGTGGCCATCAGCGGTTCCAACGCGAAGAGCACCGTGACCACCCTGGTCGGCGAGATGGCCGCTGCGGCGGGCAAGCGAGTGGCCGTCGGCGGCAACCTGGGTACGCCGGCGCTGGACTTGCTGGGCGATGACGTCGAGCTGTACGTGATGGAGCTGTCGAGTTTCCAGCTGGAAACCACCGACCAACTCAACGCCGAAGTGGCGACCGTGCTCAACATCAGCGAAGACCACATGGACCGCTACAGCGGCCTGCCGGCCTATCACCTGGCCAAGCATCGGATCTTCCGTGGTGCCAGGCAGTTCGTGGTCAACCGCCAGGACGCCCTGAGCCGGCCGCTGATGGGCGAGGGCCAGCCATGCTGGACCTTCGGCCTGAACAAACCTGACTTCAAGGCCTTCGGGATCCGCGAAGAAGACGGCGAGAAGTACCTGGCCTTCGAATTCCAGAACTTGATGCCAGTGCGCGAATTGAAAGTTCGCGGCGCCCATAACCAATCCAACGCCCTGGCGGCATTGGCCCTGGGTCACGCTGTTGGCTTGCCGTTCGACGCCATGCTGTCGGCCCTGCGCAATTTCGCCGGTCTCGAACACCGCTGCCAGTGGGTCCGCGACCTGGATGGCGTGGGCTACTACAACGATTCCAAAGCCACCAATGTGGGCGCCGCGCTGGCGGCCATCGAAGGCCTGGGTGCGGACATCGATGGCAAGATCGTGCTGATTGCCGGTGGCGACGGCAAGGGTGCCGAATTCAAGGACTTGCGTGATCCGGTGGCGGCCAACTGCCGCGCCGTGATCCTCATGGGGCGCGACAGCGACAAGATCGGCCAGGCCATTGGCGATGCCGTTCCACTGATTCGTGCCGGCTCCCTGGTCGAAGCCGTGGAGCAATGCCGCGCCGCTGCGCAAACGGGCGACGTGGTGCTGCTGTCGCCGGCGTGCGCCAGTTTCGACATGTTCAAGAACTACGAAGACCGTGGTCACCAGTTCGTCCAAGCCGTGGAGGAACTGGCATGAGCCTTCGAGGCATCATCAAGCCGTACCCATCGCCGCTCATCACCGGGCGCGGTATCGACCTCGACTTCCCGATGCTCGCCGGTTGCCTGACGCTACTGGGCCTGGGGCTGGTCATGATTGCGTCGGCCTCCACCGAAGTGGCGGCGGTCCAGTCGGGCAGCGCCCTGTACTACATGATTCGCCACCTTATCTACGTGGTGCTGGGCCTGGGTGCCTGCATCGTCACCATGATGATCCCGATCGCGACGTGGCAGCGCCTGGGCTGGTTGATGCTGCTGGGTGCCTTCGGTTTGCTGGTGATGGTGATCATTCCGGGGATCGGCCGTGAGGTTAACGGTTCGATGCGCTGGATCGGCTTCAGTTTTTTCAACGTCCAGCCTTCCGAGATCGCCAAGGTGTTCGTGGTGATCTACCTCGCCGGTTATCTGGTGCGTCGCCAGAAAGAAGTGCGTGAAAGCTGGATGGGTTTCTTCAAGCCATTCATCGTACTGTTGCCAATGGCGGGTCTGTTGCTGATGGAGCCGGACTTCGGTGCCACCGTGGTAATGATGGGCGCGGCGGCGGCGATGCTGTTCCTCGGCGGGGTCGGGCTGTTCCGGTTTTCCCTGATGGTGGTCCTGGCGGTCGGGGCAGTGGTGTTGTTGATCCAGATGCAGCCGTATCGGATGGCGCGTTTGACCAACTTCGCTGACCCGTGGGCCGACCAATTCGGTGCCGGCTATCAGTTGTCCCAGGCGTTGATCGCTTTCGGTCGCGGCGAATGGCTGGGCGTCGGCCTGGGCAACAGCGTGCAGAAACAGTTCTACTTGCCGGAAGCCCACACCGACTTCGTGTTCTCGGTCCTGGCCGAAGAACTGGGTGCCGTGGGTTCCCTGTGCACCGTGGCGCTGTTCGTCTTCGTCTGTATCCGCGGCATGTACATCGGCTTGTGGGCCGAGAAAGCCAAGCAGTTCTTCGCCGCCTATGTCGCCTACGGTTTGTCGTTCCTGTGGATTGGTCAGTTCCTGATCAACATCGGCGTGAACGTCGGCCTGCTGCCGACCAAGGGCCTGACGTTGCCGTTCCTCAGCTATGGCGGCAGTTCGTTGGTGATCTGCTGCGCCTGCCTGGGCTTGTTGCTGCGCATCGAGTGGGAGAGTCGAACCCATCTGGGCAGCGAAGAGATGGAATTCCATGAGAGCGACTTCGCCGAGGAGCCGAACCATGGGCGCTAACGTATTGATCATGGCCGGCGGCACCGGGGGCCACGTGTTTCCGGCGCTGGCTTGCGCTCGCGAGTTCCAGTCCCGCGGCTACACCGTGCACTGGCTGGGCACGCCGCGTGGCATCGAGAACGAGCTGGTCCCGGCGGCCGGCATCGAACTGCATCGGATCAACGCCAGCGGTTTGCGCGGCAAGGGCAAGTTGTCCCTGCTCAAGGCGCCGTTCATGTTGCTCAAGTCGGTCTGGCAGGCGCGGGCGATCATTCGTCGTTTGCAGCCGACTTGCGTGGTGGGCTTTGGTGGTTATGTGACCGGTCCTGGCGGTGTCGCGGCCAAACTGGCCGGTGTGCCGGTGATCGTTCACGAACAGAACGCCGTGGCCGGTACCGCCAATCGGTTGCTGGTGCCGTTGGCCGCCCGAGTCTGTGAAGCGTTCCCCGACACCTTTACCCTGTCGAGCAGCCGACGGACCACCGGTAACCCGGTGCGCACCGAGCTGTTCCTCGAAACACCGCGACCAGCCCTGGCCGGTCGCAAGGCGCGTTTGCTGATCCTGGGCGGAAGCCTGGGCGCAGAACCGTTGAACAAGCTGCTGCCTGAAGCCCTGTCGCAAGTCGCCGTCGACCTGCGCCCGGACGTGTTCCATCAGGCCGGCAAAAACCACGATGAAGTGACTGCGCAGCGCTACCTCGCGGCTGGCGTCGAGGCGCAAGTGCAGCCGTTCATCAAAGACATGGCCCAAGCCTATGGTTGGGCCGACCTGGTGGTATGTCGCGCAGGTGCGCTGACCATCAGTGAACTGGCTGCCGCCGGTCTGCCCTCGATGCTGGTGCCGTTGCCCCACGCGATCGACGATCACCAGACCCGCAACGCCGACTATTTGGCCCGTGAAGGCGCTGCCTTCCTGATGCCGCAAAGAACGACCGGTGCAGCGGATCTTGCCGCGCGCCTGACAGAGGTCCTGATGCAACCACAACGACTCAACGATATGGCCACTGCGGCCCGCCGCCTGGCCAAACCCGATGCCACCCGTAACGTGGTCGATACCTGCCTGGAGGTGGCCCATGGTTGAGAATCAGAAAGCCATGCCGCAACCGGAAATGCGCCGCATCCGTCGCATCCACTTCGTCGGGATCGGTGGCGTGGGCATGTGCGGGATTGCCGAAGTGCTGTTGAACCTGGGCTACGAAGTGTCCGGTTCCGACCTGAAGGCTTCGCCGGTTACCGAGCGCCTGGAATCTTTCGGTGCGCAGATTTTCATCGGCCACCGCGCCGAGAACGCTGCCGCTGCCGACGTGCTGGTGGTATCGAGCGCGGTGAATACTTCCAACCCGGAAGTCGCCACCGCGCTGGAACGGCGTATCCCGGTAGTGCCGCGAGCAGAAATGCTGGCTGAGCTGATGCGTTATCGCCACGGCATCGCCGTTGCCGGTACCCACGGCAAAACCACCACCACCAGCCTGATCGCCTCGGTGTTCGCCGCTGGTGGCCTGGACCCGACGTTCGTCATCGGTGGTCGCCTGAATGCCGCGGGCACCAATGCCCAGCTTGGCACCAGCCGCTACCTGATCGCCGAAGCCGACGAAAGCGACGCCAGTTTCCTGCACTTGCAGCCGCTGGTGGCCGTGGTCACCAACATCGACGCCGACCACATGGCGACCTATGACGGTGACTTCAACAAACTGAAGAAAACCTTCGTCGAGTTCCTCCACAACCTGCCTTTCTACGGCCTGGCGGTGATGTGCCTGGACGATCCGGTGGTGCGTGAAATCCTCCCGCAGGTCAAGCGTCCGACCGTCACCTACGGCTTCGGCGAAGACTGCGACGTGCGCGCCATCAATGTGCGCCAGCAAGGCATGCAGACGTTCTTCACCGTGCTGCGCCCAGACCGCGAGCCACTGGATGTGTCGGTGAACATGCCGGGCAACCACAACGTATTGAACGCCCTGGCAACCATCTGCATCGCCACCGACGAAGGCGTCAGCGATGAAGCCATCGTCCAGGGCCTGTCCGGGTTCCAGGGTGTTGGCCGACGCTTCCAGGTCTACGGCGAACTGCCGGTGGACGGTGGCCAGGTGATGCTGGTGGACGACTACGGTCACCACCCGACCGAAGTCGCCGCAGTGATCAAGGCCGTGCGCGGTGGCTGGCCGGAACGTCGCCTGGTGATGGTTTACCAGCCGCACCGTTACAGCCGTACTCGCGACCTGTACGACGACTTCGTCAATGTACTGGCCGACGCCAACGTCCTGCTGCTGATGGAAGTCTACCCGGCCGGTGAGGAGCCGATCCCCGGTGCCGACAGCCGCAAGCTGTGCAACAGCATCCGCCAGCGCGGCCAGCTCGACCCCATCTACATCGAGCGCGGTGTCGACCTCGCGCCGCTGGTCAAGCCGTTGTTGCGTGCCGGCGACATCCTGCTGTGCCAGGGCGCCGGTGATATCGGCGGTCTCGCACCGAAACTGTTGAAAAGTGAGTTGTTCGCCGGTGCGGTTGTCGCACCGGTCGAGGGGAAGTTGAAATGATTGCTGCCTACGCCAACCTCGCCAGCACCGTCGCGCCGAAAGATTTCGGCCGCGTCGCCGTGCTGTTCGGCGGCAAGAGTGCCGAACGCGAAGTGTCCCTGAAGTCGGGCAACGCCGTTCTCGATGCGCTGCAAAGTGCAGGCGTGGACGCGTTCGGCCTCGACGTCGGCGATGACCTGTTGCAGCGTCTGCTGAACGAAAAGATCGACCGCGCCTTCATCATCCTCCACGGCCGTGGTGGTGAAGACGGCAGCATGCAGGGCCTGCTCGAGTGCCTGGGGATTCCCTACACCGGCAGCGGCATCCTCGCCTCGGCGCTGGCCATGGACAAGCTGCGCACCAAGCAGGTCTGGCACAGCCTGGGCATTCCGACGCCACGTCACGCGGTGCTGAGCAGCGAAGCCGATTGTATTTCGGCGGCGACGGAACTGGGCTTCCCTTTGATCGTCAAACCGGCCCATGAAGGTTCAAGTATCGGGATGGCCAAAGTGAGTTCCGCGTCTGAATTGATCGACGCCTGGAAAGCGGCCAGTACCTACGATTCGCAAGTGTTGGTCGAGCAATGGATTCAAGGTCCGGAGTTCACCATCGCCACCCTGCGTGACCAGGTGTTGCCGCCAATCGCCCTGGGCACGACGCACAGTTTCTACGACTACGACGCCAAGTACATCGCCAACGATACCCAGTACCGCATTCCGTGCGGCCTGGACAGCGCCAAGGAAAAGGAACTCATGGACCTCACGGCGAAAGCCTGTGAAGCCCTGGGTATCGCCGGTTGGGGCAGGGCGGACGTGATGCAGGACGCCGAGGGGCAGTTCTGGTTCCTGGAAGTCAACACGGCACCGGGCATGACCGATCACAGCCTGGTGCCGATGGCGGCCCGTGCTGCCGGTCTGGATTTCCAGCAGTTGGTTCTGGCCATTCTGGCTGAGAGCTTCGGCAAGCAAGAGCCGCGGGGTTAAGACCATGCAAGGCGCACAGTTGAGACATCAGCCACCCGCGCCCGGCCGCAAGCCGGTGCCGCGGGGTGCCAGCCGAATGGTGGCCAAAGAGCCGATGTCCGCGCGCCTGCCGAAAGCCAACTTCGGTGTTCTCAAAGCCCTGTTCTGGCCAGTGCTGCTGGTCGCGTTGGGGTTCGGTACTTACGAAGGCGCGCAGCGTTTGCTGCCGTACGCCGACCGACCGATCACCAAGATCGCGGTGCAGGGCGACCTGAGCTACATCAGCCAGCAAGCGGTGCAGCAGCGAATCGCTCCGTTCGTGGCGTCGAGCTTCTTCACCATCGACCTGGAGAGCATGCGCACCGAGCTTGAAACGATGCCATGGATTGCCCACGCCGAAGTGCGCCGGGTGTGGCCGGACCAGGTGGTGATTCGCCTGGAGGAACAACTGCCGGTCGCCCGTTGGGGTGACGAATCGCTGCTGAACAACCAGGGGCAGGCGTTTACCCCGCGCGAACTGGCCAATTACGAACACTTGCCGCAGTTGTTTGGTCCACAGCGGGCTCAACAGCAAGTGATGCAGCAATATCAGGTACTGAGCCAGTTGCTCAGGCCATTGGGCTTCTCGATTGCGCGCCTGGAGTTGCGCGAACGAGGCAGCTGGTTCCTGACGACCGGACCTGGCAGTGCCGGGCCCGGGATCGAACTGCTGCTGGGACGCGGCAACCTGGTGGAAAAGATGCGCCGTTTCATTGCCATCTACGACAAGACGCTCAAAGAGCAGATTACGAACATTGCGCGCATCGATCTGCGCTACGCCAACGGTCTCGCCGTTGGCTGGCGGGAACCTGTAGCGCCGACGGCAGCCGTACCCGCTGTCGCGAAGAATTAAGAGAGGCAGGACCCCATGGCAAACGTGCAAAGCGGCAAAATGATCGTCGGTCTCGATATCGGCACCTCCAAGGTGGTGGCGCTGGTCGGCGAGGTCGCGGACGACGGCACGCTGGAAATCGTCGGGATCGGCACCCATCCGTCCCGTGGCCTGAAAAAAGGCGTGGTGGTGAACATCGAGTCCACCGTGCAGTCGATCCAGCGCGCCATCGAAGAAGCGCAGCTGATGGCTGGTTGTCGCATCCACTCGGCGTTTGTCGGCGTGGCCGGCAACCATATCCGCAGCCTGAACTCCCACGGCATCGTGGCGATTCGTGATCGCGAAGTCAGCTCCGCCGACCTTGAGCGCGTACTCGACGCCGCCCAGGCCGTGGCGATCCCGGCTGACCAGCGGGTGCTGCACACCTTGCCGCAGGATTATGTGATCGATAACCAGGAAGGCGTCCGCGAGCCACTGGGCATGTCCGGTGTGCGTCTGGAAGCCAAGGTCCACGTGGTCACCTGCGCCGTCAACGCCGCACAGAACATTGAAAAATGCGTGCGCCGCTGCGGCCTGGAAATCGACGACATCATTCTCGAGCAACTGGCATCCGCCTACTCGGTGCTGACCGATGACGAGAAAGAGCTGGGCGTGTGCCTGGTGGACATCGGTGGCGGCACCACCGACATCGCGATCTTCACCGAAGGCGCGATCCGCCACACCGCGGTGATCCCGATCGCGGGCGACCAGGTGACCAACGACATCGCCATGGCGTTGCGCACACCGACCCAGTACGCCGAAGAAATCAAGATCCGCTACGCCTGTGCCCTGGCCAAACTGGCGGGCGCCGGTGAAACCATCAAGGTCCCGAGCGTCGGCGACCGTCCGCCGCGCGAGCTGTCCCGCCAGGCCCTGGCCGAAGTGGTCGAGCCGCGTTACGACGAGCTGTTCACGCTGATCCAGGCCGAGCTGCGTCGCAGTGGCTACGAAGACCTGATCCCGGCCGGCATCGTGCTGACCGGCGGTACGGCGAAGATGGAAGGCGCCACCGAACTGGCCGAGGAAATCTTCCACATGCCAGTGCGCCTGGGCGTGCCCCATGGCGTCAAGGGCCTGGATGACGTGGTGCGCAACCCGATTTATTCCACGGGCGTTGGCCTGTTGATGTACGGCCTGCAGAAGCAATCCGATGGCATCTCGTTCTCGGGTATCGGCAGCCGCGACAGCTTCAGCAACGAAGAACCCAAAGGTGCCTTGCTCGATCGCATCAAGAGCTGGGTCCAGGGCAATTTCTAAGATTTACCGCAACACCGTTACACCGTTGTAGATACAGGCAGTAGGCGAAAAAACTAGAGAACGTAAAGGAGAGGGAAAATGTTCGAACTCGTAGACAACATCCCCGCAAGCCCGGTTATTAAAGTTATCGGTGTAGGCGGTGGCGGCGGCAACGCCGTGAATCACATGGTCAAGAGCAACATTGAAGGCGTCGAGTTCATCTGCGCCAACACTGATGCCCAGGCGCTCAAGAGCATCAGCGCGCGGACCATCCTGCAACTGGGTACCAGCGTGACCAAAGGTCTGGGCGCCGGTGCCAACCCTGAAGTTGGTCGTCAGGCCGCTCTCGAAGACCGTGAGCGCATTGCCGAAGTCCTGCAGGGCACCAATATGGTGTTCATCACCACCGGCATGGGCGGTGGTACCGGTACCGGTGCTGCGCCGATCATTGCTGAAGTGGCCAAGGAAATGGGGATCCTCACCGTTGCGGTGGTGACCCGTCCGTTCCCGTTCGAAGGTCGCAAGCGCATGCAGCTCGCCGACGAAGGCATCCGCCTGCTGTCGGAAAGCGTCGACTCGTTGATCACCATTCCCAACGAGAAGCTGCTGACCATCCTCGGTAAGGACGCCAGCCTGCTGTCGGCTTTCGCCAAGGCTGACGATGTACTGGCCGGCGCCGTTCGCGGTATCTCCGACATCATCAAGCGTCCGGGCATGATCAACGTCGACTTTGCCGACGTACGCACCGTGATGAGCGAAATGGGCATGGCGATGATGGGCACTGGCTGCGCCAGCGGTCCGAACCGTGCACGCGAGGCCACCGAAGCGGCCATTCGCAACCCGTTGCTCGAAGACGTGAACCTGCAAGGTGCACGCGGCATCCTGGTGAACATCACCGCCGGTCCTGACCTGTCCCTGGGTGAGTACTCCGACGTGGGTAGCATCATCGAAGCCTTCGCTTCCGAGCACGCCATGGTCAAGGTCGGTACCGTTATCGATCCAGACATGCGCGACGAGCTGCACGTGACTGTCGTTGCGACCGGTTTGGGCGCTAAAATCGAGAAGCCGGTGAAGATCATCGACAATACCGTGCACACGTCGATGGCTTCCCAGCCGCAACAACAGGCCCCTGTTCGTCAGGAAGCTCCAGCGGTTAACTACCGTGACCTGGACCGTCCGACCGTCATGCGCAACCAGGCCCAGGCCGGTGCTGCGGCTGCCGCGAAGATGAATCCGCAAGATGATCTGGACTACCTGGACATCCCGGCCTTCCTGCGTCGTCAGGCCGATTGATGAAATGTATCAGGGCTATGAAGGTGATTGGTGTTCAGCAAAGGCGTGGTCTGCTATCATCGCCAGCCTTTGTTGATACCAGTTCGCAATTTGCGCTGAAGCGGCCCAAGCCATGATTAAACAACGCACACTGAAAAATATTATCCGTGCCACAGGTGTAGGTCTGCACTCCGGGGAGAAGGTATACCTGACCCTCAAGCCTGCGCCGATCGACACCGGCATTGTGTTTTGTCGTGCCGACCTCGATCCTGTGGTGCAGATCCCTGCACGCGCAGAAAACGTTGGCGAAACCACCATGTCGACCACGCTGGTCAACGGTGACGTCAAAGTGGATACGGTGGAGCACTTGCTCTCGGCCATGGCTGGCCTGGGCATCGATAACGCCTACGTCGAGCTCTCCGCGTCCGAAGTACCGATCATGGATGGCAGCGCTGGACCTTTCGTATTCCTGATTCAGTCGGCGGGCCTGGAAGAACAGGACGCCGCCAAGAAGTTCATCCGCATCCTGCGCGAAGTGACGGTGGAAGACGGCGACAAGCGCGCCACTTTCGTTCCTTTCGAAGGTTTCAAGGTGAGCTTCGAGATCGATTTCGATCACCCGGTTTTCCGTGACCGCACACAAAGTGCAAGCGTGGATTTTTCCAGCACTTCGTTCGTAAAAGAAGTCAGCCGCGCCCGTACCTTTGGTTTCATGAGCGACATCGAGTACCTGCGCAAGCACAACCTCGCGCTCGGCGGCAGCGTTGAAAACGCCATTGTGGTCGATGCTGATGGTGTACTGAACGAAGACGGCCTTCGCTACGAAGACGAATTCGTCAAGCACAAGATCCTCGATGCAATTGGTGACCTCTACCTGCTGGGCAACAGCCTGATCGGTGAGTTCAAGGGCTTCAAGTCCGGCCACGCGCTGAACAACCAGCTGCTGCGCAAGTTGATTGAGCAGACAGATGCCTGGGAAGTCGTGACGTTCGAAGATGCCAGCACCGCACCGATCTCTTACATGCGTCCTGTTGCGGCCGTGTAAGTAAAAAACCTCTCTAGTTTTTTAAAGGCTGCCTTTGGGTGGCCTTTTTTTATGCCGCTATAGGGCTACCACCCGGTTACGCCCAGTCTCCTTGGCTTGATACAACGCCTTGTCCGCGGCAAACATCAGCACCTCCAGGTTGATGTCGGAGCAGGCATTCCAGGTACTGATGCCAATGCTCACGGTAATCGGCGAGTCGGCGCCGTCGATCAGCGGTAGCTGCTCGACGGCCTCTCGAATGCGCTCGGCGATCTGTTGTGCGCCCGCCATGTCGGTTTCCGCCAGAACCACCGAAAACTCCTCGCCACCGTAGCGTGCGACCAGGTCGGCAGGTCGCCGTACATGGGTGCGCAACACATTGGCCACCGCGCGCAAGGCCTCGTCACCGGCTTGATGGCCATGGCGGTCGTTGAAGGCCTTGAAGTGATCGGCGTCGATCATCAGCAGCGACAATGGCTTGCCGGATCGCTGGGCGCGAAACCACTCATGACGCAACGTCTGGTCGAGCGTTCGGCGGTTTGCCAGGCCGGTCAAGGCGTCGGTGGCGGCCAGTTGCGCCAGTTCCAGCTCGGCATGGTGGCGCAGTCGCAGTTCGCGGCAGAGCAACCAGGTCAGCCACAGCAGGCACGCACACAGGGCGATCGTGGCCAGGCTCACCACCAGCGCCGTGCGTTGCCATGAAGCAAACACTTCTGCGCCCGACAGCGCCACGATGACAATCAGCGGCAGATTGCCAACCTGGGAAAAGGTGTAGAGCCGCTGGTCCTGGTAGCGAGCCGAGACACTGCTGAAGCTGCCGTTGCCTTCTTTGACGATGCGCTGGAAATTGGGGCGGTTGCTGAAGTCAGAGCCAGTCAGGTCTTCGCCCTGGCGAGGGACCTGGGCCAGTAGGATTCCATCCTTGTTGATCAGGCTGATCGAACTGTCGGGACCAATGTTCAGGCTGTTGAACAGTTGCTCAAAGTAGCTCAGGCGCATGGCCGCTTCGGCGACCCCGAGGAACTCGCCCTGGGCGCCACTGATCCGGCGACTGAAGCTGATGCGCCATTCGTTGTTTGCCAGGCGGGAGCGAAAAGGTCGGCTGATGAACATGCTCGGGTCGCTGTTGTTCACGTGGGACTGGAAGTATTCGCGGTCGGCAAAGTTGCCTGTCCTGGGTTCTCGCGAAGCCGAGTCGGCGACCACGTTGCCCTGCTGGTCAAGCAACAGGATGTCACCCTTGTACGGAGCTGCGGTGGCGCGATCGAACAAGGCCAGATGGCGGATCTGCGGGGAAACCTGTATGAGGTCTTCGCGTCGGGAGGTCGCGATCAAGCCGAGCAAGGAAACGTCGTAGAGCTCGACGTTACGCAGGACGTCGGCTTCGATCAATTGCACGATGTTGGCAGCGGAGCGGCTGGCTGACAGTTCGGCATTGGCGCGCTCACGCACCAGCAGGAACGCCACGATGCCGAGGATCGCGATCACCATCAACACGCTGCCGACAATCACCAATCGCTCGGAGCGCGTGGATGGGGTTGTTGGGTGAAATGTCGCGCTGCGCTCGCTCATGATTCTGGCTTCTGCTGTCTAGGCGTCGGGAACATTCTTTTACAAGAATCGGGCAGCGTCCCGGACACCCGTCACATCCACAGCATCCCTGCGCACTCCGGATAAAAAAAAGGCCAGCAAAACCTGCCGGCCTTTTGTTTACTGAAGCTTAGAAGACATTGAGCGGGTAGTCGAAGATCACCCGGTACTCGTCGGTGTCCTGGTCCAGTGCGCCATACCCGTTGCCGCCCCGGTTGGTCGCCCATTGCAGGCGCAGCGCGAGGTTTTTCGCCTGGCCGGCCTGCACCACGTACCTGAGTTCGATGTCGCGCTCCCAGTGCCTGGCGTTTTTGCCGTCGGCGCTGTACCACGCGCTATACCCGGGGCTGTCTGGATCGACCTTGGTCAGGTCCAGTTTGCCTCGGGAGTAGGACAGCGCCGAGGTCAGTCCCGGCAGGCCGAGCCCGACAAAGTCATAGGCGTACTTGAGTTTCCACGAGCGTTCGTTCGGGCCGTTGAAGTCCGAGTATTGTTGGGAGTTGTCGAGGAAGACGCTGTCGCCCTGGCTGATGTAGTCGAACGGGGTGTTGCCGTTCACCCGCTGGTAAGCAGTGGTGACGCTGTGATTGCCGACGCCGACAGTGAAATGCAGGCTGTAGGTGTTGTTGTCGATGTTGCCGAGCAGCGCATCGCCTGTGTCTTGGGTGTGATAGAAGTGCAGGCCCGGGTTGAGGCTGACTACCTCGTTGAGCGCATAGGTGTAATCGAGGTCGTAGTAGTACTGGTTCCAGATGCCCTTGAGCTCGGCGGCATACAGGCTGCTGCTCACGCCCGGCAAAGCGCTCCAGGCCACGCCAGCCCAGTTGAGGTGCCGGCTTTCGTCACCCTCGGCCAGGGTGCCGTAGGAGGTACCGATGCGGGTATGGCCGCTTTGGTTATACGGCTTGGTGAAGCTCGCTTGACCCCCTTCGATCAGCCAGCCGTCGAAGCTGTGGTTGGTCAGGCTGACACCGCGAAAGGTCTGCGGCAGCATGCGGGTTTCACCGCCAGCAATCACCGGGTTGGCGAGAAACAGGTCGCCGGCCTTCAATTCGGTATCGAAGGCACGCATTTTCAGGGTACCGCCTGCGGTGGAGAACGAGCCCGGAGCTTTGCCGTTGCCATCGCTGACCGGCAGGATGCTCGAATTGTCCGTGCCGCCGCCACCGTCGAGCTTAAGCCCGAGCATGGCGTGGGCATCGAAGCCGAAGCCGACGTTGCCTTCGGTGTAGCCCGACTCGAAGATGCCCAGAAAACCTTGACCCCATTCAATGTTGTCGTCGGCCTGCTGCTGGCGATTGCGGTTCATGTAGTAGTTGCGTGCGTTGAACGTAAGGCTGGCGCCTTCGGCGAAACCCTGGGCGGTTGAATCATCGGTGGCGTGAGCATTGGCGGCCATCGTTGCAGCGATTGCAACGAACAGCGCAGGTGTACTGAATGGGAAACGCACGTGGGGTAAAGCTCCTGGGTCAGCGGGGAACATCACTTTTCTTACAGTCGCAGGGGGGGCTTGTTGACGCAGCGGGTTATAAAACCACAACGAAAAAAAGCCGCTGATGGCAGCGGCTTTGAAGACAACTTTTCAATGGGAAGAGCCGATGAAAAGTGTCGAGGGAAACTGGAGCGATGCGCGTAAATCAGCTGTCTTTCTCAGCCTGCTTGACCTGGACGCTCGACGCTTGTGGGGCTTGGGTGGCCTCCTGGGCTTTGGCGGTCATCTCGATCTGGTGCTCTTCGTACGCGGCGGCTCGTGCGGTATTTTGCGCGACGAAGGCCTGCGACTCTTCAGCCATGGCGAATGGAGACAGAAAAAGAGAAGACAGAACGAAAGCGCTGGCAATACCCATACTGTTGGACATCATTTAAACCTTCTTGCTTGGCAAGTGCTGTTTGGTGCGGGCAAAGATAAGGGGCTGGGGGGAAAGGAAAAAGAGCGGATTCATGAAAGGACTGTTACGCAAAGAGCAAAGATCGAGCTTCCGACACAGCGCGCGGGAAAGATTTTTTGTAGAAGCCAGGCTTGCCGGCGAAGGCGTCCCGACAGCTGGAGCTAATCTTTCAGGTGTACATATCCATTTCTGCGGTAACGGCCACTTATGGTTTCGCTTTTACAGCGAGTCACTTGGAAGAGCCCCAAGTAACCAAGGGCTCTTGCCCCT
>NZ_AKJF01000098.1 GCF_000282475.1 Pseudomonas sp. GM78
ACTGGAACATGCTGCCGATCGGACAGTTGCTCTGGGAGAAGGAGCTGATGTCATACAAGGACTTCCCGCCCATGCAGGCCCCGGAAACCTATAACCTGGACGGTATTCTCAAAGCCATGCGGCAGAGTGGTCATAACGGACACGATTAACGCCGTGACTGGTCAACAACGGGCACCTGTTACAGGCGCCCGTTTTCTGTAACGACATGAGGACTCCGCTTATTTGGCGAAAAACTCGCGCCAGATTTGGTGGCCGATATCGTCATACTGCTTGACCAGCTCACGGAATGAGCGGCGGTACGCGGCATCCACCAAGGGCTCGGGCAGCATCGGATCGAACACGATCTGACGCATGGCCTGGTCCCCCAGGAGGTACGCCTCACGGGCAGCCTCTTCAATCGGCATGCCTGGCAAGCGCGCCATCGACGCTTGCAGCGTGTGCTGGCCGTCGTTGTAGCGATTGTGTAATTCGTTGGCATCCCAGAGCAAACGGGCTCGCGCGTCTCGCTGCGGATCGAACTGCTGTGCCTGGAACACCGCCGTGGAGTTCTCCACGCCAAGTGACAACAGACGTTCGCGTGTCTGCACCACACCGCCGACCAGGTTGTCAGGACGGATAAACAACCCGTCATCCAGTTCGCGCAAACCCACCAGACCGAACGCACGCTCTCGGGCACGCAATGCTTTGCGATCGCTGCGGCCCAGGGCCGCTGTAAGCGCCACCACCCAGCTGCCATCCCACTCACGCAGGCGTGTTTCAGCCTGACGCCAGGCGCCGATCTCTTCCCCCAGCGCCCTGCCAGCCTGGCCAAGGCGGTAGGCCCCGCGCGCGACAGTTTCGATCAGTTCGGCACTCTGCAACCGTGCAAGCGCAACGCGGGTGTTGTTTGCAGTCAGGCCAAACAGAGCACAGGCGCGCACGGCGCTGGTGACATCCAGCTCACCACCTTCGACAACCAGGAGCAATTTGAGGATCAACTGACGCGGCGTAGGCGTCGGATTTTCGAGCTCGTCTGACGCGGGTTCTAACAAGAAACAGTCCTCCCTCCAGGCACGATTCTGACGCGCCTGATGACTCATCGCAAATTACAGTGATTGACATAAAAAATGCATTGAGTGTAATTTTCCCCGGACCTATCAGGGAGAAACCCGCTCATGTCTGCCGCAACCCAGCCAAAGATCGACACCCCGTTTTCCACTCACGAAGTCTTCAATCAGCCGCAGCCGTTGCCAGCTTACAACGCCTGGGACAGTGATGTCCCACTGCGCGAGGCAGTGCGAGTGAACGGTGGTGACTGGGCTCAAGCGCAGTTATCGGCCCATGGCGCCATGAGTGGCGGCGAGCAAATGGAGCTGGGCGAGCTGGCCAATCGCAACAAACCCGTACTGCATGCTTTCGACCGCTATGGCCGGCGGATTGACGAAGTGCAGTTCCATCTCGCCTATCACCAACTGATGCTCAACGCGATGCGCGGCGAGGTGCACAGTTTTTCGTGGAACCACTCGGGGCAACCCGGAGCCCATGTGGTGCGCGCGGCCTTGTTGTATCTCAATGGCCAGGCAGATGCAGGCACCTGCTGCCCGCTGACCATGACCCACGCCGCGATTCCGGCACTGTTGAACACCCCTGAGCTGGCAAAAATCTGGATACCCAAACTGACCGCCCGGGACTACGACCCACGTCCGCTACCCGTCGAGCAAAAACGCGCCTGCACCATGGGCATGGGCATGACCGAAAAACAGGGTGGCTCGGATGTACGCAGCAACACCACCCAGGCCCCCCCTCAAGCCGATGGCAGCTTCAAACTGGTCGGTCACAAGTTCTTCTTCTCTGCCCCCATGTGCGATGCGCACCTGGTACTTGCGCAGCTCAATGGGCGCGTGAGCTGTTTTCTGATGCCGCGAATCCTGCCCGATGGCTCGCTCAATGCCGTGCGCATCCAGCGCCTCAAAGACAAGTTGGGTGACTGGAGCAATGCTTCGTCCGAAGTGGAGTTTCAGGGCGCCACTGCCTATCTGGTTGGCGCTGAAGGTCGCGGGGTGGCGACCATTCTGGAGATGGTCGCGCTGACCCGTCTGGACTGCGTGATCGCCTCTTCGGCATTGATGCGCCAGGCCCTGGTGCAGGCGCTGAACCACGTCAGCCAACGACATGCCTTCGGTCATGTGCTGCTCGAACAACCGCTGATGCGCAATGTGCTGGCCGACCTGGCGCTGGAGAGTGAGGCCGCCGTGGCCTTTACCATGCGCATCGCCCGCGCCGTGGATGCCTCGCCGAACGATCCGCAGGAAGCGGCCTTCGCTCGTATCGCCACGGCAGTCGGCAAGTACTGGATTTGCAAACGCACCCCGGCGTTCGTCAACGAGGCCCAGGAATGTCTGGGCGGGATTGGCTTTGTCGAAGAAAACATCCTGCCGCGCCTGTATCGTCAGGCACCTTTGAACTCCATCTGGGAAGGCAGCGGTAACGTGCAATGCCTGGATGTGCTGCGCTCGTTGCAAAAAGACCCGGCGGTCAGCGAGGCCTTGTTTGCCGAATTGCACAGCGCCGCAGGCCTGCACCCGCTGTACGACAGCCACCTGCAGTGGCTGCTCGACGCACTTCAGGACGTTGATAACCTCGAGGCTCGAAGCCGTCTGGTGGTGGAGCGCACCGCGCTGGCAATCCAGGCGGGGCTGCTGCTGAAGTCAGGCAATAACGAGATTGCCGACATCTACTGCCGGGCACGCCTGGGCGGCGAGTGTGGATTCGCCTTTGGCAGCCTCGATTCCACTGCACCGCTGAGCATCTTGATCGAGCGCGCCATGCCCCGTCTTTGAATGGGCACCTGTCAGCCATAACAATAAAAAGGAGAGCGCCATGAGCGTACATTTAGGTCGGTTGCTGGCGCAGCGCGCCGCCTTGACGCCGGACCGGGAAGCGCTGGTTTCACCCACGGGAAGATGGACCTTCGCCCAGTTCGACGCACGCTGTAATCGCCTGGCCAATTACCTGCTTGCACAGGGCGTGGCCGAAGGCGATCGCGTAGCGGTCTATTCGAAGAACAGTGAATTTCTCTCCTGCGCGCTGTTTGCCGTAGCGAAGGTCGGCGCCACGTTGGTGGTACTCAACTGGCGTCTTCAGGCGCCCGAACTGAGCTATATCCTGGCCGATAGCGAACCGGCAGCGCTGCTGTTCGAGGACGTGTTCGCGCCGACTGTCCGGCACTTGGTAACTGATCGTCCAGGCCTGATCCTGATCAACACGGGTACCGAACAAGCGCCAGGTCCCTACGAGCGCATCACTGCCGATACCAGCCTGGACGCGCCGTTATTACTGGGCAGTGGCGGCGATGCTCCGGCGGTGATCATGTACACCTCGGGCACTACCGGAAAACCCAAGGGCGCGATGCTCTCCCATGCAGCGTTGATCTGGACCGCGCAAAGCAACAGCGCCACGCTGGAATGGAACCAGGACCACCGTTTTCTCCTGATCGCCCCGATGTTCCATATCGGCGGCCTTTCACCCATGCTGACCAACGTGTTCAAAGGTTGCACCACGGTGCTGCTGCCTGACTTCGACCCGACACAGGTCTGGGAGATGATCGCCCGCGAACGCATTACCAGCCTGATGACCGTGCCGGTGATGCTTCAGGCATTGTTGGCCCTGGCAAAAAATCAGGCAGTCGATAGCAGCAGCCTGGTTTCCGTGACCTGCGGCGCCTCGGCGGTCCCCTACAGGCTGATCGAAGACTGTCTGGCCATTGGCGTGAAAGTGCAGCAGGTGTACGGCATTACCGAATTTTGTGGCGCGGTGACCTTTTGGACCCACGAAATGGGCCTTGCCCATGCCCACTCCCACGGCAAGGTGCTGATGTTTGGTGAGGTCAGAATTGTCGATCCATGCAGCCTGGAGCCATTGGCCCCCGGCCTGGAAGGCGAAGTTTGGTGTCGAGGGCCGATGATGTTTTCCGGCTACTGGCGTAATCCGCAAGCCACCCAGGTAGCTATTCAAAAAGGTTGGTACAGAACCGGTGACATTGGCCGTATCGACGAGCATGGATTTCTCCACGTTGTGGATCGGCTTAAGGACATGATTATCAGCGGGGGCGAGAATATCTATCCGGCAGAACTGGAGGCGGTTATTGCCTCGTTGCCAGGTGTTGCCGAGGTCGCCGTGGTCGGCCAGCCTGACGAGCGATGGGGCGAGGTACCCGTAGCCTTCGTCGTTGCAGCGTCCCCAGGTGCTACCAGTGAGGCCGCGATCATTGAGGCATGCCGCCTGCGCCTGGCTGGCTTCAAGTGCGTGAAATCGGTACAGATGATTGACTCGTTGCCCCGCAGTTCGGTGGGTAAGGTCCTGAAGAGACAGCTGGTTGCATAAGCCCGAGCAAGTGCCGCTGAAACTAAGCGGCACTTACACACGCGGCGCGTGACTTTCTGATCAGCGAAAACGTTCACTGAGCCGCTTGTGCGATATCCCCGCAAAAAAGATCGACGCTGCCATCCTCTGGCGTCGTGCGCACGACCACGGAATATTTACCGGACAACAGATCCGCCACAGAAACCGGTGCAACCCGCTCGAACGTCCACCCTGCCTGTGCAGTTCGTTGAGTGGTAATCCTGTCATTCATCTCGTAGGCAACCGGGCCGGGCTGTTGGCAGTTGCCTCTGTTGACGAAGGTGTAAATGCGCAACGGCATGGTGGTTCCTGTCGGGACGCCAGAGATGTAGAAGTTGAAATCGCTTTCGTTGTTCACGGCGGTCAGCGTCGCGTTGGCGATCTGGCCGACATTCTGGTGGGTGGCTTTCAGGGGAATTGTCACCGATTGGTTGGATGAACGGGTACAGCCCGAGAGACTCAGGGTAATCAGTAGTGCTGTCAGTGGGACGGTATAGTTCATTGACAGCCTCGATCGGTGGCGGCAGCGCTGGATGGAATATTGGGTATAGCTGATTACTCCAAGTTGTACTTGTCGAGAAATGCACCGCTCAGAAACGCCCCATGCCGCGCTAGCCTGGCATTGAGTAAAGCTTCAATACGAGTGCTCATACGGCAACTTTTCCCAAACACACTACACTGGACTCCCAACTGACTGCTGTAGTCATTGCCAGAGTGAGCAGCCATGTAACCGCCAATGATTACCCCATCCACGTAGGTGAACGCCATGAAGCTTATGATTCTGGTGCAGCGCACCTGGAACTCCGCAGTCACTACGAACCTCCTTCGCTCGCACGTCGAACGTCGCTATGGCGCCCCCCTTGCCGTACTCGGGCTGAGCCTGATCGCTTCAACGACGGTGTTTGCGGCTGACCCTTTAGCCTCCTGGAATGAAGGGCCCGCCAAGCAAGCCATCGTGGAATTCGTCAAGGCGACTACCCAGGAAGGGGGTAGCCAGTTCGTTTCACCCGCCGAACGCATCGCGACCTTCGACCAGGACGGCACGCTATGGGTCGAGCATCCCGCGTATGGCCAATTGTTTTATTGCCTGAGCCGCGTCCCGGCGGTGGTCAAGGCGAAGCCGGAGCTGGCCAGTGTCGAACCCTTCAAGACGGTACTGTCGGGCGACCGCGCCGCCATGGCGAAACTGACCCTCGATGATTACCTGAAAATCGCCATGGTGACCCTCAGCGGCATGCCTACGGATGAGTTCAAGCAGCAAGTTCGTGCCTGGCTGGGCGAAGCCCGTGATCCTCGCTGGAAGCGTCCTTTCACCGAGCTGACCTATCAGCCGATGAAGGAAGTCATGCAGTACCTGCGTGACAATGGCTACAAGACCTACATAGTTACCGGGGGTGGTCAGGACTTCGTTCGCGCCTATTCCGAGGAGATCTATGGCGTGCCTCCTGAACAGGTCGTCGGGAGTGCCGGTGCCACCGAGTATGTCTACGACAAGAGCGGAAAACCGCAGTTGATCAAACAACCCAAAGTAGTGCTCAACGACAACGATACCGGCAAGCCAGAGAACATTTATCTGATGACGGGTCGTCAGCCAAATGCGGCGTTTGGCAACTCCACCGGTGACAAGCAAATGCTGGAATACACCAAGGCCGGGCAGGGCGCGCGCCTGGTGATGCTGGTGCTGCATGACGACGCCGAGCGCGAATATGCCTATGGCCCGGCTCAAGCATTGCCGGAGACCAAGGTAGGTACCTTTACCCAGCCCCTTTATGACCAGGCAAAACGGGATGGCTGGACGGTCATCAGCATGAAAAAGGATTGGAAGAAGGTATTTGCGTTTGAGTGAACTGCAGCTTCAAGTGCATTCAACCTTTGAGCAATACACCGCTGAGCGACAAAAACCGCACTAGACTCGTTCGAGCGCCTTGATTCGTACGGGCTCATGCAACAAGGGGGGATGATTCTGTATGCAGTACCTGGGTTAATTACACGGTGGTCAATGCACCAAGGACCAATGCAGTTGTGCACTTATCACCGGCCAACATTATGAAACAACGAGGTTGCTGGTATGGATAAGCTATCGGATCGTTTCAAGTTGTCTGTCGTGTTTGCTGCACTGTTGTCATTGAACGGGCTTGCCCACGCTGCTCAAACAGAAAAAACCAATATCCTGTTCATCGTTTCCGATGACACTGGCTACGGCGATCTGGGGCCGTACGGAGGCGGGATCGGGCGTGGCATGCCTACGCCTAAAATCGATGAGCTGGCGGCAGAAGGTGTGACCTTTTACTCCTTCTATGCCCAGCCGAGTTGCACGCCTGGCCGGGCGGCCATGCAAACCGGGCGCATCCCCAATCGTAGCGGCATGACCACCGTGGCGTTTCAAGGTCAGGGCGGTGGCTTGCCGGCAGCCGAATGGACGCTGGCATCCGTGTTGAAGACTGGCGGCTATGACACCTACTTCACCGGCAAATGGCATTTGGGCGAAGCCGACTACGCGCTGCCCAATGCCCAGGGTTATGACGTGATGAAGTACGTCGGCCTGTATCACCTCAATGCCTATACCTATGCCGACCCGACGTGGTTCCCCGACATGGATCCGGAGACCCGCGAGATGTTCCAGAAGGTGACCAAAGGTGCGTTGTCCGGCAAGGCCGGCGAAAAACCGGTTGAAGAATTCAAGATCAACGGCCAATACGTAGACACGCCGGTGGTCGATGGCAAGCCAGGCGTGGTGGGCATTCCGTTCTTTGATAACTATGTCGAAAAGGCAGCGCTGGAGTTTCTCGACACAGCGGCAAAATCGGACAAGCCTTTTTTCATCAACGTCAACTTCATGAAAGTACACCAGCCGAATATGCCGGCGCCGGAGTTCGTTCATAAGTCGATGTCAAAATCCAAATATGCCGATTCGGTCGTCGAACTCGATACCCATATTGGCCGCATCATGGACAAGCTCAAAGCGCTCGGTCTGGATAAGAACACGTTGGTGGTTTACACCACTGACAACGGGGCCTGGCAGGACGTTTACCCGGATGCCGGCTACACCCCGTTTCGCGGCACCAAGGGCACCGTGCGTGAGGGCGGGAACCGCGTACCGGCGATTGCCGTCTGGCCAGAAAAGATCAAGCCGAACACGAAAAATCACGAGATGCTCGGCGGCCTGGATTTGATGGCGACTTTCGCCTCTGTGGCTGGCGTGAAACTGCCAGAGAAAGATCGCGAGGGGCAGCCGATCATCTTCGACAGTTACGACATGACGCCCGTACTCACCGGCAGCGCCCCTTCGCCACGGAAGGAGTGGTTCTACTTTACCGAGAATGAACTGTCGCCAGGCGCGGCCCGTGTAGGGAACTACAAAGCGGTATTCAACCTGCGGGGCGATGATGGCGCCCAGACCGGTGGTCTCGCCGTGGACTCGAACCTGGGCTGGAAAGGCGCACAAAAATACGTGGCTACCGTGCCACAGGTTTTTGATTTGTGGCAGGACCCGCAAGAGCGCTATGACCTGTTCATGAACAACTTCACCGAGCGCACCTGGACAATGGTGCCGATCTCGGCAGCGATCATGAAACTGATGAAAACGTACATTGATTACCCACCACGCAAACTGCAAAGCATGGGCTATGACGGACCGATCGAACTGTCGCAGTACCAGAAATTCCAATACGTGCGTGATGCGCTGAAGAAAGAAGGTATCAACTTGTCGCTGCCAAACGGTAATTGATCAAACCCGCTAAAACGGGGCGACCTTACCCGAGGTCGTCCCTGGCCGGAGTAGGGCAGGCATTACATGTCTGAACCTCACTCAAGCAATTGACACCGCCTGGTGCCTGGCGACATTGGAAACCAGCGTCGGCGAACGCGAATACGCTCGGTTCGCTATTCACCAGCAGACCGGCGACCTGGAAGATTGGTATATGTCGTAGCGCCAGAAAGTGATCGGCACGGTCGCGTCGAAGTGTCGCGACCAGTTCAAGCTAAGCAGTCACCTTTTGGACGATTAGCGACCTCCACGCATTGCGACTGATCCACCCTTGTCCTTCCTCAACCTGGAGGGCAAGCCATGAACACTATCGCTTTACATCGCCATCAGCCTTGGAACAAAGGAAAGCTTGTAGGGCAGAAAGCCCCGCTTCGAGTCAGAGATATCTGGGCCATTCGGGTCAGACTTCAGCTCGCGGAGAAGACACGGGATCTGGCTCTCTTCAACTTGGCCATCGACAGCAAACTGCGTGCCTGTGACTTAACCAAGCTACGAGTACGTGACATTGCGCATGGGGAGCATGTTTCGTCACGGGCCATCGTGATGCAGCAGAAAACTCAACATCCAGTGCAATTTGAAATTACTGAGCAAACACGAACAGTTCTGGAGGCTTGGATGCGTCAGGCACATCTTCGCAGTGAGGACTTTCTGTTCCCGACGCGATTGCATGACTCAGATCATCTCTCCACCAGGCAATACGCTCGAATAGTCAAAGCATGGGTAACAGCCATTGGACTTGACCCGACGATGTACGGTACCCACACACTACGGCGAACCAAGGCTTCGTTGATCTATCGCAGGACCAAGAACTTGAGAGCAGTTCAACTCTTGCTTGGTCATACGAAACTCGAAAGCACTGTCAGGTACTTGGGCATTGAGGTAGACGATGCTCTAGAAATGGCAGAGCAGACAGACGTGTAATCTTCAATTGCGACGGTCTGGGCCAGACCGTCGCTTTCCGACCGATTCTGTTGAAAAAGTCGGTGATCCCAAACTGCCTAATCATTGACCGGTGAAAAACCCTTTTTTACACGCTACTACGTGAAATCTGCGTCTGGAAACCTCTGCCAAAAGTAAAGATTTCAATCTCGGACGCGTGCTTTTCAGCTGCGGAAACCATGGCCGACTTTTTCAACAGAATCGACCCAAAGCGGTCGTTCACGATCGACTGCTTTCGACCCAGGCTGTGTGAAAACTCCTGCGATTGTCTAATCTTCTGATCGTCTAGATCGTGGTGGGGACGATCATGAAGCGATTCATCGAAGGTGAGTCTCGGACGCAAGTCACCTTGCTGCCGGAGTGCCTGGACGATTACGTAGCCGAAGAAAATCCAGTGCGCGTGGTCGACGTTTTCGTCGATGAACTCGACCTGGGTGCACTTGGTTTTGAGGGCGTCGATCCTGCTGCAACGGGTCGCCCCGCCTACCATCCAGCGGTCTTGCTGAAGATCTATATCTACGGCTACCTCAATCGTATTCAGTCCAGTCGCCGGCTTGAGCGTGAGGCCGAGCGCAACGTCGAGTTGATGTGGCTAACGGGGCGTTTGGCTCCGGATTTCAAAACCATTGCCGACTTTCGCAAGGACAACGGCAAAGCCATTCGCAGCGTCTGCCGCCAGTTCGTGGTGCTTTGCCGTAACCTCAATCTCTTCTCTCAATCGATCATCGCCATCGATGGCAGCAAATTCAAAGCCGTCAATAATCGCGACCGCAACTTCACCCAGGGCAAAGTGAAGGCACGCATGCGGCAGATCGAGCAGAGCATTGATCGATATCTGGCGGCAATGGATTCGGCGGATCGGGCAACGCCCGAAGTGGCTGAGGCCAAAGCCGAGCGGCTAAAAGAAAAGATTGAAACCCTGAAACAGCAGATGCAGAAACTCAAAGACATCGAGGCGCAGCTTCACGACAGCCCAGACCAGCAAATCTCCCTCACCGATCCAGATGCACGCTCAATGGCCACGAGCGGCCGAGGCACCGGAACGGTTGGCTATAACGTACAAACGGCCGTCGACGACAAACACCATCTGATCATTGCCCATGAGGTGACCAACGTTGGCAATGACCGGACGCAACTCAGCAATATGGCGAACCAGGCGCGTGAGGAGATCAGTGCCGAGTCGCTGACGGTGGTAGCCGACCGAGGTTATTACAAGGGTCTGGAAATCCTTGCCTGCGAGCAGGCTGGCATCACCACCTTCGTACCGAAACCTCTGACATCAGGCAGCAAAGCCGAAGGCCGATTTGGTAAGCAGGACTTCATCTACCTTGCCGCATCGGACGAGTATCGATGCCCTGCGGGACAGTTGCTGACCCGGCGGCATTCTTCAGTGGAAGACGGCATGTTATTGCATTGTTACTACTTCTCGGGGTGCCAGTCCTGCTCAATGCACAAGCAATGTACGACTGGTAAGGAGCGCCGGGTAAAGCGCTGGGAACATGAAGCCGTAGCCGATGCAATGCAGGTACGGCTTGAAAATGATCCAACGATGATGAGGCGCCGCCGACAGACCGTTGAACATCCATTTGGAACGCTCAAATACTGGATGGGGAGTACCCACTTCCTGACCAAAACCCTGCCGAGGGTAAGCACCGAGATGAGCCTTCATGTGTTGGCCTACACCTCAAACGAATGATGAGCATCTTCGGTATCTCAGGACTGCTTGAAGCGATCAGGGCGTGATCCACCCGCGTGATCGTCCGTGAGTTGCTGTTTGGGCCGCTGACGCGGCCCAAACAGCATTAACGAACGCCTATGTAACTGACTAGGGCAATTCGCGATTACGTCTGCTGGTTTCGCAGGCAACGCCCGTAGCTCTCAGCTTTCGAAGTGTTCAGTGCGTTTTCACACAGCCTGGGTCGGTTGCTGCCTGTTCCCACCGGCCGCTTAGGGTCGAACTGCGACCACCGCTCGTTCTGACTGATCCACCCTTGTCCTCCATCAACATGGAGGACACGCCATGAATACAGCTACTAGATCCCGTCGTCAGCCTTGGAACAAGTGAAAGCTTGTCGGGCAGAAGGCCCCGCTCCGAGTCAGAGATATTTGGGCCATTCGGATAAGACTCCAGCTCGCAGAGAAAACACGTGATTTGGCGCTTTTCAACTTGGCCATCGACAGCAAACTGCGTGCCTGTGACTTAACCAAGCTGCGAGTCCGAGACATCGCCCATGAGGAGCATGTGTCGTCACGGGCCATCGTGATGCAGCAGAAAACTCAGCATCCAGTGCAATTTGAAATCACTGAGAAAACCCGAACGGTATTGGAAGCTTGGATGCATCGGGCGCGTCTCCGAAGCGAGGACTTTTTGTTTCCGAGCCGATTGCACGACTCAGACCATCTTTCCACCAGACAGTACGCTCGAATAGTCAAAGCGTGGGTGACAGCCATAGGCCTTGACCCAACGATGTACGGTACTCACACGCTACGGCGAACCAAGGCATCGTTGATCTATCGCAGGACGAAGAATCTGAGAGCAGTCCAACTCCTGCTTGGTCATACGAAACTCGAAAGCACTGTCAGGTACTTGGGCATCGAGGTCGATGACGCTCTGGAAATGGCAGAGCAGACAGAAGTTTGACCAACTTTGCGACGGTCTGAGCCAGACCGTCGCTATCCGGCCGATTCTGTTGAAAAAGTCGGCCACGGTTTGCGCATCAAAAAAGTACGCGTCCGAGATTGAAATCTTTACTTTTGCGGAGGGATCCGGACCCAGATTTCACGTAGCAGCGTGCAAAAAAGGCGATTTCTGCAGTCAATGATCAGGCAGTTTGGGCAGACCGACGTTTTCAACAGAATCGGCCAAAAGCAGCCTGTCGCTACACTACCCTGTGGTTCAGCGAAAATTGCGCTCAATCAGACTGATTGAACCTAGCTGCAACCCAGACCTCGGATATTGAAACCGCCTCAGGTGAATCTATGAAAATCGAGGATACGTTGCTGCGCCAGCGTAAGGTGCTTGCCAAGTTTGGCGAGCTCGCCTTGACGTCAGATGACCTTGAGCAAATCCTCGACGAGGCATGTCGATTAGTCGGTGATGCCCTCGAAACCAATCTGGCCAAATTCATGCTGCTCGAAGAGGACGGCATCACGTTCTTCGTGAGAAACGGTGTGGGCTGGGCACCAGATGTAGTCGGAAAGGTTCGGGTGCAAGCATGCGAAGGCAGTCCAGAAATATTCTCACTCAACACCAACGCTCCCGTCATTTCGACAGATATTTCAACGGAATCACGATTTCGCTATCACGATTTTCAAAAGAACAATGGGGTAAAAGCTTTCGTCAACGTTCTAGTCCACGGCGCCAACGGAGAGCGTCCTTTCGGAATATTTGAGGTGGACAGTCGAAGTCCTCGTCAATTTACGGACAGCGATATCGACTTCCTCCGGGGGTATAGCAATCTACTTGGTGCGGCTTTGAAGCGCTTCAAAACCTTGGACGCTATGCGCACGACGGAAAAGCGGCTGCGTGAAAGCGAAAGGCATTACCGCATTGCAGCTGAGCTCAATCCACTCTGGCCTTGGACTGCCGACAGGGGCGGCAACCTTATTTCTATCGATCCGCGTTGGTACGAATACACCGGCCTGTCGCTCGAGCAGACACTGGGACGTCTATGGGCCAGTGCTGCGTATGAGGCGGATCAGGTGTCGATTGCCGCTCTTTGGGATCAATCTCTGGGCACACTGCAGCCTTTCGACCTCCAAGTCCGATTACGAAAACATACGGGCGATTACCGTTGGTTTAGAGTCCGTGCGCTGTGCAGTCTCGACAGCGCAGGGAAATGCGAACAATGGTATGGCACCATCGAGGACATAGACGACAGGGTGCAACTAGAGAGTGCGCTGCGTGACTGGAACGACCTGCTTGAAGTACGGATAGCACAACGCACCCAACAACTGGAAGAGGAGCAGCGAGAACGCGCTGTGGCGGAATCCAAGTTAAGGCAAAGCCAAAAAATGGAGGCGGTCGGCCAACTCACTGGCGGAATTGCCCATGACTTCAACAATCTGTTGGCGGGCATCATCGGCAGCCTGGAACTGATGCAGCGACGCATTGATGCGGGTCGCTACAATGATTTGGGTCGATACAACTCGGTGGCCATGACCTCAGCATCTCGCGCGGCGGCCTTAACGCAACGACTGCTTACGTTCTCCAGACAGCAATCACTCGAACCTGAACTCCTTGATCCTCGGAAAGTGGTAGCAGATCTTGAGGAAATGATTCGGCGTTCTGTTGGGCCGAGCATCGTTGTTGAGTGCTCATTCAGAACAACCGACTGTATCAGGTGTGACCTTAACCAATTGGAAAACGCGCTGCTTAATCTTGCGATCAATGCACGGGATGCAATGCCCAATGGAGGAAGACTCGACCTTCAGGTTGAGCGATGCATTATCGATGAGGCATCTTCATCCGAAAAAATGCTACCGCCTGGATCATATGTGGGCATTTCTGCCACGGATTCCGGAACTGGCATCAGTCCTGATATTTTATCGCGCATCTTCGATCCGTTCTTCACGACCAAGAAATTGGGCCAAGGTACCGGGCTGGGTCTGTCAATGATTTATGGTTTCACTCAGCAATCCGGTGGCCAGGTCAGAGTCCACAGCAGCCTTGGTGTCGGCACCACCGTGACGCTGTATTTTCCGGTAGATGATTCGCAGCCAGAAGAACTAAACGTAGAGCTGGACGACACTCAGCAGCTTATGACATCGGGACAGAACGAAACTATTTTGCTGGTGGACGATGAAGCGGCTATCCGGCAAATGGCGTCGGAGCTTTTGTCCGAAATTGGCTATCGCGTCATTGAAGCCGTGGATAGCCTTTCTGCAACAAAAAAGGCAGAGAAGCTGGAACACTTGGATTTGCTGCTGAGCGATGTAGGCTTACCAGGATTGATGAACGGGATCAGCCTGGCTGCGGAACTCAGGAAAAAATTTCCACAGCTCAAAGTGCTTTTCATTACCGGGTTTGCTGGTGGTTCGCGATTGGTCACGGTCGACAGGACAACCCGATTACTAACCAAACCCTTCAGTCTGAATGAGCTCACTTCGCGAGTGCATTTATTGCTCAACACTCCTCCAGATTGCAACTAATGACCACGCTGAATTGCGGTGATGTCTCGCTTAAATGGCATACAAGATGCACCTTAAAAGGAACTTCGCTCCTACGGGGCAGGGGCCTCAGTGAGCTCCTCGACCTCATAATTCACATAACCGAACTCGTTACTGCGTGCCGCCACGTACTTGCCGTTCTGCTCGAATACCGTGGCCTCGAAGGGCGAGCCGCCGAGGGTTGTCAGCAGATGCCCGTCCTTGATTTCGTATTTGGCCGGCACGCCGAATTGGCCGCCGTGCAGCATGTTCAGGTATTCCCCCTCTGCGGGCGCTTTGCCATCGACGCTGGCGACCAGGCGTTGGCCGTCGGTGCCATAGACGATTTCGAATGTCTGGCCGGTGACGGTATTGCGCACCTTGATGGTTTTGCCCACTACGAAGGCTTGCAATTGCTCGTTGGTGAGCGCTTTGGCGCCTTCGGTTTTCAGTTGATCGATGGTTTTGCCGCCAGCGACAGACTTGCTGTCCTCGGCTGTCGGTGTGTACCAGATCGGTGAGGTCCACGCGCGCTCCTGGACGGTGGGCGAGACGTCGGCCGGCGGTGGTACTTGCAGCTTGGCCGCGTCATAGGTACTCCAGCGCGGTGTCGGGATCTGTAGCACGCGGGTGTAGTAGAACGCGTGCTGGGCAGGGTCGAAAGCCGGATCGACCCAGACTTTTTTCAGCTCGGTGGCACCGATGGTATTGGTGTAAGTCGCCTTGGACACATCGACCGTCGAGCCTACCGGTGGGACTTTTCCGGTGGCTGGGTCCGTTTGGCGATCACCGGACCAGACCACGTCGTAGACCTTCTCGAAGGTCTGGCCGTTTTTGGTCCAGCCCTTGATGATCTGGATGCGGTCGAGGTTGCCATCGTCGGCATCCTTGACTGCCCACACCACGAAGGACGGCGCCTGTTTGCCCGGTTTTGCCGGCAAGTCGCCGCCCATGGGAACGCCTTTGGCGTAAGCCGCATGCACCCAATCTTTGTCGTTCCACACACTGCTGTCGAAGCCCCATCCACCAAACATGCGCACGGGGATGCGCACGCCGCTGGTGCCATAGACTTCCTTGCGTTTCATGGCATCGAAGATCGATTCGCGGGTGTTTTCTTCAGCCCAGACGCCGGCCAGGCCGGACGTGCTGGTCTGCAGGGCCATCATGCCCGAGTTCTGTTTACCGGAAAGACGCGCCGCCGGGGTGCTGTCGGTGAAACCGTGGGAACCGAAGTTGTTGCTCTGCGAATACGGAATCACCCCGTTGTGCGAGTCGCTGGCGCCGACTACGCCCATTTTGTAAGGGTTGTAGCCAAGGGCTTCCTGCAAGGCCATACCGTTTTGCCAGGCTTGCCTGATGTAGCTGCCATTGAGTTTCGAGGTGCTGTTGTCGATGCCGATCAGGAAACTCATGATTTCGTAATTGGCAAATTCGTCGGTCGGCGACAGTTCTGGATGGGTTTCGGAGGTGCCCTTGACCTGGTGAATTTCGGTCAGAGATTCGTTACGCATCCGCGTTTCGGCCCAGGCGTCATCGATGGGACGGCCACGGTCATCGACATCCACCGGAAACATCAGGCCGTTGCTGAGGTTGGCATTGTGGGAGATCGCCAGCACCTCGTTGCCCTTTTTGCGCTGATCGTCCATCCAGCCCCACAAATCCTCCGGTTTGTCCGAGTCGAGGGCCGTGAAGGGCAGGTCCGGCACCTTCTTCGAGTCGCGGAAAAACACATTACGGTGCATGTTTTGATTGTTTGGTGCCGAGGTCCATTCATAGGCGACAAACGTGGTGAACTTGCCGGGCTTGTAGTACTTGTCGGCGATGGCGACGTTCTGCTGCCAGATATTGCCGGCAATCTTTGGATCAATCAGCTCCTTGATCGGGTGGCTCAAGCTGCCGGCGATCCACTTGAACACCCGGTTGAAGTCCTCCGGCGTCTTGGCAATCAGTTTTTGCGCGATCGGCAGCTTGCTGAAGTCGGACTTCGGATCGTTGGCCAGGGCGATCACGCCGACGTATTCCGAATGGTCGGTCACGCCATGAAAATCCAGCGGCCGGCCTTTGAGTTGCACCTCGAAACCCATCGGATGCTTGACCGGCATGCCCAGCGAGTATTGGTAGGCCTGCTCTGGATCGACCTGATGGTTGCCGATCAGGTAGGCATCGATTGACCAGGAGCTGTGCGAGTGCGTCTGGCCAAAGTAAACCTCGCGATCCGGGTTGCCCTCTGCCAGGGCCAGCGAGCTGACAGCAAGCACGGCGCAACCCAACAGTGACGGCACGGTGGTGTGTGTAGGGGGTTTCATATTCCACCTCTTGGGAATACGGGGGTGACAGAGTGCAATTCAGGTCCAGAAGCTGGACAGCCGTTCGAAAAACCAGAAGGCTGCCAGCGTACCCAGCGCGTACGATGCAACCGGACGGGCATACAGCAGCGCAGGCCGTGGCAGACGAAAGCGCAGCAACAACGCGCGCAGGCTCAGCACCACGGCGACGAACAGCAACTGGCCGATCTCGACGCCGACGTTGAAGCTGAACAGCGCCAGGGGCAGGTCGCGCTGCGGCAAGCCGATCTCCGCCAGCGCCCCGGCAAAACCGAAGCCATGCAACAAGCCAAAATAAAACGCCACGACCCATGGCCATTGAATCGTAAAACTGCTTTGCCCACGGTTTTTGCGGGCGATTTCCACCGCCAGCAACAGAATGCTCAGCGCAATCATCGCCTCTATTGGCGGGCCGGGAAGCCGCACCGCACCCAAGGCGGCGAGTGCCAGGGTGATGGAGTGGGCGAGGGTAAACGCGGTGATGGTCTTCACCAGCATCCAGCCATTACTCACCAGCAGCAGGAGGCCGAAGACGAACAACAGGTGATCGAAACCGCCCAGGATGTGCTGGATGCCATGGATCAGAAACGCACCGGCCACCGAGAACATTCCCGGTGTGGCGGCGATTTCCAGCCAGGGTTGCGCGGGGTGGACGAGGGTGGTCGTCAGGCTGCCGTCCAGGCGTGAGACACGCACCAGCACATCAGTGATGCTAGCTTGCAGACCGATGAATTCGATGCGCTGCCCGACCAGTCCCGTGGTGCCGGCATCAATGACCCGGCGCTCGATCAGTGAATCGTTGAGCTCGCTTTCCACGGGCTCGACGACAGTGCGCACTCCTTCGGCAAACCGCAGCACAATCGGCAATCGCATGCCCGACAGCACCGGCGTGCGCCAAAGGACGTCATAGCGCCCGGCCGCCGTTTCGTTGAGTTCCAGGTAAGCGGGGCGCGACTCATGGGCCATGGCGGTCAGCCCCATCAAGCAAAGCAGCAACAGTCGCCAGACCCTGCGCCTCATTGCGGCCGCTCCGTTTGACTGGCGGCAATTCCATCGGCGGAAGCAGGCAGCGTCACCACCACTTCATAGCGTGCTTTGAGCGCATCGAAATTCGCGCGTTTCGATTTGCTGCGCTGCTCGAACAACCAATCGGACTTGACCTGTTGGGCTACGGTTTCGAAGGCCGGTGCCGGCGGTTTGGCCAGCGTATCGATCCACACCAGGTGCCAGCCAAAACCTGACTCCACAGGCCCCACCCAGCCCCCCGGCGCCTGCTTGAACAATGAAACGGCGAACTTCGAACCAAAGACCCGCGCCACTTGATCCTGTGATTGCTCTGAGTAGGCGCTGTTGAACATGAAGGCATCGCCATCACCGCTGTGCTTGTCAGTCAGGCTACTTAACGCGGCTTGAGCCTGGACTCGCGCATCCGCACCGCGTTTATCCAGGGCGAAGAATAAATGGTGGAAGGTCGCCAGTGGCGGTGGGGCATATTGGTCTGGATGCCGGTTGTACCAGGCCTCAAGTACACCGGGTGCCGGTTCGCGGAGCGACGCAACATCCTCAGCGAGAAAATCCATTTTTTGCGCCAGTCGGCGGCGAATGATGGTGTCGTCTTTATCCAGGCCAAGCTTCAGGGCTTCGCGATAAAGAATTTCCTCTTTCACATATTCATCGATCAGACCCTGCAGTTGTTGCTCTGATGCGGGTCGTTGCCAGCGTGCCAGCCAGGAAATCGCGATCCACTGAACAACTTCAGGGGTGATTTCGATGCGTTGCGGGTCTTGATTGACTGTTGAACGGTGCAAACCGCCATACAGCCCAAAGAGTGCAAAACCGGCGATTAAAAAGTGCAGTAACGGCTGGCGAAGGCATCGTTTGATTAACGAAAGTCGAGACGCTTTCGCTTCACCCACGGTCAAGTTCATGACTTGGTGCCCCACGCTATACTCGAATGGTTTTCGAAGTAGAGTGGAGTATTGCTGCTGGGCCGGAACTTTCCACCGAGGCTAATCACGATAGGAACTAAGCATTAGTCGCAATCGGATTAAATGATTCCTCGGGATAATGCAGTCAATCGCCGGCACAGCCCGGTTGGAGCGCCCATCTGATGAAAGGACTGTTGGTTTTCGCCGCGATCATCGAGGCCGCCGCGGGCGTGGGCCTACTGCTTATCCCGTCGCTGGTCGGGCATCTGCTGCTTGGCATCGAACTAAGCGGTGTCATCGTCCGCATAGCCGGGATCGCCCTCATTGCATTGGCCGCTGCCTGTTGGCCCGGCCCCCCCATGCTCGGCATGCTGACCTATAACGCAGCGGTTACGCTGTATCTTTCCTATGCTGGCTTCATGGGACACGCGAGTGGGGTTCTCTTGTGGCCGGTGGTCATCTTGCACGCAGTCATGTCGGTACTGCTGATTCGGGCAATGACCAGGGAGATCAGCCATTGAGCTCCATCATCATTGGCGGAATGGTTTTCGCCTGCCTGTTCGCTGCCGCGATGATGGGGATGCTGTTGCGCTTGCGATTACCGAATCATCACCTGGATGTCGAGTCCAAGGACGTCATTCGCCTAGCAACGGCCGTCGTGGGGACGCTGTCCGCACTGGCGCTCGGGTTGCTGATTGCGTCTGCAAAAAACGTTTACGACAGTAATGAGATTGAAGTGCGGACATCGGCCGCACGCATCGTCCTGCTCGACAGGGTCATGGCCCAGTACGGACCGGAGACCGCGCAGGCTCGAACTCGTCTGCGTCAATTGATTGAAACGCGGTTGAACCGGGGTTGGGGCAATTCGTCCACCGAGTCGACTGCGGTCAATCCATTTGACGAGTCTCCGGGGATCGAACCGGTGCAGGTTGTGCTGCGGGCACTGACGCCCGGCAACGAACCGCAACGCATGCTGCAGGCCCGCGCACTGGAGGTCAGCTCTCAGCTGGCGGAAGCCCACTGGATACTGGTCGAGAGCAATACGGAGGGACTGCCCACGGCATTTCTCGTGATCCTGACCTGCTGGCTGGCCTGGCTATTCGCGACGTTCGGCCTGCAGGCGCCGGCCAATCCCACCGTGATAGGCGTCATGCTCATTTGCTCCCTGTCGGTGGCCGCGGCGGTCTTTCTGGTGGTCGACATGGCGCATCCTTACATCGGGATCATCCATGTTTCCGATGCGCCGTTGCGCACGGCGCTGATGAACATTGGCAAGTGATTTTCCCGAGTGAAGCAGTAACGACTATCCAAAGGCTGCCTAAGGCGCACTGAGCCGCTCGTTGATGCCCGCTGCCTGCGCCCGGTAAGCCTTGGGCGCGCAGCCCTGGGCTTTGTGGAAAAAGCGGCTGAAGGCGCTCAGGCTCGAAAAACCCAGCACCTCGGAAATCTGCGAAAGCTTCAGGTCGGTCTGGCTCAGGTATTTGCGGGCCAGGTCCAGTTTGGTCTGTTGCTTGATGGCCTGGAAGGTGGTGCCGCTGCCGGCCAGCCTGCGTTGCAGGGTTCGGCGGCTTTGCAGTTGATTGAGAGCGACGGCCTCCAGGGGCGCGCCACTGCTGGCCAGCAATTTGCGCACGGAGTCTTCGGTCGCCGAGGCCGGGCTTCGGTTGCGTCGCTGTTGGTTTTCCCGCAGGTAGTCAAGCAGGGCGGGACGGGAGAAGCGCTGTTTCTCGTTCAGTGGATGCGCCAGCACCTGGTGGCTGAGCAGCATGCCGTTGCACTCCTGATTGAAAAACACATTCTGGCTGAACACCCGGGTATAGCTGACGCGGCTGCGCGGTTCCCGGCAAAGCAGCATCACGCGCTCGGGTGACCACTGCGGGTACAGGTCGTTTCGCAAATTGCGCGCGAGCAGGGCGAGGCCTAGGTGGACGGACTGGGTTTCGTCGATCTCGGCCGCCGCGGTCACTTCGTAGTGCACGGTCAGCCCTAACTCGTGTTGCTCCAGGTGCACCAGGGCACTGGACATCAGCACGTGAAAGAAGGTTTGATGGGCCTTTCGCAGTGACGATTTATGTCGTCTGCGCATTGAAACCAATCAGCTCGTGCCGGGCGAAGGGCTGAGCCTGTTCCTCTCCAGCAGCAAATCCGACCGTGGACATCAGGGGCGCAGCGTCAGTGTGCCGGTGTTAATACGTCTGTGCCCGGTGCAGGCCTATGAAGTGTGGCTGAGCCTCAGCCAGTTGCAGGCAGGGCCAGTGTTTTGTGGCATCGACCGCTGGGGCAATTTGTCCACCGAGGTCCTGCACCCGTACGGCGTGGCGCGGGTGTTACGCCGGGCCTTGACCCGCGCTTGGCCGGTTTGACGTGCGCTACGTGGAGGCCGACGCACCGTTCGGTGACTGCGTGCCTTCACTTTGCCCTGAGTGAAGTTGCGGTCGCGATTATTGACGGCTTTGAATTTGCTGCCGTCGATGGCGATGATCGATCCATAGCTGCCGGTCAGCAGCGGCAGAATTCGGCCCAGAGTGTGTAAAAACACCTACGCGAACCCTTGCTATGATTTCTGAGTGTAGGCGCTGACGCCGAATTGCCCCAGATGCCGAGATGTCACTGACCCAGTCTTACTCCTCGAAAAACGTTCCCTAGGCAGGGTTTGTGCCGACTTGGAGGTGGGGCAGTCTTGCGTCGGCACGTGGGTCAATTCGGCATGGCCCCAACAGGTCAGCGTACTCATGGCGGTGAACTGCAATGAGTTCAAAGCACCAAAAAGACTTAGCATCAGCACCTGCAACCCGATACTTCGTGACCCTTGGCCCTTCGGCTTCGCAATGCATTGATCAGGCTGCGCCGACCACCGGTTGACGCTTGGTTTTGCTCCGTACAGAGGTTATTGCCGATAGGAAGGTAGCGAGGGGATGTCTCGTGCGCGTGACTTTGGCGAAGTCGGAGGCTGGAACTCACACGAGGGTATTCGACATTTTTATCCAGCGCAGGAGTCGATATAACGTAGCCCGGGCAGATGTGACATCGCCGCTGTCCATCTCATGTTTCATCTGGATGTAAATATTTGGGGGGAAGTGCCTTGAGGCATAGAGAGCGCCAGCTCCGACCATAGTGAGAAAGGCCCAAAGTTTGAGAGCACTCACTCAGGCGTCATTAGCACCGCAAGCGTCATGTTGATGAACTCTTCATTCTTGCTGATTGTGTCCAAAGCACCGCGTACGTTGCCGGCGACCTCCGCTGAGCCACGCTGCTCGACCCAGAGTGTCAGTTCCATGATCGCGGCTTCGAGCGCGAGTTGGATTTGATTGATCTTGAAGAGTAGGGAAGGGAGTAGGTCTGCGTTCGACATTGTGATTCCTCCGTGGAAGAGGTCAGCGTAGATCAGATGCTCAGGGACGTACGACCTACACCACCCTGACGCGGATGCTCGGCATTTAGGAGCGAACAAACAGCCTCTGCCTCCGTCCTGACTTTGAACACGCCATGCTTGCTGGCTGACCCTCCCTCGACAAGATCAACAACCCTGAATCGCTTGCTGCCATCGCCCAGTGTGGTGGTCTCAATCACTCTGAATCTTGCGTGCATGGTTGCTTTCCGTGCATGACATTGGTGGCTTAGAAGTACCGGCAAACCAAGACAATTTCAAGAACGGGGCGGGCTTAAGCTGAGACAATTTATGACGGTGCACTGTGCTTCTCATCGCAGGAACGACGGTACAAACAGCAGGATCCGCGTTGAGCCATTTTTCCTATAGTCGATGCTTCGGGCCAGCAGGGCCCGGCTAAGATTTAGATTTTACTGATGGAGGTACTGACGCTGCCATCGATCCTAATGCCGAAGTTTTCGGCATAACCCTCTCATGCCCTCGACCTTAAAAAAGAAGCGCAGATGACCTGTACAGAATCTCTAGCCGTGTACAGGAATCATGGCCAATTGTCCGATTTATAAATCAATCTTGACGCACCCCGTTGCGTCACCGCCTCGCTGAGCTATGGTGAGTTTTCCGATAACTAAGACTAAAGTCGTAGGAGGAGGCGGAATGCGAATTCGTGGGGATGTGTTTTGGCAATGGGCTGATCTAGCACTTCACCATCGGACACACGATGAGACGTTAGACGATGGCACGTTCATTGATGTCCAAGTGAGGCCATCGCCCTCGGGATGCACCCAGATGTTCATCGGAGTGTATGCGGCGAGCGGCATGGCTTTGCATGAAGAGGCATTTGATTCCAGACCGGGTGAATCAATGACTCGTGCTTTAGCCTGGGGTGTGGGGTGTGCAAGGCGGCTCGCGATTAGTCTCAAGCAGACAGAGAGGCATGTGGCCTAGCTCTCATAACAGCAGCTTGGTAGGCACCTGGTCATCTAATCAGGCGTCAAGTGACGACCCCATCATCCTTAATCCAAGCTGCTTTCTTGTACCCCCAAGATCTAGGACGGATTGGCAAATTCCGTTTGCACCGTTCAGTACGGCGCCTCATCAGTCCAGGCCGCATTTGACGTTCGAATTATTTCGAGCCTTTTGTCGGGGCAGGGGAGTTCAGTTAGGCGAGCGCTAGGTGCCTTCGCCTATACCCTCGATAGATCGCGTGTAGAGGGTCGTTGCCTTCTCGATGAGCCTTCCTCGTTCTTGTGAACTGATAAAGCCCTGATCTTCAAATTCGTCCGCGAGATGCAGCAGTGCCTCGTACTGCTCCTCTGCGTCCATCCGAATCTCAGGCTGGTTAAACAGTTTTTCCCACGTTGCCAGTGCTTGGGTTTTGCGAATGTCGTTCATCACGAAAGACCATTAGGTGTGTGCTTTGATAGATTCCCATGGAATCCGTGAGTTCGAGGGAGAGGACGACCAGTAAAAGGGTGTTTAGAGAGTGTGTATGCATCGTTTTGGCAGCCGATTGGACTGACGTAAGGGCGCATCGCCGATGGACTCTGCCGCAACGTCTGCGGTCAAATGGATATGGGGTATTTAATTCCTCAGCAGTCAGCCACGCGCGACAAACCTTCTTGCTCGCTCTGGATACGATCATGAACACAACACATTTTTCCCCGTTAAAACATGTTCGTCATCATCCCCCTCTAGTGAGCGAGAGCCCACAGGACGCCGCTCGAGCGGACTGGCTCTACAACGCAGCGGAAGAACTTCTGCGCGGCAACAGCGTGTCATTCCAACGTCGCATGCATCCTCAGCAAGGTGTGACTGCTGAAGAGTTCGCCCTGGCAGTGGATGAGTACGTGAACAACCGTCTTGCCGATAACGAGGTACATACCCCGGCGCTGGGCTGGCTGATCATTACCACCGAGCGAGGACATGCCGACAAGATTGCAACAGCAGAACTGCTGGGCAATTGTGATCACCCGTTGGGCAAGCTCGGCGAGATTGCCGAGACGCTGCTTGAACCCCTCGCGGATGACGCTCTGCTAGCCAAAGCTGAGGATGAGCTATGAGCCCATACCTTTGGGATCAGCCAGTTTAAGAACCAGGATCAATTAGAGACTCAGAGAGGAATGACAATGATTGACGATTCGAAAGTCCGAGAAAGGGCATATGAGTTGTGGGAAAAAGATGGTCGTCGGGAAGGATCTGAAGAGTTTTATTGGCGACTTGCGCAGGAACAGCTTGAGACGGAGGCCACTCGTCAAGCTACGGATGGTGAGTGGCCAGCAAAAGGCGAAGCCAGCCGCGTTGATCACTGATGACTACGGTTCTTCACTCCGCTTCCGATACGCTTTGCTGTCTTTGAGCAAGCATGTCCCTGTTCGAGGACAACGTCGCCGCTGCAACAGAATGATGAGCTCGCCGGCTTGAGGGCTCGGTTCAAAGCGTCCACTGAAGATGCTGAGGACGAGGGTGGAGACGAACGCTGTGCTCGATCTTATCGGTCGAATGCAGCGGTGGTTCTTGTGTGAGATTCGATAGGCGCCTTGTTAGGCTGTGAAGTGAAGCTATTACGGCTATCGCTCCTTCGGGCTTAAGCCCGGCTCGACGCGTCGTGCGACAATCGAAGCCACGTAGGATCTTGCTGATGCGGAGTGTTAGAGATGGTATTCACCTTCACCCTGAATCACGAACTGACGTCTGATGAGAGCGATATGGACGCGCTTGTAGAACGCTTGGCGGAAGAAGGCTGTGATGATGCGTTGGTCGGAGTTGGACAGCCAGGTCGCCTAGTTTCATCACTCTGAATCTTGCGTGCAGAGGTAGCGGCGATCAAGCCAGTGTGAACTATCTCTGTGCAGCCCACTCAACCGTCTGAGGAGCATCAGTTCTTCAATGGCGGTGAGATCCGCCCAAGGCAAAGATCATGGCATCTATCGATGACTTCAGAATCGAGTCACATAATCTCTTAATGGAACTGGATGCCGCCACCATGAGAATGATGATGCTGGTGTCAGCCAGATGTGTTTCCGGCCCCGATTGGGACGCTGCGAGCAAGAGGCAGCACGATGCCTACGAAAGCTGGGACAAATTTATAAACTTTCCATCAGGGGCGATGCCTAGCAATGCCCCGTTTACTAACTGAATCATTGCAGTATCCCTGATTTAAATCCCCATTCTTGGTGAATGTGAGTGCGCCGGCGAGAAGCGCGGTCACCGACTGCATGCCTCTTCTGGCCGAATCGGGTTCCTCTGCTAGATTTTCTATCGATGTGTTTACTGCCAAGAACAGGTCTTTCGAAAATTCCAAGCAAGGAAGCGTCTTCATGTATAAGTCCCCTTTATTTACTCTTTGCCTGCTCACGACGGCGGTGTTGCTCGGTGCGCCTGCTGTGCAGGCGCAGAGCAAGCCGGTGGCTCAGGTGTCTGGCCCTGAAGCGGATGTGAAGGTGACCGAAACCTATGTGCGCATGATGGCGCGCGAGGCGTATTTCTGGGGTTGGCCGATGGCCAATATCTATAACCGGCGGCTGAAGTTTAAGGATCTGCCCGAAGCCGGCCTGATGGGCGGCATCGTGCCCGTGGCGCCGATCAATCATCTGTCGATGCTTACCGATTACATCTCGCCAGGGGAGCGCCTGGTGGCCTGTCCGAACCAGGATGTGGTCTACGGCGCCGGCAGCATTGCGCTGGATCTGGAACCGGTGGTCTTGCAGGTACCGGATTTCGGCGACCGGTTCTGGGTGTATCAAGTCGTGGATCTGCGCTCCGACAGTTTCGCCGAGCTGGGCAAGATGTATGGCACCAAGCCCGGTTTCTACCTGCTGGTCGGGCCGGACTGGAACGGTAAGGTGCCTGAAGGCATCACAAAGGTTTTTCGCGCCGAAACCAACACCGGTTTCGTGATTCCACGAGTGTTCCAGGACGATACCGCCGCGGATCGCAAAGCGATTCAGCCGTACCTGTCCGGGATCGATATGTACCCGGTGTCCCAGTACGACGGCAAACTCAAACAGCGTGACTGGAGCAAGTCGCCGAAATTCCCGGCAGAAGCGGCGGGCGCGGAAGAAACTCGCTGGGTGCTCCCGGAAAAATTCTTCGATGAACTGCCGGCACTTCTCAAGGACGCCAAGCCGTTGCCCGGCGAAGAAGCGCGTTACGCGCAACTGTCGGTGCTGGCGCAGATCGCCCAGCGTGATCCAGAATTGAAAAAGGCCATGATCGACGAGGCGCAAAAGTCCGATGCCGAGGTGGTCAAGCCGCTGTTGCAGTTTCGCAACTATGGCAAGCAGTTGCCCAATCACTGGAGCACCATCGACAACGGCGCGGCGTTCGGCACCGACTATTTCCTGCGCACAGCGGTGGCCCGCTCGAACATCTTCGTCAACAAGCAGATCGAGACCAAGTATTTCTACCAGGACCTGGATCAGTCCGGTGCGCGGCTCAACGGCGGCCAGCGCTACAGCGTGACCTTCCCTAAAGATGCCTTGCCGCCGGTCAAGGGTTTCTGGTCGCTGACCTTGTATAACGAACAGCACTTTTTCGCGGATAACCCACTGGGCCGCTATTCCCTGGGCACCAAGAACAAATCGCTCAAACCCAATGCCGACGGCTCGCTGACGCTGTACGTGCAGAGCGAATCGCCAGGTGCCGACAAGGAAAGCAACTGGTTGCCCGCGCCGAAGGGGGCCGACTTCTCGCTGTACGTTCGAGCCTACTGGCCTGACGCGGCGGCATTGAACGGCCAGTGGACGCCGCCGGCAGTGGTCAAGGCAAACTGAAAGCCGTGCCCAGATTTACCTTCAAACTGCGCCACCATAAGGACATCCCATGAGCAGCTTGCGCAACACCCTGACCGCCCTGGCAGTGGCGGTCTCCCTCAGCGGCGTCGCCGATGCCGCCACGCGTTACGAAGAGCTTGCCAACCAGCCCTTCGAAAACGGTTTCCCGACCGAAGCCACTGCACGCAGCATGATCGACGAGCTGATTTTCCAGCGTGCCGTGCAGTCGTATCTGTGGTCGTTGCCGGCCATCAACATCTGGTCGATGAAGGAGGCGTCGGAGAAACAATTCGGCGCCGGCTACAACATCCTGCCGACCTGGAAGAAACGCATCAACGCCAAGACGCTGGTGACCACGCCGAACTCCGACCTGGTCTACGCCATGAGTTATCTGGACCTAGCGAAGTACGGTCCGCTGGTGGTGGAAGCACCGCCCGGCGTGCAGGGCATGTTCGACGATTTCTTCCAGCGGCCCATCGTCGGTCCGACCATCGATGGCAAGACCTGGCGCGGCGACGTCGGCCTGGCCGGTCCCGACAAGGGCAAGGGTGGCACCTATGTGCTGTTGCCGCCTGGCTACACCGGTCCGGAACCCACCGAGGGTTTCGTCTACCGCTCGCGCACCAACAACGTGTTCCTGTTCTGGCGCACCTTCTTCAAGGATCCGAAAGACCTGAGCGTGCCGGTGGCCGAAGTCGAGCGCACGAAAATCTATCCGTTAGGCAAGAAGGATTCGGCGCTGCCGATGCGATTCCCCGATGCCACCGGTGCGCCGATCAACATGCTGTTCCCCGAGGACGGCCGATACTTCGATCTGCTGTCGCGCTTCATTGAAGCCGAAGCGGTCGACCCGGCGGACATGGACATGCGCGGCTTCCTGCACACCATCGGCATCGAAAAGGGCAAGGCCTTCGCCCCGGATGCACAACGGCGCAAGCTGCTGGATGACGCTGCGCGCATCGCGTTCAAGATGAGCAAGGTCGTTACCAGTCATCTGCTGATGAAAGAGCCGGGCGGCCTGTACTACACAGATCGCCAGTACGTGAACACCTTCGCCGGGGAAAACACCGAGTTTCAGGCCAGCGGCACATTCACCAACCTCGAGCAGCGTGTGGCGTTCTTCACCTCTGCCTACTCGGACAGTCCGGGCATGGTGATGAACATGGTCGGTGCCGGCGCCAAGTATCCGGCCACCACTCGCGATGCCGACGGCAAGTTCCTCGACGGTGCCCACACCTACAAGCTCAACCTACCCGCCAATGTGCCAGCGGCGTTGTTCTGGTCGGTAACCGCTTACGACAACCTCACCGCTTCGGGTTTGGACAACGGCCAGCCGTTCCCCTCACTCAATCAGATGGACAAACCGGCGCAAAACAGTGATGGCTCGACCGACCTCTACTTTGGCCCCGAATCACCGGGCGAAGGCAAGAACTGGATCAAGACCGTTCCGGGCAAAGGTTTCCTCGTGATTGTGCGGCTGTATGGGCCGAAACAGGCGTTTTTCGACCAGAGCTGGAAGCCCAGCGATCTGGTCAAACAGTAACGATGAACTTGCATCACCCCGTTTGTTAAACGGGGCGATGCAAAAAAGTCAGTGAGAGACAGGGCGAACCATCCTGGTGTGCCTTCAAACCGGTCGGTTGAGCATCAGCAAACGCGCCGCCAGAGCCGTCATTACTGCCGCGAAGCTATAGGCGCCAAGGCGTTTAAAGATAAAGCCTTCGCGAAGGCGCCCATGCAGCCGCCCGGCGCAAAAGCCGAGCAGGGAATGGAAGATCAAGGCGATCAGCGCAAGCAGCAACCCCAGGAACATCAATTGCGAGGTGACGCTGCTGCCCCCGACAGTAACAAACTGCGGCAGGAACACCATGAAGAACAACAGTGCCTTGGGATTTAACAGGCTGTTGAACGTGGCTCGGGCGAAAATCTTGCGCATCGAAGCTTGTGTGGCTTGAGTATTGGTATCCGCAAAGGGAGCCTTCAATGCCTGCCAGGCCAACCACATCAGATAGCAAGCACCGGCCCAGCGCAGCAAGTCAAACGCCGGAGACCAACTCATTACCAGTGCACCGAGACCGGTGCTCACCGTGACGGTCATCAGCACATCGGCCAGAGTTATTCCCAGAGCGGCGGAGAAACCGGCGCGCCAGCCGTGGGCGACCGCATGGCTGGTGACGATAGCCATGTTAGGGCCAGGCACGAGGAGCAACAGCAAAGCGGCAACAATGAATAGGTAGAGGTTAGTGGCGTCCGGCATAGGGTAATACCTCCTCGGGTGGAGGAGTCATGCTACCCGGCGTTAGTCAGGCAGAAGCAGATACAGTGGGGATGGAATTGGCCGCTACAGTCAGGTGTGGAGAGGAAAAATATTCCGTTTGACGGCATTGAGAAACAAGGTGGCCAGTTATGGCAAGGAGTGGATCAGATGCTCAAGGACGTATGACTTAAGCCACTTTGTCGCGGATGCTCGGCGTTCAGGAGCGAACAAACAGCTTCTGCCTCCGCCCTGACTTTGAACACGCCATGTTTGCTGGCTGACCCTCCCTCTACAAGATCAACGACCCTATATCGCTTGCTGCCATCGTCCAGTGTGGTGGTTTCAATCACTCTGAATCTTTCGTGCATGGTTGCTTTCCGTGCATGACATTGGTGACTTAGAAGTACCGGCAAAAGGAGATGATTTCAAGAATGGGAGGGCTTAAGCTGAGACAATTTTTATGACGGTGCACCGTGCTTTCTCATCGCAGGAATGACTGTTCAATGAGCCATTTTCCCAATAGTCGATGCTTCGGGCCTGCTGGGCCCGGCTATCGCCTAGGCGGGTAATCGACTGCACGCAGCCTTCTGTGAGTGGATCAAGACAACGCATTGCGGCTGTCTCATTTCTCCTGGGCGTTACCAAGCCGTGTGCTATCCCAAGCTTCAGTGAGCTCGTCTATTCGATCCGCAATCTGAGGCGTTTTTGATAGGACAAGGCAGCGCGTGTTGCCGACAAATTCTTCTATCAGGTACACATCGTCGCCGACATCCAGTTCGAGCTCCTGCAGCGCTTCGTCCGGAATCCGAATCGCACCGTCACCATCCCATTCTTCGATAATGATTTTCATAGGTGGCTTTTTCACATTTGGTCTCCGTTGCTATGAGCCGGCAAGCCGCTTCCGTCTGTAGATTCTCAGCGGCGCGTTTACAGATCAGGATAATCATCAAGCTTAAGGCTAGGAGCGCCTCCGTCCTCCGGTTCGCGCTTAGGCGTATGTATCACTCCAGCCTCTGCGTCTGCACGCATCTGCTCGAGCTCTCTGTCAAAAGCCTTATCCTGGACTGTGCGTTTGCTAACGTAGGGCTTCCGCTCAGGGTTTCGATGCGCTGCATAAGTCGTTAGCGCGTCCGGATCGTCCAGTAGCTTTTGTTGAACCTGAGATTCGAGCATCGCACGAAGCGAGTCTTTGTCGGGACGGTTTAGCATTTTTCATACTCGTGGTGTATGCGTTGAGCCCAATCCACCTTATTCCCGATTTCATTCCCGTGCTGGGTTATCTGGACGATGTGATTATTTTACCGCTTGGCATTCTACTCGCTATTCGGCTCATGCCTGAGCTAGTGCTCCAGGCGTGTCAGGTTAAGGCGAGTGAGTGGGAGGCAAACCATGAAAAGCGGCCAGTGAACAGATTTGCTGCGATGGTTGTTGTTTTGACCTGGCTCGTTGCTGCGTCGGGTGTCTGGTGGGCTTGCGTTCGCTGAGCGAAGTCGGTTTTTTCACCGAGCGACTGAATCCGCCTTCCTCAAGCGAGGTACGCACCTTAGATTTTTTTACGTTTTTTTTACGGTAGCTGTTTTGGTTCGCAACGATACTGGCCGCGATTTTTATCGACCCAATGTCCGAGCCTCCAACGGCTCTGGCAAACCGTATTGCCCAAGGATGGCATGCAATTCCTTTTCGCAGTTTGAGAGAAGCCCCCTTGAGCAAAACAGTGACCAGTGCGAACGACGGCTCCGAAACTAAAACGTCAGGCGTGGCCATGCTTATTGCCGCTGTCGGAGTGGTTTACGGGGACATTGGCACCAGCCCTCTCTACACGCTCAAGGAAGTTTTTTCCGGCCACTACGGTGTTCAGTTAAATCACGATGGTGTACTGGGCATTCTGTCGTTGATCCTCTGGTCGCTGATCTGGGTGGTCTCCATCAAGTACGTGCTGTTCATCCTGCGTGCCAACAACCAGGGTGAAGGCGGTATCATGGCGCTCACGGCATTAGCTCGTCGCGCGGCAGCACCTTATCCGCACATGAGCAAGGTACTGGTTCTGCTCGGCCTGTTCGGGGCGGCACTTTTTTACGGGGACAGCATGATCACCCCGGCCATTTCGGTGCTCTCTGCGGTTGAAGGGCTACAGCTGGCCTTTGACGGAATAGAGCACTGGGTGGTGCCGTTATCGGTGATCGTGTTAGTGGCATTGTTCCTGATACAGAAACACGGCACGGCTCGAATTGGGATCTTGTTTGGCCCGGTCATGGTGCTGTGGTTTGTAGTGTTGGGTGCGCTCGGGATCTACGGGATTTTGCAGCGGCCTGAAGTGCTGCAAGCGCTCAACCCTGCTTGGGCAGTGCAGTTCTTTGTGGTTCATCCAGGTATTGGTGTGGCGATTCTGGGTGCTGTCGTCCTGTCACTGACCGGTGCTGAAGCCTTGTATGCCGACATGGGGCACTTTGGTCGCAAACCAATTTCCCGTGCCTGGTTTATCCTTGTCTTGCCCGGTCTAGCCCTCAACTACTTTGGTCAGGGCGCTTTGATCCTGGGAAACCCGGAAGCGGTGCGCAATCCTTTCTATTTGTTAGCGCCTGACTGGGCGCTACTGCCTATGATTGCTCTATCAACTCTGGCAACGATCATCGCCTCTCAAGCCGTGATCTCTGGTGCCTTTTCCCTGACGCGCCAGGCCATTCAGCTGGGATACGTCCCTCGAATGTTTATCCAGCACACCTCCGACCAAGAGCAGGGCCAGATATACATCGGCACAGTTAACTGGGCGTTGATGGTCGGTGTTGTGCTACTGGTGATTGGTTTTGAGTCTTCCAGCGCCTTGGCCGCCGCTTATGGGGTTGCTGTGACTGGAACGATGTTGATCACCACCATCTTGTCCTCGGCTGTAGTCTTGCTCCTATGGAAAACACCGCGCTGGTTGGCCATCCCAATGTTGCTCGGTTTTCTGTTGGTGGACAGTCTGTATTTCGCGGCCAATGCGCCGAAGATTTTTCAGGGGGGGGCCTTCCCGGTGATTGCCGGCATCGGCCTGTTCATTTTGATGACGACCTGGAAGCGGGGGCGCAAGATTATTGTTGAGCGGCTGGATGAAACCGCGCTTCCGCTTCCGCTCTTCATCAGCAGCCTTCGTACACAACCTCCCCACCGCGTACAAGGCACGGCAGTATTCCTTACAGCTAAGGCCGAAGCTGTTCCTCATGCGTTGCTGCACAACCTGCTGCATAACCAGGTGTTGCATGAGCAGGTGGTGCTGTTGACCGTGGTTTCCGAAGACAGCCCGCGAGTGCCTGTCGACCGCCGGTTCGAAGTTGACTCTTTTGGCGAAGGTTTCTTTCGGGTCAGTCTGCACTTCGGTTTTACTGAAGAACCGGATGTACCTCTCGCGTTGCGTGCCTGCCATTTGCCCGAGCTTGATTTCAGTCCCATGCGCACGACTTATATCTTGAGTCGGGAGACGGTCATCCCGACCAAGCGCATCGGTATGGCCAAGTGGCGCGAGTACTTGTTTGCGTTCCTGCTCAAGAACGCCAACAGCAACCTGAAGTACTTCAATTTGCCATTGAACAGGGTCATTGAGTTGGGTACACAGGTCGAAATGTAGTGAAAGATCAGGGGAGGGCAATCGTTATACGAATCGAATCACTTGGTCAGCTTCATTCACACGCTATGTTGACCGCTTTCTCGGCGCGTTGGATTTCCAGCTTAACGTCAGTCGTTATCCGCTGCTTCTTGAACTGTTGCACTAGGAAGGGTTGATTGCCTCGCGACTTCACTTCCGCGTCGGTTGCGGCGACCTTGGCCTCGACATTTGCGGAGTGCTCCGTAATTACTGCTTCCGCCTCTTCCTTGGTTTTAGCGGTATCCAGCGCGTTGATGAGCTTGCCCACCTCGGTTTTTTCCGCTTCGGCGTAGCCTTCGACAGACAGACCGGTTGCCATGGCGCGTGCCTGGATTTCGACGGCCTTCAGATGCTCCTGCGCTACCTTGCACAGTGCATCCTCTCGCTGATCCTTACTGGCTCCCCAAGTGCTAAATCCATCACCGCAGCCCCGAAGGTCACGACTGCAGAGGTACCAATCGTTTTGCCTTTCACGTTTACATATCCTCAAAAGGCAAGGATAAAAGGGATGATGGGACTCAAGAATGGAAGGTTAGCCCAGGATGGGGAAAGACTCTTCAAGATGAATAAAAACCAGTTTGATTTCGTGGGGGCCATTTTGGCATTCACCAGCTGATTCGAGCCATGTGGATCAGCCGGGGTCGCCGTCAACGGGCTTGGCACTCTGACAATCGTCAGGATGACCTTGGTGGCCATGATCACTCTCGAGTCATCCGCCGCCGTGGTTGTCACTGAGGCCGTGATGGAAAAACCTTACCCCGAATCAGAAATTTTTTCCGTACCGACGACTCATCTGTAAGCAATTCGATCTATCCATGATCCGATGCCGGGATTGGTAAGGCCTACAATGGGATGTCTCCCACAAGGAGCTATGACCATGACCGAACCGAATAACCTGTATGCCAATTGGCCCGCGCATCACCTGATGTTTGTGGCCCTGCGCGACGGCGGCGACGCCCCAGAGCATCTGGCCCCGGCCGTCGCGGCTTTTCATGGCATCAGCGTCGATGAATTAAAAGCGCAATGCCGGCGCGCCGGTGAAGAGTGGATCGCCCGCGACGGCGGCCTCGGTGAAATCAATCACCGTGTGTACGCCTGGGCGAAAGGCTAAGGGTGGCGCTACCGACAATGGGGCGTGATCAATAGGCCCCACACATGAGCCAGGTGTGGGGCCTTTTTTCTCGAGCACGAACCCAGTCGTGCTTATTTTGAAATACCAGAGCCCACAGAACTGGTTTGAGGCCGTGACTGCCACAGGAGGCACCGGCCCAAGACGGTAGCTCGCGAAGACGGCTAAAGGAACAACACAAGGCTCGCGAGCGCGGCGGCAACGCACAACGCAGAGATCGTTAACAGCAGGCGTAGGACGTCGTTCGTTCCCATGACTTGCTCGGTGTGAATGCAGCGTGTGGGCAAAGGTGGGCGAATTTAGGAGACCAATAACACCACCGAGTGTTGTAGAGCCGTCGTGCTGATCTAGCTGACCAGAACAATTACCCCGCTAACAATCGCAATCCATAGCGCACACAACGCAAAGAGGAGGCCAATGAAGCCTTTCTGGGTCACAGAAACCTCCAGCAACTCAGTGGGACGTCTTGATGATGGGGTTTCCGGGCTGCAGCAGGGTGGCCACCGAAATCACCAGGTCATCCAGTGACCAAGGCTTGTGCAGATAGATCGTATGGACGGGTAGGTCGCTAGGATCGATCAAATAACCGGACGTGAGAATGGAGGCGATCCAGGGGAGACGACTCTGGATCATCTCAATAAACTCCAACCCTTGTATCTGCCCAGGTAGCGCATGATCCACGATCACCAGCGGGCAGTGGAAAGTGTTTTGCAAAAAGTACGTCAGCGCGTCGTCTGCAGTCTCAAAAGCCAGAGACTGGGCGCCAATCTCGGCCAGGATGTCCGTCATCAGTGCTCGAAGGGTAGGATCATCCTCAATAACGATCACCGTACCTTCGATTGGCCGCATTCCTTCCCAGTTCACGTTCACGCGCCTTGTCCTTCAAGGTCAGGTTTTGCCTCATCGAAGAGACAGCATAGGCGACCCAGATTGCTATGAGCTAGCCGTGTGGTCGATCTCTCCTTGATTTCGAGGCAGAGAAAGTAACTTGGGAGGGAAAGTTAGGGATTTCCTAGCATCAGGTGCAGCGCAATTGATGGTGAGGGGCCGTCCTGCGTGAGGATCCTTACTTCAACCGCAGGTCGCAGATAGGCGAGCGATTGCAGCAAACACGTGGCTGACCGTCGGTATAGGGATTGGGGTAGTTGCAGTTTTTGAGCCTTGAGAGATGAGAGCACGACGTATCCGAGACGGGTAGTTCTGTGAATCAACTGCTAGAGGATCAAATACATGAAGCTCAGAAAACTTGTACTAACGGGATTGGCGTTGAGCAGTCTGGCAGCAGGAGCCAGCCTGTCGACAGTGATTCAAGCTGCCGATCAGAAACCCAACATCGTATTCATCATGGCCGACGACATCGGCTGGATGCAGCCGAGCATCTATCACCAGGGTCTGGCGGTCGGTGAGACGCCGAACATCGATCGCATCGCCCAGGAAGGCGCGAAGTTCATGACCTACTATGCCGAGCAGAGTTGCACGGCAGGACGTAACGCTTTCTTTACCGGGATGCACCCGCTGCGAACCGGCATGATCCCACCGCAATTGCCCGGCAGCCCATCCTGGCTGCGCCCTGGTACACCCGCACTGTCCAAGTTTCTGCTGGATCTGGGTTACACCACGGGTGAGTTCGGCAAGAACCACCTCGGCGACAACTTTGAAGCACTGCCGACATCCCATGGTTTCCAGGAGTTCTGGGGTTACCTCTATCACCTCGACGCGATGCAGGGCGTGAGTTTTGTCGACATCAACAAGACGCCGCAAGTGCAGGGCATCGCACCACCGTGCAAGGCCACACCGATCAATGGGCTGCCGGACGCTCCCGGCGCCATCGATCCGCGGGAAGGCACCTGCCTGACGCCACCTCGTCCGGTCATGTCATGCGTTTCCAGCGACGGAACGCAGAAGAACACCACGTGCAAGGACGAAGGTCCGCTGACGCTGGAGCGCTCGAAGTCCGTGGATGAAGAAATCTCCGCCAAGGTCATCGACTTCCTCGACCGCAACGATCCGAAGAAAACCAACAAACCTTTCTTCGTCTGGTACAACCCGGCGCGCATGCACATCACCACGGTGCTGCCACCCAAATACGACGCCATGGTCGGTGAGCCCGGTGGAAAAGACTGGGGCACCAACGAAGCCGGCATGAAGCAACTCGATGACAACATTGGTTATGTCTTGAAGAAACTTCAGGACATGGGCCAGCTGGACAACACCATTGTCGTCTTCACCACCGACAACGGCGCGGAAACCATTACCTTCCCGGACGGCGGTACGACCCCGTTCAAGGGCGGCAAGTTGACCACTTGGGAAGGCGGCATGCGCGCTCCACTGGTCATTCGCTGGCCTGGAAAAATCAAACCTGGCACCGTCCTGACTGACATCTTTGCCTCACTCGACTGGGTGCCGACGCTGGTCAATATCGCTGGTGGCAAGAAGGGCAATGAACTCAACGAGCAAATCATGGCGGGCAGCTACCCAGGCATCGTCAAGACCAAGCTCGATGGGGTGGACCAGACTGACTACCTGACGGGTAAAACCGACAAATCGGCGCGCGATACATTCTTCTACTACACCGGCTCGCAACCTTCGGCGGTGCGCTACAAGAACTGGAAGATGTACTACACCATGGTGCCGGATACCGCGACGGGCGGGCTGTATGGTGCGACCACGTTTCATTGGACCCAACTGCTCAACCTCAAGCGCGACCCTTTCGAAACAACGGTCGGTGCCGACGCCAAGTCCATCACGGGCTATGGCGGTGCTTTGGGCTCACCGGGCAATGCCTATGTCTACAACTGGAACATGCTGCCGATCGGGCAGTTGCTCTGGGAGAAGGAACTGATGTCATACAAGGACTTCCCGCCCATGCAGGCGCCGGAAACCTACAACCTGGACGGCATTCTCAAAGCCATGCGGCAGAACGGTCATAACGGACACGATTAACATCGTGGCGGGTTAGTTGTCCTAAACGACGGGGCGCCCCAAACAGGCGCCCGTTCTGCATGATTTGCAGTCCTACTTTATTACACCGTTGAGCAACACCCCATACGACTGGAGAAATTCCACCGTCCCGTGAAAGATCAGGCCGACGCCCATCGCCGAAACGAAGAAACCGACGATGCGCGTCGCGGCATCGATCCCTTGCGGGCCAATCTTTTTGAGGATGGTGTTGGCGTAGGCCAGCGAGAGGTAAGTGACCAGCATGGTGGCGCAGATCGCCAGCGCCACGACGGCGAAGGACAGTACGGCGCGGTCGGAGTCTTTAATGGTGCTGGTCAGGCCAATCACCGTGGCAATGGCGCCGGGGCCGAACATGATCGGCATGGCCATGGGGATGAAGGATACGTCCTCGTCGCCTTTGCCACCGCTTGGAATCAGGCTGCTGTTGGGTGAGGGCGCAAAAAGCTCGAAGCCGATCCGCATCAGGATCACCCCGCCGACCACCCGAATCATACTCAGCGGAACTTCAAACAAACGCAGCAGCAGGTTGCCGAAGATCAAAAAGAAAAACATCAACAGCAACGCATAAAGACAGGCTTTTCGCGCCACGCGGCGTTGTTCGGCAGCGTCCTTGTTCTGCAGCAAACCCAGGAATACCGGAATGGCCTCCAGTGGGTTGATGATTACCAGCAGGGTAGTGAACATGCCGAAGAACAGGGTGAAGTAGGCGTTCATGGATGATCTACCCAAGCGCGTGGTTGACCGACTTACCTTATTGGGTATAGCTGATTACCCGGTATTGCATTTTTCGAGACGTACTTCTTAGAAATCCTCCATGCCGTGCCGGGCCTTCATCGAGCAAAACCTTCTACGAGCGCGGAAATAGCAAGTATTCCCACACCCACTACACTGAATTCCCAACTGACTGCTGTCGTCATCGCCTGAGTGAGCAGCCATGTAACCACCGACGATCAACCAGATCCCTCATAGCTAGACATCATGGTATTCATGAGCTTGGTGCAGCGTATTTGGAACTCCCTTGCCTCTTCGAACCGTTCTTGCTCTTACCTCAAGCGACGTTATGGCGCGCCCCTTGTAATTGGTATGAGTCTGATCGCGTCAACGGCGGTGTTCGCTGCTGACCCTTTAGCGTCCTGGAATGAAGGGCCGGCCAAGCAAGCCATTGTAGAGTTCGTCAAAGCGACCACCCAGCAAGGCGGTGCTCAGTACGTATCGCCGGCTGAGCGTATCGCAACCTTTGACCAGGACGGCACCCTGTGGGTCGAGCACCCAGCCTACGGTCAATTGTTCTATTGCCTGAGTCGCGTGCCGGCCGCCGTCGAGGCCAAACCCGAGTTGGCTCAGGTTGAGCCCTTCAAAACGGTGCTGTCAGGTGATCGTGCCGCCATGGCGAAACTGACTCTCGATGACTATCTGAAAATCGCCATGGTAACTTTCAGCGGCATGCCCACGGACGAGTTCAAGCAACAGGTTAACGCTTGGCTGGCGAACGCCAAAGACCCTCGCTGGAAGCGCCCCTTTACCGAGCTGACGTACCAGCCGATGAAGGAAGTCATGCAATACCTGCGTGACAATGGCTACAAAATTTACATCGTCACCGGCGGAGGGCAGGACTTCGTTCGCGCCTATGCCGAAGAGATCTATGGTGTTCCTCCCGAACAGGTAGTTGGCAGTGCCGGGGCCACCGAATATGGCTATGACAAAAGCGGCAAGCCGCAGTTGATCAAGCAGCCCAAAATATTGCTCAACGACAACGATGCCGGTAAGCCAGAGAATATTTACTTACTGGTCGGGCGTCAGCCCTACGCCGCTTTCGGCAATTCCACCGGTGACAAGCAAATGCTGGAGTACACCAAGGCCGGCAAGGGGGCGCGATTGGCAATGCTAGTGCTGCACGACGACGCCGAACGTGAGTACGCCTATGGCCCGGCGCAAGGACTACCAGATACTAAGGTAGGCACCTTCACCGAATCGTTATATACCCAAGCGACAAATGAAGGCTGGACTGTGATCAGCATGAAAAAGGACTGGAAGAAGATTTTTGCATTCGAGTGAAATGCAGCGGTGATTGAATTCCGCTTGCCAAAAGCAGCCTCTCTTGGGGGGCTGCTTTTGGCCGTTTTTTTTTGCCTGTCACGAACGGCAGAAAGCGGCCGATTCTGTTGAAAAAGTTGGCCATGGTTTCCACGACAGAAAAGTACGCGCTTGAGATTGAAATCTTTACTTTGAGCATGGGATTCGGGGCTCAGATTTCGCGTATCGACGCGCAAAAAAGACGTTTTCAGCGGTCAGTAGGGGGGCAGTCTGGGAGAACCGATTTTTTCAACAGAATCGGCCAGAAGCGGACGTTCATGAGCGACGGCTTGCCCAGAGCTGCATGGCGCCAAAGGCAAGAATTGTCTCTATGCAATTGAAAATCAGATAGAGTTTTGACGGTTGACGGGACAGCATCAGCGGGAGTTACTCTGTCCCGCTCACCCATCAAGCATTAATGAGTGACGCGAGAAAAAAGAAATAGACCTAGGTCACCACGGCTCAAACTGCTGAATTGGAAGCCCGCCAGACATGGCGTGGCCAGAAGCGACGCTCCAATAACGGTGAGTCCCGTAATTGGTCCAGCACGCTCAGCCGATAGGGGCGCTTTGGTCGATAGCATCGGTGCGCTCCACTACTCGAATGCCTTTTTCCGCGAGCGCTTGCCGCACTGTCACTTGGTAGGCATCTATTGCACCCCGTAGCCAGGTCTCAAATTTTTGGCTAGCCGGTGAGTTGGGTCTTGCCTTGGTCTTGAACAGACTGTAGTTCTGCGCGCTGACCAGGCCCAGTGGGTAGGGGACGATCAGCTCGCCTGTTTTGATGGCGGGCAGTGCAAGGAAGCTGTCGCCGATGGTCAGACCGCCACCTGATGCGGCGACCGATAGGCACAGGGTGGTTTCGTTGAACACTGTCTGCTGGCGACGCGGACCGCCAGAATCCAGCCCGGTTAGAGCGCACCACTCGTCCCAGACATCGTAATTGGCATCGATCAGGTAAGGCGCTTCGCAAGGCTTGTGGCCTTCACCTAAATAGGTTTCTGCAAAGGCGCGGGTGCAGACTAGAACATCGACCCAGCGACACAGCTCAGTTTCTTCCAGTCCTGCGCCAACCCTGGCTCCGTGCATACCATAGAAAATTCGGAAGTCGAAATCTTCATCAAGGCGGAAGCTGAAGTTGTTTTCGGCGGTGATTTCTACGGATATGCCGGGATTGGCAACCAGGAATTTTCCCACCTGGCCGGCCAGCCAACTTGACGCGAAGTCACGGCATACCAACACCCGTAGATGCTCTCCCCGCCGTGCCCGGCGGCTGATGGTATCGGTGGTCAGCTGAATCAACTCGAAGGCTTGTTGCAAGGCCGCAAACAACTCGCGGCCCGCCGACGTCAGGCGGATCACATTGCCCGTACGCTGGAGCAGGGCGCAGCCCATGTCGCTCTCCAACTGCGTAACCTGTTTTGACACTGCTGGACGCGTTACATGCAGCTCCTGCGCAGCGGACGAGATGCTATTAAGTCGGGCAACGGCCTCGAAGGCGCGAAGCGCGGTTAGCGATTGATGTTTTCTCAAGTAAGCGCTCCGTAACTTCAAGTGACTCAGGCTGAAATCTTGTCACTTGCCCGTATAGGAGCCTGACTTTAGCTTGGACGTCAATCCCAACACGCCATTGCGAGGTTTCATAATGCTCCTGCCAATCCGTTTTTCTTCCACTGGCCCGACTGACTGGCAGCAATTGCCAAACGAGGCTCTTGAACATGCCGAGCTGATCGAAGGCCGCCCGATGGGCCTGGATCATGCCTACTTCTGCCGTAGCGAACCACCGGTGAAGTCGGGTATCTGGCGCTGCGAACCCTACATCGAGCGTTACGAGAACTATCCGGCTGATGAGTTCATGGTGGTACTGGAGGGGGAGGTCACTCTCGAAGCAGAGGGTTTCTGCGAAACCTATACCCAAGGTGATTCCTTTCTGGTGCCCAAGGGGTTTCGTGGCGTGTGGCGTCAGCCAGTTCCGATGCTGAAGTTTTATGTGATTGTCGGTTAGCCAGCTGAAGAGGTGGGTGCGAGTCAAAACAATCAATCGCAAAGCCCAAGCTGAGCAATCACTCCTTTAAACCAACCCGGACCCTGAACCTGGCGCGGACATTGCCCAGCGGGGTGAATGGGTCTGCCTCCAGCATTACGTCTGTGGGAATCATTACCATGTCGACTCTTAAGCAAACATCGTTATCCAGCCCGCTAGACGAAGGGCGTTATGACTACATCATCGTCGGTGCCGGCGCAGCCGGTTGCGTTATGGCCAATCGCCTTGGTGAAGACCCGGACTTGCGGATATTGGTGATCGAGGCGGGTGGCAGCGATGCCTCGCTCTTCGTGTCGATGCCGGCCGCACTGTCGATCCCGATGAACACCAAACGCTTCAACTGGGGCATGAAGACCGAGCCGGAGCCTGGCCTGGATGGGCGGCAAGTGAACCTGCCCCGTGGCAAAGGGCTGGGCGGCTCATCGTCGATCAACGGCATGTGTTGGGTTCGCGGAAACCCCATAGATTATGAGCTATGGGAGGCGCTGGGTGCCGATGGCTGGCGCTGGTCCAACGTGCTGCCTTACTTCCAGCGTCTGGAAAACGTCGAGGGCGGAGGCTCTCTGCGCGGGTTCAATGGGCCGATGCACATCAAGCGGGGGCCGGAAACCAATCCACTCTATCGGGCCTTCGTCAAAGCCGGGAACGAGGCCGGCTACGCTTTAAGTGACAACATGAACAATCGGCAGCACGAAGGCTTCGGACCGATGGAAATGAACGTTTGCGACGGGCGCCGCATGAGCGCTGCCCGGGCCTATCTGCGGCCTGCCATCGCCCGGGGGAACGTACGTGTAATCAAGGGCGGCCTAGTTGACCGGGTGATGTTCGATGGCCGACGAGCAACCGGTGTTTTGTTTTCGGTAGCGGGCAAGCCTGCCCGAGCCATGGCCACGCGGGAAGTCATCCTGTCAGCTGGGGCCATCATGTCTCCGGTGATCCTCAAGCGCTCGGGCGTGGGACCTGCGAGGGAGCTCGCGCAGCAGGGTATTGCGGTGATCCATGACTCACCCGAAGTGGGCGAAAACCTGATGGATCATATGGAGCTCTACCTCCAGATGGAGTGCACCCAGCCGGTTAGCCTGTTTCCCACCCAGAGCCTTCTGGGCAAGGCCAAGATCGGTATCGAGTGGCTCGCTACCCGGCGCGGGCCTGGTGCGACCAACCACTTCGAGAGCGGCGGTCATATTCGCAGCCGGGCGGGCATCGTTTATCCCGACATCCAGTTTCACTTCCTGCCGCTGGCCATCTCCTATGACGGGCAGACACTCGCCGCCGGGCACGGCTTTCAGGTGCATGTCGGCACAAAGCGTTCGAAGAGCCGCGGTTGGGTCAGGCTGCGTGACGCCCGTCCGGAAAGTTTGCCGCGAGTACGCTTCAACTACATGACCCATAGCGATGATTGGACGGAGTTCAGGGCCTGCGTGCGCCTAACGCGGGAGATCTTTGCCCAGCCGGCCTTCGCCCCTTATCGGGGCCGAGAACTGGCCCCGGGCGCGGCAGTGCAGGACGATGCGGCCATAGATGCCTTTCTCAAGCAGAAGTTGGAAAGCGCCTACCATCCCTGCGGCACTTGTCGTATGGGCAGCGACGAAGCTGCGGTGACATTCCCCGACGGTCGGGTGCGCGGCGTGGAGGCGCTGCGGGTGGTAGATGCCTCGCTGATGCCCGCTGCCACAGCTGGCGACTTGCAGGCACCAACACTGATGCTGGCCGAGCGGCTGTCCGATTTGATCCGTGGCCGCCACCTGCCGGAGGCGCAGGGCGCCGAGTTACTGGCAGATCCGCAATGGGCCACCCGGCAACGCGGCCCCAATATCACCCGAGACTATTCCAGCGAGCGAAATCGGCTAGCGGCCGCGTTATTGGAAAATGCCAAGGGACAACAGCTGCCGATGGTGGCGGGTTGAGTCACAGCGTTACCGGGCAACGAAGCTTCGCATAATCGAGCTTTCGTTCTGCTTTCAGCTGTACAGGTAATAAAAGTTACTGCGATTGACCAGCAATTGGAGGGTGCCCCAGAAAGCTTGATGAATGAAGCCTCAGTGATTCAGCCCCGATCAATCTCAATTAGGAAAACAAGAAAATGGGAACGACATCAAACGGGAAAACAGCCACGGTGACGCCTGTTATTCAGCAGGGCCGACTCGATGGTGCGGAACGGCGCTCTGTAGATTTCGTACCGGTGTCGGAGCGCCATGGCACGGTGCGACATCTCGGTGCGGTGTGGTTAGTTGCCAACATCAACCTGACCGCAATGGCTACCGGCGTTACCACACTGGCGCTTGGCGGTTCACTGTTCTGGACTCTGGTTGCCACCGTGTTCGGTTCACTGTTCGGAACCCTTTTCATGGCTCTGCATTCTTCGCAGGGGCCTCACCTGGGTCTACCGCAGTTAGTTCAGTCCAGAGCACAGTTCGGATTTTTAGGGGCCGCAATCACGGTGTGGGTCTTCGCCTTTGTGAACTACTTCAACTACAACGTCGCCGACGCGATCCTTGCAGGATCGAGTCTGCATTTCCTCCTCGGGATTCCAACTTCCTGGGGGTTCCCAATCGCGGTATTGATCGCCGGCACCTTGGCGCTGTATGGCTACCGGTGGATCCATCGGGTTAACCGATTCCTGGTCGCACCGCTGGCCTTGACGGTCGTGATACTCACCTTTGCTGCAGTGGCGCGGGGCGGGATTCCTTCGGGGGCTTTCACTCCGGGGCCCATTCAATGGCATTCGTTCGCGACCACCTTCGTAATCGTCGCAGGTTTCCAGCTTGGTTGGGCGCCATACGTATCGGACTACTCCCGCTACCTCCCACCCACCGTTTCCACTCGATCGTCGTTCCTGTGGACCTATCTGCCTTCAGCGATATCAGCGCTATGGGTGATCGGCCTTGGCTCCTTACTCGCGGCAGCGACCCCCGGCGTCTCCGTCATCATGGCGATCGCGCAAGGTGGCGACGCCCTGATGGCAGGAGGTGGTCGAATAGCCGTCGCATTGTTGTTCATCGGTCTTCTGGTGGTGATGGCGCTCAACGCTTACGGAGGCAGCTTGACCCTGATCTCGATCGTTGACTGTTTCCGTCGGGTCCGGCCATCGTTGTTTTTGAGGGGCATCACAATCGTCGCGATGACCCTGTCCGTAGGCGTTGTCGCGGCAATGGTCGGGGAGGAACAATTCAATGTTTTCTACGGCAACGTATTGGTATTTCTGGCCTATCTGTTCACACCATGGACTGCAATAAACCTGGTGGACTTTTATATCGTTCGCAAGGGGTGTTATTCGATCCGCGAACTCTTCAATCCGGCGGGTATTTACGGCCGATGGGGATGGCAAGGAAACGTCGCCTATATCGGAGCACTGGTGACGATGGTGCCGTTTTTTGTCACCGAGCCTTTCACTGGATGGATAGCTCACCGGATGGGTGATATCGACATCTCGATGTTTGTAGGTCTTGTAGTCGCAAGCCTCCTCTATTTGCTCACATCTCGGACTCTTGATTTGAGCTACGAGCGAAGCCTGGTGGAAAAAGAAGGAATAGCTGGCGAGCTATGAAGGCAGCCCGATGTTTCGGGCAAAGAACTTATCCCTATCGACACGAAAAAGTAGAGTTAGAACCATGACGACAACCGGCTGGATTTGGGACGAAAGATTTATGACTCATGACACGCGGGCTTGGAGCCTACCGTGGCAGGAACCCATCGACCATCCTGAGAAGGGCGATACCAAGCGACGCTTTGCAAGCCTCGTCAAGCGAAGCGGCCTCGATCAATACCTTGTTCCGCTACCCTTCACTCCGGCCTCTGAAGCCGATCTGTTGCGGGTACACACTCCGGAGTATGTCGATCGAATCCTGAACCCGACCGGTCCTGTCTGGAGCGATGCAGGCGACGGTGAAACGCCCGTCGGACCAGGATCGGCAGACATTGCCAGACTTGCAGCAGGCGCTGTCATCTCGGCGTTCAATGCAGTTGTATCGGGTACTGTGACGAACGCCTACGCGCTCATTCGACCGCCAGGACATCATGCGATTGCCAATCAGGGTATGGGCTATTGCATATTCCACAACACCGCGGTCGGAATCCGCCATCTGCAGCAAACAGGAGCGGTGAAACGAGTCGCGGTCATCGACTGGGATGTTCATCATGGTAACGGGACCGAGACCCTTTTTTATGACGATCCGTCGGTGCTGACGATCTCTCTTCACCAGGACGACCTTTACCCCATCGGACGCGGAAAGGTACAAGACATCGGAACGGGTCCCGGACTAGGTGCCAACCTGAATATTCCACTACCCGCAGGGTCGGGCCGAGGGGCCTACCTGGGCGCGTTCGAGCGTATCGTAATGCCTGCGGTCCGCCGTTTTCAACCGGATCTCATCGTGATTGCGAGCGGATTTGACTCCGCTGCGATGGACCCCTTTGGCCGCCAACTCTTGTACTCCGGGGCATATCGCGAGCTGACGACTCAGGTGATGAATCTGGCTGAAGAAGTGTGCAAATCGCGGGTCGTCGCTGTGCATGAGGGGGGCTACGATCCGCTGATGGGACCATTCTGCGGTCTTGCCGTGGTTGAAACACTTGCAGGGCGGCGAACCGCAGTCGAGGATCCATGGATGAACACAGTCGCGAATCTTCCGGAACAAGCTTTGTTGCCGCACCATGACGCAGCGATACGAGCGTGTGAACAACTTCTCACGGGAGTACCTGATGGATCCAAGAGCGCGCGATAACGGGGAATTTCAATAGCCTTCCACCGAAGGGGGCGAGCCATCTGGCGATGAGGCGCCAGTGCTGACAAGCGCTGCGCCTCGACAAGACTCAGCCCACTGTCTGCAACCAATTAAGTAAATCCATTTCCAAGCTGCCTGGCTGAGGGGGGTTGGGAGATAACAGGCAATAGCGTGAGCCGTCTTCAATAAATCCTAATGGCGCGGCTAAAACGCCGCTCTGGATATCGTCATGCACTAAGTGCCATGGGCCAATGGCCACCCCCAGGCCCGCGACAGCCGCCTGGATGCTGAAATAAAAGTGCTCAAAAGATTGCATCTCCATGGCAGGAGCGGGCAGTCCTTTTGCAATAACCCACTCCTCCCAAGCTGTAGGTCGGCTATTAGTCTGAAGCAGCGGGGCCGAGGAACGCAGGCATTTCCTGCTTTTGCCAAACCATTGATCTACCTTTTCCGGCCGGCATACAGGGCCGATCTTCTCAGGGAATAGGGTCTCAGCATGATAGTCGGAGGGGCGAGGAAAATCGTCCCGCCGAATGGCCAAGTCGATGCCATGGTCGAATGAAAAGATGCCGCCGCCGGCCACTAAATGAATGTCTAGCCCCCGATGTTGTGTTTGGAAGTCGTTCCAGCGAGGAATCAACCATCGCATTAAAAGCGTTGGCTCGCAGGACAGGACAAGCTGACGGGTACGACGGGCGTCGGTGCGTATCTCGCGAACTGCCTGGTTCATCAATCCAAGCCCTTCACTAACTGCTTTCGCCAGGCGTTTGCCGGCGTCAGTTAAAAAAACCCTTCGGTTACGCCGCTCGAACAGGTCAACGCCCAGATCCTCTTCAAGCAAGCGCACTGCTCGACTTATGGCTCCTGGTGTCAGGTGCAGTTCGTCAGCCGCGCGTGCGAAGTTTTCGAACCGTCCGGCGGATTCGAAGCAACGCAACGCGAGCAGAGAAGGCAGGCGAGCCTCGGTGATTAGTGATTTGAAGTCACTATGTTCATCAGAAACCATCGTTATTACCAAAGAGCAGGATCTGTAAAAATCGCTTTCTACTACCAATAATTGAAGGGTGTCGCATGAGCGAATGGATAGCAGTAATCACCATTACAATACTCGCATGCATCAGTCCTGGGCCAGATTTCGCCATGGTTTCTCGCAATGGATTGCTGCTGTCTCGACGTGCGGGCATTCTCACAGCTGTAGGAATTGGTATGGGGGTAATTGTCCACGTCTGCTATACGCTGCTCGGACTAGGGTTAGTGCTTCAACAATCGCCTTGGTTGTTCAACGCGCTGAAGCTGGCTGGAGCTGCGTATCTTGTCTATCTAGGCATCCAAATGCTTCGTTCCAAGCCAGCTATGGAACAGCCGGACGCACCGCCTCCCGCCATGTCAGATCTGGCAGCTCTGCGTACAGGATTTGTCACGAACGCGTTGAATCCGAAAACATCGATCTTCATCGTCAGTCTGTTCATGGGCGTTATACAACCGGACACCGCCCTGACAATCCAAATTGCATATGGGCTGTTCATCGCTGGGGCGCACGCGGTGTGGTTCAGCCTCGTCGCGTTTTGCTTCTCAGCGGGGATGGTGCGCGAGAAATTGGTGGCTGCACGACAATGGATTGACCGAATTTTTGGCGGCCTACTCGTGAGCTTCGGGATGCTACTGACAATCGCTCAGCGTTCAGTCTGAGTTGAATTAACCCTTGCGCAGGGCCTTTCAAGCACGCCGCATGTTCGAGTTGCTTCTCGACCTAGCCGATTGCTGCCTGTCTCGAGGGACATCAACAACTCGGAGCTGCCTTTCCTAACGCGGACGTGGAATCCAGCAAAGCGACTGAATCAATCACAAACGGGGCGAGCCCCGTCTGGATAAGCGGGCGCTCACTGATTGTCGCCCCCTATCCTGCAATGTCGTTTTCACGTCACTACTCATTTGTAGTTACCCCAGGGGGGTAATTACGCGTCGCTCTACCGCGCTCCATACTCTGGCCAACCCTGGCGGATTGGGCCCTTACTTAACTGTGCAAGGAACAGAGATGAAGATTGAGTTGGTGCAACTGGCTGGCCGTGATGGTGATGTCGTTCACAACCTCGGGCGTACCTTGGAGGCCATCGCTACCTGCGCGGCTGACACGGATCTGTTGATCTTCCCGGAAACCCACCTGACGGGATTTGTCGATGCCGAGCAATTGGCGAGTGTGGCCGAACCGTTGGATGGCCCCACCTTGCAGGCCATCGAGCAACTGGTGCGCAAACGTAATGTCTCGGTCGTCGTCGGCATTGCGGAGAATGATGGCGGCATTTTTTACAACACCTCGGTACTGGTGACGCCCGAAGGTATCGCCTTGCGCTATCGCAAAACCCACCTGTGGCCATCGGAGCGTGGTCTGTTCCAGCCGGGTGACCGCTATGTCACGGCACTGTGGAAGGGCCTGCGTGTAGGCATCCTGATTTGCTACGACATCGAACTCCCGGAAAGCGCCCGCGCCCTCGGACAGCTCGGCGCCGAGTTGATACTGGTCACTAACGGCAACATGGATCCCTATGGCCCGGTCCATCGCACGGCAATCATGGCCCGTGCCCAGGAAAACCAGGCGTTTGCTGTCATGGTGAATCGGGTGGGAAAAGGGGATGACGGCCTGGTGTTCGCGGGGGCTAGCGCAGTGGTCAATCCGTTCGGACAAATAATGTTTGAGGCCGGCCGCGAGGAGTGTCAGCAGGTGGTCACACTTGACCTTGACCAGCTCAAGGAGTCCCGTCGGGATTACGACTACCTGAACGACCGTCGCCTGCATCTAACAGGTGTGCAACTTGAGCATACGGACGGTCGTCGCGAGCTGCTGATTCCTTGAGTCGCTCGAATTCTTTTCCTTGGTAATACGTTGTTGATCTTGCCGATGTCGGCCCTGCCCTATAAATCTAACAATCAGCAGGCGCAGCGCTGGTTTTTAAACAGCGCTATCGCTCCGGAGTCTCCAGATGAACCCGAAAGTCGGTTTACAGCTAGTCCTTGCCTCACTGTTGAGTACAAGTATCCTCTGCACTGAGGCGGCTGAGCCCCAGATGAATATCTACAGCTGGTACGACTTTATCGCACCGGATGCGACGAAAAATTTTCACAAAGAAACTGGCATCAAAGCGACGTATGACTCGTTCGATAACGCCGATGTCATGCAAAGTAAAGTCATGACCGGTCGTAGCGGGTATGACGTGGTGATTGCTACTGATGGGCTGTTGCCGAACCTGATAAAGGCCGGTGTCCTCAAGGAAATAGACCGCGCGCAATTGTCCAATTATCACCATCTAAACCCGGATATCCTTGCCAAGTTACAAGCTAACGATCCAGGTAATCGATACGCAGTTCCGTATATGTGGGCTACCACCGGGATTGGTTATGATGCGGACAAGGTCAAGTCGATCCTTGGTCCGGATGCTCCGGTCAATTCATGGGATCTGATTTTAAAAGAGGAGAACCTCGCCAAGTTAAGCCAATGCGGCGTGGCCATGCTGGACGCACCGGGTGAGATTTTTCCGATAGTACTGCATTACCTTGGGCTGCCCTATAACAGTCAGAGTCCTGAGGACTTCCGGAAAGCTGAGGCGCTGTTGCTGAAGCTGCGCCCGTACATCCGTTACTTCGACTCATCTAAATTCAGCGCTGACTTGGCCAATGGCGACGTCTGTGTTGTGCTCGGCTGGGCTGGCGGAGTTTTCGGGGCACAAGAGAGTTCCAGACTTTCTGGTAACGGCCGCAAGATCATCTATAGCATTCCTCGCGAAGGTGCTCCGGTTTGGGTGGAAAACCTTGTGCTGCTTAACGATTCCCCGAATCCAGCGGAAGGAATGGCCTTCATCAATTACATGCTTCGCCCTGAGGTCATCGCTAAGTCCTCCAACTATTTGGCATATCCGAACGCCAACAAGGACGCCACCGCTCTGGTCGAGGAGAATATTCGCAATAATCCTGACGTTTATCCGTCGAAGCAGGTTTTGGATACTCTGTTCCCGCTTGAGCCGATATCGATGAAAATGGAGCGTGTACGTACCCGTCTCTGGAGCAAGATCAGGACTGGCAGTTGATCTGCAGAAGGACGATTAGGGCCATTGCTCGCACTGCCCTGGAGATCCACAGTGACCGCTTCTGGCCGTTCTCTACCGGTCATGGCTGGCTGCGTTTGGCTTATTTCTGCAGTTAGCAGGTGGTAATCGATCAAGAGCAGCTTCTGAAATGGAAGCTCCAAGCAATGTAATGTAGGTCAAGGGTAGGGCTCCTACGGCCCGATTCAGCTTTTAATGACCCAGGTTCAAAATCTAATGAATCTCTATGCGGATGCGCCGCTTAGTGAATCCCATATTCGTCAGATTGCCGGCATGATCCTTGAGTACCGAGTACCGAGTACCGAGTACCGAGTGCTGGTGCTGGTGCTGGTGCTGGTGCTGGTACTGGTGGCGGACCCGTTGATGACGTCTGATGTAAAAACTCGAGAAGTTGTGGACGATTTTGAAGGTCTCAGCGGCGGCGGTGGCTCGCCATCCGAACCCAGGCACTCTCACGGGTGGCCGCTGATCTTACCCGCCACACCGCCACGTTCGGCGGTGTAGGCATTTTTGCTGGCGTCCCACAGCAGGGCGCTATCGGCCACGTCGCTGACAGACTGGTTGGTCTGCTTGAGCTGCAGCAGGTTGACCGCGTCGTTGTCCTAGGTACCCGCGGCGACGTTGGTGATCTGCCGTTTGAGGGGGCCATGGCCGACCGATACGCTGTCCGCCCGGTCAGTGGTGCTTTTGGCACCCAGCGCCACGCTGTTGCCGTTGCTTACCGATGCGTTGAACCCCAGCGCCACGCCATCGGAGGCTGCTGCGCTGGTGCGTGCCAGGGCACCGATGGCCGTGCCGAAGTTACCGCTGGCGCTGGCATTGTGGCCCAGCGCAGTGCCGCGTTCGCCGCTGGCGATGGAACTGCCGCCCACTGCGGTGCTGCGCATGCCGCTGGCCTGGGCATTGGCACCGGCGGCCAGGCTTTCAGTGGTGGACGCCTTGGCGGCCTCGCCGATGGCAATGGCAATGGCATCGACACCCGCCGCACTGGCGTCGGTGCCGGTAGAATTGGCTTTGAAGTAGCGGGTACCGGTGTTGTTGATAATGTCTACAGTACTGGCCAGGCTATCGAGTTGGCCCTTGTTCACCGCATCGGTGGCCGCAGTGCCCGCCGCCAGGTCGGTGATTTTGCCGGGCAGGCCGCCATGCATGGCCTTGTAGGCTCCGGTACCGGCGTCCCACAGCAAAGCATTGCCGGTGAGGGTGGTCATGCTGGCATTCAGCGTACTCACTGAGCCTGCCAGGCCGCTGACGGTCTGGTTGGTCTGGGTCAGTTGGCCGAGGTTGACGGCGTCGTTGGTCTGGGTACCGGCGTTGACGTTGGTGATCTGCCTGCCACCGACCGCCACACTGTTGGTCCGGTCGGTCCTGGTGTAGGCACCCAGCGCCACGCTGTTGGCATGGTTGGCGGTTGCATGCTGCCCGAGCGCCATGGAACGGGTGGCACTGCTTTGCACCTTGGCGAAGGAACCGAGGGCGACGCCGAAGTCCGCGTTGTCCGCCACTTCCGCGCCGTAGCCGACGGCGACACTGTCCCAGGAATTCTTGCCGACGCGGCTGCGGTCACCCAGCGCAATACTGCTGCTGCTCTGATGACCCATCATGCCACCGGCGACGTCGTCGACCATGGCATCGGCACCAATGGCGATGCTTTTGTAGGCACCACCGGTGACCTGTGCATTTTTGCCGATGGCGATGGCGTCAGATGCACCCGCGTCGACCGTGGCAGCGTCACCGATGGCCATGCTGTAAGGCGCGCCAGCCGAACCGCCGCCGGCTTCATAAGCCGCCAGACCGGCACCGAGCAAGCCCATCTGCACCAGCGGACTTGCATCCGGGTCGTGCATCTGCATGATCCAGATGAGGTTCTTCTCTTCCACTTCTTCCAGCGCCGCGGTCAACGCGGCGGAGGGATCACTGAGCAACGCCATGCTCAGTGCCAGCGAAGCACCCACGACTCTTTTGGAACGTCCCGGCTTGCCACTGCCCAACGCAAACTCGCAAGCCACGACCCAGGCATGCCGAGCCTTGTTCCAGATCACCCGAAAACACTTGTTCATGATCAATCTCCTCGGGCACCGAGGTTCGGCGCCAATGTGGGTTCAGCGACCGGATGTATCGGTCGGATGGCCCATTCTCCTGGCGTGACTGGGTGGAGGAGGATCGGGGAAGCACGAGAGTGTTGTAGTGCATGCACTACAGGCGCAGGGCTATAAAAAACGCCGCCCTTCTAACGAGGGGCGGCGTTTTTTATAGCGTTGCAGCGTCAGGCTTGAACGACCGGAATGTGGGCGTTCGCTGCAGCTTCACGGAACTCGGCAATCTGGTCGAAGGACAGGAAGCGGTAGACATCGGCCGCCAT
>NZ_AKJF01000099.1 GCF_000282475.1 Pseudomonas sp. GM78
TGGCTGGACCAGCCGGTTCAACGGGTGTCGGGCGGCGAGGCATCGCCGAGCATCTCCAAGGTATTGGAGCGTGCCGCCTGTGCGCGCAGCGAAGAAGTGATCGATGGCCTGCGCCGCGTCATGCGCGACAAGGGTGTTGCCGAGCTGCCAAGGAGGTTCGCATGAGCCTGGAGATGGCTGTCCCCCTGGAAGTCGGCCTGGCTTGCCGCGACTTGACCAAACTGCGGGCCTTCTACGAAACCACACTGGGTTTCACCTTCATCAGCGAATTCGTCGTACCGGCCGACAAGGCCCGCGCCGCCGGCCTGTGCCCGGAGGCCTACACCGTGGTGCGCCTGCAGACCTCCCATGGCGAGCGCATAAAGCTGCTGGCGCGCAACACACCGCCGGCCGCAGAAGTCCCCGGGACCTGGATTCTCGATAGACCAAACGCGAACTACCTGACCTTCATCATCAAAGACATCGACGCCGCCATCGCCGAGTTGCTGGACGCCGGTATCGAATTCATGACCGGCGAGCAGCGGGTTGAAGTTCGGCCCGGCGTCTTCCTGGCCTTTTGCCGGGACCCCGAAGGCAACGTCCTGGAGTTGGTGCAATACGAAGACATCGGTCAATACCGACCCGACCTGATCAAGGGAGCGTTCTGACATGGCAGTGCTCATTCACATGCCCGAAATAGCCGCCAACGCTACCTCGGCCACACTCTACGAATGGCTGAAACAGGAGGGTGACAGCATTGCGGTCGGCGATGCCTTCGTCAGTATCGAAACCGAGAAGGCGCTGGTGGATTACCAGGCCGATGTGGCCGGCGTGCTGGGTCGGATTCTCAGCCCCGCAGGTCAGGACGTGGCCGTCGGGGCACCCATCGCCGTGCTGCTCGCCCATGGCGAGACCGCCGCTGATATAAACGCGTTACTGGCCTCTGGCGCGGCGCAGACCCCGCAGACCCCGCAGACCGCGCCGGCTGCACCCGTTGCGCCGCCAGCCCAGGCCAGTCCGGCGACCTCCACGGATTCACGGATATTCGCCAGCCCGTCGGCCCGGCGAGTGGCCAGGGAGCTGGGGGTCGATCTGCTGGGGCTGTGTGGCAGCGGCCCGCGTGGCCGTATCGTCAAATGCGATGTAGAAGCCGCCGCTCGAGCGCCTGCGGCCCCGATCGCGCAGCCGCAACCGCAGCCAGCGGCGACTGCGCATCAGGCCGGCTATGAAGAAATCCCTCACTCGAACATGCGCCGTACCATCGCGCGCCGGTTGACCGAAAGCAAAACGACCATTCCGCATTTCTACCTGACTGCGCAATGCAGAATGGACCGGCTCAATGACCTGCGCGCGCAGGTCAACGCGACGGCATCGCGCAAGATTTCGGTGAATGACTTCATCGTCAAGGCCGTGGCCGCAGCCCTGCGGGCAACACCGCAAATGAACGTGAGCTGGACCGAAACTGCGCTGCGCCGTTACACCCAGGCCGACATCTCGGTGGCGGTCGCCACCGACGCCGGGTTGATCACCCCGGTGGTCCGTGGTGCAGACAGCAAATCCCTGTCGAGCATCAGTCATGAAATCGCCGACCTCGCCACGCGTGCGCGCAATGGCAAGTTGAGCCCAGACGAGTACCAGGGCGGCAGTTTCACCATCAGCAACCTGGGCATGTTCGGTGTCCAGTCGTTTGTTGCGATCATCAACCCACCGCAGGCCGCCATCCTCGCCGTGGGCGCCACCTTGGCGCAGCCGATTGTGGAGGAGGGCGTGCTGGGCGTGGCGCAGGTGCTCACCGTGACGCTATCGGTCGATCATCGCGCGGTTGACGGGGCTATCGCCGCGCAGTGGCTGGCGACCTTCAAGAACCTGATCGAAAACCCGCTGACAACGCTGATCTGACGTAGCAATTGACAACCGGATTTCAGAATTTTGCTGGAGAAACACAATTGAACGAGCTGAACGAAGACACCCGCGCGCGCTACGGCGTGGAGGCAGGTTGGTGGTTTGCAACGACCTTTCAGACGCGCTGGAGCGACCTGGACCCTTTCGGCCATGTCAACAACGGTGCGTACCTGGTGTGGTGCGAGGAAACGCGCAATGCCTATTTCCAGGCGCTGGGCGTGCCGAACTTTACCGCCGATGCTCCGGGCCCGGTGCTCAAGGACGTTGGCTTTACCTATGACCGTTCGCTGTTGCATGGCGAAAAGATTCTGGTGACGGCGCGGGTCGCTTGGGTTCGCAACACCAGCTTTCGCATGGAGTTCGCCGTCTGGAATGGCTCCCGTGTCGGCCATGGCCATGCCCTCTGTGTCTGGCTGGTGAACGACACCGGAGAGCGAGTCACTGTGCCGGATCACTTGCGCAGCAAGATGGTCGAGGTTGATGGCTGTGAACTGCTGTCGGCGACATCAACGTAGAGGCAACGCCCCGGGCGGATCACCTCTTTTTTCATTGAAAACAACAAGAGCCTGACGATGAAAATTCCAAGTTTTTCCCTTTCCGCCCTTGCCCTTGCGCTGGTGCTGACCCCGGCACTGGCGAAAGATGAAAAAGCGCTACCTCCTGCAAGCGACTGGCAGGAACAGTACGCTTACTCGGTCGGCGTACAGGCGTACATCTACGCGTTCCCCATCCTGCAGTTGGCGACGCTGCAGCATAAATGGGCTACGGATGCTTCCTCGTTCCCGTATGCGGCACCGAACCATTTTTATCACTTCAGGGATATCGTCGATGCCAGCTACAAGGATGGCGGCTCGCCCAATAACGATACGCTTTACTCATGGGGCTTCTTCGATCTGAGCAAGGAGCCGGTAGTGCTCGCTCATCCTGACATGGGCGAACGTTATTTCGTTTTCCAACTGGCAGACATGTACGCCGACAATTTCGGCTATGTCGGCAAACGCACCACGGGATCGAAGGCGGGCGCTTTCCTCATTGTCGGCCCGGACTGGAAGGGGGAAACTCCCGCCAATGTGCAGGGCGTGATCCGTGCCCGCACACCTCACGCGTTGGTGTTCGGCCGCACCTTCGTCGAAGACCGCAATGATGTTGCCGCCGTCAACAAGTTGCAGGACCAGTATCAGGTCGTCCCACTTAGCTTGTGGGGCAAGTCCGGCGCGACGCTGCCTGAAAATCGCGATGTGCAGGTACCCGTCGACAGCAAAAGCGACCCATTGGCGGATTGGAAAACGATCAACCAGGCCATGGCGCTGAACCCGCCTGCGGCCAAGGACAAACAACTGCTCGACCTGTTTGCGACCGTGGGCATTGGCCCTGGCCTCAATGGCCAGCTAGACAAACTCGATGAGGCAAGCAAGCGCGGCCTGGTTCGCGCCGCAGAGGGCGGTCGGCCCATGGTGGGTGGAATGTCGGCGGCAGGCGTTGCCAACAAGCCCGTCAATGGCTGGCATTTCTCGCGCAAGAATGGCGGGCGTGCCGGCCTTGAAGATGACTTCCGCGGCCGGGCAATCTGCGCCGCCGGCGGCATTATCTGCAACGAACCGCAGGAGGCGACTTACATCGTGGCGTATGCCGACGTCGATGGTAAGCCGCTCGATGGCAACAAGCGCTACACCCTGCATTTCAACAAGGGCGAGCTGCCGCCGGTCAAGGAATTCTGGTCACTGACCCTGTATGGCCCGGACAAAAATCTGGTCGACAACCCGATCAATCGCTATGCGATTCGGGATCGTACGCCCGGGGTCAAGCAGAACGCTGATGGATCGTTGAGTGTTTATCTCCAGTCGGATTCGCCGGGTAAGGATAAAGAGGCCAATTGGCTGCCGTCGCCCAAGCAGGGGCGTTTCTACCTGGCATTGCGTGCCTACGTACCGGACGAAGCAGTGCTGAACCAGACCTGGCAGCCGCCGACAATCAAAGCGGTTGATTGATACATTCACAAGGAGCGAACACATGCTGGACATGCATCACCAAACCCTGTCGGTCAACGGCATCCAACTCAGCCTTTACAGTGCCGGCCCCGAGCAGGGCCGTCCGGTCTGGCTGCTGCACGGTTTTCCGGAAAGCTGGTACTCCTGGCGCAAACAGATTCCGGCGCTGGTCGCGGCCGGTTTTCGTGTCTGTGTGCCAGAACTACGTGGTTACGGCCAGACCAGTGCACCGCAGGCCATCGACGCTTACGACATGGTCACGCTGTGTGGCGATATCCAGGCCGCCATGGACGCACTGGGCCAGAGCGAGGCCTGTGTCGTTGGTCACGATTGGGGCGCGCCGGTGGCCTGGCACCTGGGCCTGCTTGAACCTGTGCGGGTCAAGGCGTTGGTGACGTTGTCGGTGCCCTTCGGCGGACGGCCCAAGCGTCCGGCAATCGATCTGCTGCGCAAGGCATTCGAAGACCGTTTCCACTACCTGCTGTATTTCCAGGAACCCGGGGTCGCCGAGGCCGAACTGGACGCCGATATTGCCACCAGCCTGCGACGTATTCATTTCGGCCGTGGTGACAGCGAGTTGTTCCTGCAGGACAAGCCGGCGGATAGCTGCCTGTTCGAAGGCTTGGGCGAGGTGCCGGCCAATGCGCCCTGGTGCAGCGAGGAAGACTTCGCAGTGTATGTGCGTACCTTCGCCCAGGGCTTTCGCGGACCGTTGAACTGGTATCGCAACTTCACCCGCAGTTGGGAGCGCACCGCCGAGCTTGCCGGCCAACAGATCTTGCAACCCACATTGTTTCTGCTCGGTGAAGACGATCCGATCGGCCGGGTGGAGGCCGTCACCCTTGAACGGATGCCGGCGTTGGTTCCAGACCTGGAACAGCATCGCCTGGCCAACTGCGGCCATTGGACTCAAAACGAAAAACCGACGCAGGTCAATACGCTGCTGTTGGATTTCCTCGCCCGGCGCTATCCCGCGACTCAGCCGGTTGCCCTGTAAAACAACAAGAACCAGAAAGGAGTTATGTATGCCGCGTTTCCCGCTGTCACCGCTGTTTGCCAGCTTGCTCGCCGCCAGTGTCGCGTTGCCTGCCCTGGCCGAAGACTCGCTGTTCATGGGTGCTCCCGTTCAGGTGGGACACACCGCCAACGGTGCGTCGATCAACCAGGCAGTGATCGATAATGCCAAGCTCGTCCGGCATCAGAACAACGAGCCCTACAAACTCACCGAGGGCGTGTGGATTGTCCCTGGCCTGATGCTCAATTCGGCAGTGATCGAAGGTCCGGACGGGCTGATCGTCTGGGACACCGGCGAGGGCCTGGCCGATGGCAAGCGCTACCGGGAAGAGATCCGCAAGTTCAGCGACAAGCCGATCAAGGCCATCATCTACAGCCACTCCCATTACACCAAAGGTGCCCGCACGCTGGTCGAAGGCGAGAAGGATGTGCTGACCATCGGCCATCCCAAGCTCAACGAGAACATGCAGATCAGCGGGCTGGGTTCGTACTACTCGGAGGTCGAACCGCTGCAGCGTGCCCGCGCGTACCAGCACGCGCAGATCGCCTTGCCGGAACAAGGGCCTGACGGCAAGGCCGGCTTCGCTGTGTCCCTGGGGGAAAGCGGTTTCATTCCGGTGAACACACCGGTGCAGCATGGCCAGGAAATGGTGGTCGCGGGTGTGCGTCTGAAATTCTTCACCCGTGGCGGCTCCGATACTGACGATTGCATTGCCGTCTGGCTGCCGGACCGCAAGGTCGCGCTGAACAACATGGCGTGGCCGTGGATGCCCAACTTCTATACCCCGCGAGGCGCCAAGTACCGCGAGCCGCGCGACTGGACCCTGGCCCTTCAAGACCTGATCGACCTGCAACCCGAGTATCTGATCAGTCAGCATGCCCTGCCGGTTTCCGGCAAGGACAAGGTGCTCAAGACTCTGACCAACTACCAGGATTTCATCAACCTGGTGCTGGATCAGACCCTGCGCGGCATTCTCCAGGGCAAGGGGCCAGACGATCTGCGTGACTTCATCAAACTGCCTCGTCATTTGGCCGAAGACCCCAATCTGTTCCAGTCCTATGGCCAACTGGACTGGTACGCACCCGCCATCATGGAGCACGCACTGGGTTGGTGGGACGGTGATGCGGCGAGCCTGGTAAAACTGCCACCGCAGGCCAGCGCCGAACGACTGGTGCCACTGCTGGGTGGGCGCGACAAGTTGCTCGTCGAGGTACGCAAGGCGCAAGCCAAGGGTGAGCTGGCCTGGGCTCTGGAGTTGCTGGGCTATCAATTCCGACTGACGCCGGACGACGCCGAAGTCAAACAGCTCAAGGCCGATCTGCTGCGCAAGAGTGCCTATACGGCCACCGCGAGCCTGACGCGTGCGTTCATGCTGAGCCAGGCGTTGGCCCTGGAGGGTAAGACCAGGCTGCCGCGAGTGATACCGCCTAATCCGGCGCAGATTGCTGGCAATCCGGCGCGCTTCGTCGACGAGTTGCGGGTGCGTGTTGACCCGATCAAGGCTCAGGACACCGATGCGGTGATGCGCTTCGACTTTGTCGATGGCACTCAATCCTCGGTGGCGCTGCACTTGCGCCGCGGCGTGGCGCAGTTCGTTGCGGCGCCCGCGACCTACTCGCAGAAGGCTGATTATGTTCTGCGCCTCGATTCAGCGACGTTCGCCGCGCTGTTCCTGAACAAACAGGGGTTGGCTGAGTTGCTGGGGAGCGGCAAGGTCGAGTTGACCGGGGACGAGAAGGGCGCCTCGACGTTTCTCGCGTTGTTCGATTTGTACAAGGTTTAGTCGGCGAATGCTGTGAGGGCGGCTAGCAGTAGCCGCCTGAGACAGATCAAGATCAAAAAGCCAAAGCAAGATCAAAAGATCGCAGCCTTCGGCAGCTCAGGTGTACGCGTCGATCAGGTACACGCGAGTCCATACATAGGAGCTGCCGAAGGCTGCGATCTTTTGATTTTATCGACAGGCCTACGGAGAAGGACCGGCACGCGTGCATGCCGGTCCAGAATCAGCCTAGTGCCCAATTGAACAGCTGCAGATTTGCCTGCAACCAGTCAATCAACGCAACCCATCAGTACGCAACGCCGCCGGCGTGTAATCAAACACCTTGGCCGTCAATCCGTATTGGGTATTGCGCGCCTCTTCGTTGCGCAAACCCAGGACCAGATAGCGTCCGGAAATCACGTCATACAGTGTTTCTGCGGCTGCGTAAGTGGTCTGCTGGTCGTAGCGAAACAGCGGATGACCCTCAGCGACGCGCCACAGTTGGCCGCGACCGTCATAGTGATCGACCTCGACGATTTGCCAGGTGTCTTCGTCAATGTACATATGGCGCTTGGAATAGATGTGCCGAGCGTCCGACTTGAGCGTTGCCACGACCTCCCAGACGCGGTGCAACTCGTAACGCGTGTGGTCCGGATTGATGTGGCCGGCCTTGACGATGTCATCGTATTTCAGTGCAGTGGATTCCAGTTTGTAGCTGTTGTACGGGATGTAGATTTCCTTTTTGCCCACCAGCTTCCAGTCATAACGGTCCGGGGCACCGTTGAACATGTCCAGGTTATCGGCGGTGCGCAGACCGTCGGAGGCTGAACCAGGGCCGTCATAGGCCAGTTGAGGCGCGCGGCGTACCCGGCGTTGCCCGGCACTGTAAACCCAGGCCAGACGAGGTTCCTTCACTTGGTCGAGCGTCTCGTGGACGAGCGCTACGGTTCCGGCCAGTCGCGCTGGCGCGGTGACTTGTTGCTTGTAGAAGTACAGGAGGTTGTCGGCGCGCTCGGCCGGCAGATCCTGGACACTCTCCGGATAAATGGTTTCTTCATCGAAACGCACCAAGGTGTAGTCACCGTCTACCTGTGGAGTGGCCTGGACGTAGCTGCGGCGTGCGCTGCCGCCCAGGTAGCGGGTGATGTGGTTCCACACCACCTCTTCGCCATTTTTCGGAATCGGATAGGCGTAGTAGCCATGGAAGTTCGCCACGCCGTCACCGTTGTTGGTCGGCTGGACTTTCAACGCATTCTGCTTGGCTTCCTCGGCGATGGCCTGCGGTACCGACGCCGTACGATGCGTCGGGTAGACCGGAATCTTGTAGGTCTGCGGGTAGCGCTTGAACATGGCCATCTGGCCATCAGTCAGCTTGGCCTGGTACTGCGCAGCATTGGCTGCGGTAATGACGAACAGTGGTTTTTCCGCGGCGAACGGGTCGGACACGAAACCGTTGGCAGAAACCTGGCCGGCGCTTTTCGGCAGTCCGCCGGACCATGCCGGAATGCTGCCATCGGCATTGCCCGATTTCTCGGCACCGAGCGGAGTGAGTTCGCTGCCAAGCTTGTTGGCCTCGCCCGCGGGTACGGCCGCCATGACATGCAAAGTCAACAGGCTGAGGGCCAGGATGCAACCTTTCTGAATTGTCTTGTTCATTATCAAGCCTTAAAAGTTAACGCCGAAGCTCAGCGCCACGAAGTCGCGGTCGACCGAAGTGTTGAAATCGCCACCGAAGTTATTGGTGTAACTGAGGCTGGCGGTGTAGGTGTTGCGGTAGTCGGCATCGAGGCCCAGGCCGACAGACTTGGAACCCTCGGTAAACACCGGGCTGTAACCGGAAACGTCATGGGACCAGAACAGGTTCGGGGTCAGGTTCACGCCGGCAAAGACGTTGGTGTAGGCCAGCTTGGCGTAGGCGCGGTAGCCCCAGGACGAGGTGGTGTAGTAACCGTTGCGTCCACCCTGGTTGACGTCCCCGTAGACTGAATCCCGGCCGTAACGCTGCTTGTTGAGCGATTCGAGGCCGCCGATGTGGGTCACGCCGATTTCGCTGGCGAGACTGAGCGAGTCGGCGCCCAGCATCGGATCGAATATATGGACGAAGGAGGTTTGCGCCTGGGTGACTTCCTTGCGGCGATAACCCTGGATGACCTGGCCTTCTTCGCCGTCGACGGTCGATTCGGCATTTGCACCGGTCAGCGCGCGGAAGGCCGGGTTCAACAAGCCACCGCCAAGGTCGGCACTGTTGATCGTTATCGGGGCATTGGGCCGGTAGCTGATCTCGCCGCTCCACGCCGTGCCGGTGGACAATGTGGTGGCGAAACTCAGGCCGTAGAGATGGATGTTCTCCGGGTAATCCAGGGAGTAGCTGCTATTGCCGGCAGCGGTCGCCAGGCCCAGGGCGAATTGTTCGTCCGGGCCCAGGCCGCTGGCAGGCAACACGTTGTTGATGAAGTTGGTCACGCCACTCGCCGGGCGCAGGGCCAGGGTCGGGCTCCGCGAGTGGTAGTTCATGTAGTAGGCGCCGTATTCAGTGCCGTCACCCAGCCAGTGCAACGCCAGGCCGAACTGACCACTGTCGCGGGCCTCGTGGTCTTTACCGCGCGGGACGAATACACCTTCACGGCCATTGAAGCCAAAGCCCAGCCCTGCGGCGGCGGCGATGGGTTCGAGCGGCTTGACTTCAGCCAGACCGGCGGTGAAGTTGTTATTGCAACCCTTGGCGATCGGATCGGCGCCGAAGAAAGTGCCGCAGTTGTCCAGGGCGTAGGGTTGCCATTCGAGCTGGTAGAAGGCCTCGAGATTCAAATTGTCGGTCAGACCTTGCGACACATAGAGCATGTTGACCGGAATCAGACCTTCCTTGATCTCCGCGCCGGGGCGACGCAGGGCCGCGACATCGAGCGGGTTGATAGAGTTGATCGAGTTGCCGATGAACAGGCTTTCACCCCAGCTCACGACTTGTTTGCCCAGGCGAAGATCCCCGGAGCGATCGGCAATGGAGTATTTCTGCGCCACGAAGGCGTCGAGTATTTCTGTGCCGGAAGACCGCGCTGACATGTCGCGACCGTCGTCACTGATTGGCTTGAACGGACGGTTCTCGTCCTTGAGCTCGAAGTCGTACCAGTATTTGCCCCGCACAAAGGCGCGGGTGTCGCCATAGGTCAACTGAAGGTCATGCACGCCCTTGAAGATCTTCGAGAAGGTCTCGCCTTTCTTGAAGTTCTGACGGCCGTCGTCGCCGCCGGAGGAGAAGCCGCTGCCACCATTAGTGGTGTCGATCAGTTTCTGGCTCGGCGCCTGGGTACCCCAACTGGCACCAATCGACAGTGCCGAGTCGAACTGGCCCTGGATCTCGCCGATGGTGAAGTCGACCGCGAGCGCCTGCCCCATGGTCGCGGCCGAAACCCCGGCCGCCAACAGGCAGCGATTGAATATTTTGCTGTGCACTGGGTGTTCCTTATTGTTGTTGTCTTTTGTTGTTGAGCAGAGGGCAGTGGCTGCGCCTCAGCTCTTTGTCTGCAGGAAACACAGCACTGCCTGGCGTTCCTCGGCCTTGCGTAGGCCGCCAAAGGCCATGGCGGTTTCGGGAAACTTCTTTGCCGGGGCTGTCAGGAATTGGTCGAGTTGCTCGACGTTCCACGTTGACTTTGCACCGGTCAGGCCTGCCGTGTAGGTGAAGCCCGGCACCGAGCCGATCGGGCGACCGACGACCCCGGCCAATTTGGGTCCCACCCGACTTTCGTCGAGCGCATGGCAAGCGCTGCACTTGGTCTGGAACACTTGTTGGCCAGCACTGGCGTCGCACTCCGCGGCCTGGCTGATGCCATGTGCCATTGCGAAACCGCTGGAAAGGATGGCCAATGCCAATCCGCGAATGGTTGTCTGCATCGTGTATCCCACTGCTAACCGGGTCTTACCGCCGTTGTGGAGTAAGTGCGGATAAGGTGGCAGTTGAAGGGGGCGGATGAATCGCTGGATGGCGACAGGGTTTCTAGCTTTCGGCGCCAATCGTCAAAATCAAAAGATCGCAGCCTCCGGCAGCTCCTACAGGTGTGCGCGACCCTCTGTAGGAGCTGCCGGAGGCTGCGATCTTTTGATCTTTATTTCGGTGGGCTATACGGGTCCGGTGTCCCGGCTTCAATCGGCGGATACTGTTTGAGGCTCGCCTTCAAATCCCCGACGATTTTCATCATCGGCCTCACGATCCAGGTGTTCTGCGCGAGGACATCATGCTCCTCACGCAGGTCGGTCAGCAGATTCACGCCTTTTGCCACAGGCAGCACCTGCGGTGGGTCGTACATGTTCTCCTGCCAGATGAAGTGCAGTTTCCAGTTGCGCCATTTGACAGCGGTCAACCGGTCGGCCACATAGGCCGGGAAACCTTCGCGGCTGGATTTGTCCTGTTTGCCGGTGAAGAACTCCAGCTGATCCACCCCATCAATCGGCCGATCCTGCGGTATTTGTGCGCCCCCCACATGGGCGAGGGTGGTGTACAGGTCGACAATGTGCACGACCTCATTGGTGACGCGGCCACCGCTGATTTTCCCCGGCCAGCGCAGGATGAACGGCGCGCGCAGGCTCGCTTCCATGGCGGTGAAGTAGCTGCCGCGCCAAGGGCCGTTGGCGCCTTGCCAGGGGTAGGTCGCCTCACCACCGTTGTCGCTGGCGAACACCACCAGGGTATTGTCTTCAATGCCCGCCGCCTTGATCGCATCGAGAATCTGCCCGCTGCGATGATCCATCTCCGCCAGTGCATCGGCCCACGAACCATTCCCGGTCTTGCCGGCGAATTCCGGGTTGGGAAGGGTGGGCATGTGCACCAGGGAGAACGGTACATAGGCAAAGAAGGGTTTCCCCGCCTTGGCATTGCGCTGGATGAAGTCCACTGCGCGGGTGGCGACTTGCGCGTCGAGCGTGCGCCGGGTCGCCAGGTCCAGCCTGGCTGCCTTGCGGGCCGGCTCGCCCTTGCGTGCTTCATAGATGTATTGCGCAGGTGCCAGGGACTCGTCCCAGCCCTGATTGCGCCCGATGGCCGGCCGGTCATTGTCGGTGTCATCGGCGGCCGACCACATCGCTTCGTCATAGGTGCGCGGTATCCCGTACCACTCATCAAAACCCTGGTGAGTGGGAAAACGGTCCTCGTTGCTGCCCAGGTGCCATTTGCCCCAGATTCCGGTGGCGTAGCCGCGAGCGGACAGTAACTCGGCAAGGGTGACTTCCCATTGCGTCAAACCATCCGGCGCACCGCCGCCGACCACTTTGTAGGTCCCGGAGCGAATGGGAAGGCGTCCGGTCATGAGCGCCGAGCGCGAAGGCGTGCACTGCGGTTCGACGTTGAAATTGGTGAAGCGCACGCCTTCGGCAGCCAGTTCATCGATACGCGGTGTTGGCGCACCACGCAGGATGCCGCCGCCGTATACACCGAGTTCGCCGTAGCCCAGGTTGTCCATCAGTATGACGACGATGTTGGGACTGCCCGGCTGTGCGAAAGCCGGCGCAGGGACGTTCAGTAGCGCTGCCGTGAGCGCAGCAGTGGACGCTATGTATTTCATCGACATTCCTTTCGGGATCGGATTCTCTCGCTGCCGATGCGTTACGCGAATCGACTTGCCTTGCCTGCAAGACGATTCGTCCAACGCTCGGCACTCGGGATGTGATGCGTCAGCCCAGCAACGTCTGCGTGCGTTTGGCGGCCTTGCCACCGGCACTGATCGCGCCGTCGATGAAGCCGCGCCAGCCTTCACCATGGTCGCCCTGACCGAAGATCACCCGACCGCGGTCCTGCTGGAAATGGTCGTAGTATTTGCCCAGCCAGTTGGGTCGGTAGCTGCAGTAGGTACCCCGCGAATAAGGGTCGAGCGTCCACTCATAGCTGTAGCATTCCGTCACTTCGATGCCCGGGAAGAAGCTTTCGAAGACCTGCTGCACGGCGTCGCGGTCCTGGACGTCGAGCTTGTCCGGGTCGCTGCCGAAGCAGGCGAAAAGAGTGTGGTCGTCGGCCTTGGCATAGGTGGTCACCAGGCTGAGTGGCTGGTGCGAGTCGGCGATGCCCGTGTATTTGCCTTCCACAGGCAGCTTGCCTTTGGTCCGCACGAACACCTTCATCCCGCTGCCTGTATGGGTTTCCTTGGCGGCCGCTACCAGAGCCGGGTCCAGGGCAGGGGAGAAATCGATGCGCGGCAGCACGTTCATCGGCACCGCGACGATCACGGCGCCTGCCACGATGGTGTCGCCCTGTTGGGTGGTAATCAGCACCCGATCGCCCTTGTCTTCAACTTTGGCCACCGGCGTCGATAGGCGCACTTCGGGTTGGCCGTCCGCGATCATTGCGTTGATCAGACTGATGGTGCCGTTCTTGAAGGTGTAGCGACCGAGGGAATCACTGAACTGCGACAGCTCCCAGCCCGGCAGAGACCACCAACGCAGCACGTCGGCATAGGACGCTTTGTCGCTGGTGGTGTGCGAAATGCCTGCGATGTAGGCGTCCACCACGGTGCGTTGCAGCGGCGTGAGCGATAGCTGCGCATAACGGTCGGTCGCGCTCATCGCGTCCACGGCGCTGAGCTGATTCCAGGTGTACTTGGCGTCGTAGGGGCGCTCCCACAGCTTGCGAGCCTCGGCGAAGTAGGCATAGATCCCCTCGACGGCGCTCATCAAGTCCTTGCCCGCGAGTTCGATGCGTTTGCCCTCGTGGATCACCGACAAGGTGTCCTTGCCCGGTACGTGGTGCTCGGGGGTTTCCTTGAGTTGCAGGCCGTAACGCTCGACTTCACCCCAGACAAAGGGTTGGGTCCAGTGGATCCAGGTGCCGCCCAGCTCGATCTTGTGGCCGGCGAATTCGCTGCTGAACGTACGGCCACCGAGGCGATTGCGCGCCTCCAGCAGCAGCGTCTTGTAGCCGTGCTTGCTGCTGTCGCGGGCAGCGGTCACCCCGGCGAAACCACCGCCAATGACCACCACGTCGCAATCGCAGCCCGCGCTCTTGCAGCCCTGGTTGTTTTCCTGCGCCTGCACGCCATCGATGTGCGCCGCCCCCACAGCCACCGCCGCGCCTGCAGCACTGACGACCCCGGCATCGCGCAGAAACCTGCGCCGACTGACGCCGCCTTGGGTGTTCATTTCACGCTCCGTCATAGCCCAACCTCTTTATTGTTGTCATCGCCCTTGGGCGTTTAGCGCACAACGGTGACAGAGAGGCCCCGCCAAGAATCGCTCAATGGCGCCAGGCAATCTGACATCTGACGCCAGTCGCAATGCGCCTGGATATTTGCGTCTTCGCTAATCCCTTGTAGGAGCAGCCGGTCGACGCTCGATTGCTCGCGATGGTCGCTAACGCTAACGCTAACGCACGCTTGCTGGATAACCGCGGTGTTCTGGGGTTCATCGCGAGCAAGCTCGCTCCTACAAGACGATGACACCCAGAGGGGCGAGGTATGCCCCCCTTTTATTGGGGGTAGTGAGGTGGCGATGTTTGGAGTGTAATGTCTCGAGTTTCAAGGCGATCTGAACAAGAGGCCCATCATGTCTCATGGCAACTACACGGTGTTCAGCGAGACGTTGCTGCAACGGCATAGCGAGATCTTCAGGCCCTACCTGGAGTCCGTTGGCTTGAGTCCGGATGTCATTGATCGCGCAGACAGCGAGGTGCCACTGAGCAGTTACGTTCAGCTTCTGGAGACGACCGCCGAACATGTCGACCCCTGCCTGGGGTTGCGCATGGGCCTGGGCCAGTTGAGTCCGCCGACGTCGGGAAGCTATCTGGGCGCCTTCGGACACGCTGCACGCAGTGCCAGGGATGTCCGCGCCATGCTCAATTTCATCAGTCGCTACCTGGTGGTACATGCCCACGCCAATGAGCTGACCTGGTACTTGCGCGGTGGACGGGTCGAAGTCCACTACCAGCTGACCGATCCAAGTATTACGCGGCGCCGACAGGATGCCGAGTTTGCGATGGCCGGGCTGTACGCCACGCTGTGCAAAGTCACGAATAACAAGTTCGCCCCGCTGCGGGTCGATTTCGCCCATCCGCAGCCCGCCGACATCAGCCTCCACCAGCAGGCGTTCCAATGTCCATTGCGGTTCGGCCAATCCATCAATGTGATGATCTGGCCAGGTGCAATGCTCGAAGAGCCTTTGGTCACGGCCGATGAGCGCCTCTTCCAGGCGTTACAGCCGTTTCTGGAAGAACAGCGCAAGAAGCGCCTGGCGGACACCGAACTGACGGCACGCATCAGTCAGACCATTGCCGGCAATCTGCGAGCAGGCCACGTCGGCCTCGATGCGATCGCCAAACAACTGGGTTTCAGTGCGAGGACGTTGCAACGCCGTCTGCAAGAACAGGACCTGGAGTTCAACACGCTGGTCGAGGAAATCCGCATCGCGAAAGCGCTGGAGTACATGGAGAACTCGTCTCGCAGCATCAACGACATCGCTCTGGGGCTGGGCTACACCGAGGCCAGTTCCTTTACCCGGGCTTTCCGTCGCTGGACCGGGCTCAGCCCGCGCGAATTTCGTCAGCATATTCGCTAAAACAACGAACAGCCCATAAACGACAATGCCCGTATGCTGCGATACGGGCATTGTCGTTGTGGCGTTGCCTCAGAGCCAGTCGCGCAGCACCTGGTCAGTGTGCTCGCCACGTACAGGCAGCGGGCCCGGCCTGCCAGCCGGCGTACCGCTGAAGCGGGGCGCCGGGTTGGCCTGGAGCATGCCATTTTCGCGGTAGAATACCTTGCGAGCCTGAAGGTGAGGGTGGTCCGCCGCCTCATCCAGGTTCAGTACCGGGGCGAAGCAGGCGTCGGTCCCCTCTAGGATTTCACACCATTGCTCGCGGGTACGCCGGGCGAAAATCGAAGCGAATTTCTCGCGCAACTGCGGCCAGGTTTTCGGGTTGTAGCCGTTGGCGGTTTCCGGGTCGTCGCCCAGGCCAAGCTTCTCCCGCAGCAGTGCATAGAAACGCGGCTCCAAAGACCCCACGGACACATACTTACCGTCGGCGCAAAGGTAAGTGTTGTACCAGTGCGGGCCATCGAGCCCGCTTTGTCCGCGCTCGTTGGGCAATTGACCACCGGCCTTGGCGCTGAGCAGCAAATTCTGCATGTGGGCGCAGCCATCGATGATCGCGGCATCGATGATTTGGCCCTTGCCGGTAGTGCGAGCGTTCATGACGCCGGCGAGCAAACCGATGGCCAGGTAGAGCGCACCACCGCCAACGTCACCCACCAGACTTGGAGGCGCAATCGGCGCCTGCCCGGGCTGACCGGCATACCACAGCGCACCGGCCAGCGCGATGTAGTTCATGTCATGCCCGGCGGCCTGGGCCAGCGGACCATCCTGACCCCAACCGGTCATGCGGCCGTATACCAGACGCGGATTGCGCGTCAGGCAAACATCCGGTCCGAGGCCCAGGCGCTCCATCACGCCGGGACGCATGCCTTCGATCAGGGCGTCACAGTTTTCTACCAGGCTCAGTACGGTCTGGATGCCTTCCGGGCTTTTGAGATCAACCCCGACGGAGCGTTTGCCGCGCTTATAGATAGCGCCGGCGCCCATGTCGATTTCGTCGGCAGTCTGTGCGCCACGCTCGACCAGCACCACGTCAGCGCCAAGATCGGCAAGCAGCATTCCACAAAAGGGCCCAGGCCCAAGCCCCGCGATTTCAAGAACCTTAAGGCCCGACAGCGGCCCTTGTTTCGTCTGCATAGCGCTCTCCATTAAAAGTTCAGTACCGGTCGATGATAGCGTTCGGACAAAACGCCCAACCCCACTCATTGGGGGTGGGTGGCAGTTCACGGCACTGGTTCAAGCTGCAGGTGTTAACACGTCCATGGCCAGTCTGAAGAGGTAAGCATTGTGAACCGTAGCATTTCCACCTTGGTCGGCAGAAACACCAAACTTGACGGTGGCATTGTCTTTGGCAATACGCCGCGCCTGCGCTGGGCAAACTGGATCAAGCCCGATCAGGACAACCTGGTGGACCTCGCCACGCGCGGCCTGCTGGTGCAGCAGGCCGGCAAGAATATCCTGATAGTCGCCGGTGCAGAGGCGCTTCTGGCACCACCACCACGAACCTGCCGTTGTCAGCCACGTGCTCCGGGGTTGCTGGACACCCTGGCCAAACTCGGGCTTGGCGAAGGTGATATCGATGCGGTCGTGCTGCCTCATCTGCATGCGCAGCTATCAACTGATCTGGCTGGTCTGGTCAGGGAAGGGGAGATGCCACGCCTGCTGTTTCCAAATGCGCACTACATCGTGGGTGAACGACATTGGCAGCGCGCCCGGCACCCGCATCCGCGTGACAGGGGCCAGTTCGTCTCGCAGATCATTCACCGCATTGAGGACAGCGGCCGCCTGGTGCTGATCGATGGCGGCCGCTGTGACCAGCTCGGCGATGGCTGGCAGTTCCATGTCTGTGATGGCTATACACCGGGACATCTGGTGCCTGAAATCGCTATGCGGGGCGGTCCGGTGGTGTATGCCGGCGACCTGATCCCGGGTATCCATTGGCTTGACCTGGATATCACCAGCGCCTACGACCGCAATCCAGAGTGCGTAGTCGGAGAGAAGGAGCGCCTGCTCGACCACTTGGTGGCCAGCGGCGGGCGGTTGTTTTTTTCCCGGGACCCTGAGATCGCCATGATCAAGGTCACGCGCGATCGACAGGCACGTTACACGCCCTTCGACCAGCACGCTTCGTTCAGCCGATTCGAGGCCTGATCGACGCGTGCGACGCGGGCTGGGCCCGTGCAGCGGGGAAATCGCAAATGCAAAAAAAACGCCGCTGATCTCACGATGGGCGGCGTTTTTCTTATCTTGCAAAGTTTCACAATTGCACAACACGGTGCATAAGAGTTTCAAATTTGTCCTCAAAGAAGGGCCGAAAGGACAAAACGACTCTGAAAAATATCAAATTTGCACAGTCACAAGGTCGCCGAAATCGAGGATCAGGCACGTCAGGACGCGGCACAGTTTCGCCAGCAGGCGGCGGAGGCTCTGGCTGGACGCCAGGCAGCCGAGTTGCGTCTGGCAGATCTGGAGCTGCTGTTGTCCCAGCGCCAGACGCAGATCGAGGACTTGCAGCAGCAGCGTGAAGGTTTGTTGCATGAGCGCCGTGAAACTCAGCAGCAAAACCAGGCGTTACAGCAGGATTTGCAGGCGCTGAGGCTCAAGGCCGAGGAGGATTTACAGTCTCTGCGGGTCAAGGCCGAGCAGGAGCGCGTCGCCCAGGAGAGCTACGTGCGCGGGGTCGAGGATCGTGCACACCGTGAGGTCGACCGCGCGCGGGAGGAGGGCAAGGCGATGGCGATCCAACTCAAGGCCGCTGGCCGGCAAGTCGAGCAGTTGCAGCGCAGAATCGAGTCGGTCCAGACCGAGTTCAATCAAGTCCAGCAACGCGCCGCGGCGCAGCAGGCCCGAGCCGATACCCTGGAGCAGCAACTGATCCAGGTGCGCGAAGCACCACCCGCCAAGCGCAAGGCGCGTGTACGCAAAACGCCGGCTGCGCAGGGCTCAGGCTAAACGTGAGTGTTGTGGTGCCGTTTGCGTCCTTTTCGAAAGGCAAAAACCGGATTGCATGGCTTGAGCTCAAACGGCCAAGGCAAACATTCGGCGCCGGCGGGCTATCAAGTAGGCGATGGTGGTGTAGCCGGGGGGGGGGGGATTGGGTCAGACGTGCGGGTGAACTCAGAACAGGAAGTTCAGCGACTCCTGCAACAACAGTGCATCGCCGTGCACTGGGGTAAACACCGGGTTATGGGTATAGGTCAGGCCGCTGATCAGGTAGATGCCGGACGTTAACCGCGCGGCGTAGGAGGCGGTCGCGGCCAGACGCGGGCGACCTGAATGCCCGCGGTCTACATCGAAAACAGTTGCTTCAGTGGGTCACCACTCAAGCAGGGAATTGCGCTATCCAGTGCCTGGCAATTTCTTCACGCCGACAGATCCACACCGCGTCATGGCCTTGCACGTAATCGAGAAAGCGCGCCAACGCCAGCGCACGAGCAGGATGGCCACTGATCCGCCCATGCAGGCCGACACTCATCATCTTCGGATGTTGCGCGCCTTCCTGCCACAGCAGGTCGAAAGCATCCTTGAGCAGCCGGAAGAAGTCATCACCACAGGCGAAACCGTTCGGCAGCAGATAGCGGGCATCGTTGTTGACCAGTGTGTAAGGGATCACCAAGTGAGCGGGCGAGCCTGGGAGCCAATAGGGCAGGTCATCGTTGTAGGCGTCGGAGCTATAGAGTAACCCGCCGTCCTCGCGCAACAGGCGGCGGGTGTTCTGGCTGACCCTGCCTGTGTACCAACCCACGGGGCGTTTACCGCAGATTTGCTCAATCACGTCGAGCGTGAGGCGGATATGGAGCCGCTCCTGGTCTTCAGGCATGTCGCGATAGTCCAGCCAACGGTAGCCATGCCCGGCAATCTCATGCCCGGCAGCGCAAAGCGCATGGCCAATCGTCGGGGTGAGTTCCAGTGCCCGGCCGACGGCGAAGGCGGTCAACGGCAGGTTTCGGGCGCTGAACAGCTCGAGAATGCGCCACACACCGGCGCGCGATCCGTATTCGTACATGCCCTCGACGCTCAAGTCCGCTTCCCCCTCACGCGGCGGGCGGCCCGGCAGTTCGTGAAGCCAGGCCTCCGACTGCGCATCGCCATTGAGGATGCATGACTCTGCGCCTTCCTCTATGTTCAGGACGAACTGCACCGCAACGCGCGCCTCACCGGGCCATCGCGGGTGAGGCGGGCAGCCACCATAACCGAGGAGGTCGCGGGGGGACATCAGCCCAGCTCGAAGGTCGTGACGCCGAACACGCGTTCGTGCGCGATCGCCGGAGGAGGGCCGAGGTACATGCGTGCGCAACCGAAAACCTCGGCCATGCCCTGTTGGTGCACAAGCGCCATCGCGGCAGGGTTATTCTCCGGGGCATCGAGAAACAACGGGGCACCCTGCGCAAATTCCGCCAGGCGCGCATACAGGGCATTGGCTGCCAGGGCGTCATCGGCGAACAAAGGGCCGATCTTGTAGCCGTCAAGGCAGCGCCTTGCTACGCCATAACCGCTGAGCCTGCCGTCGCGCTGGCAACCCACGGCGAGGGCGTCGGCCTGGGAAATCCACCCCCTCAGGAAGGTGGCGCGCTCGGCCGGAAAGCAGGTGCGGTCGTAATCGACAACCTGATCGAACGGGAAGGTGGCCAACGGGACTATGTCCTGGTCATCTAACGGCGAGATCGCCGGGCGTTTGGCACTATCGGCAAGAAAGCGCATGTTGCGATGGGAGAAGACGAAACCACCCTTGGCGTAGTAGTCCTGCATTGCGAAGACGCCGTCCATGCCGATGCTCGCGCCTGGGCGCAGCCGGGCGAGGAGCCGTTCGCGGCGTGCGTGCCAGAGGGTATTGCCCAGGCCTTGGCCGCGATATTCAGGCCGGACGATGAAAAAACCCATGAAACCGAATTCGCCATTGTAGGAAGTGATGGCACCGCCGCCGATCAATTCGCCGCCCAGGGACGCCGCGATGAAGGCAGCAGGGTCCGCCGCCCAGAACAGCTCGGCATCGTGAACGCCTGGATTCCAACCCTCACGAGCCGCCCAATCGACGAGCTCGTCGAGCTCGGGCCGGGTCATGTTGCGTATGACCAGCTGGTTCGACACTGCGAAGTTCTCCTCAATTGCCAATCGAGTAGATTACACGCTAGCAGATGGCGGGAGTCCGGGATGAGCGGGGAGGGAACCCGAATTGAATCTATCGAAATATAGGCATATTATTGAATTTAGATAAACTCCATAATTTGAGTAGAAACAATGGACGCCATTCGCAACCCCTACGCCCCTGGTGCCGGTACTCGTCCCCCCGAGCTTGCCGGGCGTGATGTTATCCGCGAGAAGCTGCGGATCTCCATCGAGCGCCTGCGGGTAGGGCGTCCGTCCAAAAGCATGGTTTTGGTCGGCTTACGTGGTGTAGGCAAGACCGTCTTGTTGAATCGAATGCTCATCGATGCAGAGACCGCCGGTATTCATACCGCCTATGCAGAGGCGCCGGAAGGACGTTCCCTGCCTTCCTTGTTGGCTCCGCAGCTGCGTTCCGCGCTGCTTCGCATCAGTCGAGTAGAGGCCGCCAAAGACAAGGCCATTCGCGCACTCAGGGCACTGACAGGCTTTGCCCGGTCTCTGAAGGTGGCTTATTCGGACATAGAAGTCGGCTTTGATTTCGAGCCTGAAGCAGGACTGGCCGACAACGGCGATCTCGAAGGTGATCTAACCACCTTGCTGATTCAGGTAGGTGAAGCGGCTCGCGGTGCTGAAACTGCATTGGTCATCTTCATCGACGAACTTCAGTACGTCGTCGAGGAGGAGTTGGCTGCCTTAATTACTGCGCTCCATCGCGTATCGCAACTGAGCCTTCCGGTGACCATTGTGGGTGCGGGTCTACCGCAGCTACGTGGCCGTGCTGGAAACGCAAAGTCGTACGCTGAGCGATTGTTCGACTACCCGGAGATTGGCCCGTTAGAACCGCCTGAGGCCAAGGTAGCGTTCGTAAAGCCTTCTGAGGACGAAGGGGTGATTGTCGATCCAGACGCAGCCGATCTGGTGGTCACCATGACTGAAGGCTATCCGTACTTCATTCAGGAATGGGGCAAGAGTTCCTGGGATGTAGCGGGCAACGACCACATCACCGTTGAAGACGTCAGGGACGCCTCGCCACTGGCGATAGCCGCGCTGGATGAAAGCTTTTTTCGGGTTCGTTTTGACCGGATGACGGTCGCTGAGAAAATCTTTTTAAGAGCGATGGCCGATCTGGGTGCGGGTCCTCATCGATCTGGCGATATAGCCGGGCGGCTTGGCCGGACAAGCCAGTCGCTTGGGCCCATACGCAGCAGTCTTATTACCAAAGGCATGATCTGGAGCCCAAACCACGGTGATACCGCATTCACCGTGCCGATGTTCGATCAGTACATGAAACGAATCATGCCGGGTAACGATTGGCAGCCACCACCCGTAAGCGCTGGTACTGCTCGTAAAGTTTCGTGATGCTTTCGGTTGCGGCGGGGTAGCAGTAAGAAGTGCACCAGCAAGCACACATAATTATAACTAAACTAAACAGGCATTTAGTGTAGCTATAATTTATCGTTATCAATGGGGAAGGGTAGCTCATCCTTGTTCGCTATCTTGCAAATCGGTGCGGAAACTTTCAAGGACACGCAAAATCGGCTCGAGTAATCCGTTCAGGGGTTCCAGCCACCTGCGACGGCCATTCAAAGGAGTATGCAATGGGTCATTTTCGACGCTGGATGCTTCAAAGCGCTCACAATTACCTGAAAGCTGCTGAGGTTCTGGACGCGCAGAACCTGCCGCACGTTACCCAGGTCAACGCGGCGATTGGCATGGAAATCCTGCTCAAGAGCTTTATTTCTGTGCCTGACCAGCATCAAGGTACATCCGGCGAGACCTACAAACTCGACGCCGTAGCGTTGGCTGCGGCTCACCAGCATCTGCAAAGGACCGACAAAACCAGTCGTAAAAAACCTGACAAGCACGATCTGTTGACGTTGTTCCATGCGATGCCTGAAGCGATTCGTCGCAGCTTGGCGCTGGATAGCCAGGAAGATTCTTTCGAGAGATACCGCGACGTGTTCACCAACAGCCGGTATGCGTATGAGTCGAGCAGCTGGAAATTTTCCGATCCGGTTCTGATGAGATTGCTGCGGTGGACACTGGCCAACGTAGTTGGTTATTACAAGGAGCAAGGTTCTCAGGATCCGTTTGTCCTGGGCTACATCGCTGAGGTCCAGGCGCGAGCTGCAGCAGAGTGATCGAGGCCTGAGCCTGGCTTCAAATCTGCCCATCTGTCGTAATCACTTAAAAAAGATAAATTATAACCTGTGTTTTATATGGGTTATACCGAATAGCGAAGAACTTGATCGACTGTTTTGTAGAGGTTTTATTTTTTTTAACGGCAAATCACAATCTTTATCTTTTTAAAGTGATTGGGGGGTGTCAAGCACCAGACTACGAGCAAAAGGGAGCGAATGGATCGCCTATCCTTGGGAACACATCGATCGTGCCCTCGCTGAGCAACTGCGACTCGAAGAAGAAGGCTTCCCCGGTGTCCTGGAGAAAGGTCATGCCGCGGTGCGCTTCGTCAACCCGACCACCGGCGGCGACATCATTCCACCATCCGCGCCTAGTTTCATCGCTTGCGTGTCGGTGCAGTATCGGCCGAGCGGCGCGAAGTGAGCTCGCGGGCTTTCCAACTATTCGAGGGCAGGGGGGAGGGGGTATTGGACGGCGTCACCCAAAACCTGGAAAAAGGCGACCTCTTTGTCATTCCATCCTGGATCAGTTCGTCATTGCACGCCGAAAGCCAGTTCGACCTGTTCAGCTTCTCTGATGCACCGATCATGGCGCGGTTGAATTTCGATCGTACGATGGTCAATGGAGAATTGGTCTGAGCGGTGTTCATCAAGCTGCCACGGCAGGGAGAAGGAAGGATTAGGTGGCAGGGAGTATCAGCAAAGGTTTTTGGATGCTGAAAACGGCATCTATACTGCTCACTGTACTTGATCTGTGGTAATTGGATTTATTTGCTCACTGGATGGTTGTAATGTCGACCATAAAATTACTGAAAAAAGTTTCTGCAGGAACCCCGGGAAATTTCAATTACATTTACGAATGCACCTGTGGTAACGGCTCTAAAAAGACCGTGACGATATCTGCCGCCAATGACAATGAAGCAAAAATCCTGGCGCAGATGGAATGCGATGATAAGTGTGGGGAATCGTAGGTAAACGCTCCCTCACTTATCACGTGAACGTCGATGGAGCACGGCTGTCGACGTTTCGCTAACGATCGTTGCTGTGGCTTTCGACCGTGCTCTTTGTTTGCTCGACTAGCCATTGATGGGCAAGATCACCCGATCTACATACACCAGTCGCTCATCGTATTGAACATCAGGCAGATATGAGTGGGGCGGACTGGCATCGGGCGGTTCCTTGTCAACCTTGATCGCCTGTAACTCCTCAAGATAGACCGAATAGAGGCCATCAGGCTCAAGTTGATACGACAAAGGTTTGTTCTGTGGTAACACCCCCAGACCGTTACGATACTCCAGTTCGGTTTCCTCATGTCCATTTTGATTGCTGATGGGAATCCACGCCGTATCCGACTGCTCACCCGACGCGTGCCGCTGGCCGTGTGCTTGGGAAACACGTACTACGATCCGGTTGCTACTTGACGGTTGCCCGCTTCCCGGCAACTGAACATCTTCAGACAAGCCCAATGAAGAAGGTCCTGCAATCGTGATGTTCAGTTCTGATGCCCTGGTTCTGGACTTTCTCACCTGTACCGTGCAACGCGCTCAGGAATAAGCTGAATGAATTCAGTACTGACGATTTCAGATAATTCGCACCCTTCAATGGCATTTGGTTAATACGGAGCCAAACACAAGCGAATAAAAGGAAAATAAGCGTTTTGTCCGGCTTGATGACGATATCAGCGTACCAGCGTTGTTCTCCTACATGGAATTGCGGTTTGTACAAGGCCAGGCTCACGCGCACATCTTCCGGTCCAGGTTTACGGCCGTTGAGCAGTTGCGACGGAGACACTCTCACCAAGCCGGTGTCCAAACGATTGGCGAATGCGCCAGGTGGCATATATCGCAACTCGCCCTTTTGCTCCCATATCGGGTCATGCCTGTAGGCGCTGACGCCGAATTGCCCCAGATGCCGAGATGTCACTGACCCAGTCTTACTCCTCGAAAAACGTTCCCTAGGCAGGGTTTGTGCCGACTTGGAGGTGGGGCAGTCTTGCGTCGGCACGTGGGTCAATTCGGCATGGCCCCAACACTCCAGTGGTCATCCAGTTCATGGCTGATGAAAAAACTGCCGCCGGGAATCGGATCGAGGGCATTGCCGCTGCCGCTGCCCGGGACATTGGTGTCGGCGTCGCGATCGAAACTCAGGTCGCCATACAGCACCTGCAAGCCACCGGTGATCTGCGTGCCCGGCAGGTAGCTCAGGCCCGCCGGGTTGCTGGCGATCGTCGAAGGGCCCTGGGCCCGGGCGGCGGCACCGGCGTTGGCCAGGCCGACGTTATCGGTGCCGATTTCGTAGAGCAAGATACCGCCGGCCCAAGCTTGTTGACTGCACAGGGCTAGTAACGTGAAGGCGGGCATTGCACCTGTTCTGGTTTGCATGGATTAGATCCCGGCAAGTGTGCATTTTCGAAATAAGGCTAATAGCAAATGTTAAATAGCTTTAACTGCATTGAACCAGCGCGCTTCGAGCACACATTAGTGGTAGTTCATATTCTTGATATTGGAAGGGTCAAGATACGAAAAAAGTTGCTCGCGCTTCCCTTGGTTTATTCTGGATCGCGAAGTCGCAACAGCCAGCAGGCGACTGGAGTAACCGCCAATTCAATGGCCGCATAGAGTTGCAACAGTGGTGAAGGCATTCCCTTGCGATTGGCGACCCCTTGCTTCCGGCAACCCTCGGTTGTGCGGATGCCTATGATGCGTTGACCGGGGACTTCTTTCCGGCAATCGAAATTGATGTGCCCATGCAAATCGTCCAGTCCGTCGAGCATGGCAATGCCTTGGCGCTGGGAAATTTGTCGACGTTCGAGCGCTAACTCAACGGCGGTGAAATCGTGCCGTTGCCGGTACAAGACCTCGCGCTGCGTACCCGCTACAGGTTCATCTACTTCAAGGAGTGTTCACTGCCGCCTGCAGTAGAGGTGTGTACATGTACGAAATGAGGGACGTGGAGGCCGATGTTAGCCAGCGTGAAAGTCTGTTGATCAACATCATGGAGGCGTAAGCCAATGAGTGCGAATGCCCGTCGCAGAGTAGTCGCTTGAGCACGACGGGCACCTGCGTTTCTTCCATTTTTCCGTCCGGGACGGTGAGTGACGGAGGCGAAGTTTCACGACGCGAATTTATTGAAAACAGCCCATTTATTTATGAGCTATACCCAATGGTCCCCCCATGCACTTCTTCCACTTTTGGAGGTTGTTTATGAAAATTCGCATCGTCCCGTTAGCGCTTCTCGTGGCAAGTCTGTACGGTTGCAGTACCGCTTCAGACCACTCCATGAATTTACCTCTGGCTGCCACCCACGCCAATACCGGACATACTGGCAACGCCACGTTGACCCCCGAAGGCAATCAAACCAATTTCGACTTCTTTATCTCCGGTGTTCCGGACGGAACAATCCTGCCCCCGCGCATTTACACCTTCATCAACAAAGGCAGTTGCCAGCAACCGGGGCCAGTCGCCTTTGCCATGAACGATAAGGTCAATACAAAAGACGAAGCCGGGTCCAACGGATGGAGCTTTTACCGTAATGCTCCTATTACAACGTCAGAGTTGCTTTCCGGACACTATTCCATTGTCGTTCGGACATCACCGGAAGATGGCAGCGTCGATATCTTTTGCGGCGATGTCGCCCAGGCAAAGCGGTGAAATGACCTGAACCCTGACGCGCCTTTGCGGCCGGCACTGGGTAAATGCGCGTCTATACTCACCCTCCTGTTAGTGGTAGGGGCTGAATAGGGTATGTACAAGGCAAAAGCCACAAGCCATTACGGTCAAAGCTCAATTTATTAAGAGTCCCACACGAAAGGCGGATGACCGTCGGTACAGGGATTGGGGAAGTTGCAGTTTTTGAGCCTTGAGAGATGAGCGCACGACGTATCCGGAAGGGTAGTTATGTGAATCAACTGGAAGAGGATCAAGCTCATGAAACTGAGAAAACTTGTACTGACGGGATTGGCGATAAGCGGTCTGGCAATGGGTGCCAGCCTGTCGGCAGTGACTCAAGCGGCCGACCAGAAACCCAACATCATGTTCATCATGGCCGATGATATCGGCTGGATGCAGCCGAGCATTTATCACCAGGGACTGGCGGTCGGTGAAACGCCGAACATCGATCGCATTGCCCAGGAAGGCGCGAAGTTCATGACCTACTATGCCGAGCAGAGTTGTACGGCGGGGCGCAACGCTTTCTTTACCGGGATGC
>NZ_AKJF01000100.1 GCF_000282475.1 Pseudomonas sp. GM78
ACCATGTGTCCGGTCCGTACATCACGTACCTATTGTAAGGTTAAACGTTTAAGGGAGGCTTCGGCTTAGCTTCAACTGGCTCAATCCCAGCGTTTTCAGGGGCTGCTGGTAAGGTTAACCGATGGCAGGTCGCTTGGACGGCGGGGCGATGGTTAGATACCCATTAGATAATGCTGTGTTCCCCCCACTGGTCTGGGGTTCGCTCACATCCCCTCGAACAGAACCGAGATGCTCACACCCAATGCATCTGCTAGCACCTTGATTGCATTGATCGAAGGGTTGGCACCTCCTGTTTCAATGCGAGACATGTACGTCCTTGCGAATCCGCACTTGTCGGCAAACGCTTCCTGATTCATGCCCAGGGCGATACGCAGCTCTCGAACTCGATTGCCGAATTGGTGTTGTAGGGTTGGAGACGGAGGTGGGGCTGGCATTCCCCATGGTCAAGTGATGTGATCTAATCGTGAACACACTAATCGTGACATTAGGGCGCGATTTGATCGTACCTGCTCCTTCGCTCAGTAGGCTGAGCCCGAGGGCTGGAACACGTTATGGCATGCTAGGGAGCTGATCAATGACTGATAAAGACGCAACTTGTCACGACACCTCCGACGAAACGGAGGATTTCGCTCAACTCGACCAGGACTCGCTAATGAAGTTGGCGGACCTGGCTCGTGACAATCCTAAGGCTGCATCAGTGATGCTCGTGCTCTTGGCAAACGTAGGCGATGAGTGTGCACTGGTGGTTAGCCAAGCAACGCTGGCAAAGCTTTGTAAGTGTTCAATCCCCACGGTCAAGCGTGCGATTGCAGTCCTAGTGGCAGAGCATTGGATAGTGGCAGGGATAATTGGCTCGGGTCGGGTGGCATCTCTGGCGTACTTTATCAACTCTAGGGTTGATTGGACGGACAAGCGTGAAAACCTAGAGTACGTTCACTTCAATGCACGGGTGCTCATATCCGGGGAAGATAATCCCAACCTGAAGAGTAATCGGCTCAGCCAGAGCATGCATCTAGAGTCCGGTGAAACAGTAATTCCGGAATGTACCACGGCGCAGTAGCATCGACCATTTTACTAGCATGAGATACTTCAGGTGTAGCTAGGGGGCGCTGCTCCACTCCAACTTATTGATAGCGTTAATATCTCGTTGCTCACCGTTTCATGCAGTAATGTGTGGCAGGGCGAAAATGACCCGCAGCGTTTGATCTGAACTGTGCAGGTATATGGTGACTGACAGTCACGGACTATCAATCTCTAAGTATTTAACTTCCAAGCTAATCCTCTGTGCCTCAGGGCACTGTTAACAATTGTACAAGTTCCAAGGGAGGATGGGGGGTAGCCCTCTCCCGCTTTTGCTTTGAATTGTGCAAGGGGAGCTGGTGCCTGGTGGCACAGGCTAATTCCGCGTGACCATAGTCACGGCTAGCTTCCTTGCATTGATTAATCGTGGCTCGCGCCACAAGTTATCTAAGCAAGGTTCAGATCAAGAGCGGGGAGGGGCTTTGTTGCCCCAACTCCCCCTTGTTCCTGTCTAGAGTTATAATCCATGCCTCGTGGTACAAGTTGTTATGCCGTGGCGTAGACGCCACATGATAACTATAAAGGCATGCCCAATCTCTAGGCGGACGCATTGACGTTGCTTGGCCTAATCCATCTGGAGTGCTCGCGGACACATCGTGCAGCCAAGTGAATCTCCCTTATTATAAAAAAGCGGCGCCAACCCGTCATACCCGTCATAACATCGCTAGAGCCCGTGCTGCGTGGGGCGTACAGCCATGACGGGTTATTTTGCAACCCGACATGAACCCGTCATACCCGTCATGGTCCCCTCGTGCTTGAGTAAACGCGTTGCAGCTCGGCAGGTGGGGATGACTCCGATAGATCGGCTGCCAAACCTTTGGGGGTAATCCAAAGTCTTCCGTCGGTAGTTCGTTTCGCCTCGCATCCCAGTTCTGACAACTTCTCAGCTACTGCACGGTTGCTCAAGACTTCCCCAGTCTCAATGCGGTACTGGGCCTCGATGTCCAGTGCTTTCACAACCAGGTGACCTGCAATGTAATCAGCAACGAACTCGGATAGCCTCTCCTTGGGACAGAAACCTATCATTTCCCTTTTGCTAACGGTCATCGGCGGATCGCCCCACGGATAGAACTCGGATAGATCCACTGTTTCTAGCAAGTCTCGCACAATCTGCATGCCGCCTTTCTCCAATAGCCAAGGTTGCAGAATCGTGTTGAGGAAGAGGAAGGTTTCGTCCTTCGACTCCTTGTGCTTGATGAAGGCGGGCACCCAGAAACGGCGATCCTCTTGCTCCAGCGGTAATGGGAAATGGTCATTGCTCGTTATTATGAAGTTCAGGAAGTTATCCACCGTGGTGTCGGGAATATGCTTTCGTCGCAGCGTAATCGTCCTGTTTCCCTGGATTGATTTCAGGGTATTAACCGTCGACTCTGGGTTTTTGTAGACCTCGTCAATCACAATGAGTGTCTTGCCAACTAGAGCATCATTAAACTGACCAACCACGTCCCCTAGAGCTACTGTACCTATACTCGATTTCCCTAGCAGACCAGGCAACAGTTTTTCAGCCAAGAAGCCCTTACCAACTCCTTGATCTGAACGCAGCAGTACTGTGGCATTGATACGCTGGCCAGGATAACGGACCGAATGAGCTAACCAATCCCGGAAATAGTACCGCTCCTCGTGGATAGGGAAGAGGCGTTGCAGGAACTCAATGAAGGGCCCCGCATCGCGTCTAGATACTGCTTTTCCACTCGGGCGAATCTCCGGGCCAGTCCAGAGATTCAACAGTCGGTTGCTGCCGTATTCCATGATTCGACGGTAGTCACCGGGACGGAAGTCCTCGGCGTATACGATAGGCAGCTTATTAAGTAGGCTTTCGCCTGTAACGTCTCCCGTTCCACCAGCATCTCGGTAAGCCTGAACTAGCATCATAGGGTTGCCTTGTGGGGCTACCCCCATATTTAGCAGGTCGCGAAATTTGGGGCGGCTATCTGTCGTTGGGACAATCACGAATCGATCCTGCATAGTGCGAATTGCCGCGATGTTTGGGTCAATTGGTTTTACAACGGTTTCGGACATATATATCCCTAACTTTAAGTATTTAAATTTTTGCTTCTTCGTGCGTTGGATTCTTGTTGTGATTTACAATGGCTGAGTTTGATTAGTGTTAGAACAATTACATTATTTTCCTTTCTCAAAACAACACGAAGCCCGCTCTGCTCAACGGTCTATTGACTAGAGCGGCCGAAGTAATGTTGTGTGGATAGATTGGTTCTTGGGGGGGGCTCAGTAATCTTGTAAGACGCTTCGACAATGGCTAGTTTTTTGCGACACCAGCCATCTTCAAAGAGCTTGTTACCTAGGGCTGTCTAGAGTACGCCTTTGAGTTCGCGTCAGCCTTGAGCCTGCCACTCAACTAGAGCGTGATCGGGCGCCGATGACTCGGCCTCTTTCTCTGGCAACAAACCCGCCTTGCGGAGTAGCTCACCAATGTAGATTTCACACTTCCCGGTTACCATGGTTTGGCTGTATAGATAGGATTTATCATCCTTCTTAAGAACCTTCCCCTCGACTTCAAAGTCACCGGAGTCAATGTACTGCTGGTACGGAGGGTTGCCCTCTGCTCGGCGTAATATCCTGCTCTCACGGAGGAAGCGGAACAGTTTATTCCTGCCAATGCCGTACTTCTTCGCCACTTGCTCAATCGTTTGGCAGTTCACGGCCACTTTCACTGCGTCATGGAACTCAACTTTTGGAACGTCTCCTTTGATCTTTTGCTCCAGCCGGGCGTTATCTTTCAGCAGAGTCTGGGCCTGTGCCATCAATGGCTCGATATACTTCAGCGGGTTACGCAGCAGATCCAGAGCGGCATTTTCATGGACGGCCACACCATCCGTTACCATGCGGTCATAAGCCCGGATCACCTTTAGGTGATAGTTCGCACTGATCCACATCGCATAGGCGTAGACCAGTTCCTTAACGGCGTAAGTTCCGCCCATGCTGCCACGTTTGGCAGTTATCGGTTCAAAGGTAGGATTCTCTACTTTTAGATCATACACCAAGGATTGCGTGGAATCGTTATTAGTCCAGTGGACAGGCTTATGTCGCTCTGCTCCACCGGCAGCCTTATGGACATCGTTGAGGCAATAGCGTCCTTCCTCGTCCTGCCCGATAGTGATATCACCGATTACGACTTCTTTGTTCTGGTAATCAGCGAGTTGTGTAATGTTACTCATGTTTTACTAATGCCCTCCAGGGCAAATAGAGCGTCAGCGAATGCAGACGCTGATCCTTTAGGCTGCGTATTGGTTTTTCCAGTTCAGCAGTGTTTCATCAATTTTTCTTGCTTTACATTCTTTGCGGTACTCATTGTGCAGCGACATGCGTTCACGTAATTCGTCCGCGAAGAAGTACAGATCCTTGCCATTGTCTAGGACGTCAATGAACTCTTCGTCGGCCAGAAACCCTTGGTAGGTTCGCTCAACCCACTCAAGATTGACCCGCTCCATAAATGCGACACGTCCACGGATATCCGATTCTTTTCCGTAACCCGGGGAATAAGACCACGATTGAATCATCATCGTGCTACTGTCATAGATCACCCAGTCATCGGCTCGGAGGGCAATGGCTGAAGCGACTGACGCACATGTAAAGCCGATCTCAACCGTAATCTTTGCCTCGCACTCATCCATGCGGCGGCATAGGTAGTCACAAGTTTCCAAGCTTCCGCCAGGGGATGACAGCTGAATGTAAATCTCATCCCATTCTGTTGCGGTCACCAAGATGTTAAATAGTTCGTGGTACTCATCGATTTCACCAATGGGGCCGGTAAGTGGAATGACATACTGCGTTGAACTCCGAGTGCTCGTAGTGATGTTGGTGGGGTATGGGTTGTTCTCAGGTTTAACGAGTGTATTGCTAGCTTGGTATTTCATAAGTTGTCTCTTGCGATCGCGTTCTTTTGGTCATGGTTGCCCGACGCCACATAGTTGGCGTTGTTATTGGGTTTCGGTGTTTCATTTAACTTGCGTTATGGCTTGATGCCTGGCGAGTTTATTTCTTGCTTAAGGTGCGGCCAAAGTTGGTTGGCTTCTGGTACTAGAGGGTGGCTGGCGTGTTTCACCAGCCAACTTCAAGGTGTGCTTCGTCCAGATCGGTGCATAAGTTCGTCCGGGCTGCATACATCCATGTTACTAGCGCTGTCAGTTGGATTGGGGTCTAAACCCCAGTTCACTGGTCATCTATCAGCGGGCGAGGTCGTTTACAATCCTGTTCGACCATGCTTGGAGATAAACTGCTGGAGCCAGATCAAGCCTTTTCCGGTGAGAAACGGCATCGTCTTTAATTTCAGCTCGCCGGTGTTGCGATTCCGGTACGGCAGGTGCTTTACCTCGAATTGACCGGCGTCTAGATGCTTCTGGTAGGGGCGGTTCAGCCGGTGGGTACTGCGCATAAGTACTCGATGTTTGCGAAGGTATTCAAGAAGTCGAGTCCGGCCCGTGCCGACGAGTTTTGCGGCTTCATCAATATCGAACAGATGCTCGGTTTCAGCCACTTCTTCATAGAAGGCTGCCTTTTCGGCGACCCCTGCGAATTGCTGCTTCAGTGCTTTAACTTCGTGTTCCAGCTTGAGCCGTTCCTTTTCAAGCATTCTTGCGAGCTTCAAGGCCTCAGTTAGAGGGCTCGGAATAGTGTCTCCGCTGTAATTAGGCGATGCCTTCCGCAAGTGACGAGCGAAGGGGCTTCCATTAGCCATGATGACGGCGCTAGCGGCTTGGTTGCGTACAGAAATTGCGTAAGTATTGTTAATTGTCATATCTTTGTTTAATTCTCAAATTTAAGATGTAGCTGCCCGTCGCTAGAACTTTAGCGATGATAGTGGGCAATATAATTTGCGGTTCCCTCGCGTAATTTTAGTACTAGGCGAGGTGAGTACTTGTTCGGGTGAGTGCTAGGTCATCGGTAATTCTCTCTTTGGTCGTGGTTTCTTATAGGCAAAGGGGTGCCGTCACGGAAAATTAGAGTTCCGTCGTATTATTAAGATGCGGCAATCGAACTAAACTCACGGCTCTATGCTCAGCCATGTATGCGAAGGCTATTCTCTCAGGTCATGTTCTTGCTCTCCGTTTTGCGGTTAGGGTATCTCGCGGGGGGGTTATCTTGTGTCTATGGCATGGTATCTACTCGTGTGATTGAAACTAGGTCTAGGGAGTCTGGACTGATCAAATCCCGGACACGACAAAAACCCTTTACATCGTTGCCAGATTTTCTGGTCGTGTAGAGAGTTCTGTTAGTTTGGCCGAAGGCCCTGTAGCCCACCTTTATCCCGGTGAGGCCGCCATCCTAGCAGCGGCAGTTCTTACGTCAAGCTATTTCGCAAAAAAATTCGCACCTCGTCGGTGATCCTGCTGCTCAGATGACCAGTTCCGGCGACAAGCTACCCATAGAAGTGGCAGGGGTTGCAAAAGCCAGTGTAACTGCGGGCGTCAGGCGGGTGGGTTGACGTCGATGCTGCCAAGCGCCTCCGCCATTGCCCTCAGTGGACTGCGGCTGCCATAGATGCTGAACGTGACCGCCCCGTCCTCGTGACCGGCAATCCGCTTAATCAGCGAGTCCGGCACCCCGGCGTCCCGCAGATCGTCAATCAGCGTGTGCCTGAAACTATGGAAAGTCTTCCTGGGGTCGGTGATGCCCTGTTTGGTCTTGTACCGACCGAACCACTTCGATGGTGCATGTCCAAGCTTCCCACGCACGGCTTCCAGTTCAGGGAACAGGCGATCTGCTCCGGTGTTCCGGAGTGCTTCAACATGCTGCATCAGCCCCAAGTTGATCAGGGAGGGGTGCACTGGGAGAATACGTCGGCTGCTGGAGTTCTTCAGGTTCTGGCCTTCACGGCTGTCATCGATGCGGATGCACTGGAGACCCTGTTGCTCGATGAAGTCATCCACACGCAGTTGGCAGAGTTCTTCCAGTCGTGCCCCAGTGGCTCGCCCAAGGAGCGGTAGCCAATAGCGCCATGGATGTTTGTGGGCTTCTGCCTTTAGTGCATCCAGATCGAGCAGGGCGGTCAGGTCGTGTCGATCAAAGGACAACCGGGCTTCCTTGGCAGACCCGGTCATGACCTTCAGTCCCACCAATGGATTGTCCGCGATGTACCCGTTGGACTTGCACCAGTTCATGAACGCCGAGAGTTTGCGTAGACGGTTGTTTACAGTAACGGCGGTGATGGTCTTGTAAGTGGCGCCTGACTCAACCACCTGCTTCAAGGTCTTGCCCTCGTACTCGGGGCGTAGGCCGAAGTACTGCGGGCAGCGACTCAGACGATCTTTCAACAGGCGAGCTTGCTGGACGTCGAATGCTTCCACGGGCATGTCACCCATCAGTTCGAACAAATCTCGTAATGAGCGTTCGACTTCGTGCGTGCTGACTTCACGCCACGTGCCACCACGTTTCCCTTCTTCTATATAGAGCTTTGACAATGTGGCAAGGGTAGGGCCGTCACTGCTCCGCGTCACGGTGGCCGCTGGTGGCTTCTTAGGGGCAGACTGGATGGTTTGCGTTGGGGTAGCGTCTCGCCATTGCGAGCACAACGCACGGAGCGTCTGGAAGTCTGCCAGAGGGTGTTCGTTCAGGTGATTGTGCACCTGCTGAGCGAGTGATGCTGCGAGGAACTGGGCACTCTGCCGATGTCGGATGTTCAGACTCAGGCGTAAAGTGTGACACCTCGGGAAGAGGTGCTTGGGTAGCTTGAGATTGAGGTAATAGAGCGCCCCGCGCTTGATCATGTAGGCCATGGGTGTGACACCAAGGTGTTACAGCAAAGTGTGACAGTGCTGGCTACACCCCGTGTTTTTTACTGCCCGTGCAGCAAGTCCGCCCGGTAGATATCCTGCAACCTCAAAAGCCTGAAACCCTTACCCCATAAGGCCCGCAACGATCAGCGAGCATGCTGGCATGCCACCCGGTCAGGCCTGGAAGGGAGCAGCCGCAGCGGTGACATTGTGTGCCGGGGTGTGGCTGGTGGGGTTACCACCTTAACGCTAACTTGTTAATCTGCAACGAGTTATTCCTAGATAAATTCTTCGAGTGGACCAATGTGTGGGCGCCCAAGTGGGCCACCTCAGACCATCTTGGCGGTCCAGTTTTCTTCTGTCAGCATCCCTTCTCTTTTGCCCTCTGAGAGCTCCTCGGGGCACTTCCTGCTGCCTGTCCATTTGGTCTGTTGTGCGTTGTAGTAATCCTGAGGCTGGCTGGCACCAGGAGGCTAACAGCGCGTCTCTGACGTAAGTTGCCCCTGAAGGCGTATCAAGGGTGGGTCCTGATGATCGATGCTCGCGAGATCCCTTTGAGATTCTCCTGATGGGTACATCCTCCAAGTTCAGGATGCTGAAGAGAGACCTCTGGGAGTGTTGAGGGAAGGCTTTGGCCAGTTCCTTCATGCTACCAATCCAGCAGTTCCAGGTCGTCAGGTGTTCGGAAGACCATTGTCTCTGACACAGGGTACCCATGGTCCATAAGTTCGAAGAGATTCTGATAGTTCACCGTGAGGTTCTTCAGGAATGGGTCATGGACCTCAGTCGCTTCAATCAACTTTGCAGCATCCCTAGCCTCTGAAGGTGATCGGCTATCAATCCCTGGGCTTGCCCCTGCAAAACCGGACACCAACTCCCCGTTAAATTGATGCCACTGCCAACCGGCTGAACTCCCTTGGTGAGCGGTAGTTCAAGGCGCTGTGTGGATGCTGCTCGTTGTATTGCTCGAAGGCAGCGGCCAGGTTGCGTAGCGCCGTTCCTCGATCCGGCTGAGCCTCTGTACCGGCGTTGCAGGCAATTGATCACCGAAGCGCTTCTCCACGCTTTCCAGCATCAAGTCGCGGATGTCATCGCCGCTGTACCCGGTCGGGCTTGCGACCCAGCCGATGACTTCGCGATCACAGTAATCCCGGGTGAAGGTCACGCTCAGTCTGGCGCCGTGCTCGCAACGGAATTCAAAGTTATCAGAGCGCCAGCGCGTATCGCTGGTTTTCACTGCACTACGGCCTTCGTTCTGACGTAAGCGCTCCATGAACCCCACATTCAAAGTCACCACTTGATCCCAGACGCGGTGCCCCATATTTCTCTACCTGTGGCACATAAATAGCTCACCTACCATTTTGCTGGC
>NZ_AKJF01000101.1 GCF_000282475.1 Pseudomonas sp. GM78
TGATCTCCAGTGGAATCTTGCCTGGGTTGCGCAAGCGGTGTACCGAGGCAATCGGAATGTAGGTCGACTGGTTTTCGGTCAGCAGGAACACATTTTCATCACAGGTCACTTCAGCGGTGCCGCTGACGACGATCCAGTGCTCGGCACGGTGGTGGTGCATCTGCAGCGACAGGCATGCCCCCGGTTTGACCGAGATGTGCTTGACCTGGAAGCGCCCGCCCATGTCCACCGAGTCGTAGGAGCCCCACGGACGATAGACTTCGCAGTGGTTCTGGGTTTCGCTGCGGCCCTGTTCGTTGAGGGTGTTGACCATCTGCTTCACGCCTTGGACCTTGTCCTTGTGGGCGATCATCATGGCGTCCTTGGTTTCGACCACGACGATATTTTCCAGGCCAATCACCGACACCAGTTTGCCATTGCCGTGGATCATGCAGTTGCGGCTGTCCTGGATTACCACGTCGCCTTTGGTGACGTTGCCGTGGGCATCTTTTTCATTGACTTCCCACAGCGACGACCAGCAGCCGACATCGCTCCAACCGGCGGTCAGTGGCACCACGCAGGCGCGCTGGGTTTTTTCCATCACCGAGTAGTCGATGGAATTGTCCGGGCAGCAGGCGAACGTGGCTTCGTCGAAGGTGATGCTGTCGGCGTCTTGCTGGCTGCGCTCCAGGGTCAGCAGGCAGGTGTCGTAGATGTCCGGATCGTGCTTTTTCAGTTCTTCGAGGAAGCGGCTGGCACGGAACAGGAACATACCGCTGTTCCAGAAGTAACCACCGGACTGCACATACTCGGTGGCGCGTTTGACATCCGGTTTTTCGACAAAGTGCGAAACGCGGCTGACGCCTTCGGGCAGCAGCGAATCGTTGGTCGACTTGATGTAGCCGTAACCGGTTTCCGGTTTGGTGGCCGGTACGCCGAACAGCACCATCTCACCGTTTTCCGCGGCGACGGTGGCCAGGGCCAGGGCGCGTTGCAGGGCTTTCTGGTCTTCCAGCACGTGGTCGGCCGGCAATACCAGCATCAGTTCGTCACGGCCTTCATTGACCAGCATCATCGCGGTCAGCGCTACGGCCGGCGCGGTGTTGCGGCCGAATGGTTCCATCAGGATGCGCTGGGTTTCCAGTTTGCGCGCGGCCAGCTGCTCGTTGACGATGAAGCGGTGGTCCTTGTTGCAGACCACGATCGGCGTGTCCATGCCTTCGAACACCAGGCGTTCCAGGGTTTGCTGGAACAGGGTGTGCTCGCCGGTCAGGGCCAGGAACTGTTTCGGGAACTGCTTACGGGAAAGCGGCCAAAGACGTGAGCCACTACCACCTGACAGAATTACCGGAATCATGTTGTTACTCCTTGAAAATCGTTTGGTTAGGCTTTTGTGGGAGCTAGCCTGCCGGCGATGGCATCACCTCGGTACATCTGCAAAACCGAGTTGCCTGCATCGCCGGCAGGCCGGCTCCCACGAAGAGCCGGGTCAGTTCGGAAAAATCGTTAGCGCGTCGACACCGGGCGTTTTACCCAGACCGGCGACAGGCTGCTGCCGCTGCCGGTGACGTACAGCACCGCGGCTTCACCGCGTTCCAGGGCAACTGGCTTCACGTCGCCGACTTTGGTTGCGCCGTCGTACAGCGCCAGGCTGACTTTCACCGGGTTGATTTCACGCTCGCCACGGCCCTTGGCGGCCACGTTCGGCACCACGTCGGTCTTGCCGTCGGCGGTTTTCAGGGTCAGCGCCTTGTCGCTGAGGTTCTGCACGCGTACCAGGGATTTCTGCTTGTTCTTGAACGGTGGCTCTTCGATCAGTTGTGGCGCGCCGCTGGCGTTATTGACCAGGGTGTAATAGTGGTCACCGGCCAGTTTCACCGGCAGGGTCTGGCTGCCGACCTTGGCGCTGTAGTCACCGCCGGGCATGAAGCTGAAGTCGCTGCTGGACAACGGCGCGACATCGCTCAGGTTGGTGCTGCCGACGGTGGCGCTGACTTCGGCGTTGCTGGCGTTGTAGATGCGCACGAAGGACGAGCCTTTCGGTGCGGTCGGGCCGTACAGCGCGGAATCGCCCGCGGCAAAGGCCTGCATGGACAGCACGCTCATGCCGGCAACGAGAGCAAAAGTCTTGGCGAGACGACGAGGAGTTGTAGTGAAAGTCATGGAATTACCTCTCTCTTTCAGTTTTGCGCCCGGTCGGGCGTCTCGGATTTAGCGTTAATGGCTACGTTTTGTTGGCGGGCGCCGGCTTGTTTAAGCTCTGCGACCCACTGCGGGTCGGCGTCGCCGATTTCGTTGTTCACAGGCAGATAGCGTTCCGGAAACTCCCAGATCAGCACCTGTGGCGGGCTGTTCTTGAAAGCGTCGCTTTTGAGGTAGCTGAGCATTGGCAGGATCGGGCCGTGGCCGTCTTCGGCGTAACTGACCACGTCGCTGCGCAGGGCTTGTTTCAGCGCGCCGACAAAATTCCAGCTCGGGTTGGCGCTGTAGCTGGTACCGATCAGCGCAACCGGCACTTCGGTGTTGGCGAACAGCGCGTCGTCACCGGCTGGCTGGCCTTGCGTGGCAACCGTGTTGCGCTTCTGCAAAGGCTCTTGCGCCGGCATCAGGTTTTCGAACAGCGGGTCCAGCGGCAGGAACAGACGCAGGTCGCCCTTGTGGGTGATTTTTTCCGCAGGCTCGGTGACGAAATCTTGCGGCTCGCCGCTCAGCGGGTACTTGTCGGCGATGGTTTTGGCCAGGCGGTTGGCGGCGATCTCGGCGCCTTCCGGGGTCCAGTGGGTGTCGGTACGCAGGAACACTTGCTTGCCGTCGCGCTTGGCCGCTTGCAAGGGGCCCAGCAAATCAGGGGCAAGGATGCGGTCGGCGGCCAGGCGCTTGTGGAAGTCCTGATAGAGATTGGCGTGGATGCTGGCCGGTTTCACCTCACCCAGGTGTTCCGGGTACAGACGCACCTTGGCCGGGACCACCGCCATCACCAGTTTCACGCCTTTGTCTTTCAGGGTCTGGCGCACGCCTTCGACCAGGGCGTAGTTGCCCTGCAGGTTCAGCTCTTCGTTGACGGTCGGATGAAATTCCTCATCGCTGTACAGCCACTGGTCGCGACCAAGCACAACGCCCGGACGACCTTCGTTGAACAGTTTGAAATCCAGCGCGGCCCAGAGGTTGGTGCCCAGGCGCTTGATCGGGAACTCGTCGTCGTAATGCGTCTCCACGGCTTTGCTCCAGCGGCCGTTGAGCACCGTCGCATCGGCGTTGGTGCTGAAGCCGAGGAAGCTGCGGACCGACCACAGGCCCAGGGCCAGCAGCGTCACCAGGAACAGGGCGATGTAGAAGATGCGTAATGAGCGGGTCATGGTCAGATCCCTCAGAACTGGAAGTAAAGGAACGGCGAGAAGCTTTGCGCCGAGAGTTTGAGAATCGAGGCGATGAACAGCAGCAGCACCAGGGCACGCATTGCGTAGCGCGACCAGTCAGCGGTCCAGTAGGCCGGTTGCACCTGGGCTTCGACGCCGACGGTGTAGCCAGGCTGGTGGATGCTGGCCGGGTTATCCCCAGGCACGGCTTTGATCGTGCCGGCTGTTGCGGCGGCCGGGCCGTCTGCATCGACATTGACCGCAGGCTTGGTCTTGACCGGTGGCTGATTGCTGTAGAAATCGCGCAGGCCGAAGAACGCCAGGGTCACGTAGGCCACCACCAACGTTGCGATCTGCAGGCCGGTGAGGCTGGCCTGGTTGAGTTCCGACAGCGACCAGTCGCCGAAGCTGAACATGGCGCCGTACATGCGACCGGCCACGTGCAGGTTTTCCGCGCGGAAGATCACCCAGCCCATCACCACCAGCAGGAAGGTCAGTGCCCAGCGGATCGGGTTGAAGCTGCGCGGCGAGGTGTTCAGGCCGATGGCTTTCTCGATTGCCAGCCACATGCCGTGCCACGCACCCCAGACGATGTAGGTGATGTTCGCGCCGTGCCACAGGCCACCGAGCAGCATGGTCAGGAACAGGTTGCGGTAGGTGGTCAGCGTGCCTTTGCGGTTACCGCCCAACGTGATGTACAGGTAGTCACGCAGCCAGGTCGACAGGCTGATGTGCCAGCGGCGCCAGAACTCGGTGATCGACTGGCTGATGTACGGCTGCTTGAAGTTTTCCATGAAGCGGAAACCCATCATCAAGCCCAGGCCGATGGCCATGTCGCTGTAGCCGGAGAAGTCGAAGTACAACTGCGCGGTGTAGGCGAGGGCGCCGAGCCAGGCATCACCCGTGGTAGGGTTTTGCAGGGCGAAGCAGTGGTCGGCCACCACCGCGAGGGTGTCGGCGATGAAGACCTTCTTGATGAAACCCTGCATGAACCGCGTGCAGCCCTCGGAGAATTTGTCGAGGGTGTGGGTGCGGTTGTTGAACTGGTCGGCCAGGTCGCGAAAACGCAACACGGGGCCGGCGATCAGGTGCGGGAAGATCGCCACGAACGCCGCGAAATCGATCAGGTTGCGCGTTGCCGGGGTGTCGCCACGGTAGACGTCGATGATGTAGCTGATGGACTCGAAGATGTAGAACGAGATCCCGATCGGCAACAGCACGTGGGTCAGGATGAACGGCGAAAGGCCGACCGAAGTCATCATGGCGTTGATGCTGTCGACGCCGAAGTTGGCGTACTTGAAGTAGCCCAGGATGCACAGGTCGACGGCCACGCCGAGCAGCAGCCAGCGCTGTGCAGGTTTGGTCCGCACACCGGCGGCACCGACTTTCAGGCCGATCCAGTAGTTCCACAGCGTGACCGCCGCGAACAGGGCGAGGAAGTCCACACGCCACCAGGCGTAGAACACATAGCTGGCGATCAGCAGCAGCAAATTGCGATAGCGTTGCCCGCTCAAATAGTACAAGCCGAGAAAGATCGGCAAGAACAAAAACAGGAACACGTTGGACGAAAAAACCATCCCGATCTCTCCTTGTTTAACCAACAGTCAAGGGCCAACGGCCCCCCCAAACCCCCCACGGAAAACCAGGGGGTATTACACAAAACTCAAACCTTGCATCGACCCTGTGGGAGCGGGCTTGCCCGCGATAGCGGTGGGTCAGTCACCCTCAATGCTGGATGTGCCGGCCTCATCGCGGGCAAGCCCGCTCCCACAGGGTTTGTGTTTGTTCTAGGAACCTTTGCCTTTTTCGCTGGCCGGGTCGTAGACCTTGGTCAGGTCACCCCCGAGGCGGAAGGTCTTGAACGGTTGCATCTCGTGTTTCTTCTCCAGCACATCCGGCGAGCAGGTGTAGAGCGTGCAGAACGGTTCGAGCCAGGCGAATTTCGAGTCGACCTTGAGGTCGGTCATATCCTGTTTCTTACCGTTCTTTTCCTCGAACTCATCCGGGTCTTCCACCCCGGCCAGCACCCGGTCACCCAGGCGTTTGAGCGCGCCGTTGTTTTCCTGGCGCAGATCCACACCGTTGACCTGGGCGAAACTGGCGATCATCGCCAGCGGCGGCAGGGCATAGTTGTGGTAGGCCAGCGCGCGTTGCTGGCGCTTGAGTTCGTTGGGCAAGAAGCCCTGGGCGTCGACCTGGTTGACGCCGACCTTGTATTCCTTGACGGCCCAGTCGAACAGGTCGCGGCGGTTGGTGGCGACCGAAGTTGCCATCACCGACCAGGCGGCCCAGTACGAGTGGTTGTTGGTTTTTTCCAGCGGCAGGTTGTCCCAGTCGCTGACCACCTGATCGGCCATCTTGCTGAACCAGGCTTCGATCAACTGCGACTCCTGCTGATGGTTGGCCAGCGGACGGGAGTCGGAGAATTTCAGGCGAATGTACGAAGACGCCATGCTGCCCAACGCCCATTTGCGCATCGATTTGCCGGTGTGGTTGAAGTCCTTGGACATCAGCGCATCGGCCTTGGCCCAAGCCGTCAGCCAATTCAAAGTACATTCAAGCTGTTCCGGGCGACCGTCACGCATGAACTGCATCACGCGCTTGCTGGTGCCGCGCTCGATCTTGGTGATGTCGGCGGTACTGTCGCGAAAGGCTTTTTCCGATTGCACGTTCAGCGTTGAACGGGCCTTGTCCGAACCTTCGTACTTGCTGCGAAATTGCAGCGAGCCGGTGTACGGCGTCGGCATCGCGTCACAGCCTTCGCTCTTGTCGCCGCTTTTGACTTTCTCGATCGGCGCGAAGTAGCCCTGGGGCGGACGCAATGGCGCGGCCGCTTGAGTCGCGCCGGCGAACATCGCCAGGCTCAACAGCGTCAGTGTTGCAAGTTTCGGAGTTCGCATAGCAGACCTCATTGCCCGGCTGAAGCGGTACGTTGTCCAGCGCCCGGGAATACGTTGCGTTTGCAGACTTTGGCTTCGACTTTCTGTGGCGCGGCGCCCGCTTTATCAGGGCCCTGGATTTCGACGGCCAGCAGATTCTGCGAGGCCCAGTCTTCGTCCGTGCGCAACTCGAAGGCGAAACGCCCGTCGGTGTCGGAGGTTTCCGGTTTGTCGATCTTGATGTCCTCGTGGCGCCCGTTCATGTACCAGAGGGTGGCTTGCAGGGTTTTCACCGAGGTGTCGGCGAAGCGGATGTCGACCTGATGACTGGCGTTTTGCAGGTTCAGGTTTTTGCTGTTGACCATCAGTTCGTTCTTGCCCGGTTTCAAGGTGGTGCTGCCGGACATCTGTGCATCCTTGCCTTCGCAACCGTTGTCCAGCAGCGCCATCATCTGGCGGTAGATGGTTTCCTGGTCGAGCCGGTAGAGCGGCGAGAATTCCCAGATGAGAATCTTCGGCGGGTTCTTCTGGAACTCGTCGCTGCCCAGGTACTGCAGCATCGAACCTTCCAGGCCGCCGCCGGGGAACGCCACGTTGAGAATGTCGGCGCCGATGGCCTCTTCGAGGAAACCGGCGAAGTTGTAGTTCTTGCCGCTGTGGCTGGTGCCGACCAGGGTAATTTCCGGATTGCCGGAATCGCCGAACAGGTCGCCATCGCCCGCTTCGCCTTTCGGCTCGGTGGTGAACTGATCCATGTACTGGATCGCGTAGCTGGTGCCACAGAGTTGACCGGCCATGTTGTGCAATGTTCCGGTCTTGCCCATGCGACCCGACTTATGGGTCTCGAATTCACGCTTGGGAATGTCGGCGAAGGCCGGGATCTGCTTGACCTTTTCGGCGACGATTTTCGCCGTGCGCTGGGCGCCATATGGCGTCCAGTGCTGGTCGCCGCGGAAGTAGAAGTCGTGGGCCGGCAGGGTGTCGGGCAATTGTTCGTTGGTCAGCGGCGACAGGTCCGGCACCACATAACCCATCTGCGCGAAACGGCCGAGCATGGTCTTGTAGTTCTTCAGCGCCTTGTCGAAATCGAAGCTGGCTTTCTCGGCCGGATTCAACTTGTTGCGGTTCACCAGGCCACGGGTCGGTTGATAAACCACCACCAGCTCCACACCTTTGCTCTTGAACGCATCGTGCAGTTGCTTCATGCGTTTGTAGCCGGCCGGGGTGGTGTCGAATTCGGTGCGCAAGTCTTCCTGGGTACGGAACAGCCAGTCGCCCTGGGCCTGCACCAGGGTGGTGAAGTTCTGCTGGTAGCGCGTGGTGTAGTTCTTCGCGTCGTGGGCGGCCGGGCACAGGCTGCAGCACGGCTCAGCCGAGAATTTCGGCGCTTGGGCTTCATCTGCACGCGCGCCACCGCTGGCGGCGAGAATGCCGGCGGTCAGGGCCGACAGGCTGAGTAATTTGATCAAGTGTGGGTGCATAAAATTATCCTCAGTCCCGCATTTCGGTCTGGCGTTCGACGGGGTCGATCAGCACGGCTTTCTGCTGGCGCACCAACAGGTCGAGAATTTCATCCTGGCGCTCGCCGAGAATCCCCGAGAAGCTGATGCCGCTGGATTTGGTCGGTGCGAGCATGGACACGCGATACAGCTCGACGCTCAACGGCGAGTCGATGGACAGCGGGCCGCTGCCGTTGGCCGCCAGTTCACCGCCGACCACGATCAGCGACACCTGGGCGTCGAACGGGTCGAGCTTGATGTCACGGTCGGTGTCGGTCAGGTCCTTGATGTGCCCGTAGACGCCGGTCAGGCCGTTGGCCATGGCGACGTTTTCGTAGAGGCGAATGTTCACGCTGTTACGAATACGGATGCCGTGGCGACGGTTGCTGATCACCTTGTTGCCCCACAGCAGGTTGTCGGCACTCTCGTAGAGGGTGATGCCGTCGGTGTGGTTCTGGTAGATCTCGTTGTGCGCGATCAGGTTGTTCACGCTGTTACGGTCGATCACCAGGCCCGACAACTTGTTGTCGTAGCTGCGGTTGTTGAAGATGAAGCTGTCGTTGACCTCACGGGAAATGATGATCCCGTGCTTCTTCTTGGTCCCGAACACCGTGTTGTCGGCAATGATCAGACCGTGGGAACGGTCGTGCGGGTCGATGCCGTAGACGATGTTGTCTTTGTAGGTGTTGCCCTTGACCACGAAGTTGCTGGTTTCGTAGCAGTAAAAGCCGTACCACATGTCCGAGAATTCGGAACCGACGATCCAGCCGGTCGGTTCAGGGCGCTTGAGCACCTTGGCCATGTTCGGCGTGTACTGGGAAATACTCACACCGTAGGACTTACTGTTGGCGTAGCCGAAGCTGGCCATCTTGCTGTTGGCGATGTAGGTCTCGGTGCCGCCCCAGGCCAGCAGGAACGGGCGGAATTCCTTGGGCGACTTGAAGGCCGCCGGGCCGTTGGCCTTCTCGCTCCAGCCAGTGACCTTGGTATCACGCACGAACAACTGGCCGTCGTTGACCAGGAACGAACCGGCCTCCTGGGACAGGCGCAATTCCTGGGTCTGCTTGTCGATCTCCAGGATGCCCTTGTTGCCCACCACGATCGGCAGCTTCGCCAGGAACACGCCCGGCGAGGTTTCGCTGAAGTACTGCTTAGGCAGCTTGTTCGCCAGGTCCTTGAGGTTCATGTAGCCGTCGTCGACGAAGATCGCCTGGGGGATGCCGTGCTGGCGCACCACCCACTCGGCCATCTTGTTGTCGCCGCCGATGAAGTCCTTCAGGGCGTCTTCCTGCATCATCCGGCGCACGCTGATCTTGCCGGCCTTGCTGCGCACGATTTTCGCGGCGATGGCTTCGGCGGTGTAGCCCGAGGTGTCCGGCAGTTTCGGTGTGGCCAGTTCCAGCGGCGCGGTTGGGGCGCTGCTGACGGTATAGGTCTTGGCCTGTTGCAGTTCCTTGGCCATGGTGGCCGGCTTGGCGGCCGGCTCCACATTGGCCTGCACTATGTTGGCGAAGCCGGCCGCACTGGCCAGCAGCAAAGCGCCGGCCAGCAGGCTGATCGAGCCTTTACGGGCTTGATGATTCATCTGGGAGACTCCCTTCGCAATGTGCATCAGAAGCGCCAGATCACGTCGACGAACGCGCGGTGCATGTACGAATCGACTTCCTTGCCGTAGGCATCGCCCGGCTTGAACACACCACCGCGGAAACGCACCAGGGCCGAAGGCTCATCGATCTTCTGGCTCAACGCCGCCGGCAGCAGGCCTTGCTTGAAGTACTTGGTGACCACCAGATCCATTTCCTGACCGAGGTCTTTGTCACCGTTGTTCAGTGGCAGGGAAGTGCTGGACAGCACCGCGCCGGTCACGTCGTCGGTGTTGTTCTGCACCGCGTCGATTCCGTTGCTGGTGATCGGCTTGTTACCGTCGACGCGCCAGAATTTGTGGTAGATCAGGCTGGCGTCGTATTCGTCGTTGAGCATCCACGAACCGAACAGCGTGGCCGATTGCATGTTGTTCATTTCGCCACGGAAGGCTTCGCCGAAACGGTGCACCCGCGAGCGGGTACCGGTGTAGTTCGAGCGGTTGCTTTCCAGGCCGTTCTGTTCGTAATCGGCGCTGGCACGGGCGTAGGCCGCACCGACTTGCCATTGCGGATCGAGGCGCAGGCGCACGCCCAGGTCAGTGGCCCAGCCGTCGACATCGCCGCTGCGCTTGGCTTGTGCCGGTGCGCTGCCATCGGCGTTCAGCGGATTGACCGTGTCGCGGTCGCCGCTCATGCCGGTGATGCTGCCCCAGTAATTGACCGTGTTGGTGTTGCGCCAGTTGTAGGCATCGCTGTTGGCCTGCAGGCCCAGCCAGCTGATGTCGCCATTCTGTTTTTTGTCCAGCGAATCGCCCGGTTCACCCGGCGTCGGGTAGTCGAGCTTGCCGTCATCGTGGGTGTGATGACCGCGGATGCCGGCCCAGTGGCCCGGTGTCCATTGGTATTCGGCGTCGGCGAAGGCGTGCAGGCGGTCCTTGTCCTTGGGCGCCAGTTCCTTCAGGTCGGTGCGGTACTCGCTGAAGCGTTCGGCGACACCGGCGTTGGCGCGCAACAGGGTGGTGTCGAAGGTCCAGTTCAGGGCTTCGATGTTGGTGTCGCGCCATTGGCCGTCGTCGTTGCGCAGGCGCTGGCGACCCAACTTGAGGATCTCGCCGGGGTAGGGCGTGAAGCCACTGTAGCCGACCCAGAACTCGCGCATCGCCAGGTAGTTTTTCTTGGTCTTGCGATCACCGTTGTCGGTGGTCTGGGTGCCGTCGTTGTCGGATTCCTGCAGGGTGTCGGTTTCGATGATGTCGGTGGACGTCACAGCCTGACCCATGGCGAAGGCGCTCCACGCGCCGCTCTCGCCATAGACCCAAGGGCGCAGGTCGAGGCCCAGGCCGTTGACGTCGCCACCGCTCTGGGTGCCGAGGTCACGGTCGTCTTCGGACTGGCCGGTGATTTTCACGTCCAGGCCGTAGTTCTTGGTTTCTTCTGTCATCGCCGCCAGCGTCGGGCAGGACCAGATCAGCGCGAACGTCAGGCCGATACCGGCCTTCATGAATGGATTCAACTTCATAGGGATTCCTCGCCGTCTTCTTCTTGCAGGGCGTGCAGTTGCAGCGTGTTCTGGCTCAAGTTGCCGCGAACGGACTGTTCCTGTTTCAACAGGCGCTGGGCCTCGGCCAGCTGCGCAGGCGGCAGTTGGGCTTCGAGTGTTTGCGCAAGCTCGGTGGCTTGCGGGGTGTTCTGGGTCTTGGCCAGTTGGCTGAAGACATACGCATTGAGCGGGTCAGGCTTGGTGCCTTTGCCTTGGGAAAACAGTTGGGCGATGGCGAAGTCGGCGCTGTTCTGGCCGTTGCGCGCAGCAGTCAACAGGTGATCCAGTGCTTTCTGCGGGTAGACCTTGCCCAGGTAGCCACGGCGATAGATCTGGCCGAGGTAGTAATCGGCGGCGACTTCGCGGCCGACGGCTTTCTGGAAGTGTTCCTCGGCGACCTTGGCGTCCGCCGGGACCATCTTGCCTTCGTAGTAGAGCTTGCCCAGCAACAACTCGGCGCGCGGCTGGTCGGCGGCGCGGCCGTTGTCCAGGTACTTCATCATCTGGTCGACATCGCCCAGTTCCGGGAAGTCGTAGATCAGTTGCGCCAGGGTGACCCAGGACGCCGGGTAGCCCGGGGCGATAGGCTCAAGCAGTGCCTGCGCGGTTTTTTCGTCGGGTTGGCCCAGGCTCGCATCGGCCAGTACACGGGCGACGCTGTCGATACGCTGCGCCGACACGGTGCCGCGGCTGTGCGCCGCCTGCATCTGCTTGATCAGCTCGGCCTGTTGCTCGGGCTGGGCCTTTTTCTGATAGACCGTGGCCAGTTCGACGTAGCAGATGTCGGTGGTGTTGAGCGCGGCCTTGCAGACCTTTTCCACGTCATCCAGGTGCTGATCGTAGGTGCCCTGGGTGCGATACAGCAGCACTTGCGCCAGGCCCGCTTCCGGCTTGCCTTCGGCGCGCCATTGGCTGATCTGCTTCTGCGCATCGACGTTGGGGAAGCTGTGCGGGTGCTGCAGGTACAGCATCGCCAACGGGATCAGGGTGTTGCCTTCGCCAGCGGCGGAGGCTTTTTTCAGCAGGCCTTCGGCTTCTTTGTGCTCGGCTTCCGTTGAGCCCGGCTTGGCCACCAACAGACGGCCGAGACGGGCCTGGGCGCGCGGCGAAACACTGGCGGCGGCGCGGTAAGTCGCCTCGGCCTGTTTCATCTGCGCCGGGTCGTGGCTGTCGACCTGGATGTCGGCCAGGCCGACCTGGGCTTCGCTGTAGCCCAGCGCTGCCAGCTGTTGGTAGTTCGCCGCGGCGGTGGCGGTGTCGCCACGCTTGAGCGCTTCGTTGGCCAGGCGCTGGTCGGGCAGGCCGGCGCAGCCAGCGAGGCTCACCGCCAATGCCAGCGAGCACACCATATGACCCCTGTGGGAGCTGGCTTGCCAGCGATTCAGGCGACTCGGTATTTCAGAAAGATTGAGGTGTTCCAATCGCTGGCAAGCCAGCTCCCACAGGGTTTGTGGTGTTCTGAGTATTGGTGGAGTCTTCACAGGCATGTCCTCCGGTTACAGACCAGCAGCCATGGCTTTGTCGATCAGCCAGTTCAGGTTCGGGCCACGGTCGCTGTTCACTTCCACCGGGCGGCCGGCGAGGCTGCTGTCCAGGGCTTCGTCAGGCTGGATCAGGACGCGGATGTCGGAGGACAGGTCGGCGCTTTTCAGGCTGGTGCTGTTGACGATCTTGCCGGTGCGGGTCTTGTCTTCGCCGGCGATCTGGAAGCGCACCGCGGTGCCTGGCAATACGTCGCCGAACTGGCGATAGGAGAAACGCGCCTCGATGTTGGCTTCGGTGTTACGCGGCACCAGCTGGAAGATCACGTCACCCTTGCTGGCGTACTGACCGTCGGCAACCATCTGCTGGGCCACGGTGCAATCGCAAGGCGAGGTCAGGGTGCCGGTCATTTGCTTGCCGAACAGCTCTTCAACCTTGGCCGGGGCCAGTTGATCGTCTTCCAGGTGGCCCTTGAGCACGTCGAGCATGCTGGTGCTGAAGGTCGCCAGCGGTGCGCCTTTGGCGGCAACGCCATCGGCTTTCACCAGGCTCTGCACGGTGCCGTCGCGGGGCATGGTGATGTTCACGCCTGGCACGCTGACCAAGCCCGCCTGGGCGTGGCTGACGAAGTACATGCCGTACACCGACTTGAAGATGAACCCGAACGCCGCCAGGCCGACGACGAAAATCCCCAGGCTGAAAGTCACCGCTTTCATGCGCCCGAAAGCGCTCATGCCGTGACCGCCGTCCTTGATCTTGCGCGCCTTGGTGAAGTTGTCGCGCTGCAGGGTCGCCAGCACTTCGCCGATGGTGACGATGTCGCCGGCCAGGTGCGAAGTGATCAGATGGCGCAAGGTCGAGATGTCTTGCGGTTCCAGGTTCTGGAACTGGCAACCGGTGCGGCCGGTCTCGCGATCGCAAGAGCGCACCTGCAACTCGACGTCCATGGCCAGGCCGAGGTTGTCGATGACGAATTGCAGGCGGGCCTTGTACTTGTCGCCGACTTTCAGTGGCAGTTGCCCGGCATTGAAGGCCAGGCCACCGGCGGAAAGGTCGATCACTCGCGCTTCGACCGGGGTCCGGTCAGGGCCGAAGAAACGCAGCTTGGCCGGGATTTTCACTCGGGCGTGTTGGCGCTGGGCTTCAGATTCGTGCACTACGTTGGCGTTGACGGCGGTATTCATAAGGGCGATTTCCTGGTTAATTCAAAAAGGGGGCGGTCAGACCATCATCAGCAGCACGGCGACAAAAATGCTGCCGGCGGAGAAGGTCATGGTCCGAGACGACCAGGTGTTGAACCAACGTTGAAAGCTGGCGAGATCACGGGTCAGGGCAGTGGGCTGGCGAGTCCAGGACTGTTGGTCGAGGCGGAAGAACACGTAGATCTTCACCAGCGCGCCAACGATCTGGTTGTAATAGAGAATCGCCGGGTAGGCCGGCCCGATCCGGTGGCCGGAGCAGGACAGCAACAGGGTCAGGATCAGGCGGGTGATGCCGATCCACAGCAGGTACACCAGGATGAACGCGGTGCCGTACTTGAAGCTGGCGATCAGCGCCACGGTCAGGCCCAGCAGCGAGGTCCACATCGACACTCGCTGGTCGAACAGCACCACGGACGTGAACGCACCGAGGCGCTTGATCCCCAGGCCCAGGGCGCGGGAGTTCTGGCGCAGGTTGTTGCCGTACCAGCGGAACATCAGCTTGCGACTGGCCTTGATGAAACTCTTCTCTGGCGGGTGCTCGACGGTGTTGATCGCGGCATCAGGCACGTAGAAGGTGTCGTAGCCCAGGCGCATCAAGCTGAACCAGCTGGACTTGTCGTCGCCGGTCAGGAACTTGAAGCGACCCAGGCGCCAGTGTTGCAGCGAGTCGCTTTCCACGTCGGCGATGAATTCCGGGTTGGTGACCACGGTGGCGCGGAACACCGACATGCGCCCGGTCATGGTCAGCACGCGCTTGGACAGGGCCATCGAGCACATGTTGATGTGGCGCTGGGCGAAACGCAGCTTGTGCCACTCGCTCATGATGTAGCCGCCGCGCACTTCGCAGAATTCGTTGGTGGTCAGGCCACCGACATTGCCGAACAGTTGGAACCACGGCACGGTCTTGCGCACGACGCCTTCGCCGAGCACGGTGTCGCCATCGATCACGGCCACCACGGCGCGGTCGTCCGGCAGGTGGCGGGAGATGGCGCGGAAACCGAAGGCCAGGCCATCGCGCTTGCCGGTGCCGGGGATACGCACGAAGTCGAGCTTCACCCGGGCAGGCGGATTCATCCGGGCCCACAGGCTCTTGACCAGCAGTTCATCGGACATTTCGACGATGGAGCAGACCACGGTGGTCGGCAGCTCGCAGTCGATCGCTTCGCGGATCACCGAGCTGTAGACCTGTGCGGTGGTCAGGGCATCGATACGGAAACTGGTGACCATCAAAAATACGTGGGACGGGTCCGCCGCCTTGCCCAGCTTGCGCACTTTGCGCCGCAGGTGCGGGTAGACCACGTACAGAAACAGCATGCCGCGCACAAAGTGCGTGGCCCCCATCGAGTAACGCCAGATACCGACGATCCCGATCAGGAAAATGAAGTCCTTCGACTCGGAGTCGAAGGTGGACACAGGCAGCGCCATGGCGATGCCCATTAGTAAACTCAGGTAGAACAGCCAACCGGCGGCCTGGAGTAGACCGTGCTTTAGCCTGTGCATAATCGGAATCCTAAAGTCATTTGCGAGCCCCTCGCCCCTGTAGGAGCCTGGCTTGCCGGCGATGGCGATCTCAAGTACGTCATCGCCAGCAAGCTGTGCTCCTACAGGTGTTTCATGCGCGAAAGCGCGGTGTCGGAGACGGGATTCCGTGTTACCAGCAGATACCTTCAGCGCGGCCAGCCTCGCTGGTGGCCTTGGACATGAAGCCCACCAGGTCGATCACTTGCTTGCCGTGCGGGACGTCCTGCACCAGGGCGCGGAATTTCTCGTCACGGTTGCCGAGGATGATCACGTCGGAGTTGTTGATCACCGCGTCGAAGTCGGAATTGAGCAAGGACGACACGTGCGGGATTTTCGACTCGATGTAGTCCTTGTTCGCACCGTGGACACGGGCGTACTCGACGTTACTGTCGTAGATGCTCAGGTCGTAGCCCTTGCCGATCAGCATTTCCGCGAGGTCTACCAGCGGGCTTTCGCGCAGGTCATCGGTGCCGGCCTTGAAACTCAGGCCCAGCAGCGCGACTTTGCGTTTGTCGTGGCTGGAAACGATGTCGAACGCGTTCTGCACCTGGGACTCGTTACTGCGCATCAGCGAGTTGAGCAGCGGTGCCTCGACGTCCAGGGAGCTGGCGCGGTAGGTCAGGGCACGCACGTCCTTGGGCAGGCAGGAACCGCCGAAGGCAAAGCCCGGGCGCATGTAGTACTGGGACAGGTTCAGGGTCTTGTCCTGGCAGACCACGTCCATCACTTCACGACCATCGACGCCGACGGCCTTGGCGATGTTGCCGATCTCGTTGGCGAAGGTCACCTTGGCGGCGTGCCACACGTTGCAGGTGTACTTGATCATCTCGGCAACGGCGATGTCCTTGCGGATGATCGGCGCGTCGAGTTCTTCGTACAGCGATTGCAGAACGTCGCCCGAGGCCTTGTCGAACTCGCCGATGACGGTCATTGGCGGTTGGTCGTAGTCGGCGATGGCCGTGCTTTCGCGCAGGAACTCAGGGTTGACCGCCACACCGAAATCGACACCGGCCTTCTTGCCCGAGCAATCTTCGAGAATCGGGATGACAACGTTTGCGACAGTGCCCGGCAAAACGGTGCTGCGCACTACGATAGTGTGACGGGTGGTCTTGTCACGCAGGACAAAACCGATCTCGCGGCACACGGCCTCGATGTAGTTGAGTTCCAGGTCGCCGTTCTTCTTGCTCGGCGTACCGACACAGATCATCGACAGGTCGGTGTCGCGAATCGCCTCGGCGAAGTTGGTGGTACCGCGCAGACGACCGGTCTGGATACCTTGGGCCAGAAGTTCGCCCAGGCCTGGTTCAACGATCGGCGAACGGCCTGCATTGATCATATCGATCTTGTCTTTGGCAACATCGACGCCAACGACGTCATGGCCCCGTGCAGACAGGCAACCGGCACAGACTGCGCCAACGTAACCCAAACCAAATATGCTGATGCGCATCGCATTTACCTCAGTGTTGATCAAGCCATTAGATGGCCGGAGTTAATGGTGTTCAGCGGTTATAGTGCACGCGGAAGTTGAGCCTGGCAGGCGCGACAATACCGCGTGCTGGCATGAAAGTTCCGAGTGTCTAAATAAGTGCACTCAAGGTGTGCGCAACTAGGCCTTGTTGTTATGACTTGCCCTGTTATGCAGCCAGTCCTCTGTTCAGAAGATATTCGTGCAATGATCCTGCGCGCTCGATGTCAGGCCGAAAGCCCGTAGATCAAGCGTTATGGTGCCCGGGTGAGCACGTTTATAGGGGCGCTGCCTTGGCCTTGTAGGGGATAGTAATGGTGCATATCTCCTGTCCGTTCTGTTGTTGTCCAAATCAGGGATAAAGCAGTGAAAGTTAGTGTTGTAACTTCGCTGCATGGATCTCTGTTCTGCGTAAGTTATCTCGTACATCCTCGGCGAGAATCGTTACCGGTGGTATGAGCGGTGCATTCGGACATAGTTCCGACCCGCCCATCACGAAATCTGAAATTTCTTGAAATATTGACAAAGATGGCACTGCTCTCAAATTGATAGCACTTGCCGTTTCGCCCTTTATATATAGGCGGATTATTGGAAGGGATAGTTATTTGCCACTACGGAGAAAAATTTTCAGTGCCACTACTGAAAAAAATGATCGAAGTCGAGTGAAACTAAAGTTAGAAAATTGACAGATTGATTTTTGGCGTCATAAAAATGACGGAAAGGGCGGGGGATTTCGAGGCTTTCAATGGCGGCGCACGAGAGGGCGTGCGCCGCCCGTTGCATCACTCTGGTGCGTGGTCGCGCAGGAACACCAGGTTGTCCGGTTTAGACTGCTCGGCGCTGTAGCGATAGCCCTGCACATCGAACTGCTTGAGGGCTTGCGGATCGTTGATGCGTTCCTCGATGACGAAGCGGCTCATCATGCCCCGGGCCTTTTTTGCGTAGAAGCTGATGATCTTGTACTGACCATTCTTCAGGTCCTTGAAGTCGGTGTTGATGATGCGTGCATTCAAGGCGCTGCGCTTGACCGCCGAGAAATACTCGTTGGACGCCAGGTTGAGCAGCACGTCATCGCCCTGATCGGCCAGGGCTTCATTCAACCATTCACTGATACGCGTGCCCCAGAAGGCATACAGGTCCTTGCCCCGGGCATTGGCCAGCTTGGTGCCCATTTCCAGGCGGTACGGTTGCATCAGGTCCAGGGGGCGCAGCAGGCCATACAGGCCGGAAAGCATGCGTAAATGTTGCTGGGCGTAGTCGAAGTCGGCTTCGCTGAAGGTTTGAGCATTGAGCCCGGTGTAGACGTCGCCCTTGAACGCCAGCAAGGCCTGCTTGGCGTTGGCCGGGGTAAAGGCGGGTGTCCAGCTGCCGAAGCGGGCGGCGTTGAGCCCGCCGATCTTGTCGGAAACGTGCATCAACTCGCTGATCTGCGCCGGCGTCAGGTCGCGCAGTTGCTGGATCAACTCCTGGGAGTGGTCGAGGTACTGTGGCTGGGTAAAGCGCTGGGTCGCCGGCGGTGTTTCGTAATCGAGGGTCTTGGCGGGGGAAATCACCATCAGCATGAAGTCGTCTCCTTTAATCGTGGCGGCGATTCTAGGGGGTTGTCATCGTTGACTCCAGCTATGGGTGTGATAGGTGATCGGTGGTGTCATGGGACAAGATCGCAGCCTCGCTTCGCTCGGCAGCTCCTACGGGACCGCGTTGGCGTGAAATTGGAATGTAGCCGGCACAACTGTAGGAGCTGTCGAGCGAAGCGAGGCTGCGATCTTTTGATCTTCCCGCGATATAGTGCCGCCCGGGTTTTGTTATGGAGACATCCCATTGCGTATCGTTTTTCTGCTCATAGCCTGGCTGCTGAGCTTCGGCGTCATGGCGGCGCCGGGTGACGTGGCGACGCTGGATCGCAGCACCTGGCCGGAAAAACTCGACAACCCGACCCTGTTCGATGTCGCGTCGCGTGCCGAAATCCTCATGTTCGCCCGGGTGCTGCTGGCCAGTGAGTCCCTGGACGAGGCGGCACTGGCGCAACGCCTGGGCCTGCGCACGATCAACCTGGAGTCGGTCAATCGTGTTCGCCAGCGCCTATGGCAGCGGCTGTTGGCCAACTACGATTTCGCCCAGCAGAGTTGCGACCAGGACGCCTCCTTCTGTTTCCTGGTCGAGGACATGGCCACCTTGCGCGAGCAGGCGGGCAAGTTTCAGCTCAGCGAGGACAGCTACTACATAAGGTGGGCCGAGCCGAGTCGCCTGTTCCACAGCCAGTACCTGGACGAGCAACTGCGCAAGGCGGCGCTGTTTCCGCAAACCAGCAGTGAAGTCGATCATTTCGGTGACTATGAGCGCAATGGCGACGCGATGCATGACCGGCTGTTTCTCTTGACGTTCGACAGCGCCGCCAATGCCGTGCCGGACAATACCGACTGGATTGCCGAGTACCTGCGCAAGGCCAACCTCAGCGGCACGTTCTTCGTTCTCGGCAAGGATCTCCAGGCCCGTCTGGGCGAGCGCTCGGTGGCCAGCGTGCAAGAAACCTGGTCAACCCAGTGCATCGGTGTACAAGGCTGGGAGTTTCGCTCCCACAGCCATTGGCAGGACTGGCAGGACTCGGTACGCCGCAGCGTCGAACTGGCCAGGAACAAGCTGCCGGAGAACTTCGTGCCGCTGTTCCGCCCGCCCGATGGCCAGCGTCGCGCCGACGCCGGCGCTTTCTTCAAGGCCCAGGGCTTGCAGGTTGCCCTGTGGGACATAGATGCCCAGGACGGTGCGGGCAAGCTCAAGGGCAGCCAGAGTGCGCAACGGGTGCTGACACTGATGCTGTTGTGGCGCCATGGCGTAATTAATTTCAATGTGAAACAGGACGGGGTGAAAACGGCATTGCCGTGGCTGATCACGCAAACGGCGCAAAGCGGGATCGGTTGGGAAGACTGTCAGGAAGGGTTTCGCTGAAAACGGCCAAAGCCCGTAAACATTGGGTAAACGGCGGTTTTAGAGGGGATTTTGCTGCAGGTTGATCTCCGACTGTAAACAAGTGATGGCAGTCCGCCAAGGGCTTTTCGTCACTCTGCAAAATAAACTTCAAAAAAGCGTCAAAGTGCTTTTTTCTGTCATGGGTTTTGGAGTATTACGAAGACAGACCGCCGAAACCTGCAACACAGGTGGCGTCTCCCAAGACCCCGCATGTAGGCAGAACACTTGAGTCCCCGCAGGTGTATTCGGTAGTCACTTCGAGGCGCAGCACCGCCAAGGTATTGCGTCCACTGGCTCTGACAAAGGTGACCGAGTATGGATGATCACGGACGTAGCTCTTCTTCCAACCAGCCAATCCTTTATGTACTCGATACCAACGTATTGATTCACGATCCAAACGCGCTGCTCAACTTCGAAGAACACCACGTCGCGATCCCGATGACCGTGCTTGAAGAGCTCGACAAGCTCAAGAGCGGGCATCACAGCGTTGCCGCCGAATGTCGCCAGGCCATCCGGCTGATCGACAAGACCTTGGGCGATGCCTCACCCGAGGACGTCGAGCAGGGCGTGCCGATCCAGCGGGGCAAGAGCGGACCCAAGGGATTGCTGTCAATTCTGATGAGCAAGCAGGCCGAACCCCACATCGTTCTGCCTGAGCATCTGAACGACAACAGGATCATCAACCAATTGATCGACCTGCACGCACGCGAGCCGAAGAAGCCCGTGGTGCTGGTCACCAAAGACATCAACATGCGCCTCAAGGCCCGTGCCTGCGGGATTGCGGCCGAGGACTACAGTACCGACCAGTTGGTCGACGACGTATCGCTGCTGCCTAATGGCTATCACAACATGACCGGCTCCTTCTGGGACCGGGTGAGCAAGGTCGAGACCCGTCAGGACCACGGTCGCACCTGGCACCAGGTACAGTTGATCGACAATCTGCCAGCGGTGCATATCAACGAGTTCATCATCGATGAGCAGGGGTTCGTCGGCTGGATCAAGGAGATCGAGGAAGACAAGCTGCTGATTTTGGACCTGCACCAGGAACCGCTGCTGCACCAGGAAGCCTGGGGTCTGAAGCCGCGTGATATCTATCAGAGCCTGGCGCTGTATGCCTTGCTCGATCCCGACATCCACCTGGTCAACCTGTCCGGCGCAGCGGGCTCCGGTAAAACCATCCTCGCGCTGGCCGCAGCCATCGAGCAGACCATGGTCAGCAAGCGCTACCGCCGCATCATCGCCACCCGTAGCGTGCAAGGCCTGGACCAGGAGATCGGCTTCCTGCCCGGCACCGAAGCGGAAAAAATGGAGCCTTGGCTGGGCGCCATCACCGACAACCTCGAAGCCTTGCACATGGATGACGAAAGCACCCATGGCAGCGTCGACTACATCCTCAGCAAAGTGCCGTTGCAGTTCAAATCCCTCAACTACATTAGGGGCCGCAGCTTCCAGCAGAGCCTGATCCTGATCGACGAATGCCAGAACCTGACACCGCACCAGATGAAAACCATCATCACCCGTGCCGGTGCCGGCTCCAAAGTGGTGTGCCTGGGCAACCTGGCACAGATCGACACCCCTTACCTGTCCGCGACCAGCTCCGGGCTGACGTACTTGACTGAACGCTTCAAGGATTTCCCTAACGGCGTGCACATCACCCTGCAAGGGGTGCCTCGTTCGATCCTGGCCGAATACGCCGAATCGCATCTGTAACCTTCACCCAAGCCGGGCGGCCCAAAAGCCGCCCGGTTTTTCATGCCCGACACATTTCCCCTGTAGGAGCTGCCGAAGGCTGCGATCTTTTGATCTTGCTTTTTAAGGGCGAAGATCAAAAGATCGCAGCCTTCGGCAGCTCCTACAGGGGGGACGCCGATAATCGTGCGTGCGAAAAATTGACCCGCAGGTTTACAATCGGAACTCCTGATCAGGAGTAACCCCGTGCTGACTCATCTCGATTCCCAAGGTCGCGCCAATATGGTCGACGTCACCGAAAAAGCCGTGACGTTCCGTGAAGCGACGGCCCAAGCGCTGGTGCGCATGCTGCCCGAAACCCTGCAGATGATCGTCAGCGGCGGTCACCCCAAGGGCGATGTGTTCGCCGTGGCGCGCATTGCCGGCATTCAGGCGGCGAAAAAAACCAGCGACCTGATTCCTTTGTGCCATCCGTTGATGCTGACCGGGGTCAAGGTCGAGCTCAGTGCCGAAGGCGACGACAGCGTGCGCATCGTGGCGCGCTGCAAGTTGTCCGGTCAGACCGGGGTCGAGATGGAAGCCCTGACGGCTGCCAGTGTCGCCGCCTTGACCATCTATGACATGTGCAAGGCCGTGGATCGCGGCATGACCATCGAAAGCGTGCGCCTGCTGGAGAAGGTCGGCGGCAAGAGCGGTCATTTTCAGGCGGATCCATCATGAACGTCACCGTGAAGTTTTTTGCCCGTTATCGTGAAGCGCTGGGCGTGGATTCGGTGAAGGTCGAAGGCCAGTTCGCCACTGTCGACGACGTGCGGGCATTGCTGGCGCAACGTGAGGGTGCTGACGTGCTGCGCGAGCAGAACCTGATGTGCGCGCGCAACGAAGACCTGTGCCAGCTCGACGAACCGGTCAGCGATGGCGATGAAGTGGCGTTTTTCCCCACCGTGACCGGGGGCTGAGACATGGCCATTCGTGTGCAATCGACCGCGTTCGATCCCGGTGCCGAAGTCAACGCCATGCACGACGCCAATGTCGGCGTCGGGGCGGTGGTGAGTTTTGTCGGCTATGTGCGCGACTTCAATGACGGCCTGGATGTCGCCGGGATGTTCCTCGAGCATTATCCGGGCATGACCGAAAAAGCCCTCGGCAAGATCGCCATAGAGGCCGAGCAGCGCTGGCCCTTGCTCAAGTTGGAGGTGCTGCATCGCATCGGTGCCCTGGAGCCCGGCGAACCCATCGTCTTCGTCGGCGCCGCCAGCGCCCACCGCCAGGCGGCATTCGACGCCTGCGCCTTTGTCATGGACTACCTGAAAACCCGTGCACCGTTCTGGAAGAAGGAAAACACCAGCGACGGTCCGCGTTGGGTTGAGGGGCGTGACAGCGATCATGCGGCGGCGGATCGCTGGAAGCAGTAATTCCTGCATCGCTCTCAAATACGCCATCGCGGGCAAGCCATGCTCCTACAGATTCAAGGTCGTCCACATAATATTTGAACGACATCGAATCTGTAGGAGCATGGCTTGCCCGCGATGAGGCCATTCGCTTCAGCTGAAAACCTCCAGAAGTGCCACCCGACCATCGGCCGGCGCCCCCCGCATTTACCCGATTGACGCCTAATACATAAAAGTCCAGTATGGATTTATAAGTACAAAAAAAGGCTTCCCCCGTTTCTGCTCTTCTTCCATCTTGCCAAACCAACAACAACCCGCGAGAGAACGAACATGAAGAAATTCCCCCTCATCACTGGTCTGGCCCTGAGCCTGTTGGCGTGCAGCAGTCTGTTTGCCGCCGAGAAAACCTTGCGTATCGGCATCGAGGCGGCCTACCCACCGTTCGCCTCCAAGACCGACAAAGGCGAGATCGCGGGTTTCGACTACGACATCGGCAATGCCCTGTGCGCGCAGATGAAGGTCAAGTGCGTGTGGGTCGAGGGCGAGTTCGACGGCCTGATTCCTTCCCTGAAAGTGAAGAAAATCGACATGGCACTGTCGTCGATGACCATCAACGAAGACCGCAAGAAGTCGGTGGATTTCACCCACAAGTATTACTTCACCTCATCGCGCCTGGTCATGAAGGAAGGCGCGGTGGTGGATGACCAATACGCCAGTCTCAAGGGCAAGACCGTTGGCGTGCAACGAGCGACCACCACCGACCGTTTCGCGACCGAAGTCTTCGAACCCAAGGGCATCAACGTCAAGCGCTACAGCAACAACGAAGAGATCTACATGGACCTGGCGGCCGGCCGCCTGGATGCCATCTTTGCCGACACCATTCCGCTCAACGACTTCCTGTCGATGCCGCGCGGCAAGGGCTACGCATTCGCCGGCCCGGAGCTCAAGGACCCGAAATACGTGGGCGAGGGCGCCGGGATTGCAGTACGCAAGGGCAACACCGAGCTGGTATCGGAGCTGAACAACGCAATCGACGGGATTCGCGCCAGTGGCGAGTACCAGAAAATTTCGCAGCAGTACTTCAAGTCTGATATCTACGGCGACTGATCAATCGCTCCCGGGGCTTTCTCGCGAAAGCCCCACTGCGCTGCTGATTGCCGAGACTTTCGATGGCTGCAGATTGAGGGCGAGTACGCTCACCAGCACGATGACCATCCCGACAATGACCATGATCGAAGGGCGTTCAGCCAGAACCACCGAGGCCATCAACATGGTGGTAGGCGGTATCAGGTAAAGCGAAATGGACGCGCGGCTCACATTGCTGTGCGCCAGCACGTAGGCCCAGGCGAGGTATGCAAGGGCGCTGGGGAATATACCCAGGATGAGCACCGCCAGATTGACCGAAGTCGGGGCGTTCTGCACTTCGCTCCACAAGCCCGGTGCGTATACCAGTAGCAATGCGGTGCCTGACCAGATGGTGTAGCACACCATCGTCAGCCCGTTGTAGCGATGGGCATGGCTTTTTTGCAGGGCGAAATAGAGACTCCAGGACAATGCCGCCAGCAGGACCAGCAGCCCGTGCGCATCCAGATCACCCAAACCACGATCACTGCTGACCACGACAGCGGCACCCAGTAGGCCACCTAGTACGCAGCCCCATTGCCAGCGGTTGACACGCTGCTTGAACACGAAATGCGCCAGCAACGTGCTGAATAGCGGAGTGGATTGTGCAAGTACACTGGACGCGCCGGCACTGACGCCTTGTTGGCCGTAGTTGATTGCCATGTGGTGCAGGGTGACAGCAAAGAAGCCCAGCACAGCCAACAGCGGCAGGTCTTTCAGGCGCGGCAGGGAAACACCCGCCACCCATGCGACCCCGGCCATGAACGTCGAGGCGATGAGAAAGCGCATCAGCGCCAAATGACCGGGCTCGTAAGCCACCAACCCGATGTGGATCCCTGTGGGCGAATAGGCCCAGCAAAGGATCACAAAAAACGTCGCCAGGGCGACTTTTACGCCAGGCCTTTCGGCGAGGCTCGGGATCATGCGCTGAATAAAATCCATAAAAGTGCCTGTTTGCCCAAAGTGTGATGACGTCACTGAAGTGCGCGCAGTCGAATTATCAAAATCATCCGGATTCACTACAAGTGACTTAAACTGACTCGAGTATTCACTTTGGGTGAGCTATGGAACTGTCCCAACTGCGCATGTTCAACACGGTTCACCATCTCGGCAGCATCGCGCGTGCGGCCGAGGTGCTGCATTGCGTACCGTCCAATATCACCGCACGCCTCAAGTCCCTCGAGCGTGAGCTTGGCACTGCGCTGTTTTCCCGCGATGGCCGAGGCTTGCGGATCACGCCTGCCGGGGAGGTGTTTCTTGAGTACACGACGAAAATCCTCGGCCTGGCCGAGGAAGCACGCAGGGCCTTGGCTCCCGACAGTGCGCCGAGCGGTCCTTTGCGCATTGGTGCCATCGAGTCCACGGCCACTGGGCGATTGCCTCGGTTATTGGCCAAGTACCACGAGCTTTACCCAAAGGTGATGCTGGAGTTGAGCACTGGCACCTGGGCTCAATTACTCGACGACACCCAACATCGGCGGCTGGATGGGGCGTTCGTGGCGGTAAACGTTGAACGCCCGGGACTGCAGCGGGAAGTGATGTACCGCGAAGATCTGATTCTCATCGCGTCCGCCTCCCATGGGCCTTTGCGTCAGGCGGCGGATCTGCAGGGCAAGGCGATTTTCATGTGGCCACCGGGATGCCCGTACCGTTTCGCGCTGGAACAGTGGCTGATGCGCCATGACCAGGTGCAGCCGATTGTCAGCATCGCCAGCTATGGCACCATCGTTGGCTGTGTCAGTGCTGGCGCCGGTGTCTCGCTGGTGCCCCGTGGAATCTATGAGCAGTATTGTCTCAGCGCCGGTTGCCAGGGATATGAATTCCCGGAACTGACGAGCGTCGACAACCTTTTTTACTGGCACGAGAGCGCAGGGCGGCACCCGGCACGTGAGGCGTTTGTGAAGCTGCTGCAGGCCGAGTTCGCGGGGCCAGGGTCATTACGGTTAATCCCGTCTTAACCGACCTGTCGTCTATTCCCACGATACCCGCTGCACGCACCCGACTCTCAAAGGCCAGGGCCAGCGTGTAAACTGGCGGGCAATCGATAGTCAAAAGGGAAACACGATGAGCGAGGAAACGATGCGTCTGGGCCGTGAACGGCGCTACCTGGTGCTGTTGGGCATCATCTGCCTGGCGCTGATCGGCGGTGCGTTGTACATGCAGGTGGTGTTGGGCGAGGCGCCGTGCCCGTTGTGCATCCTGCAGCGTTACGCGCTGCTGTTGATCGCGCTCTTCGCTTTCATTGGTGCGGCCATGCGCACCCGGCGCAGCATCACGGTGCTGGAAACCCTGGTGGTCATTTGTGCCTTGGCAGGCGTCGGGGTGGCCGGGCATCACGTCTACACGCAGTTCTATCCGGCCGTCAGTTGCGGCATCGATGTGCTGCAGCCGATAGTCGACGGCTTGCCGCTGGCGAAGATCTTCCCGCTGGGCTTCCAGGTGGACGGTTTCTGCTCCACGCCGTACCCACCGATCCTCGGGTTGTCCCTGGCGCAGTGGGCGCTGCTGGCCTTCGTGCTGGTGGTGGTGCTGGTGCCGTTGCTGACGGTGCGCAATCGCAAGGCGCTGCACTGAAACCATCGGCGGCATTATTGCGACACACGCAAAACGCCCCGGTCCTCGATGAGGGGGCCGGGGCGTTTTTGCATTTCAGGGGTCAGGTAAAAAGACCGTGATGCGCGGCAATCAGGGGTGCGACAAGTCTGCGACATGTTGTCACATCGCGAGTGTCGCAGCGCGCTTTCGTGTGTCGGATTGGTGCGGTGTCCTGCAATGAAATTGGCGCGTTTGAGCGCCGCCGGATTTTCGCCGGCTCACAAGGGAGCAGGCAGTTTTAACAGGCTCTGGCGATTTGCCAGAGCCCTTGTCATATCGGGGCTAGGGCGCAGGCGAGGGTCGTTGTCGCGCCTTCGATACTGTCTGTATCGCGGGTGGTAGCCCTACTATTTTTGGTGTTTTTGTTGAGAATCAATTTCGATAAGATGCGCCACTTTTACAGATTTGAGTCAGGATTGTTGCGGGCTGGGATAAAAATTATTTCGGGATAAGACATGGTTTATAAAACGCTACATATCTACAATCGCCCGCACTGAATTCCCGGCACTGCTCACCCAGGCATTGGTGCATGAGTGACACGAGGGTGTCGAGAGGCCTTTTGGCCTGATGTGACGCCCAGGTGTCGGTGCCTCCAACTATCCGCACCAAATGGAATTGGGCTGTAACAAGGCCTTTGACCACGAATTCGAATAAGAACTCACCGCTGGCCCAGGATTTGTCGAAACGCCTCTGACGCTCGACGGGCAAGCCCTTATTCAATCCAAGAAAAATGCCAACCCTTGGCAGGGTGAAGTGTTGGCGATCAAAACCCAACTGCATTGCGCAAGCTGCTTTAGAGGTCGTGAGATGAGTAAAAACAGGTACCCCAGACTACTAGGCTTAGTGCCGCTGCTCGGCACGTTGTTGCTGGGAGGCTGCAACATGACCTTGCTCAATCCCACGGGCCAGGTCGGCCTGGAACAGCGAAACCTGATCATCACCGCAACGCTGCTGATGCTGTTGGTCGTGATCCCGGTCATCGTGATGACCTTCCTGTTCGCCTGGAAATACCGCGCATCCAACACCAAGGCGACCTACACGCCTAAATGGAACCACTCCACCAAGATCGAGATCGCGGTGTGGACTGTTCCGGTGTTGATCATCATTGCCCTGGGTTACATCACCTACAAGTCGACCCACGAGCTGGACCCGTACCGTCCGATCGAATCCGACGTGAAGCCTGTGACCATCGAAGTGGTCGCGCTGGACTGGAAGTGGCTGTTCATCTACCCGGAACAAGGCATTGCCACGGTCAACAAGATCGTGTTCCCGGCGCACACGCCAATCAACTTCAAGATCACCTCCGACGCCGTGATGAACTCGTTCTTCATCCCGGGCCTGGGCGGCCAGATCTACGCGATGGCGGGCATGCAGACCAGAATGCACCTGATCGCCGACCGCAACGCTGAAATGGACGGCATCTCCGCCAACTACAGCGGTGCCGGTTTCACCGGTATGAAATTCAAAGCGATCGCAACTTCCCAGGAAGATTTCGACGCCTGGGTAAGTGAAGTCAAAAAGGCACCTAAACAGCTTGAACAAGCTGAATACGCAGCCCTTTCCAAGCAGAGCCAGAACAACCCAGTCGAGCTCTACTCCTCGGTGACGCCGAACCTGTTCCAGATCATCGTCGACAAGTACGAAGGCATGAAACCAGGCCCGAAGGTCAAGCACGAGAAGAAAGAGAAAGAAGTGGCCGCTACGGACATGAACTCGCATTCAGCTGCCGGGGCAGAGGAGTAAACGATGTTTGGTAAATTAAGTTGGGAAGCGGTGCCGTTCCACGAGCCGATCGTGATGGTGACCATCGCCATGATCGCGCTCGGTGGTCTGGCACTGTTCGCGGGTATCACTTACTTCAAGAAGTGGACCTATCTGTGGACCGAATGGCTGACGTCGGTCGACCACAAGAAAATCGGCGTGATGTACATCATCGTCGCCATGGTCATGCTGCTGCGCGGCTTTGCCGACGCCATCATGATGCGTACCCAGCTGGCCATGGCCACCGAGGGTTCGCCTGGCTACCTGCCACCTGAACACTATGACCAGATCTTCACCGCCCACGGTGTGATCATGATCATCTTCATGGCGATGCCATTCTTCACCGGCCTGATGAACCTTGCAGTGCCGCTGCAGATCGGCGCGCGTGACGTTGCCTTCCCGTTCCTGAACTCCCTGAGCTTCTGGCTGCTGGTTTCCGGCGTGGTGCTGATCAACCTGTCCCTGGGCGTCGGCGAATTCGCCAAGACCGGTTGGGTTGCCTATCCGCCGCTGTCGGGCCTGCAATACAGCCCGGGCGTGGGGATGGATTACTACATCTGGGCGCTACAGCTATCGGGTCTGGGTACGACGCTGACGGGGGTCAACTTCCTGGCCACCGTGCTGAAAATGCGTACCCCTGGCATGAAGCTGATGGACATGCCGATCTTCACCTGGACCTGCACCTGGGCCAACGTCCTGATCGTGGCTTCGTTCCCGATCCTGACCGCTACCCTGGCACTGCTGACGCTTGACCGTTACATGGATTTCCACATTTTCACCAATGAACTTGGTGGCAATCCAATGATGTACGTCAACCTGTTCTGGGCCTGGGGTCACCCTGAGGTTTACATCCTGATCCTGCCAGCGTTCGGCGTGTTCTCGGAAGTCATCTCGGCGTTCACCGGCAAGAAACTGTTTGGCCACAAGTCGATGATCTACGCTTCGGGCGCGATCTCGGTACTGGGTTTCATGGTTTGGCTGCACCACTTCTTCACCATGGGTTCGGGTGCCAGCGTCAACGCCTTCTTCGGTCTGGCGACGATGCTGATTTCCATCCCGACGGGTGTGAAGCTATTCAACTGGCTGTTCACCATCTACCAGGGCCGTCTGCGTTTCACCAGCCAGGTGCTGTGGACCCTGGGCTTCATGGTGACCTTCGCCATCGGCGGCATGACCGGCGTACTGCTGGCCATCCCGGGTGCTGACTTCGTTCTGCACAACAGCCTGTTCGTGATCGCGCACTTCCATAACGTGATCATCGGCGGCGCGGTATTCGGCTACATCGCAGGTTTCGCCTTCTACTTCCCTAAAGCGTTCGGCTTCAAGCTGCACGAAGGTTGGGGCAAGGCAGCGTTCTGGTTCTGGATCTCGGGCTTCTTCGTCGCGTTCATGCCGCTCTATGCACTGGGCTTCATGGGCATGACCCGTCGTCTGAACGCCACTACCAACCCTGAGTGGGTGCCGTACCTGTACGTCGCCATGTTCGGTGCGGTGATGATCGCCGTCGGTATCGCCTGCCAACTGATCCAGCTGTACGTCAGTGTGCGTGACCGCAAGAAGCCAGAGAACATGTGCGAACACGGTGACCCGTGGAATGCCCACACTCTGGAATGGTCGACCTCGTCGCCACCTCCGTTCTACAACTTCGCCGTTCTGCCAAAAGCCGACTGCGTCGACCCGTTCACCGAAGCCAAGGAAAACGGCACTGCGTACAAGGTTCCGGCCAAGTACGAGCCGATCCACATGCCAAACAACACCGCCACCGGTGTGGTCATGGGTGCTCTGCTGACCGTGTTCGGTTTCGCAATGATCTGGCACATCTGGTGGCTGGCGATCGCGAGCCTGGTAGGCACTGTCGTCTACTTCGCGATCCACGCCGCCCGTGATGATCAAGGCTATATGGTGCCGGTCGACGTGATCGAGCGCATCGAAGCCGAGCAGCACAAGCGTCTGGTAGCGGCAGGGAAAATCCCGGCCACCGCCACCCGTGTTGAAACCTCGTTGGAACAGGCTTAAACCATGTCGAACTTAGTGACCAATGTTGGACACGCCCATGGTGACCATGGGCACGATGACCACCACCACGACTCGGGCGAGATGACCGTATACGGTTTCTGGCTCTACCTGATGACCGACTGCATTCTGTTTGCGTCGATCTTCGCGGTGTACGCGGTACTGGTTAACAACGTAGCGGGTGGCCCATCGGGCCACGACATCTTCGAACTGCCTTACGTACTGGGCGAAACCGCTCTGCTGCTGTTCAGTTCGATCACCTACGGCTTCGCCATGCTGGCGTTCTACCGTGGCAACAAGAAGCAGGTCCTGGGCTGGTTGGCCATGACCTTCCTGTTCGGCCTGGGCTTCATCGGCATGGAGGTCAACGAGTTCCACCTGCTGATCTCCGAAGGCTACGGCCCTAGCCGCAGCGGCTTCCTGTCCGGGTTCTTCACCCTGGTCGGCACCCACGGTCTGCACGTGACCAGCGGTCTGATCTGGATGGCGATCATGATGTACCAGGTCAACAAGCATGGCCTGACGTCGACCAACAAGACCCGCCTGAGCTGCCTGAGCCTGTTCTGGCACTTCCTGGACGTCGTGTGGATCTGCGTATTCACCGTTGTTTACCTGATGGGGACTATGTAAATGGCTAATGCACATTCTCATGGCCACGACGATGCCGGTCACGGCAGCTACAAGTCGTACGCCATCGGTTTCATCCTGTCGGTGATCCTGACCGCCATTCCATTCGGTCTGGTGATGTACCCGACGCTGCCGAAGTCGATCACCCTGTTGATCGTCCTCGCGTTCGCGATCGTCCAGGTGCTGGTGCACCTGGTGTACTTCCTGCACCTGGACCGTTCGGCCGCGCAGCGTAACAACGTGATTGCGTTTGTGTTCGCCGCGATCGTGATCGTCCTGCTGGTTGGCCTGTCGCTGTGGATCATGTTCAGCATCCACACGTTCATGATGGCGAAGTGAGGTAAGTCCGCATGTCCCTCAAGCACTTTATCCAAATCACCAAACCGGGGATCATTTTCGGTAACGTGCTTTCTGTGGCAGGCGGATTTTTCCTGGCCTCCAAAGGGCATGTCGATCTGGCCATCTTCCTGGCCGCCATGATCGGCACGTCCCTGGTGGTTGCCTCCGGTTGCGTGTTCAACAACTGCATCGACCGCGACATCGACATCAAGATGGAACGCACCAAGAACCGTGTGCTGGTCCAGGGCCTCATCTCCCTGAAACTGGCCCTGATCTATGCGACCGTCCTGGGTGTCGCCGGCGTTGCACTGTTGTACAAGGTGGCCAACCCGTTGGCCGCCCTGTTCGCAGTCATCGGCTTCGTGATCTACGTCGGCTTCTACAGCCTGTACCTCAAGCGCAAGTCGGTTCACGGCACGCTGGTGGGCAGCCTGTCGGGCGCCATGCCGCCGGTGATCGGCTACGTCGCGGTAAGCAACACCTTCGACATGGCCGCGCTGACCCTGCTGGTGATGTTCAGCCTGTGGCAGATGCCGCATTCCTACGCCATCGCGATCTTCCGCTTCAACGATTACCTGGCCGCATCGATTCCGGTGCTGCCAGTGAAGCGCGGCATCCAGGTGGCCAAGAAGCACATCCTGATCTACATCCTGGCCTTCCTCGTGGCGACCTTGATGCTGACCTTCAGCGGCTACGCCGGCATGAGCTACCTCGCCGTCGCCGCGGCCATGGGCATGTACTGGTTGTACATGGCCTGGACCGGCTACAAGGCAGTGGATGACACGGTCTGGGCACGCAAGCTGTTCGTGTTCTCGATCTTCACCATTACCGCGTTGAGCGTGATGATGTCCCTGGACTTCAAAGTGCCGACCGAGTTGCTGCTGACGTACGCGCCTTAAGGTTCAGATGCAGTACCGAAAAGCCCCGCCTTCGAGAGAAGTGCGGGGCTTTTTGTTGGGTGTTTTCTGGTGGTCCGGGGTGCCGCCATCGCGAGCAGGCTCACTCCTACAGGGATCTGCGTTGCCGCCAATGTTGAATGCAACGCCGATCCCTGTAGGAGTGAGCCTGCTCGCGATGGCCGCGACGCGGTGTATCAAGAAAGTTGCGATGGTGACTTGTCTGAGCGAAGAATCGAATCTTGTACATCTATACGCAACTTGCCTATAGTTTCGCGATGAGAATTTGACCGCCGACCAAGAAAAGGCGCTCAAGAAAGCCATAGAAACAGAGTTGAAAAAACGAGGTACCCCATGAAAAAACGCGACCTGTTTGCAGAATTGATGCAGGGCGTTGATGAGATGGCGGCTCAACGCGAAGGCAAGATTACGTTGCGCAATACGACGGTGGAGGACATTCCGGCCCCCGAGGTAGGGGCGCAAGAAATCGTTGCGTTACGGGAAAAGTTACACATGTCCCAGGCCGTTTTTGCCAAGCGAATTCGAACCAGCCCCAGTACCTTGAGAAACTGGGAGCAGGAAAAGTCGAAGCCCAATGCACAGGCCGCTTTATTGATCAGGCTGGTGGAGAAATTCCCGGATATGGTTGATCGACTGGCAGTGGTTTGATCGAGCCTGGCGGACACTTGAAAAGCCCCGAGTTTTGAAAGAAACGCGGGGCTTTTTCATTTACGCGCGGTTGTTACAGGGTGCATCGAGCACCTTCACCACGTCGTCGATGATTGCCTTGCTCATGTCTTGCAGGAAATGCGATGCCCAGGCGTGTCGGTCGGAGTCGCGGACCATAGCGGCGTCTGAGGCCAGTAGTTTGGCGAGGTGGAGCAGGTCGGAGGCGTGGGAGAGGGCGGAGGTGACCGGGACACCGGCGTTGATGCGGAAAAGCGGTTCGTTGGCGTGATAGGAGAAGGGGGTGAGGCCGATGGTTTTGAGGTCTTGGGGGTTGGTCATTGGGCTTCACCTCCTTTCGGTTGGTAGGTGGTGAATGACGTTTGAAGCAGACAGACCAATAGCGCTCATGAGTGAAGCTCCCGTATAGAGTTGAGAGCTACCACGTTCGTTCTCAGGCGAATGGGTGGCAGCTGTGCGCAGGCTGAGAACCGGAGATACGGGATTCCGGCAGACCCGAAGGTCTCCCACGCACAGCCGCCATTGCACGGAAATGCTGGCACAAAAAAAAGCGCCGGCAATCGTGATTGGTGGCGCTTGTGCGCCCGTATCTTACCCGGGTTCTCAGGCCCGGTCGCTGAATTGGCAGCGACGGGTCGAAGTTAGCGTGTGGGTATGGGATCGCACAATCGTGGCCTTGTGCTGGCCGGGATGCGATTGGACGCGGCAGTCCCTGTGGGAGCGGGCTTGCCCGCGATGGCGGTGTGTCTGGCGACATTGATGCTGGATGTGACGGCCCCATCGCGGGCAAGCCCGCTCCCACAGGGTTGGGTGGTGGGCGGTTATTTGTGCGGCTTGTCCAGCAATCGGAAAAACCGCTCCCGCACCTGCACATGATCACTGTGCGCCACGTTGAAGCGCAGAAACTGATTGCCGTCCGCCGCCTTGCTGAGCATGGTCCCCGGCGCCAGCACCAGGTCGATTTCCAGACCCTTGCGGGCCAGGGTTTCGGCATCGAATCCATCGGGCAGTCGCGTCCAGATATACAGCCCTTCGCCAGGCAGCGAAGACACCGAACACCCGGCTTCGCCCAGCCACGCCGCCACCCGGCTGTTCGACTCGTAGAGCCGGTCCACCGTGCGGCGCATGTGTTTGGCGTAGCTGCCGTCGCTGAGCATGGTGCAGATGATCTGTTCGGCCATTTCCGAGGTCATGCCGCCGCAGGCCATTTTCAGGGTCACCATCCGCGCCGCCAGTTGTGGTGACAGCACCGCGAAGCTGACGCGGCTGTTGGCGGTCAGGGTCTTGGAGAATCCCGAGACGTAGGAGACGTTGTCCAGTCCGCTCGCGGCCAGGCGCGGGGTTCGGCGTTGCTGCATGTCGCAGTACAGGTCGTCTTCGAGGATGTGGAAATTGTAGCGATGGCTCAACTCCAGCAAGCGGTAGACCTGCGCTGAGGTGAACGAGTGCCCGGTCGGGTTGTGCAGGGCATTGTTGGTCAGGTAGAGCACGGGACGGTGGGCGATCAGCAACTGCTCCAAGGCATCAAGGTCCATGCCGTCGCAATCGCGGCGGATGGTGATGACCTTGGCCCCGTGCCAAGCCAGGTTGGTGTGCATCGTGAAGTAACAGGGGTCATCGAGCAGCACCGTGTCGCCGGGTTTGACCAGCAGGCGCATCAGCATGTCGATGGCCTGTACGGTGTTGGCGGTGGTGATGATCTGCTCGACCGGCGCTTCGATGCCCAGGGTCGCCATTTTCACCCGCAAGGCCTGACGCAGTGGCAGGTAACCGCTGGCGTTGCCGTATTCGCCCATGCGCAGGGTGGTTGCGCGAAGGGTGCCGCGTACGGCCTTGAGCAATTCTTCGGCAGGCAGCCATGAGGACGGCAGGAAACCGGCCCCCGGGCGCAGCGCGCCATTGTCCAGCAGCACTGCGCGGCGGACCACGCTGAGTGTGTCCTGGGGTAGCAGGTCGGGGCCGGCGTTGCTCTGGACGCTGCTGTTGGAACGGTGCACGTAATGCCCCGAGCCCTGGCGTGACACCACCAGCCCCTTGGCACGCAAGCGGTCGAGGGCGTCGACCACCGTGGACTTGCCCACGTGCATCAGGTCGGAGAGTTCGCGAATCGGTGGCAGCCTCGAGCCATGGGGCAGGCCGCCCTTGCTGATCGCCACCGTCAACTGATCGACGATCTGCTGCACCAGCGGCACACCCGGCTGGAACTCGATAGCGGCGATCACTGCTCGCTGAGCCTGCATTTTACTGGTCTCTCTGGCAGTAAAGTTCGTTTGATTCTATACGAACTTGCTCTGATCAAGACAAGCATCTCTTTCTACCATCGCCTTACAGACTTTCTGGAGGGTCGACCTATGACGGTCGATCGATGCCAGGTTCGTGAGGTGTTGCATGAGTGTCGAAACAACGGTCGTCGCGGCCAAGCCGGTGATCAACCTGCGGTTGTTCACCATCCGGATCATCACCGCCGTGTCGCTGTTCGCGGTGCTGGGCAAGGCCAACGTCTGGCTCGATACCGCCACCAACAGCATCCTGGCCCTGGGTTATCGGGCCTTGTTGCTGCTGTTGCCATTGACGTTGTTGGTCCTCGGTCGCCGCTCCTTGAGCGTCACGCTGCTGTGCGCCGCCGGCGGGCTGGTGTTGCTGGCGGTCACCAGCAACCAGGGGGTGGTCATGTTTGCCGCGGCGTTGTTTGCCTACGGCATTGCGATTGCCGGCTACCTGATCAAGAGCGAAGCGGCCCAGACCAAGGAGGGCGCCGCCTACAACCGCGTCGCCATGAACATGGGCAGCCTGCTGGCGGGGTTGATCCTGCTGTCGCCGCTGTTGACCCCGACCCTGTTCTTCCTCGGCGCCGCAGGTTTCGTCCTGTTGTGCCTGCCGATCGCCATGGGCGCGACCTTCACCTGCGACCCCGTGGTTGCCCGTCCCGCCAGCCAGGATGGCAGCGGCTGGCGCAACAAGCTGCCGTGGGTCATCGCCGGCGTCATCATGGGCATCAAGCTGTTCGGCGTGTTCTCGATCCTGCCCCAGGCGATCCTGCTGAAGACCGGCGAACTGCCCGCCTGGTATGGCCTGATGCTGATCCTCAACAGCGCCGTGGTGGTGTTCGCGCAAGTACCGGTCATGAAGTTGATCGAGAGCACCGGGCGCTTCAAGGTGCTGACGGTGATCGCGATCATCGTCGGCGGTTTTGCCGTGCTGTCTTCGCCTGCCGCGTTCCACGTCGACACCCTGGTCGGCGCGCTGATCTGGGTGGCGCTGCTGTCCATCGCCGAGTGCGCTTTCAGTCACCTCGATTACTTCTCGGTCAAGCAGAACAACATGTTCGTCAAGGAAGTGTCCCTGGGCGTCGGCGCAGGGTTGACCGTGTTGATCATGCGGGTCGCGCCACCGCCCTACAACGCGCTGGTGCTGGCGGTCATCGGCGCTGGGGGGATCCTGATCTGGTACTGGCTCAACCGCCGATCGATCGCGTCGTTGCATGACTGAGTCAGCGTAGTTTCGGTTTTCATTTTGCAAGTCGGGGGCTTTATGAATACGACTTCATGCGTAGTAGTGGTGGGGTACAACGGCAGTCGGGTTCACGATATCCAGAAGCTGCGCGATCTGTGCAAGTCGCTGTACGACGCCAGGCTGATCCTGCTGGTCGAGCAGGTCCAGCCCCATGACGACCAGGTGGCGGATCACGTCTGCAGCACGTCCTTGGCCGAGCAGGACGTGGCGGCCTCCCTCGAGCTGGTGGTGGGGTGCCTGAAGGCCGATCGCTGGAAGCTGATTGGCGTGCTGCCGTTTTCTGACCGTGGCGTGCTGCTCGGTGCGGCGCTGGCCAGTCATTTCGGCTTGCCCGGTATTTCGCCTGCCGAGGCTCGGGCAGGGTTGGACAAACAGATTTTCCGCCAGCTCGAAGCGACGGCCACCACGGCGCCCGAAGATTACCGGCCGGTGGTTTCCTGCCGTATCGAGAGCTTGCCGGAATTGCGTCAGCGCGTGATCGAGCTGGGCGGCAAGGCGTTCATCAAGCCAGCCTGCGAAGGTGCCAGTCGCGGCTGCCGCGTCATCCGTCACCCGTCCGAATGCGACGAGGCGTGGCATGCGCTCAAGCTCTACCGCGAGGGTGGCATCGTGCTCGAGGAGCTGATCCAGAACGCCCGGGAATACAGCTGGGACTCTGTCGCCGGAAGCACCTGGATCACCGAAAAAACCACCACCGACGGTGCCTACCGCGCCGAGATCCAGCAAGTGGTGCCCGCACCGTTGGCGCCTGAGGTGCAGGCTCGACTGTTGGCAGCCGGCCAGCACATGGCGGGACTGGTTTCCCAGGACAACGGTGCCTGGCACAACGAAGTGTTCTACCGGGCCAATCATCGCACCTCGGCCGTGGAAACCAACATGCGCCCCGGTGGCATGCACATCTGGGACCTGGCGCGCCAGGCGTTCGTCGATTTCGACCCGTGGGAGCGTTGGGTCCGCTGGGCCGTGGAAGGCCAGGTCGAGAGCCAGGAACCGGTGCCCCGGGGCTACTGCGGCATACGCCTGCTGCGGGCGACCACGGGCGGCATCCTGCGAGATGTTCCGGACATCCAGGCCCTGGCCCGTTCGCTGGGCATCGAGCTGCTGGAGTCGGTGGTGAGCAAGCGCATCGGCGAATCGGTCAGCGCCCTGGTGAAAGACAACTTCTCGTTTATCGGCCACATCGTGTTGTTCAACGAAGACTACGCGCAGCTCAGCAATGACCTGTTGCGCCTGGCCGAGGCCATTGAATCAAGGATCGGGATCACCAGCCTGGCGCCCTCCGCAAGGGTGTCGTGTTGAGTGTCAGGGATCGATGTTTTTTTGCAGTATTGATCAAGAGGTTCGGCAAATGATTGAGCACATGACTTGTGACGAGCGCTTCATCGCGCTGGCGAAGGAATTCGACTACGACATCTACGGTGAAAACAGCGCAGGCGGGCATTACGCGCCGCTGATCCGCCACCACGACGAGCTGTATATCAGTGGCATGGTGCCGCGGGTGAACGGCAAGATCCAGTACCCCGGTCGGGTCGGCCTGGACCTGGACATGGCGGACGCACAAGCGGCCGCCAGCCTCTGCGCGATGCGCGGCTTGGCGTTGATCGTCGATGCCATCGGTTCGCTGGACAAGATCAAGTCGCTGATAAGGATCTCAGTGTATGTGAAATCCACGGCGGATTTTGTCGATCTCAGCGAAGTGGCCAACGGCGCCTCGGATGTGTTCAGTCATGTACTGGGCGATGCTGGAAAACATACACGCACGACCGTCGGTGTTTATCAATTGCCGAAAAACGCGGCAGTGGAAGTGGACATGATCGTGGCGTTGCGACCTTCTGCGTTATAAGTATGAGTTATTCGACTTTACAGCGATTAATTGTTCGCCTAAGGTCGAGTAACTCAACTCTGCAGAATAAGTTGGAAGCCGAACATGAATAACGTTCAGGGTGCATTCTTTTCCTATAAGGACTTCCGCCAAAGTCTGGTTCGTCAGCCGATTAAACCAAGGGTTTGGACGGATGTTGAACTAACGGGGATACGTCAGAGCCTGGAGGCCAGCGATGTCGATATTGTCGCGCTGGCCCACGACAACAGCCTCGATGGCTGCTCGTTGACGCCCGGAATGGCCGTGTCCATGCAATGGTTGATACCGGGTACTCAGCTCCATGGCCATGATCATGCGTGGTGGCACCTGTTCATCATCCAGTGCGGCAATGGCACCTTGACCCTGGGCGATGCCGAGGCCGTGCCCGTCGGCAGCGGGGACGTGCTGCTGGTGCCGGCCTGGTCCCGCCACGGCTTCGTCAACACCAGCGCCACCGAGCCGCTGGCCATGCTCAATATCAGCAACATGCCCCAGGCGCTGCTGCTCGCCAATTGCACCGACAACGTCGGCCTGATCCCCCGCCAGCTGTAAATTCCCCCTCCGTTTCACACCAGGGAGTCCGCGTTCGCGGACTCCCTTTTTTCGTTTCTGCCGTGCCCTCGACAAGCCCTTGGCTATTCGCATTTTCGAATTTTCTGTATCGATGCAAACGGATAATTTCTGTATCTGTTCAGCGCCCGGTCAACTTACTACGATCGCCTCGAATGCAACGGATTAATGTGCTTAGTGCAAGGGAGCGTTCTATGGAAAGCAACAGGATTAAACTCTATGTTGGCGCGGATTTTGTCAGCGCTTTTGCGATGTCAGCGTTTGTGGCACTCAAGGAGAAGCAACTTTCATTTGAACTTGTCACGCTGGATTTAAAGGCAAGAGAGAACTATCAGGCGAAGTATCGTGATATTTCGCTGACCTGCAAGATTCCCACCTTAGTTCATACAGGTTTCGCACTGTCGGAATCTTCCGCCATCGCTGAATACCTGGAGGAACTCGCGCCAGGGCATGCAAGGCTTTTCCCCCAGGACCTCCAGCAGCGTGCCCGGGCCCGTCAACTCCAGGCCTGGCTGCGCAGCGATTTGCTGGTGATCCGCAAAGAGCGCCCATTTGACCTGGTGTACTTCGGCAAGAAAAACGTGCCGCTCTCCGACGATGCCAGGGCAGCGGTGGAGCGCCTGTTCTTCGTCGCCGAGCGCTTGCTGGAGGAGGGCGCCGAGCACCTCTTCGGCGACTGGAGCATTGCCGACACGGACCTGGCGATCATGCTCAACCGGCTGGTCGCCAATGGCGATCAAGTCCCGGCGCGACTCGCGGCGTATGTCCGTCGCCAGTGGGATCGCGACAGTGTGCGGGCATGGATGGACATAGAGCGCAAAGCGCCGGCCATCGCACCGGCTGTTGTTTAAGGCGACTGTCAGGGCAATCACCAGGAGCGCTGCCATGCAAGGACTGTCGGAGCACGAACGCTACAAACCCTATAACGCTCGCACCATTCGCGACACACCGTATTGGCACAGGTTGACGCCTGAGCTGCAGGAAGCCATGACGGTCGTGGCCCGGGTCATGCCGTTTCGCACCAACGAATACGTGCTGGGAACGCTGATCGACTGGAACAACATCCCGGACGATCCGATTTTCCGCATGACCTTTCCCCACAGGGACATGTTGCTGGCCGATGAATATGCCTCGCTCAAGCACCTGATCGAACAGGATGACGCCGCTGCGATCAAGCGGCGCATCGAGGCGATCTGGCTGCGCATGAACCCCCATCCGGCCGGGCAGCTGACGCACAACGGTGCGACCCTCGATGGAAAGGTCCTGCCGGGCATCCAGCACAAGTATCGCGAGACCGTGCTGTTTTTCCCCGGTGCCGGTCAGACCTGTCATGCGTACTGCACCTTCTGTTTCCGCTGGGCGCAGTTCATCGGCGAGGAGGAGCTCAAGTTCAACGCGCGGGAATCCCAGAAACTGCTGAGCTACCTGCGCGTGCACACGGAAGTGACCGACGTGCTGATCACCGGTGGCGATCCACTGATCATGAACACCCGCTCGCTGGCGGGGTACATCGAGCCGCTGCTGGCGCTGGCGCATCTCAAGAGCATCCGCATCGGCACCAAGTCGGTGGCGTACTGGCCGCAGCGGTTTGTCAGTGACAAGGATGCAGACGAGTTGCTCGAACTGTTCCGGCGGATCGTCGCGGCGGGTAAGAACCTGTCGATCATGGGCCACTACAACCACCCGGTGGAGATTCGCCAGGACATCGCCCGGCAGGCCGTCGAACGCATTCGCTCCACGGGCGCGACCCTGCGCATGCAGGCGCCGGTGATCCGCCATATCAACGAAAACCCCGCCGATTGGGCGGACCTCTGGACCGAAGGCGTAAGGCTCGGGGCGGTGCCCTATTACATGTTCGTCGAGCGCGACACTGGCCCCAGCCACTACTTCGCGATGCCGCTGGCCCGGGCGTTCGAGATCTTCCAGGCGGCGTACCGCACAGTGTCTGGACTGGCGCGAACGGTGCGCGGGCCGTCGATGAGCACCTTCTACGGCAAGGTCTTGATCAACGGCATCGAGACCGTCGCCGGGGAAAAAGTCTTCGTGCTGCAGTTCCTCCAGGCCCGGGACCCGCAATGGGTATTGCGGACCTTCTATGCACGCTTCGATCCGCAGGCGACCTGGTTCGACGAGCTGCGCCCGGCCTTTGGTGAACGCGGTTTTTTCTTTCAGACCGAGCCTGAGCGTTTGCTGGCACCCGCGCCGGAGTTGATACCGGTTCTGCTGCAAACAGCCTAGGACGACACTTGATGACTGGGGAGACAAGGACATGAGCGGTATCCCGTTTGATCAGCGCGAAGGATTGATCTGGCTCGATGGCGAGTTCGTCGAGTGGTCCCAGGCGCGCCTGCATGTGCTGACCCACGGCTTGCATTACGCAAGCACGGTGTACGAGGGCGAGCGCGTGTACAGCGGCAAGATCTTCAAACTGCGCGAACACACCGAGCGGTTGTATCGCTCGGCACAGTTGATGGATTTCGCCCTCCCGTTCGAACTCGACGAGCTGGAAGCGGCCAGCCAGCAATTGCTGCAACGTAACAATGTGGTCGACGGCTATTTGCGGCCGGTGGCCTGGCGCGGCAGTGAGATGATTTCCACGTCGGCGCGGTTCAATCGCGTGCATGTGGCGATCGCCTGCTGGCAATGGCCGAGCTATTTCGACCCGGCGGCGCGCATGGCCGGCATCCGCCTGAAGACCGCCACCTGGCGCCGTCCGCCGCCCAGCAGCAGCCCGTTCGAAGCCAAGGCGTCCGGGCACTACCAGATCGCCACGCTGAGCAAGCACGACGCCGAAAACAACGGCTATCACGACGCCTTGATGCTCGACTGGCGCGGCCATGTCGCCGAAGCCACCAGCGCCAACGTGTTCTTCGCCAAGGGGCGGACCTTGCATACGCCGGTGCCTGATTGCTTCCTCGACGGCATTACCCGCCAGACCGTCGTCGAGTTGGCCCGGGCGCTGGATTATCAGGTCATCGAACGCACGATCCTGCCCACGGAACTGGGCGACTTCGACGAGTGTTTTCTTACCGGCACCGCCGCCGAAATCACCCCGGTACAGAGCATTGATGAACAGCGATACCGACCGGGCAGCGCCTGCAGTGAATTGATTGCCGCTTACACCTCAACCGTAAACGCCTGATAAACCGCCAGGAAACTCACCATGTCAGACCAAGGGATTGTTGCGTCCAAACCTTATGTTTCGCTGGGCCATCGCCATGAAGAGTTGTCAAATCGTGGCTGGACTGTGCTGACCCCAGGGGAATTTGCCCACGATGTAGCAGGAACACTGCATGAGTTCGGCCCGATCATTCCGCAGTTCAATGGCCAGATAGCGTTCGCCATCACCCGCAAGCCGGGCTACGAGGACTTGCCGTACTCCCAGAGCATGAACGGCATCGGCCCGCACACCGAAGCGCCGGTGTACGGCCCGCCACCGCGTTACCTGGCGCTGCATTGCCATAAACAGGCGACCTGCGGTGGCGGTCACACGGGGCTGGTGGACGGGTATGCGTTCTTGAAGTCGCTGGAGCAATCCGAGCCGGAACTACGCGAGTGGCTTGACGACACGCCGGTGGAATTCGTCGCCACGGCCAAGCCCGGCGAGCCGGCGCAAACCCGGGTCAGGGAGTACATCCTGACACCGACCGAGGAGGGCGATATTTTCCGCTTCAGCTACAACCAGTTTCACTACGGCGATGTGAATCCGTCGAAGGAAGCCTTGCAGCAATCACAGGTCAACAACAACGACTCGCCGCTGGCCCGGTTTGCCGTACTTGGCGAAGCGTACTTCGTCGAACACAACATCCCGGTGCTGATTCCCGACGGATGCATGCTGATTTGGGACAACTGGCGGATGATTCATGCCCGCAGCCGATACACTGACCCGGCGCGCAACCTGACCCGCTACTGGCTGGCCTGATTTTTCCGTCGCCCTTCTTTTTTCCGCGTACCCCCAGGGGTACGCGTTCTACAGGTATCGCGTCATGCAAACAGCAATCGAGATCGCCCAGGTCGATCATCAACTGATCGTACGGCTCAATCAGGCCTGGACCAAACGCGCCGCGGTGTGTTCGCCGGACAGGGCCCAGATCAACGAAGTGTTCGACCCGGCACGCCCGGATTACCCGGAGTGCATGGTGCCGTTTTTCCATCATCCGAAATTCCAGGCCTTGAGTGATGAGCTCAAAAGCAAGGTGGTGACCTGGGGCTGGATCGGCTACAACCTGCGCACCGTCACCGCCGAGGAGCATGTGGTTAACCCGGCGTTGAGCGTCCTCGCCAATCAGTACCTGGGCAAGGACGACTGGCATTTTCGCGAAGCGATGCAGCAGACCCTGATCGACGAGCACTACCACACCCTCATGCACCTGCGGGCCATCGAGCGGACCAAGCTGGATCGCGCACTGGAGCAGGATCTGCAGTTGCCGCCATCGGTGACTTACCTGCGCCTCAAGGCCCTGCACGAGGAGTTGTCCGAGCCATGGCAGCGGGACCTGGCGGCGATCACCTTCGCGGTGGTGGCCGAGATCAGCGTCAATGCCTATCTCGACCTGCTGGCGGACGACCAGACCATCCAGCCGCAAAACCGTCGCGTGGCCGAACTGCACAACCGCGACGAATACGCCCACAGCAAGGTGCTGGCCGAGGTGGCCAAGGTGATGTACGCCAACATGCAGCCGGTCCAGCGGGAATTTTTCGCCCGCAACCTGTCGGTGGCGTTGAGTGCCTTCATCGCCCAGGACTACTCGATGTGGGAGGCGATCCTCACGCAGCTCGGGGTCGAGGACGCCGCGTCGATCATTGCCGACACCCGCGAGAGCAACCGGAACGCGACGATCATGCGCGACTACAGTGGCCTGCATAAGCTGGCACACGACCTGGGCATCAGCGAGCAGATCGACTTCGATTTTCGCCCGACCCTCAAAGCCACCGCAGCCGCCTGAACCCGGAGGTGTCCATGTCCATTCCCATGTACGAAGTGTTCGCCATCCGTGTCGGCGCCAACGCGCAGCGCACCGCCCGGGAGAACTTCCTCTACGACGCCTGCTGTGGCGACCCGAATGCGCCGATGCCGCTGGACTATTACTTCTGGGTCATTCGCAACGAGCACCAGGTGATCGTGGTCGACACCTGTTTTCAACCGGCCACGGCGGACCGGCGCAACCGGCAGATGTATCGCCTGCCGGAAGATTCCCTGCGGCAACTGGACATCGATCCGGCGCAGGTCGAGCACCTGATCCTCACGCACCTGCACTGGGACCACGCCGGCAACCTGGGGCTGTTTCCCAAGGCTACGGTGCATTTGCAGGAAGCCGAGTTGCGCTTCTGCACCGGGCCGAAGATGGCCCATCACACGGTGAACAAGACCTATGAGGTCGAGGATGTGATGTCGGCGCTGCCGCCGCTGTTCGAAGGCAGGATGCGTTTGCACAACGGCACGGTGGAGGTGCTGCCTGGCGTCACACTGCACGCGGTGGGTGGTCATACACCGGGTAGCCAGGTAGTGCGGGTGAACACCGAACGGGGCTGGATCGTGCTGGCGTCGGACGCTGCGCACCTTTGGGTGAACATCCGCGAGCGTAGTCCGTTTCCAATCATCGATGACCTGGCGCAGTCGCTCGAAGCGTTCAGTGAAATCGATCGCCTGGCCGATAGTGCAGACCACGTCATCCCCGGGCACGACCCCTTGATAGCCGAGCGTTTCCCGCACTGGAACGACGATCCGCACATCATCTGCCTGCACCAACCTCCACGCTAACTTCTGTAGGAGCTGCCGGAGGCTGCGATCTTGTTTTTTCAGAATCAAAAGATCGCAGCCTGCGGCAGCTCCTACGGGGGCGCACAAATATTTTTCAGCGAATACATATATACCGCTGCCGTGAATGACGATTGATGATCATGGAATGTGTGTTTTCTCAGGTACCACGCCTGAGGTGACGACATCGAGATCTTCTACATTCACGGACGATTACGTTATGGAAAACTCGTTAGCTCGCGTCAAACGTACAGCCAATGTCACCGTCAAATTGCCCGCACTCAGCCCGCCTTTCATCAGTGCGGACGATGCGGCGCGGTTTGCTCATGAGGCCATTGGCAATAAAAGGGACCGGGAGTATGGCGGCGCCATTCTTCGGCATGAAGACGGTCGCTTCTTTGCGACCCTGCCTATCGCGGGCGATACCGTATTATTTGATCATCAAACGATGATGTCGACGGATGCGCAAGGCAACTTCGTCCACCCTGCCGGCTTCAAGTGCTATGCCTTTTATCATTCACATCCAGCACACACTGCCAAGGTAAAAGAGGCTAACCCGTCGTTCTCCGATGACTTTATTGCCGTGGTCATGAGTTTCTATTCGGAAGCCGACAAGTACTTCATCATCCATCACAGGGCTTTTGCCCCGGCTCACTATTTATCAGGGGCTGAGAACTGCCTGCTTAAATATGTGAGCAGCGGATCCGCTGCGGAGGATCAGGTAGCGAAAACCATCAGGGAGGGACGAGCGCCTGACTCATTCGCGAATTTTGAAGGGCCGATTCACGAGTTGGCGCAGGCGGGAACCCTGGGCGTTGTTGTGCCCAACACAGTATGGGGCGGACGCAGAGGCCAGATTCACCCGCAATGGACCTTGAACACGCCTGTGACGACCTCCCGGACGCCCACGGAACAACCCTTCTGCACACGCGTGTTCGATCAGTCGGCCAAGGCCGTCGACGCTGTACTGGGCTTTGACGGTACCCCATCCGATGACGGCTGCATGGGGTTCATCCTCAAGGCGGTAGGCAAGGATGAATATGTCGCCACCCAACCGCTGAGCGCCCTTACACCGTTGTTTTCGCCGATCGAACTATTCCCCCAGCGTGCCAATGGCGGGCCGAAGCTGCCTTCCAACTTCAGGCTCGACGGCATCTACTATCGGTCTCGACCGGTCGCGGCGCAACGGCCTCCCAGGCAAGCCTGGCTGTATGACAACTTCTTTTCCCCGCAGGAGCTCGCGGCGGCGATCGCTCAGTCGCGTACCGACACCTATCTGCTGGATAGCCAGCGCGGGTTGACCCTGCATATGCGGGCCAAGGGCAACGCGCTGTTGAGTTACCAATGCTCTGGATCCGCTGCCGAAACAGCACTGCTGTCGGCACAAGGCACGACCTTGCACAACGAACTGAAGGCTGGAACCTTGAGCGCTTTCGACTTTGTCCTCAAGGTGGCTGCTGCCGGCAGGTTGACCGTCGTGGAAACTGGCGACGTGTGGGATAAAACGGGGGTTGTGGAGCAGAACTGGCGGCCTTTCGAGCGTATTCACCAAGCGCTGGGCCCGGCCTTTCTATCGGCCGACGATGCTGCTCGTCATGTCCACGAACAGTTGGGTGATGTGCGAACTCATGACTGTCTGGGTTATGTGCTTGAGCGTTCGGACGGCAAGTTTTTTGCCACGCAGCCGGTGCGATCGGAACAATGGCTTGAGGGTTGGGGGCTCCCCCATGCAGGGGGTGTATCGAGCAAACTGATTGAACTTCCCGGTTATCGATACAAGGGGCAATACCTTGCCAATGCCCAGACCCAGGCTCGGGTCAAAGAGCTGAACCCTTCCTGGTCGGAGGATGAGATCAATTTGTATGTGAGCATGCCCTCGATTGGCGCCATAGCCGGCATCGCTTCACAGACCGCCGTACCCGCGCTCTATCATTCAGGTGCTGGCGGCTCGTTGATCAAATATGTGTGCAGTCGCTCCCAGGAAGAACTCAACTTCAAGAATCTTTTGGCTGCCGCGTTGGCGGGTGACCATACCATCGGTAAACAGCTCGATGGGTATGATGGGTCGACAGAACAACTGGTTAAAAAACTGGTGAGGACCGGTGAGCTCAGCGTCATCGTTTCGAATCGGGCCTGGAGAGGCTCGCGCGGAAAAGTGCCAACGGCGTGGGTTGCCTATGAGCCTTTTGACTCCGCGTCACCTGTCGCCCCCGCGCTCAGCTGGGTCTTTCAGGATGCAGAAACGGCCGCGCAATTTGCCCATGACCAGATGTTGGCAAAACCCACGGTCAGGCAAGTTGCTTTTATCCTCAAGAACTCCCAGGTCGAAGAGTACGTGGTCACCGATCCGGCCGTCATCGATGCCGCCAACAGTGCATTGCCGTTGTTTTCGCCCCTGCATGCCTTCGCTGTCGATGATGCCGGGAAGTTCAAACTCCCCGAGGGCTATGCCCTGCAGAGTATTTGCTACCTGTCTTTGCCTGACGCCAGTTCGGCACGTGAAGAAAAGTGGGTTTACGAATGTTTTGTTTCTCCCACGGATTTCGCATTGGCAGTCGGCACCTCCCGAGTCGGGAAACCGACTGGGTTTGCGCTCTACATAAGCACCCGCGATCGCGCGCAGTTGAAGTACGTATTCTCCCAATCCGCACAGGAGAACCAGTTGTATGCGGTTAATCCGCATGGAATCGTCACGGACAACGGTGATCAAGCCGATTTGCTCTCGGGAACACTGACGCCTTCGGCGTTCGTAAAACGGGTGGCAGCAGCGGGCGAGATGTCGGTGATTCAGACGGGCAGGCTCTGGGATGTAGCGGGCTCTGTGGATCAGAACTGGCAGCCTTTTGCGCTGCATCCGAAACCCGTCTTGAGCCCGTCATTTCTCACGGCAGATGATGCGGCTCGTTATGCGCACGAACGTATCGGCAATCAGCGCGACTACGAGTTCAGTGGCTATATCCTGCAACGTCAGGATCAGCGGTTTGTTGTGACCGAGCCGCTCGACAACTTCAAGTTCGGACGATTCACACCAGGCGCCATCTACCCTGTGGATGCTTCCGGGAAAGCGATACTGCCTGAGCGGCATGTTCTTTATGGCGTGTATGCCTCGTGCCTGGCTTTGTCGATGTATGACCCGGACAAGATGCAACGCTACTCATGGACTCGGCAGCAGGCATGCATTGATGCGCAGATGTTCACCGATGTGGATATCCACACCATTGTGCAGAACCGCCATAGTGTTTCATTGGCCTATCTATCCACGGCTGAAGACTCCCTGATCGCCTATGACTGCAGTGGTTCCACGACTGAAAGTGCGCTGCTCAAGCAAGTTGCGCCCGGGCCGCAGGGCAGTCTGCTCGCACAGGATCTGGCGAGCGGTGCGCTGGTGCCTGAAGACGTAGTCAAACAACTGGCCGATGCGGGTGGCTTGCGGGTCGTCGTTGAGAGTGACTTGTGGGGCGCGCCGGGAATGGTTCCCGAATACTGGAAAGCCTTCCCCTCGGCCAAGGACCGTGCGGTGCCCGAGCAGGTGGCTTTTGGGGCGATATTTGCCAGCATGGACGCTGCCGCCAAGGATGCCCATCAGCGGGTACGGCGGCACGGCCCGGACCAGACCTGTTTTGGATTTATCCTCAAGCATAAAAGTAAAGAGGAGTACATCGTCAGCGAAACGGTGACTGCCAGCGACAAGCAGGCACTCTTTTCTCTGGCGAGCCTGTTCCGTACTCATGAAACCGGAGGCTTCGAGTATCCACAGGATTTCGACCTGAACGGCCTTTTTCATGCGCGGCAATGGATGCCCAAGGGGCTCGGTTCGACCGAGGCCTGGTTGGCGCAGCACTTCATTTCTTCGAGCGACCTGTATAAGGCCTTTTTTGAAGCTCGACGCAGGAAGCCCAAGGACGCGACTGCAGGGTTGCAGGTTTACATCTCGACCCTGGACAAGGCGCTTCTGAAGTATCAGACACCTGATTCAACGACCCTGTTCGACGCCCGGATTCAGCCCTCGGGAGCGGCCGAGGATGTTCATACGCAGCTGGCCAGTGGTCAGTTGTTGCCAAAGGACTTTGTCACCCGGGTGGCCACCCTGAGCTGGCTGACCGTCGTGGTGCCCAACGAATTCTGGGGCGAGCAGGGTACCGCCAGGTTGACGGAGGATTGGGAGCCTTACCCACAGAACATCCGGCGAGCCCTGAGCCCGGCGTTCATCTGCGAAGCCGATGCCGTCCGGTACGCCTATCGATTGCTGGGTAATCGGCGCGACAAAATTTACGGGGGGCTGATTCTCAGAAGTATCGACGGCTTGTTCGTTGCAACCGAGCCTATGGAGGTACCGACAGAGAACTTCGATCCCGTCTGGATTTTACCGGACGAACATTTCAGCAAGGGCCTGCGAGCCCCGGGATGTTCAATCGTAGGCCGCTATCGCTCGCGCGCACTCACGGAGTATCCGTTCCAGTTAACGGGGTTGGAGAAGGGCGTTTATCGCAACTTGCTTTCTACCGAGGTGCTGTCAACGGCGCTCGCTTCGTCTCAGCTCTGGAACCATGAGTACCTGTTCGGCCCGGATGGTTCACTGATCAGTTTCACTTTGCTTGATGAGGACCGGGATCTGTTGACTACGTCGCTCAAGAACGAGTTGACAGCCCGCGTCACACTGCTGGAAAACCAACTCGCGCCCTCCACCGATTCCCCCCATGATCCTTGGAGCAACTTGATCGAACGGCGAATTCGCAATGGCGCTGCCACCCCCACGGAATTCGTCACTCAGTTGGTCAAGGCCGCAGCAGTGCATGTACTGGAGAGTTCCAACCTCTGGGGCCCTGTCCAGAAACTGCATGCCGGCTGGCAGCCGCTGACGTCTGGATACTCCAGCCCCGAGACTGCCCGATTTGCCTTGGTTGATCGGACATTGAGCCCGACGTTTGAACATATGGATGATGCCGTGCATTACGCCCATGAGCGTGCGGGCAGGCGTGAACATATGTCCTATGGCTTGATCCTGAAGTCGTCGCGTCGCGGCCATTTCGTGACAAGTTTGCCGGTCGTAGCTGATGAGCTGAAGTTTGCGTTCGACCGGGTATTTCCCAATGGAGTACTGCCCACCGGGTATACGGTGCAGGGGCTCTATGTGTGCGCGCCGGCGCGACAGCCTGATGAACTGCCGAGTCACGATGTGTACTACAGTTTTGTTCCGCCGTCGGTATTGGCGACAGCCTTGGCGGCCGTCGGTATTCCGGGGCAGGCACTCAGGTTCCAGCCGCTGTACCTGTCTTGCGCCGATGGCGCCTTGCTCAAATACGAGGCCGTACGCCTGGACAGCGATCTGCAGTTTGGCAGCGGGTTGAGGGCCTATGTGAAAACCCTGCAAGAGGATGGGGACCCCGCGCAATACATCCGCAAAGTCATAGCGGCCGGTTATCTCAGTGTGTTGGTCAGCAGCCCGGTATGGGCCTCCACGGGGCGTGCGATCTTCAACTGGCAGCCCCGGCAAATATCATCGTACGTATCCAATAATGAACGATTGCCACTGGGACCCCTGTGCTTGCACCCGGACGATGCTGCGCGCCAGGTGTGGCGCCTGAGAAGGGTTTATCACGGCAAAGCCTATCTGGGGGCGATTCTGAGGAACGAAGCCACTCACACTTTTGTGGCTGTTCAGCCGTTGAACGATACCGGCTCCAGCGTGGTGCTCGGTGAGGCTTATCGCCGTCTCTTTTCCGGGGTCATGAACACCAGCCTTCCAGCCTCCAACAAGTATCCCACCGGATACGAGGTCATGGGGGTGCAGCAAATCTACAAGCTGGACGACACCCCGCATAATTTCAGCACTCATTATGAAAAAGCTCTGTACCGCAATTTCATTGCACACGGTGAAATTCGCGCAGTCATAGACAAGTTGAGAGTGGATAACGTCCCTGATGCCCGCTACTACCTGACCCCTCGAAACGGCGCCTTGCTTGCGTATGCACCCGGTTATTCCACGAACGAAAGCGAAGTCTTGTTCAACGATTGGCAAGACGTGGAAAACGGCGTCACCCGTTCCAAACTCCAGGAAGTTCTCGGGACTCTGGCGAAACGGGGCAGGTTCTACGTTCTGGAACCTGATAAATTCTGGCAACCGCGTGGCCAACTCGCCACGAAAGAGATTCGCGAATTAAGCAGGAGAGGAGACTCGAATCCTTCCTGAATGGGGGCGCGCTTCACAATGAGCCCCTCCCGTGTTTGAAAGGGAGGGGCTTGCAGCGCGCCGCGCTTCAGGACCTGATCAGGGCTGTTCGAGTAACTGACCCAAAGTTGCCAGCGCCTGCTCGATCTGCGGCGAAAATGGCGTGCCACAGCCTATTCTCAGGCAATGAGCAAACCCTGGGGTGTTGGAAAAGATATCCCCAGGCAAAATCTGTATCCCCCTCTTCAACGCCTCGTGGAACAAGCCCATCGATGAGTAGCCGGATGGCAGTTCCACCCATAACAGCGTGCCGCCCCGAGGCTCAGTGACGCGAGTACCTGGGGGGAAATGCTGCAGGATCGCGCTGCTGATCTGCTGGCGCTGCTGCATAAGGGTCTTCCTCAGCCGCCGCAGGTAACGTTCGTAGGACGGGGTCTTCATGAAGGCACTGACCGCCAACTGCGACAGCGTCTCGCAGCCCCTCGATTGACTGTGCTTGAGCATCTCCACGCGGTCATGCCACCTGCCGGCGCTGATCCAGCCCAGGCGCACGCCGGGGGCTAGGGTTTTGTTCAGGGAGGCGCAGTAAATCAGGTTATCGCTGCGGTCCCAGTGTTTGAGCGTGGACAGCGGTTGCTCGGTGTCCACCAGGTCGCCATAGGTGTCGTCTTCGATCAGCACCGTGCCGTGTTCGGAGCACAGCTGCACCAGTCGTGCCTTGTGCGAGTCGGGCATGATACTGCCTAGCGGGTTTTGCAGATTGGGCATGACAATCAAGGCGTGGATCCGCTCGGGGCCGCGTAGTATCTGCTCCAGGGCAATCAGATTGATCCCGCAGTGCGCCGTCGCCGGCACCTCCCGCACGCGCAGGCTCAGGCTTTCGAGAATCTGCAGCAGGCCGTGGAAAGTCGGCGACTCGACAGCGACGGTATCGCCCGGTTGGGTGACGGCGCGCAGGGCCAGGTTCAGGGCCTCAGATGCGCCGTTGGTGATCACGATCTGCTCTGCACTCAGCTGGGTTTTGCAGGTCAAGGCCCGGCGGGCGAGGATGTTGCGCAGTGCCAGGTTGCCGCAGGTTGGCCCGGTCCTCCCCAGCAACTGCGGGTCCTGGCGCAACGCCTTGGCCATGTGGTCCTGGAGGATTTTCAGCGGGTAGAGTTGCGGCGCGCAGTAGGGGCTGGCGAAATTGACCTTGATGGTCGCGCGCTGGCTGGCCTTGAGCACCGACGACACCTGTTGGTGAATGCCCACATACGCACCGGCATCCGGCACCACCAGGGGAATGGGGCGGGGCGGGGTGTCGGGCTGGCGGATGTAGTTGCCCGAGCGCGGGCGCGCCTCCAGCACACCCTGGCCCTCCAGCTCCCGGCACACTTGCACCGCAGTCGACAGGCTGACGGCGTGCTTCTCCATCATGAGGCGGATGGAGGGAAAGCGTTCGCCGGTTTTCAAGGTGCCGCTGCGGATCGCGTCGAGGTAGTGGTTGGCTAACTGACGGTACAGGGGAAGTGTGTTCATACAGGCCTCAGCAATTGCACCACTGAGGTCCTGATCTGGACAGTGAGTTGACGCTCCCCGCAGGCGGACCCATGGTGCTCAAGGGTTAAGGGAAGTGTGATGTTGTTTTGATACTGGAACAGTAGTCGCGGACTTGCCTGAATCGCAGGCAATAAAAAGCCCCGCACGAGGGCGGGGCTTGGGGGATGCTTGAACTAGCGAAGCATTCGGGGCGCGGGCGTGTTACTGCGCGGCGATAGTGAAGCCATCGAAGGCGGTCTGTTGTTGCAGCGCGGTGATGATGTTCTTGCGGTTGATCGCCTGTTCGGTGCCGTTGTTGTCCAGGAACGTTTCGCTTTCCAGCTCCGCTTCATCGCCTTCGCCAACGAAGGTGAAACCGAGGAACTCCAGGGCTTCACGGTCGACGTTCAGGCGCGAGCGCGGGGTGCGCAACGGCAAGGTGACGCTGATGCCGTCCTTGCTGATGGTGAACACTTCGAGTTCTTTTTTCGCCTTGGCGGCTTTGCTCTTGCCGCCGCTCGGGTTGCTGATGGCCTGGTGGGTCTGGTTCAGCACCTTCAGGGCCAGGCCGTAGACGATTTCCTGGAACGCCGGGTCGTCCTTGAAGCTGGACAGGATGCGGCTGATCGGGAACTTGCTGCTCAGGTCTTCTAGGGCGGCGATGTCGGCGGCCTCGGCGTCCTTGAGCTGCTTGAGCTCACCCATCAGTTCGTAGGCCTTGTCATCGTCGAAGCTGTCGTGGGCCTGGCGGATCGCGGCGCGCAGCTCGCGGATCTGCTCGCTTTCGCGGGTGGACTGGAAAGCGTCCAGGACCATCTCGCTGATGGTCTTGGCCTGTGGCACATGCTGTGAAAGATTGATGGAGTTTTCGTATTCCGCTTTGGACGACAAGGTGACTACGGATTCAGCGGTGTTGGAATCGGACATTGAAATTTCACTACTTCTTTGAACTTGAATAGAGGCGAGAAAGCCCGGGGGGCTTTTTCAGGCCGACTAATCTATTGGACCGGGGCGCGGTTGTCACGGAGCAACAGGCGGCTGGTCAATTTTTTGCCTCTCTGTAGGAGCGAGCCTGCTCGCGATGGACGACAGAACACCGCGGGGCGTCAGGCTGCCAGCGTTATCGTTGAAGTCCATCGCGAGCATGCTCGCGAAGCGATAGTGAGGTCAACGCAACTTTCGATCTTGTCAGAGCACCTGAAACTCAAACCGGCGGCTGATGTTGATGACCGCCGGGTGGCACAAGCCCAGATAATCGAGGCAGTAAACATTGCTGCCAACGGTAATCTAAACAGGTCTACGTAGATCGACGAATACTAATGTACCCTTGCAGCGAATTGTTAAGGGTTCCAGGAAACTTTTCTGAACGTTGTCTTGTCGGTGTTTGCGAGGGCGAATTAACTGAATCATAACTCGGTGGTGGGCCGTAATTTTCCATAGCTGAACTATAATTCGGTGGTGGGACGTCAAGTTCCATAACTGATTCATAATTCGGTGGTGGTGGGGGGGCGGGCTGCGAAAGTCGACGTGGTATCTTGGGCGGACGAGTGAATATCCTAAAAGTCATTAAGACAGACTGAGCGATAGTTGAAAGAGTAAAGAAGGCTCCAGCAGCGACTAATCCACCTGTTAACATATCCTTGTTGTTAGTGATCCCCCCTGCAATGCCGACTGCCGCGCCTGAAAATGTTAAAGCTCCAGCAGCTGCAAGCGCTAATGTTTCTGCTGGCTTTTTTGGTTTTGCTAGTTCCAGTGATACTTGTGTCAATAGACGCAAAAAAGAATGCCCGGTCGGATCGCTCCGATTTATCGGATCTGCGCCACAGTACATATAAGCATTGACTCCACCCTCCCTAAACGGACTCCAACTATCCGGGCTGTTAAACCGCATCAACGTCGGGTTGAACTGTCGATAGCCATTGCCCAAATGATAATGCCCGGTGACCGGGTCCGGCCGTTCGCCGTTGAAGCCGAGCAGGCTGAGCAATCCGTTTCCGAGAGGGCGATGGCCGTAGGGAGTGTAGGCGAGGGCATGGGGTTGCGTCGCGTCGAGTGCATTCAACACCGAACGCTGTTGATCGGTCGCCAGCAAGGCAGTGTCGACTTTGTCCCCCGTGTGTCGCTGCTGCGCCAACACCTGGTCACCATGCTGCAAGACGCTGCACTTCGCCGCCCCCTGGATTTCGGTGGCCAGGCGATTTTTGCAGTGAAAGCGCTGAATGCTGGCCTGTTGGTCGGGCGCCCAGTCTATCGAACGGTCCAGAGGGTCGTAGCGGTAGCGACACAGTAGGGTTTCGCGAGGTGACATGGGCATTGGCTGAGCTCCGTGCAGGGTCGGTAAAGCCGGACCTTTAGCTTCGGAGCTTTTTCAAGCGTTGGCTACTAGCAGAACTGATAGGGTCCTGACAGGCACCACAGCCATTCAGGCTTGCCGTGGTGTATTGAGGTTCATCGACCGAACCGCCAATCCCGACGCGGTCTGTTCATCGATCGGCAACGAAAACCGAAACGTCGCCCCACGCCCCGGCACATCGATTAACTGAATTTCAAGCCCATGCAATTGCAGGATGCGGTGCACGATCCGCAACCCCAGCCCGCCATCACGTCGTGCACCGCCGATATTGAATGGCCGCAAAAACAGACCTTCGCGCAATTCAGGCGCGATACCGGGGCCGCTGTCGCTGACCGTCACTTCAATGAACGACCCTTGTGGACGCAAACCCAGTTCGATCTCGCCACCTGGCGGCGTATGGCGCAATGCGTTGTCGAACAGGTTGGTCAGCACCCGCTCGATCAATCCCAGATCAGCGCAGGCTGCGGATACGTTAGGGGCGAAGGTGGCCTTCAACTCTACCTGCCGCGCCTCAGCCGTCAGTTCGAATTTCTGGAAAATGTCCTGGGCCAGGTCGGTCAGGGAAAACCGCTCCAGCACCGGCTGAACAAAACCATGTTCCAGCCGCACCAGTTCCAGCAGCGACTGCGCCAGACCACCGACCTTGCGGCTCTGGTCCAGGGCGATGCCGAGATAGCGACGGCGGTCGGCAGGGGACAGCGTGGCGTCCTTGAGCGACAGGGTTTCCAGATAGCCGTGTAAGGAGGCCAGCGGCGTGCGCAGGTCGTGGGAGATGTTCGCCACCAGTTCGCGACGCTCCTGGTCCTGGCGGGTCAAGGAGCGCCATTGTTCGCCCAGGCGCGCCTGCATCTGCCGGAACGCGGCGTCGAGTACGGCGATCTCATCGTGGCTGGCGGCTTTTTCCAGGGGGACGGGCAGGGCCGGCGTCACGGGGACGCCATCTATGTCGAACTGGCTGACGGTTTCGGTGAGGCGGCGCAATGGCCGGGTGATCAGCGCAAAGGCGGTGAGGCCGGCAATCAGGCACAGCAGCGCGACCAGGCCGATGGACAGCAGGGCGGTATTGAGCGCCGCACTGGTGGCACCGCGCTCGGCCAGGCGATCATGGTCTTCACCCAGCAGCACTACATAGAGATAACCGACGGCCTTGCCATCGACCTTCAGTGGCGCGGCGCTGAACACCTTGCGCGCATCGACACTGCGCGGATCGTCACCGGCAATCGGCAAGGCATCGCCCCGGAGCAGGCGCTGGATCGGCGCCAGGTCGACGCGCTCGCGCCGAATCCGGCCTTCGGGCGCGGCACTGCCGACAATCTTGCCCTCGGTGTCCAGCAGGTACACCTCGACACTGGGGTTGACCTGCATCAGCTTGCTGAACAGATCACGCACGGCATTGGGCATCAGGCCCTGGGTGTCCATCAACACCGTGTCGCGGGCAATGTGCTGTGCCAGGTCCCGGGACAGCCCTTGCACCACTTCCTGTTCATGCATCTGGTTGGAACGCACCTGCAGCCACGCCGAGGTGCCGCAGCACACCAGCAGCAGCACGGCGAACACCAGTGACAGGCGCTGTGTCAGGGTCAGCCTCATGGCGGCGATTCCTCCCCGGTGGCGAACTTGTAGCCGCGGCCCCAGACCGTGAGGATGCGCACCGGTTGCGCCGGGTCGGCCTCGATCTTGGCGCGCAGGCGATTGATGTGGGTGTTGACGGTGTGCTCGTAGCCTTCGTGGCTGTAGCCCCACACGGCGTTGAGCAGGTCCATGCGCGAAAACACCTTGCCTGGCTGGCGGGCGAAAAAGTACAGCAAGTCGAACTCCCGGGGCGTGAGGTCCAGGCGCCGGCCATCGAGGGACACTTCGCGGGTGATCGGGTCGATGGCCAGGCCGTCGATGAGCAGGCTGCCGGCGTCCATCTTCAGGTTGCGCGCCATGGCATCCACCCGGCGCAGCAGCGCCTTGACCCGGGCCACCAGTTCGAGCATGGAAAACGGCTTGGCCAGGTAATCGTCGGCGCCGAGCTCCAAGCCGAGAATCCGGTGCACTTCACTGGAGCGCGCGCTGGTGATGATGATCGGCGTGTAGCGGGCCATGGCGCGGGCGCGGCGGCAGATTTCCAGGCCGTCGACACCGGGCAGCATCAGGTCGAGGATCAGCGCATCCCAGTTGCCTTGCTGCAGCAGGCGCATGCCTTCAGTGCCATCGGCGCTGTGCACCACCTCGAACTGCTCGTCACGCAGGTGCAGGCAGATCAGGTCGGCGATATGCAGGTCATCCTCGACCACGAGGACGCGTTTGGTCTGTTCCATCCAGCTCATCCTTTGGCGCAATGAGCGCATTGTGCGGGTTTTTCGCGGCCCGAGTTATCACGAATTGTTTAACTTCCCGTGAGGATTTGGCGATCAGGCCAAGACTAGGCTGTGCTCCATGAAAGACCCCTGGAATTTTTGGAGACGGCCATGCTTTCACCACGCTTTTCACGCCGGCAATTCCTCTTCGCCAGCGGCGGGCTGGGCGTTGCAGCCCTGGCGATCGGCCTGTTGCCGAAATTCTCCACAGGCACTGCGCTGATCAGTGATGCCAGCGCGGCCGAGGCGTTCGAGGTCACCCACAGTGACAGAGAATGGCACGCCATCCTCAGCGACGAACAGTATGAAATCCTCCGCGAAGAAGGCACTGAACGGGCTTACAGCAGCCCGCTGAACAACGAGCACCGCGACGGCACGTTCCTCTGTGCCGGTTGCCAGTTGCCGCTGTTCTCATCGGCGACCAAGTTCGACAGCCACACCGGCTGGCCGAGTTTCTGGGCGCCGCTGGACAAGGCCGTGGCCACCCGTCAGGACCGTGCCTACGGCATGGTGCGCGAAGAGGTGCACTGCCGCCGTTGTGGCGGGG
>NZ_AKJF01000102.1 GCF_000282475.1 Pseudomonas sp. GM78
AGCCTGCGGCAGCTCCTACACGCCAGCGTCAAGCCTTAGCATTCATAGCCATCGCGTTTGCGGAACAGGGCTGGCATGCGCATAGCCTGCTCGCTCCTACGTATTGGTTTTCAGCTTGGTCCACAGGCGCGTGGTCAAGCGGGCGATGGAAGCCGGCAAGTCCTCCACCGTGAACAACTTGTCCATCACCGCTTTGGGCGGGTAGATCGCCAGGTCCTGCTTCACCGCCGGCACCACATCGGCATCTGCTGCACTGTTGGGATTGGCGTAGTGGATGCTGTTGCTGATGTTGGCAATCACCTGGGGCTGCAGCAGGTAGTTCATGTAGGTGTAGCCGTTCTTCTGGTGCGGTGCGCTCTTGGGCATGACCACCATGTCGAACCACAACGTGGAGCCCTCTTGCGGGATCGAATAGGCAATGTCGATGCCGTTTTTCGCTTCTTTGGCGCTAGCGGCCGCCTGCACGATGTCGCCGTTGAAGCCGATCACCGCGCAGACGTTGCCGTTGGCCAGGTCGCTGATGTACTTGGAGGCGTGGAAATACTGGACGTAAGGCCGGATCTTCAGCAGCGCCTGTTCGGCCTTCTTGTAATCGGCTGGCTCATGGCTGTGGGGTGGCAAGCCCAGGTAGTTGAGGGTGATCGGCAGCACTTGCGTCGGATTGTCGATGATCGCCACGCCGCATTCGCTGAGCTTCTTGATATTGGCCTCATCGAAAAACAGGCTCCAGGAACGGGTGACGTCGGTGTTGCCGAAGATCGCCTTGATCTTCTCGACGTTATAGCCAATGCCCGCGGTGCCCCACATGTAGGGATAACCGTACTGGTTGCCGGGGTCGTTGACCTCAAGCTTTTTCATCAGCACCGGGTCAAGGTTGTTCCAGCCCGGCAGCTGGCTCCTGTCGAGCTTCTGGATCGCCCCGGCCTTGATCAGACGCGACAGGAAATGGTTCGACGGACTGACCACGTCATACCCGGTATTGCCCGTCATCAACTTCGATTCCAGCACTTCGTTGCTGTCATGGATGTCGTAGGTGGCCTTGATCCCGGTTTCCCGGGTGAATGTGGCCAGGGTGTCGTCGGCGATGTAGCCGTTCCAGTTGGAAATGTTCACGGTTTCATCGGCGTGGGCGGCGGCGCAAAACGTAGAGAGCAGTGCCACCAGGGAAACGGTATTGACGCGCATGTTCGATCACCTTCGTGTTGAAGTGCTTTTGTTGTGAGTGAAAGGCGGTGTTCTAGATTTCGCTTCTGGCCCGGGCCGTCTCTACGCGCATACGCAGCATGGCACCGATATCCAGCAAGGGCTTGGGCGGCAGCCAGCCGGGCTGGGCGCGCTCGATGACCGATTGCAAAACCTTTGATTCGATACCCGAGGCCAGCTCCGCCAGCAGCCGCCCCCACAGCGTGCCGCGCGCCACGCCGGAGCCGTTGCACCCGGCCACGGCGAACACGCCCTCCTCGACCTTGGCAAAATACGGTTGCCCGGAGCGCGAAGCGCTGAGGTGGCCGGTCCAGGTGTATTGAATGTCTTGCGCACCCAACAGCGGGAAACGCCGCTGCAGGCCCAGTACATGGTGCTGGCGCCGGGTCGCCAGCTCGGCGGGAGACAAGTCGTGGGCGCGGTATTCGGCGGTGTTGCGAATCATCACCCGGCGATCCGGGGTCAATCGCACGGTGGCCCCCAGGGGCCGGGTCGACAACACGCCCCAGGGCTCCACGGCGCCAAGGGCCTGGAATTCTTCATCGTTCAAGGGCCGGGTGAGGCTGGCGCTGAGTTCCATGGCGAAGGTGCCGCTGTCACTGATCCCGGAACGGGGAATGAAGGCATTGAGGCACACCAGCACGTTGCTGGCCTCGATGCAGCCATGCACGCCGCTGGCACGAATGCGCCCATTGGCCAGGCGCTGCAGGCCCCTGATCTCGGTGTTTTCAAACAGGGTCACCTGCGGCGGCAATGCATCGAGCAGCCCTTTGACGTATTTCGCCGGTTGCAGCAACGCATTGCCATTGCCGCACCAGATCGCCGCCTGGTAGTGCCGGGTTCCCAACTTTCGACTCAATGCCTCACCTTGCAGAAACTGCGCAGAGGCGCCCACCGCGCGCAATGTCTGCAATTTGGCCTCGACCTCGGTCAACTTGCGCGGGTCGCTGACCGCAAAGAAATAGCCCGATTCGCGAAAATCACAGTCGATGCCATGCCGGGCAATGCTCTTGCGCACCTCGTCGCTGGCGGCACGGGCAATCGAGGTGTCAACCTGGAAACCAGCGAAATCCGGGCCGCCTTGCAACTCGGCATGGGTGGGGTTTTCGTGGGCGACCACGAACCCCGAATTGCGCGCCGACGCCCCTTGCGCGGCGCGCTGGCGGTCGACCACCACGATGCGTGCCTGGGGATGCATTTCAGCCAGTGAGTGAGCGGCGCACAGCCCAGTGATACCGGCACCGATCACCAGCCAGTCGGCTTGCTGCGTGCCTTTGAGAGGATCGCGCAACGGGCTGTCCCCGGCTTGCGCAATCCAGCCACATACGTTTTCCATGCGTCACCTCGTTGACTGTCGTGGTGCAGCCCCTTTCACAACCACGCATGCAGTATTCGCATGAGTCCTTGGAGATGGCGGCCGCCATGACTAGAATCTAAAGGGACATGGCAACGACAACCAACGTTATTAAATCATCCAGGTATTCTTAAAACGCATGGATAACATTCGTCATATACCCTCGCTCCAGGGCCTGCAGGCCTTGGTCGAGGTCGCGGATTCGGGCAGCTTCACCCAGGCGGCGCAAACCCTGTGCCTGACCCAAAGCGCCGTGAGCCGCAAAATCCAGCAACTGGAGAGTCACTACGGCGCCGCGCTGTTCCTCAGGACCAGCCGCAGCCTGCAGCTGACAGCGGAAGGCGAACAGGTGCTCGCCAGTGCGCGGCAGATCCTTGAGCACCTCAAGGCCCTCGAGGACCGGATCGCCCCGCAAAAACGCCCGTTCCGCATCCGCATGCACGTGTCACTGGCCGTGCGCTGGCTGCTGCCCAGGCTGAGTGACTTTTACCGGCATCACCCGCAGGTATCCCTGGCGATCGAGACCGTCGCCACGGAGGTGGTGGAGCCGGACAACGACAGCGACGCCTACATCCTCTATCTGCCCGAACCGTCCGGTGCCGCGGATTGCCTGACACTGTTCGAGGAAGCGCTGGTGCCGGTGTGCGCGCCAGGGCTGGCGCTGGCATCGCTGGAGGAACTGCCGGGCTTCGCCCTGCTGCATCGCTCGGCTGACAGGAATGACTGGAAGCATTGGCTGGGCGCCAATGGCGGCAAGGCGCTGGAGGATTTTCGCCATATCCCCTTCAACCTCGACGAACTGGCCCTCGATGCCGCCGCGCGGGGGTTGGGCGTGGCCATGACCGACATGACCCTGGCCGGCGAGTCGATTGAGCGCGGCGTGCTGGTCATCCCGTTTGGCGAGCCGTTGAAGACTCGCGGGATCTATTCGCTGTGCCTGCAGCCTTCGGCGGCTGCGCATCCTTCTTGTGCGCAGGTTATGCAGTGGTTTACCGGGCAGGTTGTAACACCCCACAACCTGTAGGCACGCATTTGAAAGTCAGCGACGCTTGGTCATACACCCACTTCTGAAACATCAAGGGATTTCAAGAAATACCAAAGCCTGATTTTCCTCAAGACACGTAGCGGGAACCAAATAACATTTTTCCTGGGCGCTTCACTGCTTACCCTGTGTGCCATCAGTTCTTTATGGACATGGGGTATTTCATTAATGAGGCGCTCCAACATTGCGGGTTCCGAGTCACCCGAGAGCGACCCGGAATAATGAATGATGCTTGAATTTTTCATGGACGGTGTCGCTGAGGGGCCGACGATATGCCCAGGAAACACCATGTGATGTTCCACAAGGCTCAAGTGGCGCCAGCTGATATCATGTTTTACCAGCACGGGAGAAATAACAACCTGGTCGGCATACCATGCAGACCCTGAACTACTGGCCAGTTTACTTTTCAGTAGCTTTTCGAATGCTGAAACATAGCTTTCAGCAAAACAACTGCTTCTACGCCAGACAAAGGCACCGGAGTTGAAGAAAGCGCGCATTTTTACCACCGGACTATCCAGTGATATCCATGGAAGCTCATCGAAATTGGCACCTATTAACTTGCACAGCGATTGCCAGTAAGGCGTATTCTTTGCATCCCCTTCATGAATGGCAGGCGGAAGATATTCTGCACGGGCGGCAAAATCAACGCCTGATTCCAACAGCAGCCCCGACGGCTCCGACGCGATCAAAATGTCACTATCAAGCCAGGAAATCAGATCCGTTGTTGCATTACGTTGCGCCCAATATACCGCTGCCGGCTTGTTTGAATAGTTGAACCAAGGCGCCACATTATAGGCACTGTCATCGACGTAAGTTACATTCAACTCGCGCATTGCGCGCAACGTTGTTTGCGACAGGGGTGCACCCAGACGCGCCTTTACTGCAAACACCGTACAATTTGCCAACCGACCGCCAAACTTCCTGAGCGTCTTGATCATAAGGAGAGTTTGACTTTCAAGTCGCCCACTTTCAATACAACAAACAAACGATATCGATGGCGTTGAAACCTGCGAATCAAACACCTGCCGATCTGAATTTAAAGAATTGGACATTTGGCATAAATCCTTTTGACAGGGCAAACAGCATGGTTTCCAGCGGATACGGCTTGCGACCACCGCCAGCCTTTGGGCAATACGGCTCAGTCAACATCGGCAAGGAGTCGCGGCGCGTTTGCTTGCGCTTGCCGGCAAAGTCGAAATCGGAAAAGCTCATTTGGCACGCTTTCACCTCGAGGGCCCCGTCGGGCACCAGCCGATATTGAATTCACCATAGATTGCTTCCGGCGTTTTTCAAGACAGATGTCGCCTGGCACAACTACGCCCTCCCCCCCAAAAAAAGCTGCAGCACTCAATCGTCTTCGTGCAACTTGATACCCCGGGCATGCAGCAGAGGCGGCACCACCAGCACCAACAACGTCAGGGCCATGAACACCGCCGAGATGGGCTGGGTCAAAAACACCGTCCAGTCGCCCTCACTGATGGACAGGGCATTGCGCAACTGTTTCTCGGCCATCGGGCCGAGCAGCATGCCGACGATCACCGGCGCCACCGGGAAATCGAAGCGCCGCATCAGCACCCCAGCCCAACCGATGCCCAGCATCAGCAGCAGGTCAAAGGAAGAATGGCGCATGCCGTAGACGCCGATGGTGGCGAACACCAGGATCCCGGCATTGAGGTAAGGCCGGGGTATCTGCAGCAGCTTGACCCACAGGCCCACCAACGGCAGGTTCAACACCAGCAGGATGACGTTGCCGATGTACAGCGAGGCCACCAGGGTCCAGACCAGGTCGGCGGAGGTTTCGAAGAGCATCGGCCCCGGTTGCAGGTTGTAGTTCTGGAACGCCGCCAACAGGATCGCCGCCGTGGCGGACGTCGGTATGCCCAGGGTCAGCAACGGCACCAATGAACCGGTGGCGCTGGCGTTGTTGGCCGCTTCCGGACCGGCCACGCCCTCTATGGCGCCCTGCCCCTTGTTGGCGGAAAACTCTTTCGGATACTTGCTCAGCTTGCGTTCGGTGGAATAGGACAGAAAGGTCGGGATCTCCGCCCCGCCAGCCGGAATCGAACCGAACGGGAAACCGATCAATGTACCGCGCAACCAGGCCGGCACTGAGCGTTTCCAGTCGGCGCGGGTCATCCACAACGACGTCAGGCGATGCCGGCCCTCCGCTTGCTCAGGTTGATAAAGCAGGCTGTACAGCGCTTCGCCGACTGCGAACAAACCGACCGCCACCAGCACCACCTCGATACCATCCACCATTTCCGGCACGCCCAGGGTGTAGCGGGCAATGCCCGACGTCGAGTCAAGGCCGATCAGGCCGATGGTCAATCCGATCCCCAGTGAAGCAAAGCCACGCAGCATGGAGGCGCCGAGTACCGCCGACACCGTGGTGAAAGACAGCACCAGGATCGCGAAATACTCCGCCGGCCCGAAATTCAGCGCCAGCCTGGCCACCACCGGTGCGAACAGCGTCAGCAGGATGGTCGCGATGGTGCCGGCGACGAAGGAGCCGATCGCCGCCGTGGCCAGCGCCGGCCCAGCCCGGCCATTACGCGCCATGAGGTTGCCTTCCAGGGCCGTGACCATGGAGGACGACTCACCGGGCGTATTGAGCAGGATCGAGGTGGTGGAGCCGCCGAACTGCGCGCCGTAGTAGATCCCGGCGAACATGATCAGGGCGCCCGTGGGATCGACCTTGGCGGTGATCGGCAACAGCAAGGCCACCGTCAGCGCCGGCCCGATCCCCGGCAATACGCCAATGGCGGTGCCGAGCAGGCAGCCGATGAAGCCCCACAGCAGATTGATCGGCGTCAGTGCCGCGGAAAAACCCATCGCCAGGTTGGCGAGAATGTCCATGCTGTCGATCTCCTTGGATCAGATCCAGGCGTTGACCAGCGGCGGCAGGGAAACCCCCAGCCCGGTGTTGAACAACCAGTAGATCGGCAGGGTCAGGGCCATGCCGATGGCCAGGTCGCGCAGCGGATGACGACTGCCAAAGCCCCGCGCCGCACAGGCAAACAGCAAGCCGGCCGCCAGCACGAAGCCGATGAGATTGATGAGCACGGCCACACCGATCAAACCTGCGGTGACCCAGGCCGCGCCGGCCTTGCCACCCGCCACGGGGGCTGGTTGGTCCTCCAGTTCGCGAAAGCCGCCGCTGACCGCCTGATAGCTCAACAACAGGCCCACCGCCCCCAGAAACCCCGCGACCAGGAAAGGGTAGACATAGGCCGGCAGGATGACGAAGCCCATCTCCGGCGGAAAACGCCAGGCGCCCACCGCCAGCACCAGGCTGAGGACAATCAGGCCAACACCGATGGCCAGTTGGGTCGGCACGACAGTGCGCGATCCGGTCATTTCAAAGCAACCCGACCTTGACCAGCATCGCGCGCAACCGCACGTGTTCTTCGTCGACGAATTTGCCGAAATCGTCACCGGTCAGCACGCTCTCCGTCCAGGCATTGGTTTGAATGTTGTCTTGCCAGACTTTGCTTTTGCTGGCGGCCAGCACGGCGTCGGTCACTTCCTTGCGCTGCTCGGGCGTGAGGCCGGCTGCGCCATAGACACCCCGCCAGTTGCCGATGATCACGTCGTAGCCACTTTCCTTGAGTGTGGGTGCATCGATCCCGGGCACGCGCTCGGGTGCGCCAATGGCGAGCACGCGGATCTGGCCATTCTTGATGTATTGGCCCAGTTCGGCATATCCACCGGTCAGCACTTTGATCTGACCGCCCAGGGTCTGGGCCACGATTTCACCCCCACCGCCGGTGGCGATGTAATTCACCTTGTTGACCGGCACCTCCAGCTTGCCGGCCAGTTCGGCGATGCCGATGTGATCGATCGAACCTTTGGAACCGCCCCCCCAGGTAACGCTGGTCGGCTTGGCCTTGAAGTCCTTGATCAGGTCGTCGAGGGTCTTGTACGGCGAATCCTTGCGCACCGCGATCACGTTGTATTCGGTGAACAGCCGGGCGATCGGCGTCACGTCTTTCAAACTGATTTGCGGTTTGTTCTGTTCGATGCCCGCGACCATGATCGCTCCGACCACCAGCAACGCATTCGGGTCGCCCTTGGTGCTGTTGGCAAACTGCGCCAGCCCCAGCGTACCGCCGGCACCGCCCTTGTTCTCAAAGGTGACGGCCTTGGCAGCGTTGGCCTCGATCAGGGCTTTGCCGAGCACCCGAGCCGTCTGGTCATAGCCGCCGCCGACGGAACCTGGGGCCATGAACTTGACGGTATCCAGCGCCAGCGCCGACGTCGTGAATGCGGCGGCGACAAGGCCCACAGCCAGGCAATGAGTGGCGCGGCGAAACAAAGCGGACATGGTGTCTCTCCCTTTTACATTGTTTTTATGGGTGCCATCTGCGGGTAAGCGTAGAACATGGTTCCGTCGAAGGCCTTCCGAGCCTTGCGAGTCCGGCGTCACAGACTGAAACATTCTTTTGGTCGGGGCGTTCCAGCGGCCGAAATGCGCCAACTATCCTGAAAAACATCGACCCGCAACCTCTGCAACAGGAGAACCCTGCCATGAACATCATGCTCAAGGGCTTTGGCGTGTCATTGCTGTTGCTGGCCACGGCGGCGTTCGCTCATCACGGCTGGAGCGAATACGACTCCAGCAATCCCTTGCAACTGAGCGGCACCATCGAAGCGTCCGGTTACTCCCACCCCCACGGTTTCATAAACCTCAAGACGGCTGACAAGACCTGGAACGTGGTGCTCGCACCGCCCTCGCGCATGGAGAACCGTGGGCTGTCCAGGGACATGCTGGCGGTCGGCACCCAAGCCAGCGTAGTCGGTTATCAGAACCGCAACAAACCCGACGAGTTACGTGCAGAACGCATCACGATCGGCGACAAAACCACTGAGTTGCGCTGATGAAAAGCAACCAGGGCTGGATGGACTGGCTGAGTGACTCGTCGCTCGGATCAGCCATGCGCGGTGATCTGTGGCTGTACCCGTTGGTGGAGGTGGTGCACATCCTCGGCTTCGCGATACTGGTAGGTTCAGTGGTGATGTTCGATCTGCGGGTACTCGGCGTATCGCGCAACATTCAGGTGACGGCCCTCGCCCGCCATCTCCTGCCATGGTCCGTTGCGGCTTTGCTGTTGATCGTTCCGGCCGGGCTGATGATGTTTTCCGCTCACCCCCACGACTTCGCCTCCAATGACATATTCATCCTCAAGCTGTGCCTGATTGCCACGGCGGGTCTCAACGCCGTGTTGTTCCATGTTGGCGTGTACCGTTCCGTGACAGCGTGGGATACCCGCCACCCGGCACCGGGCGTGGCCAGGCTGCAGGCGCTGTTTTCAATCGCGCTGTGGGTCAGCGTGATCCTCTGCGGCCGATTGCTGGCCTATACCTGAACGATCCGTTGCATTACAGACTTGTCATTGAGTTGTCAGCGTAGCCAGCACCCTCGCTTCATACAGTGAAGTCGTCAGTCACCCGCACCGGGTGACACGCCTTTCACTGATGATGACCAGGGTCGATACCATGAAACCATTGAGCAAACTCTGCCTGATCGCCGCCACCCTGTTCGTGCTGAGCAGCGGTTGCGCCATGGCTGCCACCACGACCGCACCGGTCAAGGCCAACAACGTCGTGCTGGTGCACGGTTCCTGGGCCGATGGCTCCAGTTGGTCGGATGTGATCAGCCGCTTGCAGGCCGCCGGCCTGCACGTGACGGCGGTGCAAAACCCGCTGACGTCGGTGGCCGACGACGTCGCCGCGACCCAGCGCGTGCTCGATCAGCAAGACGGCCCGACCGTGTTGGTCGGCCACTCCTACGCCGGCACGGTGGTCAGCGAGGCCGGGGTCAATCCGAAGGTCAGTTCGCTGGTGTACGTCGCCGCGCGTGCGCCGGATGCCGGGGAAGATTTCGTTGCCCTCTCGGCCAGATACCCGACCATGCCTGTACGTGCCGGTACCGAAGAACACGACGGTTTCGTCAGTCTCAAGCAAGACGCCTTCCTCAACTACTTCGCCAGCGACGTGCCCCGCGACAAAGCCATGCAGCTGTTCGCCGTGCAACAACCGATTGCCAAGACCCTGTTCAGCGAACGCACCACCGCTGCGGCCTGGCACACCAAACCGTCGTGGTACGCCGTATCCAGCCAGGACCAGACGATCAACCCGGACCTTGAGCGCTTCCTGGCCAGGCGCATGGGTGCCACCACCATTGAATTGCCGTCGAGCCACTTGTCGCTGGTGTCCCACTCCAGGGAAATCGCCGACCTGATCCTTGCTGCCGCCGGTCGCCAGCCGTAACTGGCAGCGATTCATTACAACTTTGTCATCGAGCTGTTGGTGGGCTGTTCGAATCGCCTGGTTAACCTGGACTCACTGCCAGGCCAACCCGCCGACAGCCCACTCAAACCGAAAAGAGAACCGTCATGAAAATCCATATCCTCGCTTTCGCCGCCCTTCTCGCCGCCCTCCTTAACACCGGCTCGGCCTTTGCCGACACCCAGGGCACCGCGCAGGTGATCCACGACAAGGACGCGGCTTTCGTCCACCTCGACGTCGCCAAAGTGCTGGGTGAAACGGATATTTCGCAACAATGCGGCGTCATTCCTGCCCAACTGAACTACCTCGACCACCAGGGTCGCCAGCATGAGCTGGATTACCTGGTCCAGGGCAGCGGTTGCACCAATGATCATTGATCGTCATCCCTGCGTACCGGCGATTGGCCGGGCTACACTGGCGGCACCGGCATGCCGCCGTAGCCCGCCTGCGCGGCGCGCAACCCTGCTGACCCCGAACCAGGCAGACCCCATGAACATTCTCGTCGTCGAAGATGAACCCAAGGCCGGCAATTACCTGCTCAACGGCTTGCAGGAACTCGGTTACACCGTGAGCCTGGCCCGCGACGGCGTCGATGGCTTGCACCTGGCCCTGGAACACGATTTCGATGTGATCGTGCTGGACGTGATGATGCCGAAAATGGACGGCTGGGAAGTCCTGCGCCGCCTGCGCAAGGAAGCCGATACCCCGGTGCTGTTCCTCACCGCCCGCGATGACATCGCCGACCGCATCAAGGGCCTGGAACTGGGCGCCGACGATTACCTGATCAAGCCGTTTTCCTTCGCCGAACTGGTTGCCCGCCTGCGTACCCTGACCCGCCGTGGCCCCACCCGCGAGGAAGAACAGTTGCACATCGAAGACTTGGCGATCGACGTGCTCAAGCGCCGCGTTACCCGCGCCGGCACGCGCATTACGCTGACCAACAAGGAATTCGCCCTGCTGCACCTGTTCGCCACGCATCAGGGGGAAGTGCTGTCGCGCTCGATGATCGCCTCACGGGTCTGGGACATGAATTTCGACAGCGACACCAACGTGGTGGACGTCGCTGTGCGGCGATTGCGGCTGAAGATCGACGATCCATTCCAGCTGAAGTTGATCCACAGTGTGCGCGGCATCGGCTACCGCTTCGATACGCAGCCATGAGTAGCCTGTCGCATTTGCGCCACTCCTTGACGCTGCGCCTGGCGCTGGTGTTCGCGTTCCTGGCGTTTGTCTCCCTGACGTCCCTGGGCGTGGCGTTGTACCGTGACCTGGAGCGCGAATTGGTCCGCCGTGATGACGCGGCCCTGATCACCCGCATCGATCAACTGCGCACGTTCCTCAACGACAGCAACACCCTGGAACTGATCCGCACCAAACCCGCGCTGTTTCAGAACATGCTCGGTAACCGCGAAGCCCTGCTGAGTATCGGCGCGCCCGGGCAACCGCCGTTGCTGCTGGTCAATCCAGGCAATCTGAACATGCCCGCGTTGACCCCCATGGCCATTGACCACCCGCTGACCCTGCGCGACGTGCAGCACTTGCCCAACGTTAACGGCGTACCTTTTTCAGCACTGGCGGCGACTCTCTACTCCGGCGATCAGGGCACGCTGCAAGTGGTGACCGGGCGCCTGATGACTGAACGCACGGCGGTGCTCGCCCGTTACCGGTTCAACGTCTACCTGTTCGCCAGCGTGGCGGCCATTTTGCTGGCACTTTCCGGCTACGTGCTGGTGCAGCGCGGCTTGCTGCCGGTACGGCGCGTGGCCGGGCATGCCCAGGGCATCGGCGTGGGCAACCTCGGCGAACGCCTTGACAGCCAGGGCGCGCCGCTGGAGTTGCTACCGATGATCGAGGCCTTCAATGGCATGCTCGACCGCCTCGGCAGAGGCTTCGTGCAACTGGGCCAGGTGTCCACCGACATGGCCCATGAGCTGCGCACACCGATCAACAACCTGCTCGGTGAAACCCAGGTCGCCTTGCAGCAAAACCGCAGCATCGAAGCCTATCAACAGTTGCTTGCGTCCAATGTCGAGGAACTCGAGCGCCTGGCGCGCATGCTCGACAACATGCTGTTCCTGGCCCGTACCGACCCCGCCAGTGCCCTGCGCCAACGCCAGGAACTGGGCGCCTTTGATGAAATGGAGCGCATGGCCGACTATTTCGAAGGGCTCGCGGCGGATGTCGGAATCGGTATCAACGCCCAGGGCAGCGGTGTGATCTGGGCCGAGCCGATGCTGTTGCGCCGCGCCCTGGCCAACCTGTGCGCCAATGCCATCAAATACGGTGCGCCGAACTCCGAGCTATCGCTCTGCGCCACGCCCACTGCCGATGGCATCCACCTGCAGGTGCGCAACCACGGCCAGACGATCCCCGCCGAACACCTTCCCCGGCTGTTCGAACGCTTTTACCGAGTCGACGAATCCCGCGAGCGCTCGGCGCAATCCAACGGCCTGGGGCTGTCGATCGTGGCGACGATCATGCAGTTGCACAATGGCAAGTACAGCGTTACGAGTGCTGATGGCGTGACCTGTTTCGAACTGTTTTTCCCGGCGCGGCGAGCGGGCGAATAAACGAAGGAACAAAAAATCGAAGCTTTCACCGTTGCACATCCGTCCAAAAAAGCCTCGATAACCTGAGTCATGACCTAACCTCATAGGCTGAGTGACACACAACCAGTCGAGCACTCCGATGCGCCATGCCTTGAGCCTCGTGATTCTCATCGCTTTTCTGTTCGGGCCGAACGTCGGGATGCTGTCGGCGGCGCCACCGCTCGATCCCCCTTCCGCAGCTGCAACGCCAGCATCCGCCAGCGTGTCCGAAGGTGACCTGGACGCGCTGATGGGCCAACTCGGCAATCTAAAACAGCAGGTGTCCCTGGCCACCAACTACAGTCAACTGGAAGGCCCGCAGGATCTGGTTCAGGCCCTTGTCCGCGAAGTTGACCGGCTCACGGCGCTGTTAATGCCCGAACAGGCTCAGTTGCAGGCGCAGCTGGGCGTACTGGGACCGACGCCATTGGCCGATGCCGGGCCCGAGAAATCCGAAATTGCCAGCCAGAGGGCAGCCCTCACCGAGCAAAAGAGCCGTGTCGACTCCAGACTGACTGCCCTGGCAACCCTCAAGGCCAGCGCCGCCGAACTGCTGACCCAGATTGCCGCCATCCGCCGCAACCTGCTGGAAACCGAAGTGACCCAGCAGACCCGCAGCGTGCTCAATCCCTTGTTCTGGGCTCCGTTGTTCAATCCGCCAGTGGATGACCGGCAAAAATTCAACGCGTTCATCGAACAGATCCGCACTACGCTTGCCGCCACCTGGCGGCCGGGTGAACGCCTGTTGACCAGTTTGTTGCTCACCATGGCCCTGGTTTTCTGGATCTTCGGTCGTCGGGTGGCCGAGCGCGGGCTGACCTGGTTGTGCATTCACCGAATGCCGGAAGGTCGCCTGCGACGCAGCGCACTGGCGCTGGCCTCGGTGGTGGCCACGATCCTGTCTGCCTGGATTGCCCTGCAATTGCTGTTTTTTACCATCACCCGAGAGCTGCCCCTGACGCCGCAACTCATCGGGTTTTCCCAGGACTTCGAAAAGATCGTCTACACCTGCGTGCTGATCACCGGCCTGAGCCGCGCGCTGCTGTCCACGCAACACCCGTCATGGCGCCTGCCAGCCCTTGCCGATCCGCTCGCCCTGGCGATCAAGCCCTACCCCACACGCCTGGCCTGGGCACTGCTGGTGCTGGTGTCACTGGCGCAGATCACCAATGTCACCGGCATGAGCCCGGGGCTGGTGATCTCCGTCCGCGGACTGGTCGCGTTGATCGTCTCGGCAATGATTGCCACGCTGCTGTTGCGGGTCAACAAAACCCGCCGGGACATGGTCACGGCGGGCATCGCCCCCGAAGCTGGCCGGACCTTGGCCGGGGTGATTTATACGTTCGCCAGCATTGCGATCGTGGTTTCACTCCTGGCCTTGCTCACCGGCTACATATCGCTGTCACGCTTCATCACTTACGAACTGGTCTGGTTTTTCATCATATTCGCCGGCTTCTACTTGCTGACCCAGCTGTTCAGAGACGGCTGCGAACACCTGTTTTCCCCCCGCCACTCCACCGGCAAGACCCTCAAACAGTTGCTGGGCATCGGCGATACGCGGCTGGAACAGATTTCGGTCATCCTGTCCGGTGCAGGACGCGCCACGTTGCTGCTGATCGCGCTGATCACCCTGATGGTGGGCGGGATCGGCTCGACGCTCGGACAACTGGCCACCAACATCCTCGCCATGCTCGGCGGCGACGGCCTGCGCAAACTGAACATCGTCCCGGCCAATCTGTTGCATGCCGTGCTCGCCGTGGTCATCGGCCTCTACCTGATTCGTGCGCTGCGGCGCTGGCTGGACAACGAGTTCCTGCCGAAAACCGAAATGGACCCCGGCATGTGCGCCTCGCTGAGCACGCTGTTTTCCAACATCGGCTATGCCCTGGTGCTCCTGCTGACCCTGTCATCGCTGGGGGTGCAGTGGACCAACCTGGCCTGGATCGTCAGCGCCCTGTCGGTGGGTATCGGCTTTGGCCTGCAGGAAATCGTCAAGAACTTCGTCTCCGGCATCATCCTGTTGACCGAACGCCCGGTGAAAGTCGGCGACCTGATCAGCATCAGCGGGGTCGAAGGCGACATCCGCCGGATCAACGTGCGAGCCACCGAAATACAGCTGGCCGACCGCTCGATCGTGATCGTGCCCAACTCGCAATTGATCTCGCAGAACCTGCGCAACGTCACCCTCGGCGGTAGCGCCCAGGGAGTGGCGACCCTTGAACTGATGTTCCCGCTGGACATCGACCCCGAACAAGTACGCAGCCTGCTGTACGACACCTTCAGCGAGCACGAGACCATTCTGGAAAAGCCGGCGCCGGTGGTGCGCTTCAGCCAACTCAAGCCGGAAGGCATTACCCTGACCGTCACCGGTTACGTCAACAGCCCGCGTATGGTCACCGCGATCAAGAGCGAGCTGCTGTTCGAAATTCTCAAGCGGCTGGGTGCCGCCGGGATAGAGCTGGCGAAACCGCCGCCGACAGCGTGACCATTGTGGGAGCGAGCCTGCTCGCGATGGACTGCAAGGCAACGCGTTCATTCAGACAGGGCGCATTATCGTTGACGTCCATCGCCAGCAGGCTGGCTCCCACAGGGTATTGGGGCTATCTGAAAAAGTCAGGTCGGCTTTAAGGCCGCCTCGCTTTGGCTTTTGATCTGGGTGCCCCGTTAACCACGATGGCCGAACGCAGGCATTGCGCAG
>NZ_AKJF01000103.1 GCF_000282475.1 Pseudomonas sp. GM78
AAACGAGCAACAACTGTTGCTGCCCCTGCCGATCTGGCTCGTCGTCGCGCTCGCAGTGGTCAGTGGGGTGTCCGGGGAAATGTGGCGCGCCGACAAGGAGGGCACTCGTGGTTGGTCATTACTGCGACGCCTGGCCCTCCGTTCCGGGGCCTGCATGGTGTGTGGCGTCTCGGCAATGATGTTGCTGTACGCCGCCGGGATGTCGATCTGGGCCGCTGGCGCTTTCGGTTGCCTCACCGCGATAGCCGGGGCTGACATGGTCGTAGGCTTGTACGGGCGTTGGGTGGCCCGGCGTATCGGTATCGATGATGCACCGCCGCGCGATTCTCGTCCCGACCCACAGTGAATGGGTGGCGCGTTGCCCTTGTCGCTACGGCGTCCGCTGGCACCACAACACGGTGCAACAATTACCGGCGAGGCTCGCGTGGGTGAGGTGTGTAATCTGGCGTTCGGGCGCGGCAGTCAATCGGCTGCCGGCGGATTTCTCCCAGCGCCACCTTGCCAATTTCAAGCATCAATCAAAGGAGTGAACGATGCGCCTCACTGAGCAACAGTTACTCATGATTTTCCCCGGCGCTCGCACTCAGGCGGGCGTGTTCATACTCGCCCTCAATAACGCCATGACGCGTCGTAATATCAGTACCCCCGGGCGCATGGCCGCCTTCCTGGCGCAAATCGGCCACGAGTCGGGGCAGTTGCGACATGTGCGAGAGTTGGGCAGCGAGAACTATTTCAAGAAGTACGACATCGGGGACCTGGCCATGCGCCTGGGCAATTCCCCTGAGCCCGACGGCGACGGTCAACGCTATCGGGGCCGTGGGCTTATCCAGATTACCGGCCGCAGCAACTATCTGCAGTGTAGTTGGGCTCTTTTTAGTGATGAGCGCTTGCTGCAACAACCCGAACTGCTGGAGCTGCCACAATGGGCCGCTGAATCCGCGGCCTGGTTCTGGGCGCGAAACGGCCTTAATGAACTGGCCGATGGCGATGAGTTCAACAGTATTACCCGACGGATCAATGGTGGCTTGAACGGGCTCCAGGATCGTTTGCTGCTTTGGGAGCGGGCAAAGACCGTGTTGTGCCCACCTGCGGTCTGATCCTGGCCCCGCCTGCAAGTCGGCAAGGCCCTGTGTCAGAGCGCTTGCTCGCTGACATTTTGAATCGCTTCTGTAACTTGCAAGCGCCATTCGCTCGTGTACGTTAGGCCTCATTCCGTTCGATCAGGAGATGACCGTGAAAGAAATCACACAGCTGGCCGCTGAACTCGGTAGGCGCCTGCAGGTTCTCAATGCCCACGTCACCGCCGCCGAGTCCTGTACGGGTGGTGGTATCAGCGAGGCGATTACCCGGATACCGGGAAGCTCGGCGTGGTTCGAAGCCGGTTATGTCACCTATTCCAACCGACAGAAGACGCTCCAGCTGAATGTCCCGACCGAGTTGTTTTCAACGGTGGGGGCGGTCAGTCGGGAGGTGGTCGAGGCCATGGTGCGTGGCGCACAGGAAAAAAGCCGTGCGCGTTTTGCCGTGGCGGTCAGTGGGGTGGCAGGGCCGGACGGCGGTTCGCCAAGCAAGCCGGTGGGCACCGTATGGCTGGCGTGGGGTGTCGACGACCAGGTGTACAGCGAGGTGCAGCACTTTGCCGGTAACCGCGATGAGGTCCGCCGACAAACGGTGAAGGCCGCGCTAGAGGGGCTGCTGCGCCATGCCGCGGGAGAAATCGCAAATCAGGGGTAGGCGATCCGCAAACGCTGTGGAATAATACTGTCTACTTATACAGGTGTTGGCCGTCAGGCCTTATTGATTACGTGAGGACTTTAATGGACGACAACAAGAAGAAAGCCTTGGCTGCGGCCCTGGGTCAGATCGAACGTCAATTCGGCAAGGGTGCCGTAATGCGTATGGGCGATCAGGACCGTCAGGCGATCCCGGCCATCTCCACTGGCTCTCTGGGTCTGGACATCGCTTTGGGCATTGGCGGCTTGCCAAAAGGCCGCATTGTTGAAATCTACGGTCCTGAATCTTCCGGTAAAACCACACTGACATTGTCCGTGATCGCCCAGGCCCAGAAAGCCGGCGCGACCTGCGCATTCGTCGATGCCGAGCACGCCCTGGACCCTGAGTACGCCGGCAAGCTGGGCGTCAACGTCGACGACCTGCTGGTGTCCCAGCCTGACACCGGTGAACAAGCCCTGGAAATCACCGACATGCTGGTGCGTTCCAATGCGGTTGACGTGATCATCGTCGACTCCGTGGCGGCGCTGGTGCCGAAAGCTGAAATTGAAGGCGAAATGGGTGACATGCACGTGGGCCTGCAAGCCCGTCTGATGTCCCAGGCACTGCGTAAAATCACCGGTAACATCAAGAACGCCAACTGCCTGGTGATCTTCATCAACCAGATCCGTATGAAAATCGGCGTGATGTTCGGTAGCCCGGAAACGACTACCGGCGGTAACGCGCTGAAGTTCTACGCGTCGGTTCGTCTGGATATCCGCCGCACGGGTGCGGTGAAAGAAGGTGATGAAGTCGTCGGTAGCGAGACCCGCGTCAAGGTTGTAAAGAACAAGGTGGCTTCGCCGTTCCGTCAGGCCGAGTTCCAGATTCTTTACGGCAAGGGCATTTATCTCAACGGCGAGATGATCGACCTGGGTGTTCTGCACGGTTTCGTTGAGAAGTCCGGTGCCTGGTATGCCTATAACGGCACCAAGATCGGTCAGGGTAAGGCCAACTCGGCCAAGTACCTGGCGGATAACCCGGATATTGCCGCAACGCTCGAGAAACAACTGCGTGACAAACTGCTGTCTCCGGCTTCGGTAGCGGATGCCAAGGCTTCTGCGGTCAAAGAGACCGAAGACGATCTGGCTGACGCTGATATCTGATTGATCCGATGACCGCCGTACTCGATACCCTCGTCGCGGTGCGGCGAACCGCAATGGACCTGCTCGCACGACGCGAGCACGGTCGAGTCGAGCTGACGCGCAAACTGCGTCAGCGCGGCGCTCTCCCCGAAATGATCGAAACAGCACTCGACCGATTGACGGAAGAGGGCTTGTTGTCCGAATCCCGCTACCTTGAAAGCTTCGTTTCCTACCGTGCCCGTAGTGGCTATGGCCCTTTGCGCATTCGTGAAGAATTGGGCCAGCGTGGCCTACAGCGTAGCGACATCGAGCTCGCCCTGCGCGAGAGCGGCATCGACTGGCAGGAACAATTGCAGGACACCTGGCGACGCAAGTTTTCCGGGCAGTTACCGATAGATGCCCGGGAGCGTGCCAAGCAAGGCAGGTTCCTGGCGTATCGGGGCTACTCCATGGAAATGATCAGCCGCTTGTTCAGCGGCCGAGGGATGGACGATTGACTGAAACGGCTCGCTATTTCGATAGCGGGCCGTTTTTTTTTTTCGCCTCACGTAACCTTTAAGGGTTCTCGCGTTCGCTGCTGCGCCTGTGGCTGGGTGTGTGCCCAGTTTTCCGGCAGGTTGATGTAGTCCACCAACTCGCGCAGGCGACCGTGGTCACGGGCGGTGAAGTTGAAAGCCAGCCGCGCCAGGTGGCTGAACCGTGCTTCGTCCTGCTCTTCGCCGTTATAGGCGTGTTGATGGAATTGATCGCTCAGGCACAGGTCGGCGAATGCCTCCTGCATGTGTTCGAGTGCCAGGTCACTGAGCTTGTGGTTCATGCGAATCACGAACTGGTGCTTGAGCCAGCGGCTGGAGTGGTAATTGCTGTAGAACTGGTTGATCTGCGCCACGGCTTCCTCGGCGCTGTAGACCAGTTTCACCAGCTTCATGTCAGTGGGCAGGATGTAGCGATTCTCCTCCAGTTGCTGGTGGATGAAGTCCAGGGCGCCCTGCCAGAACTTGCCACCTGGCGCGTCCAGCAACACCACGGGCACCAACGGGCTTTTGCCCGTCTGGATCAGCGTCAGTACTTCCAGCGCTTCGTCCAGGGTGCCGAAACCGCCAGGGCACAGCACCAGTGCATCGGCTTCCTTGACGAAGAACAGCTTGCGCGTGAAGAAAAAATGGAAGGGCAGCAGGTTGGTCGTGCCCTGAACGGTGGGGTTGGCATGTTGCTCGAAGGGCAGGGTGATGTTGAATCCCAGGCTGTGTTCCAGGCCTGCACCTTCGTGAGCCGCGGCCATGATGCCGCCTCCTGCACCCGTGATGACCATCATGTCCGAGCGCGCCAGGGCGGCGCCGAGCTCCCGGGCGAGGCCATACAAGGGGTGTTCCACTGGGGTGCGTGCGGAGCCGAAGACTGTGACTTTGCGTCGCCCCTTGAACTGCTCCAGCACACGGAAAGCGTGCTCGAGTTCGCGCAGGGCTTGGAGGGTTATCTTGGCGTTCCAGCGGTTGTGGTCTTCCTGGGCCATGCGCAGCACGGTCAGGATCATGTCGCGGTAGATCGGAATGTTCGGGCTATTGGGTGAAACCAGGTTGAGTTGCTCTTCGACCTTGCTGATGAGGTTGTGGCCGCTTTGTTCAAAATGACGGCTCAGGAGGTCATTCGGTTGGTAAGGCATTCAACTTCTCCTTCTGCACAGAGCCATCGGCTTCGACCATTGAAGCGCCAACGCCACGACACTTCATGTGTCGCTGTCTGCCCAGGCCCATGCCTGGGCGATTCACTTGACCCTGATCGGGTCATCCATACCGGCTCTGTTTTTCCCTTGGGTGAAAGAAACGTTCGCACAGTGCAAGACGAAACGGGTGGCTCCTTTCCTGCCCTGAATCTATGAACGTAGATACCTGAAATCTAGACCCTCGCGATGATTCGTGCTGCCTTGATCATTGCGCCGCAAAGTCTTTCCTGGCAACCGTTTATTGACGATTTGCAAGGTGGTTTCACCGCCCGTCTGAACCCGCCCCGGGTGTTCCGTACTCTGATTTACTAAGTTACAGGTACTACACGACAACTTGGCGTCAAGGGCAGGGCGCAGGGTACAAGCGGTAAAGGATTTTTCGCTCAGCACGAGCGAGGTGCAGGGAGCCGGTAAGCCATGGCCAGGGTCATTCTGGAGATCGATACGCAACTGTATCGATTGCTGAAGTCATCAGCCGAGATCAATCATTTGAGTCTCGAGGAGGAGTGCTGCCGACGTCTTGAGGACGCGGAGCGGCGCTCACGCTATTTGCAGGCGCTGGTGGCGGAACTGCGCGCCGAGGATGAGCAGCGGCGCGCAGAATCCCACTGACTTACTTTTTCTTCTGGGTCGCTTTCGGGCAATCCGATTCCTGATAGCTTGCAGAACCGACCGCGCGGTTGGTCTTTACCTCGGTGAAGTCGTAACGCATGACTGCGCCCTTGGCCATCAGCTTGCGGAAGGACGGGTTGTTGCACACCGAGGCACCAAGCTGGAAATACACAGCCTTGGGGTCGGCACGCATCTTGTTGGCGTGGCTGCTTTGCACGCTCAGGTGGTTGATCAGCACATTGCCTTCGACCGTGTAGCCCTGATCGAGAATGTCTTCATTGATCGCCCGAGGAGTGCCGACGCTGCTTTGGGTGGCGACGTTTCGCAGCTCTCTGTTCAGATTCTGCTCACTCAAGGACGCAGCCTGAGCGATGAATGGCGACGCCAGCAGAATGGCAGCGGTGGGAACGATAAGGCGCAGCATGAAACTCTCCTGGGGCAGTGATGGGGGTTTGACCCACCACATGACTGTGCGTTCAGTGGCGGCGAATTATAGGGGAGCAGGCCTGGACGGTACAGGTTTGCGCCAGAGGGTCTGGTAAACTGCCTGCACTTTCACCCCTTGCCGAGTGCTTTTCGTGTCGATCTCTTTTTCCTGCCGGCGTGGCCTGCGATGAACCATGCCCCCAACGCCGTAGCCCGCCTGCGCGACCAGCGCGAAGAGGAAGGCATCAAGCCGATCCAGGCCCGTGGATGGCGGGCAACGCGGTGCCGCGCGTGCCGGGTGATCGAGAGTCACTGCCTGTGCGCCTGGCGCCCGCAGGTCGAGACGCGCTCCGGGGTGTGCCTGATCATGACCGGCAAGGAAGTGTTCAAGCCCAGCAACACCGGCTGGCTGATTGCCGACGTGGTGCGAGACAACCATGCATTCATCTGGTCGCGTACCGAAGTCGATCAGCAGTTGCTGGCGTTGTTGTCCGACCCGCAATGGCAGCCTTACCTGGTGTTCCCCGGCGAATATGTAGCGCCCGAGCGGGTGACTCACAGCGTGGCGGTGGATCAAAGCAGGCGGCCGCTGTTCATCTTGCTGGATGCGACCTGGACCGAAGCGCGGAAGATTTTCCGCAAAAGCCCCTATTTCGACGCGCTGCCGATCCTCAGCCTGTTGCCGGAGAAGCTCTCGCGCTATCAATTGCGCCGCTCCACCCGAAGCGAACACCTGTGCACCGCGGAAGTCGCGGCGTTGTGTCTCGATCTGGCGGGGGATGTCGAGGCGGCTTCGGCGCTCGACGCTTATTTCGATGTGTTCAGCCAGCATTACCTCGATGCCAAGCGTCAGCTGGAAATGAATGTTTCGACCCCGGCGCACACCGAGTTGATGCCCTATGTTCAACCGGCAGTGGTATCGATGGACTGATTGTCGCCGATACTGCAATAAAGTGTACCGGCCATGTCGCTTGACCACCCCGGTTTCGCTGGGCATGCTTGGCGCCGATTAGGGTGCGGCCAGAGTTTGAAACGCCGTTTTTTGCGTTGAACGTGCCCCGTTGGTGCAGCTGCGTGGCTGTTACCTCGCGTTGTGTTGGCGATACCCGAATGCATCGGGCATCCCATGAAAAACAGGATCATTTGAAAAATGGCCACATACGAAATCCTGATTGCCGATGACCACCCTCTTTTTCGTTCCGCCCTGCATCAAGCAGTGACCCTGGGCCTGGGCCCGGATGTCCGACTGGTGGAAGTGGCGAGCATTGCCGAGCTGGAGGCGCGCCTGAGCGAAAAGGCTGACTGGGATCTGGTGCTGCTGGACCTGAACATGCCAGGCGCGTATGGGTTTTCCGGGTTGGTGCTGTTGCGCGGCCAGTATCCGCAAATTCCTGTGGTCATGGTCTCGGCCCAGGAAGAAGCGACGATCATGGTGAAGTCCCGCGAATTTGGTGCAAGCGGTTTCATCCCCAAGTCCAGTGACCTGAGCGTTATCCAGAAAGCCGTGCGCGCGGTGCTCGATGGTGATGTTTTCTGGCCACCACAGGCGTTCGAAGCGGTCAGCGTTTCCGATGAAGCCAAGGCCGCCAGTGAAGGCCTTGCAAGCTTGACTCCGCAACAGTTCCGGGTGCTGACCATGGTCTGCGAAGGGTTGCTGAACAAACAGATTGCCTACGAACTGAGCGTTTCCGAAGCGACCATCAAGGCTCACGTCACCGCAATTTTTCGTAAACTGAATGTGCGGACCCGCACCCAGGCGGCGCTGCTGCTGCAACAACTTGAGTCAATTTCAAGCCATTGAGCGCTGGCGCCTTCACGCTTTTTTGACTTTGGTTAATCTAGCGTTCTCACTCCTTTTTTTGGTCAGTTCCTACTCTATGTCACCTTTCAAAGGCCAGACCGGCCTGAAACGTATCCTTAATGCTTCCGGCTACTCGCTGGACGGCCTGCGCGCAGCGTTCACCGGCGAAGCCGCTTTTCGGCAACTGGTGTTGCTCAACGTCATTCTGATCCCGCTGTCGTTCTTCCTGAACGTGAGCCGTGTCGAGCAGGCGTTGCTGATTGCGGTATGCCTGCTGGCGCTGATCGTCGAGTTGCTCAATTCGGCCGTGGAAGCGGCCATCGACCGCATTTCCCTGGAATTGCACCCGTTGTCGAAAAACGCCAAGGACATGGGCAGCGCCGCGCAATTGGTGGCCTTGACCATGATCGCGCTGGTCTGGGCGGTGATTCTGCTTTAAGCGATCGTAGGCAGAACGATCTCGTCGCTGCGCTGAACCCCGGCGGTGAACGCGCGGCACAGGTCGAGGAACTCACGCATCGCCGAGGTCTGGTACTTCTGCTTGTGCCAGATGAAATAGAACTGTCGCGCCAGGTCCAGGTCCGGCGTCTCCACCGCCACCAGGCTGCCGCGACGGAACGCATCCCGTAGCGCCAGTCGCGAGATACAGCCTATCCCCAGGCCGGACTCGACGGCGCGCTTGATGGCTTCGGTGTGCTCCAGTTCCAGGCGGATGTTCAGCGCGCTACGGTGGTGGCGCATGGCCTGGTCGAACGTCAGGCGTGTGCCTGAGCCTTGTTCGCGCAGGATCCAGGCTTCCTGGCTCAGTTCCTCCATGCTCGCGGTACCGCGTTTGGCCAGCGGATGCTGTGGCGCGCAAAAAACCACCAGTTCATCTTCGACCCAACTTTGCACTTCGATGTCCGGGTGGCTGCAATCGCCTTCGATCAGACCCAGGTCAATTTCGTAGTGGGCGACCTGTTGCACAATATTGGCGGTGTTCTGCACGTGCAGCTTTACCTGGCTTTCCGGGTGGCGCTGCATGAAGCCGCCGATCAGCAGGGTCGCGAGGTAGTTGCCAATAGTCAGGGTTGCGCCCACCGCCAATGAGCCGAAACCGGACTTGCCATTGAGCAGGTCTTCGATTTCCTTGGCCTGGTCGAGCAAGGCTACGGCCTGGGGCAGCAGTTGTTTACCCAGGGCGTTGAGACTCAGCCGTTTGCCGGCGCGGTCGAACAGCTGGCAGCTGCACTGGCGCTCCAGCTCGGTAATCGATGTGCTCGCCGCCGACTGTGAGAGGTTGAGCAGGCCCGCAGCACGGGAGACGCTTTCCTGCTGGGCGACGGCAACGAACACTTGAAGTTGACGGAGAGTAAATCGCATATCTATATAACCGATAACCCTTATCTTAATAATCCAGTTAACAGATATTGTCGTCGCTATTAGAATGCGATGCAATTGCGCACCACAGGTCTCTTCCTGAAAGGGCAAGCGCAGACCCAATCTCCAGGAGTCCCCGTACATGAGCAACATGAACCACGAGCGTGTCCTCAGTGTTCATCACTGGAACGACACTCTGTTCAGCTTCAAGTGCACCCGTGATCCGGGCCTGCGCTTCGAGAACGGTCAGTTCGTGATGATCGGCCTGCAACAACCCAACGGCCGCCCGCTTATGCGCGCTTACTCGATTGCCAGCCCGAACTGGGAAGAGCATCTCGAGTTCTTCAGCATCAAGGTGCCTGATGGTCCGCTGACTTCCCAGCTGCAGCATCTGAAGGAAGGCGACGAGATCATCATCAGCAAGAAGCCTACCGGCACGCTGGTGCTGGATGACTTGAAGCCCGGCAAACATTTGTACCTGCTCAGCACCGGTACCGGTCTGGCGCCGTTCATGAGCGTCATCCAGGACCCGGAAACCTACGAGCGTTTCGAAAAAGTGATCCTGTGCCACGGCGTACGTTACGTCAACGAAGTCGCCTACCGCGAGTTCATCACCGAGCACCTGCCGCAGAACGAGTTCTTCGGCGATGCCCTGCGTGACAAGTTGATCTACTACCCGACCGTGACCCGCGAGCCGTTCGAAAACGAAGGTCGCCTGACCGACCTGATGCGCAGCGGCAAGCTGTTCAGCGACATCGGCCTGCCACCGATCAATCCGCAGGACGACCGCGCGATGCTGTGCGGCAGCCCGAGCATGCTCGACGAGACCAGCGAAGTGCTGAACAGCTTCGGCCTGAAAGTATCGCCGCGGATGCGCGAGCCGGGTGATTACCTGATCGAGCGTGCGTTCGTCGAGAAATAAGCACGAACAACTGCTTTTGCTCTACCTATGGGAGCGAGCCTGCTCGCGATGGCGGTGTGACAGTCAACGCAATGTCGACTGACACCCCTTCGTGAGCAGGCTCTCTCCCACATTTGTTTCTGGCGTTCAGCCCTTCGCGGGAATGACTTCAAGCACGCGGATCATCTCCGGCGTCGGATAATGCCAACGCACATCCACATCCCACAATTGCGCACCATATTCCCGTTCCGGGGCAGGCGTCTGGTACGCCGGGCGCGGATCCTGCGCCAGACACTGCTCGATCAACTCAACCAAGGGCTCTTCAAGGCGCTGGGCGTGCCCGTGAGCCTGTTGCAGGGCTGAGTCCGTCCACTGCACGGCAATCAACTGTGGCGCGGCGCTGGCGACGCTATTGGTGGCTGTGTCGATGATGTCTGCGTAAGGCACGTAGGGTTTGATGTCGAGGATCGGCGTGCCATCGAGCAGGTCGATGCCGGATATCCACAGGCGATTGGCTTCGACCTTGTCCAGTTTGACCACGGACTGACCAATGCCGTTAGGACGGTGGGTGGCGCGGGTGGCAAACACGCCCATGGACTTGTTGCCGCCCAGGCGAGGCGGGCGGACTTTGAGCCGCGGCTTTTCTTCCAGGGCCTGATGGAACAGGAACAGCAGCCAGACATGGCTGACCTGTTCCAGGCCCTGCACGGCGTCGCCCTGATCGAATGGTGCCACCAGTTCCAGGACGCCGCGCGCGGCCGGGGCCAATTGCGGCTGCCGGGGGATGGCGAACTTCTCCTTGAAGCAGGAGCGCACGAAGCCGATGGGGGAAACGCTGTAGGTCATGATTTGGGGTCGAGGCGTTATGGGGCGGGCATGATAACCCGATCGACCTTTGCATCGGTGGTGCTTGTCAGTCCGCTATCGCGGGCAAGCCCGCTCCCACAGTGGATCTCGGTCGGCTACAAATTTTGTGAGCACCAAAAATCCCTGTGGGAGCGTGGCTTGCCCGCGATGGCCGCACCGCCGGTCTCAGAGACTGAACCCACCATCCAGCGGAATGATATTCCCGGTCATGTACGCCCCGGCCGTACTCGCCAGGCTGATCGCCAGCGCCGCCATCTCCTCCTCGCGACCCCAACGCTTCATCGGAATCAGCGCCGTATCCTGCGCCAGTGCCTGCGCATCACTGTCGATGTGCTGGGTCATCTTGCTTGGAAAGCGCCCCGGTGCAATCACGTTGACGTTGATGTGCTGGCTCACCAGTTCCCGCGCCAGAATCCGCGACAGTTGATGCAAGGCCGCTTTGCTCGGCCCGTAGGCATACGCCTGTTCGCCGAAGGAGGAAATCCCGGCGACTGAACCGATGTTGATGATCCGGGCCGGGTTCGCAGGCGAACCGGCTGCGCGTAGCAGTGGCAGGAATTGCTGGATGCAGTTGAATACTGACGTCACATTCAGCTGCATGACCTTTTCCCAGCCCTTGATCGGGTAGCTTTCCAGTGGTGCCCCCCACGTGGTCCCAGCGTTGTTCACCAGAATATCGAGGTGGGTCATCTGCTCACCCAGGCGCGTGGCCAACTGCTGCACGCCTTCTTCAGTGGCCAGGTTGGCGGCCACTGCGTGGCAGCGTCCGAACGCGCCGAGTTCGTCTGCCGTTTGCCGGCAGGCTTCGACATCACGGGCACAGACGTAGACGGTGGCGCCAGCCTCGACATAGGCCTTGGCGATCATTTTGCCGATACCGCGGGTGCCGCCGGTCACCAGTGCGGTGCGGCCTTGCAGGGAGAAATAGGGATGCATGGCGAATCCTGAGAGCTGAGGGTCTTTACACCCTAGTCGTCAGCCGCCGGAAGCGGAGCCACTATTTTTACGCGGAATGGAGGGGCATACGGTCTTGTAGGAGCTGCCGAAGGCTGCGATCTTTTGATCTTGTTTTTAAAAATCAAAAGATCGCAGCCTTCGGCAGCTCCTACAGGGTAGATTCGCGTCGGAAGCTATTGCGGGCGAACGCGCAGGGTCAGGCCCTTGAGGAAGTTACGCAGCAACTGGTCGCCGCACGGGCGGTAGTTGGTGTGGCCGAACTTGCGGAACAGCGCGCTCAGCTCAGGCTTGGATACCGGGAACTCGGCGGCCTTGAGGATCGCGTGCATGTCGTCTTCTTTCAGCTCGAAGGCCACGCGCAGCTTTTTCAGGATGATGTTGTTGGTCACCGGCACTTCGATCGGCTGCGGTGGGCGGCTTTCGTCCTTGCCGCGCTTGTAGATCACCAGGCCGTCGAGGAAATGTGCCATGACCTCGTCCGGGCAGCGTACGAAACCTTCCTCGTCTTCCTCTTTCTTGTCGAGGTAGGTCAGCAGGTCGGCCAAGGCCACGTCCATGCCGCCGAGCTTGATGATCTCGATGACTTTCTTGTCGCTGATGTCGAGCATGTAGCGCACGCTGCGCAGTACGTCATTGTGAATCATGGTGTGCAATCCTGATATTCAGCAGTGGGCGCCGCACAAGCAGCGGCGCCAGAATGTGTGGCGGCGTGAGAAGCTTTAGAACTTCTCTTTGCCGGACAGGTAGCGCCATTGCCCCAGGGGCACCTTGCCGATGGACACGCCGCCGATACGGATGCGGCGGATGCCCACGACCTTAAGGCCGACGGCCTGGCAGAACAGGGCGATCACGCCGGGCTGCGGGTTCTTCATGGCGAAGCGCAGGCGGTTTTCGTTCTGCCAGCTGGCCTTGACCGGTGGCAGTTCCTTGCCCTTGTAGGTCAGGCCGTGTTGCAAGCGATTGAGGCCATGTTCAACCATGTCGCCTTCGACTTCGACCACGTATTCCTGCTCGATCTTGCTCGCGTCGGCGGTGAGCTTGCGCAGGATCTTCCAGTCCTGGGTGAACACCAGCAAACCACTGGCATTGGCCTGCAGGTCGGTGCTGGCGGTCAGGCGCTGGAAGTGGCCCTTGAGCGGGCGTTTGCCGTAGCGGTGCTCTTCGCTCAGGGTCTCGGCGCTGATGGTCGCCATGGCGGTGTCCGCGTCCATGCCGGCGGGCACATTGAGCAGGATGGTGACTGGCTCTGGCGCCGAGGCCTTGGCCTCTGGATCCAGCTCGACTTTTTGGCTGCCGACCTTGAACTGCGGCTCGTCGACGACTTCGCCGTCGACGGTGACCCAGCCGCCCTCGATGAACAGCTCAGCCTCCCGACGGGAACAGCCGACGAGTTCGATGAGGCGTTTGGAGAGTCGAATCGGGTCAGTCATGACAGGGCCGTAACAAAAAAGGGGTGGGCATTGTACCTGCCTGGCGCCGGTTAATCCCGGAACCATTTTGCCGCAGGGGCTTTTTGTGGGCACAGCGGTGCGTTGTGTCAGCCGTGTTGTGAAAGTTTCTGGTCCTGGCGCAAACGCATGTGCAACAGCGGATATGGCTGGCCCATGCCGTCGACTTCCGAACGTCCGATCACTTCGAAACCCTGCTTGAAGTAAAACCCCAGGGCTTGCGGGTTCTGTTCGTTGACGTCCAGCTCATCGGCGTTGAGGTTTTCCAGGGCATAGCGCAACAACCGTTTGCCAAGGCCCTGGCCGCGATGCGCCGGGTCGATGAACAGCATCTCGATCTTGCCCGCCGCGACACCGGCGAATCCGGTGATTCGCTGCTGCGGGTCTTTGGTGCAGATCAGCATCACCGCGTCGAGGTAGCGGGTCAGCACCAGGTTCTTCAACAGCTCTATGTAGCTGTCCGGCAGAAAGTCGTGGGTAGCGCGGACCGAGGCCTCCCAGACCCTGGTCAATTCTTCGTAGTCGCTTTGTTTCGGTGTATGAATGACCGAATGTTGGCGCATGCCAGCCTGCCCCTTGGGTGATTGGAGATGAGAATCCGTTCCTCACCAAACGATAGCCGTAAAAAAGCCCCGCATATCGTCAAGAGAGCGGGGCTTTTCATATTTTTTGCGACTAGATCTGTTCAGCCCACAGGTCGTATTCGTCGGCGTCGGTCACTTTGCACCAGACTTTGTCGCCCGGCTTCAAGTTACTGCCATTGTCGATGAACACGTTGCCGTCGATTTCCGGGGCATCGAAGAAGCAGCGGCCGACCGCGCCTTGCTCGTCGACTTCATCGACCAGCACTTCGATTTCACGGCCGATGCGCATTTGCAGGCGCGCCGAGCTGATGGCCTGCTGGTGCGCCATGAAGCGCTCCCAACGGTCCTGCTTGACGTCGTCCGGCACTACTTCCAGGTCCAGGTCATTGGCCGGGGCGCCTTCAACCGGCGAGTACTGGAAGCAGCCGACGCGGTCGAGCTGGGCTTCGGTCAGCCAGTTCAGCAGGTACTGGAAGTCTTCTTCGGTTTCGCCGGGGAAGCCGACGATGAAAGTCGAACGGATGATCAGGTCCGGGCAGATTTCGCGCCAGTTCTTGATCCGCGCCAGGGTCTTGTCTTCGAACGCCGGGCGTTTCATCGACTTGAGCACTTTCGGGCTGGCGTGCTGGAACGGGATGTCCAGGTACGGCAGGATCTTGCCGGCGGCCATCAGCGGGATCAGCTCGTCCACGTGCGGGTACGGGTAAACGTAGTGCAGGCGTACCCAGACACCCAGGGTGCTCAGGGCTTCGCAGAGTTCGGTCATGCGGGTTTTAACCGGTGCGCCGTTCCAGAAACCGGTGCGGTACTTGACGTCGACGCCATAGGCGCTGGTGTCCTGGGAGATGACCAGCAGCTCCTTGACGCCGGACTTGACCAGGCGCTGGGCCTCGTCGAGCACGTCACCGACCGGACGGCTGACCAGCTTGCCACGCATCGACGGGATGATGCAGAAGCTGCAGCTGTGGTTGCAGCCTTCGGAAATCTTCAGGTAGGCGTAGTGGCGCGGGGTCAGCTTGATCCCTTGTGGCGGCACCAGGTCGATCAGCGGGTTGTGGTCCTGGCGTGGCGGCACGACTTCGTGCACGGCATTGACCACTTGCTCGTACTGCTGCGGACCGGTGACGGCCAGCACGCTCGGGTGTACGTTGCGGATATTGCCTTCTTCGACGCCCATGCAGCCGGTCACGATGACCTTGCCGTTTTCCTTGATGGCTTCGCCGATCACTTCCAGGGACTCAGCCTTGGCCGAGTCGATGAAGCCACAGGTGTTGACCACCACGACATCGGCGTCCTGATAGGTGGACACGACGTCATAGCCTTCCATGCGCAGCTGGGTAAGGATGCGCTCGGAGTCGACCAGTGCTTTAGGGCAACCCAGGGATACGAAGCCAACCTTTGGATTGGCCGGCGCAGGAGTGGTGGACATGTCTAACCTCGGTATTTGTGACGCCTCCAGCCGCAAACGGGCAAGGCGACAAACGGGCACTTGGCGTGCCTCTGATCAAAAAGTGCGCAATTCTAGCGATGAGACGCTCACTTGACCAGCTTTATGCAGGGAAATGCGACGAGTGCTGCGCTATGCTTCGCGCCGTTGGGCCTTACCGATTTTTTACAGTCAAGAAAACGTCTGTAACAACAGGTAAAACGGCGCATGCTGCAATGCAAAGCATAGTGCTTCGTTCAAAGAAGCCGGTCTGGGAATCAGGAGTGTTGGATGGGTCAGGCAAGTAGTCACGCGGCGGGCGCCGAGCATTCGGCGGCCAAGCCGATAGGCATGCTGGTCGCGGCGGTCGGGGTGGTTTATGGCGATATCGGCACGAGCCCGTTGTACACCCTCAAAGAAGTGTTCTCCGGCGACTATGGCGTACCGGTCAACCATGACGGCGTGCTGGGAATTCTGGCGCTGATCTTCTGGTCGCTGATCTGGGTCGTGTCGATCAAGTACATGATGTTTGTGCTGCGTGCCGACAACCAGGGCGAAGGCGGGATCATGGCCTTGACCGCGCTGGCCCGGCGGGCGGCGGCAGGGCATGCGAAATTGCGCACGCTGCTGGTGGTCTGCGGGCTGATCGGTGCGGCGCTGTTTTATGGTGACAGCATGATCACCCCGGCGATTTCTGTACTGTCGGCCATTGAAGGCCTGGGGCTGGCCTTCGATGGCATCGACCATTGGGTGGTGCCACTGTCGCTGATCGTGCTGGTGGCGTTGTTCCTGATTCAACGTCATGGCACTGCGCGCATCGGCATTCTGTTCGGGCCGATCATGGTGACCTGGTTTGTGGTGCTGGGGGCATTGGGTGTCCATGGGATCCTCCAGCACCCTGAAGTGTTGCAGGCGATGAACCCGGCGTGGGGCGTGCGTTTCTTTGTCGTGCACCCGGGCATGGGCGTGGCGATCCTTGGCGCGGTCGTGCTGGCACTGACCGGTGCCGAAGCGCTGTATGCCGACATGGGCCACTTCGGCCGCAAGCCGATTGCCCGTGCCTGGTTCATCCTGGTGCTGCCGGCGCTGGTGCTCAATTACTTCGGCCAGGGGGCGCTGCTGCTGGGCGATCCGGAGGCCGCGCGCAACCCGTTTTATCTGCTGGCACCCAGCTGGGCGCTGATTCCACTGGTGGCGCTGTCGACCCTGGCCACGGTGATCGCCTCCCAGGCGGTGATTTCCGGGGCGTTCTCCCTGACCCGCCAGGCGATCCAGCTCGGCTACATTCCGCGCATGCACATCCAGCACACTTCCAGCGCCGAGCAGGGCCAGATCTACATCGGCGCGGTGAACTGGGCGTTGATGGTCGGCGTGGTGCTGTTGGTGCTCGGTTTCGAATCCTCCGGTGCCCTGGCTTCGGCCTATGGCGTGGCGGTGACCGGGACCATGCTGATGACCAGTATCCTGGTGTCGGCGGTGATCCTGCTGCTGTGGAAATGGCCGCCGGTTCTGGCAGTGCCGGTGCTGCTGGGTTTCCTGATAGTGGACGGTGTGTACTTTGCCGCCAACGTGCCGAAAATCGTCCAGGGCGGGGCGTTCCCGGTGATCGCCGGTTTTGCACTGTTTGTGTTGATGACGACCTGGAAGCGCGGCAAGCAGTTGCTGGTGGAGCGTATCGACGAGGGTGGCCTGCCGCTGGAGATTTTCATCAGCAGCATCGCCGTGCAACCGCCGCATCGCGTGCAGGGCACGGCAGTGTTCCTCACCGCGCGACCGGATGCCGTGCCCCACGCGCTGTTGCACAACCTGCTGCATAACCAGGTGCTGCACGAGCAGGTGGTGCTGCTGACGGTGGTCTACGAAGACATTCCGCGAGTGCCGGCGAGCCGGCGCTTCGAGGTCGAATCCTACGGCGAAGGCTTCTTCCGGGTGATCCTGCATTTCGGTTTCACCGACGAGCCGGACGTGCCGAAGGCGCTGAAACTGTGTCATCTCGATGAGCTGGACTTCAGCCCAATGCGCACCACGTACTTCCTCAGCCGCGAGACAGTCATCGCCTCCAAGCTCGAAGGCATGGCCCGGTGGCGCGAGGCGTTGTTCGCGTTCATGTTGCAGAACGCCAACGGCAATTTGCGCTTCTTCAACCTGCCGCTGAACCGGGTGATTGAGTTGGGGACGCAGGTGGAGATGTAAGGCTTCCTGTAGGAGCGAGCCTGCTCGCGAAAAACCTGAGTGCACCGCGTGCATTCAGGCAGTCAGCGTTAACGTTGACGTCCATCGTCGGAACGCCGCCCGGAGCCGGCTCGCTCCTACAGTGGGTTGTGGTGTTGCATGAAAAAGCCCCCGGAGCCTTCAGGCTGCGGGGGCTTTTTTGTGCAGCCAGGATTATTCCTGGGCTTCGGTTTCCTGCGCTTGCCGCTTCTGGATCACATCCACCAGGCGCTGCGCCAGGGCCGGGTAGTTCTCGTCGAAGTGGTGGCCGCCAGGCAACTTGATGGCTTCGCCCACCGCGCTCTTGTCTGTGCAGCCGCTTTCGTCGATTTCTTCTTCGCCGAAGATGCACACCACTTTGGCGGCAGGCAGCTTGGCCATTTCCGGGCCGGTGGCGGCTTCTTTGCCAGCGTTGCCAAGCCAGCCTTCGACTTCGATTTCGAAGCTGCCGGTGCGGGCGAACGCCAGCAGGATTATGGCGTCGACGCGCTGCTGCTCGGACTCTGCCAGGCGGTTGTAGATCGCCGGCAGCACATCGGCGCCGAACGAGTAGCCGGTCAGGATGAAGCGCTTGGTGCCCCATTTCTGCCGGTAGTGCTGCATCAGTTCAGCGAGGTCCAGGGCGCTTTGCTCGGGGCTCTTGTGCTGCCAGTAGTAGCGCAGGGTGTCGATGCCGACCACCGGGTAGCCGATCTTGGCCATCTCGCCCGCTACGTCGCGGTCGAGGTCGCGCCAGCCGCCGTCACCGGAAAGGAACAGCGTGACGGTATCCTTGGCCTGACCGGCCGGCACTTCGACCACCGGAATTTGCAAGCCGCCCGCTTCCTTGTCACCACCGACCAGCAGTTTGCGCAGTTCGTTGTTCAGCACCTGAGGCAGGTTGATGTCGTAGTCGCTGATGCTGGTTTCGGCGTTGGGCTGGTCACGCACGAAGCCGGCGCTGGTGTCGTCCGGGTTGTCGTTCCACGCCACCAGCCAATGGCCGTGGGCGGCGCTTTTCGGCAGCAGGTGGGTGCAGCCGGGTTTTTCCAGGGCCAGGTCCACCGACACGGCCTGGGCCTTGTCGTTCTTCTGCTCGGACAACCAGCGCCAGGCCAGTACCGCGCCCGGGCCGATGCCGCTGACCAAAGTGGCCGGGCCTTTCAGTTCCCGCAGGCCCGACTGCAGGGCACGGCTTTGCAGCAGGCAGTCCTTGGGCAGGATCACCTGGACAATCTGCGCCGAACCGCTACGGCTCAGGGTCAGCAATTGTTTGTCGCTGAGCTTCTGTTCTTCATTGACCGCCACCAGCACCTGGGCCTTTGGCGTGGTGCCGGGGATAACGCGGGTCATCGCCGCGCCATCAGTCGGGGTCAGCAGTTCGAGGGTTGGTTCCGGTGCCGGACGTTTGAGGTACCAGTAGCCACCACCGAGAATCAGGGCCACCACTACCAGGGTGCCCAGTACATAGCGCAGGGAGCGTTGAATCATCAGCGTTTCACCAATCCAGTCAAGCCGCCCGCGATCAGGGCGGCAGTGTCGGCCAAGGCAACCAGCGGATCGAGTCCGGCAGGCACGGCCATATAACGGGGTTCCCAGTCAGGCTGGAACTTGTCTTTGAAGCGGCGCAAGCCTTGGAAGTTGTAGAGCTGCTCACCACGGCGGAATACCATCGAGCCCAGGCGCTGGGTCAAAGGGGCACCGCGACGGGGTTGCAACCCCGACAACGGCACCATGCCCAGGCTGAAACGCGCGTATCCGTGACTCTTATAATGTTGGATCAGGCCGACCATCATGAACTCCATGGTCAGCTTGGGGGCGTCCGGGTGCGCGCGCATCAGGTCGAGGCTGGCCAGGTCATGGCCGTAGGTCTCGAGCAGGTTGGCGAACGCCACCGGGCGTCCTTCGAAACGGATCACAGCAATGCGGAAGTGCTTGAGGTAATCGTCGCTGAAGCGGCCGAGGGAGAAGCCTTTCTCGCGCACGTTCTTGCCGGTCAGCCAGGCATCGGAAATCACCTTGAGCTCATCCATTGGCGCCTGGCCCGGCTCATGGATTTCCAGCGACAGGCCATCGCGGGTGCCGCGGTTCCAGGTGTAGCGCAGGTCCTTCATCTCCTTGCCCTTGGCCTCGAGATCAAAGCGCTTGAGGTTGACCCTGGCTTCTTCGCCCAGCTTGATCGCGGTCAGGCCGATGTCCATGTAGTACGGCAGGTTCTCCGCGCGCACTTGATAGAACACGGGGCGGGCGTGATGGATGTCGCACAGGTCGCGGAATTGCCAGATCATTTCCGCCCGTTGCTGGCCCGGACCGATCGGGTCATACAGCGCTACGAGGCTGCGGCCGCGGCGGGCGTACATCAGGAACGCCTCGTCGTTGGGGTGGAACAGCAGCGCCTTGTCGCCGGTCAGGGCCAGGCCGCCATCCGGTTGGGCGGACGCCATGAGGATCTTGCTCGCGCGCTCCAGCTCATCGGCTGTCGGCAGGTGGATGACCGGGCGTGCGGTGCGCAGCAGCCAGGTCAGGGACACCACCACCAGCAGGACCGCCGCGCCGAGCAGCGAGCGCAAGCCACGGGGGGCATCGGCATCGAGGGTGAACTGCCACCAGAGTTGATGGCTGTAGGGAACGTCCTGGTACGCAAACAACAGCAGCCACATCGAGGCGCCGAGTACGCACACGCTGGCCACCAGGTACAGGGGTGAGAACGGCACCTCGGTCAGGCGGCTGGGGCGATAGAACGAGCGCCGGAAAACCCCCAGCAGGCTCGCCGTCAGCACCATCAGAGTGGCTTCCTCCCAGTCAAAACCTTTGAGCAAGGAGAGCAGGGCGCCGACCAGCAGCAGAATGGTGGTCAGCATCCAGGCGGCCGACAGTCGACGACGCAGGCCTTGGGCCAGCAGCAGGCACAACACGCCGATCAGGCTGGCGCCAAAGTGCGAGGCATCGACCAGGCGGTGCGGGATCAAAAAACCGATATGTTCCAGGCGCGTGTCGATTTCCGGTGTCGCGCCGGAGAACAGCAACACAACGCCGGACAGGAACACCAGCACCGCCAATATAGGCGCGGCCAGGCCTGAGGCGGCACGCAGGGTCTGGCGCGTCTGAAACAGGCGCTGGCCTTCGCTGATCAACAGGAACAGGCAGGCCACCAGCATCGGCAGCACCACGTAGATCAAGCGGTAGAGCAGCAGGGCGGCGGCCAGAGGCGCGGCACCGAGTTTGTCGGAGAAGGCAGCGAGCAAAATCGCTTCGAACACGCCGACCCCGCCCGGTACATGGCTAAGCACGCCGGCGGCCAGGGCCAGCAGGTAAACCAGGAGGAACGCGCCGAACGGCGGCGCTTCCGGCAATAACAAATAGAGCACGGTAGCGGCGGCGGCCACGTCCAGTGCAGTAATGACCAGTTGCAGGAAGGTCAGGCGGCGCCCGGGCAGGCGCAAGGTGCGGCGGCCGATCTGCACCAGCAGGTTGTCGGCGTACGGTTGTTCCGGCAGTCGACGACGGTAGATGCCGATGGCCAGTACCGCGAACAGCAACAACACAGTCGTCGCGATAGTGCCCAGCAAGACTGGCGAAAGCCCCAGGGCGGTGGAAGCTGCGGGCAGGTCGCTGAGTGTCGCCAGCGCGGCAAGCGGTGGCAGGGCGCAGCCGAGCGAGAGGCTGGCGAACAGCGTCATGCGCGCGACTTCAGTGGCCCCCAGGCCATGGCGCGCATACAGGCGGTAGCGCACCGAGCCGCCGGACAGCATCGAAAGACCAATGGCATTGCCGATCGCGAAGGCGGTGAAGCCGCCCAGCGCCAGGGTTCGCGGTGCCAGGCTGACGCCGGCGTAGCGGCTGGCCGACCATTCGTAACCCAGCAAAATGATGAAGCCTGCGACGGTAGCAGCCAACGCACCCAGCAGTGCCGGTTGCGGAACCTCGAGGATCGAGTCGTGCAAAGCGTCCAGGTCGAGTTCGCTCAACAGGTGACGGCAGGCAATCAGCGCAATGGTGAACAACAACAGGGTGACCGCCAGGCCGATGGGTTGGCGGTACTTGCTGATCAGGTCAAGCAAACGCAGCCGTTGCGCCTTGATCGGTTGTGTCGCTGTGACGGTGTCTTGTGGATCAGACGAGTTGGCGCGCATCAATCACCTCTTGGATTGTGCGCGACAGGATGGGGGTATCCAGCCAAGTTACCAATCCCTGTAGAAAAAAATAATCACGAATATTAACGCCTGGCACCGAGTCCCGGTGACAGTTCGTCTTCAGTCGTAGAGCGTGCGATGTGCGATTGAGCATAGTCGGAACTCAGCGCATCGGTGAGCCCGGAAGGTTCACCGCACAGTGACAGATCATTGTTGCGAAAGGACTTTTTCTACAGATACAAAAAAGGCCACTCTTTCGAGTAGCCTTTTTTGATGTTTGGTTGCGGGAGCCGGATTTGAACCGACGACCTTCGGGTTATGAGCCCGACGAGCTACCAGACTGCTCCATCCCGCGTCTGTGTGGCGGCATTCTATAGAGAATCGCTGGGGTGTCAACCGTTAATCCAGAACTTGGTCAAATAAGTGCGAAAAAGATTAAAGCAGTCGGAGGAGGGGAGCTAAGTTTCGGAATCAGAACGATTTCTCTTGGTGTCGTGGTGCGGGTCGCCTTGAGGAGGTGGGGGGCGGACGACAAAACTGACACGCACAAAAAAGGCCACTCTTTCGAGTAGCCTTTTTTGATGTTTGGTTGCGGGAGCCGGATTTGAACCGACGACCTTCGGGTTATGAGCCCGACGAGCTACCAGACTGCTCCATCCCGCGTCTGTGTTGGCAATTCTATAGAAATGCGCGGGGGTGTCAACCTGCAATTTTGACAAAACCTGTTCCGGTTCAATCGCTTAGCTGCAAATTGCATGTCTAGGATGGGCTGAGAGGCAGGCGTGGCAAGGGTTGAGGCTCTATTGGAGCCAACTTCTTGATTGAGAAAATAAATTTCTCGGGGCGTTCCTACGTGTGAAAAAGAACCCTCAAGGTACTGGTGCTATATACAGTTGTCAGTGAGATACTGTTTTCCTACACCGCGTGACGCTATTTCTACTCCATGAACACCGCGTTGAAATGACCCAGCGAAAAATCATCCACGTCGATTGTGATTGTTTCTACGCCGCCATCGAGATGCGTGACGACCCGCGCCTGGCTGGAAAACCCCTGGCGGTCGGCGGGTCGGCGGACCGGCGCGGGGTGATTGCCACCTGCAATTATGAAGCCCGGGCCTATGGCGTGCGCTCGGCCATGTCCTCGGGGCATGCATTGAAGCTGTGCCCGGACCTGACGATCGTCAAACCGCGAATGGACGCCTATAGAGAAGCGTCCAGGGAAATTCACACGATCTTTCGCGACTACACCGAGATCATCGAGCCGCTTTCCCTGGATGAGGCTTACCTCGATGTGTCGGACAGTGCGCATTTTGGCGGCAGTGCCACGCGAATTGCCCAGGACATTCGTCGGCGCGTCTCCAATCAATTGCACATCACCGTCTCTGCCGGGGTGGCGCCCAACAAGTTTCTGGCCAAGATCGCCAGCGACTGGAAAAAGCCCAACGGGTTATTTGTCATCACCCCGGATCAGGTCGAGGCGTTTGTCAGTGGGTTGCCGGTGAGCAAGCTGCATGGGGTCGGTAAAGTCACCGCCGAAAGGCTGGGCAAGCTCGGCATCACTGACTGCTCGCAGCTGCGTGAGTGGGACAAGTTGGCGCTGGTGCGCGAATTCGGCAGCTTTGGCGAGCGACTCTGGAGCCTGGCCCGTGGGATCGATGACCGCCTGGTGCATAACGACAGCCGTCGCCAGTCCATCAGTGTCGAAAACACCTACGACGTCGACTTGCCGGACCTGCGCAGTTGCCTGGACAAGTTGCCGGAACTGCTGGAAACCCTCGCCTCGCGCATGGCGCGAATCGACAGCAGCTATCGGCCGGGCAAACCCTTCGTCAAAGTGAAGTTCCATGATTTCACCCAGACCACGCTGGAGCAGGCGGGGGCGGGGCGGGACCTGGGCAGTTATCAGTTGTTGCTGACGCAGGCGTTCAACCGTGGCGGTAAGCCGGTGCGGTTGTTGGGCGTGGGGGTGAGGCTGGAGGATTTGCGGGGCGGGTTTGAGCAGATGGAGTTGTTTGAGCGATAAACCTTAAAGTCAAAAGATCGCAGCCTGCGGCAGCTCCTACAGGGGGAGTGCGATCCTCTGTAGGAGCTGCCGCAGGCTGGGATCTTTATAAAAGGCCTTAATTCGGTCCCGGATCCGCCACCAGTCGCCCGGCATCCTTGGTCAGGGACTTGAGGAATTCGGTCTGCAGCTCCGGATCGTTGCGAGTCAGTTCGATCAGGCTCTGTTCCAGTTCCGTGGCTTCTTCTTCCAGGCCCAGTTCCGACAGGCGCTTGACCCGGTGAACCCACTGGCTCACTTCGTCGTCTTCAAGGTCGTCGTAAATCAAGCCGTGGGCTTCGAGCAACTTGCCGCGCAAGGTGCTGCTCAGCGCGAGCGACGAATCGCTGTGCACATCGTCCTTGGCGTCCTGGACGTTGATCTGCAACTTGCTCAGGTGATTGAGGTCATGTTCGGCGAACGGGCTGTCCAACAGGTTCAGGCGCAACACGCCGTTCTTGTCGGTGCTCAGCTCGAAGGTTTCCTTGCCGGCCTTGACTTCGACCGGGCGCTCGCTCCAGGGCAGGCTCGAGTACTCCGTGCGTTTGTCGAGCTGCACTTCGTCGATGCCGGCCAGGTTCTGCTGGGCGCGTCCATGGGACTGCACGTTCATGAACGGGTTGAGCCCGGCGAAGCCGTAGCTGAACCAGTCCCTGGTCATGCTATCCGGCAGATTACCCAGGGCAAACACGTTGGCCACGTTGGCGCCGACCCCGGCCACCACCGCGACCGCGCCCAGCGGGATCTCATAGACCTCCCGCCAGGGTTGGTACGGCGTGTAGCGATCGTAATGGCGGGTGACCTCGAACTCGGTGACTTCGAAAGTCTTCTGCTCGTGGATTTTCACCCGGCGCTGAGGGAGCTCAAGCACCTTGGGCTCACCCACATCGATCTGCAGGCTGTGATCAAGCAATTTGCGCTCGACACGTTCCTCGTGCTCGCTGCGTTGTGACATGTGGTTGGCACAGCCGCTGACCAGCAGGGTGCCGCACAGGGCGGCACCACCGAGGCCTAAGGTGTTTCGCTTGAACATGACGTCTCTATCTGGTTTCAGCGGCGGATACGGGCCTGAAGGAAAGGCAGCACGTCGGCGACCGGCAGCGCTTGCGGCTCGGCCTCGGTACGGCTCTTGTATTCCAGGTTGCCTTCGGCAAGGCCACGGTCACTGACCACGATCCGGTGAGGAATGCCGATCAGCTCCATGTCCGCGAACTTGATGCCCGGGCTGGTTTTCTTGTCGCGGTCGTCCAGCAGCACTTCGAAGCCGGCGGCAGTCAGTTCTGCGTACAGCTTGTCGGTGGCTTCGCGAACCAGTTCGGTCTCGTAGCGCAGTGGCACCAGGGCAACCTGGAAAGGTGCCAGGGTGTCGCTCCAGATGATGCCTTTTTCGTCGTTGTTCTGCTCGATGGCTGCCGCGACCACGCGGGAAACGCCGATGCCGTAGCAGCCCATTTCCAGGGTGACCGGCTTGCCGTTCTCGCCCAGCACTTCGCACTTCATCGCCTTGCTGTACTTGTTGCCCAGCTGGAAGATGTGCCCGACTTCGATGCCGCGCTTGATTTCCAGGGTGCCCTTGCCGTCCGGGCTTGGGTCGCCGCTGACCACGTTACGCAGGTCGGCAACGGTCGGAACCTGCAGGTCGCGTTCCCAGTTCACGCCGAAGTAGTGCTTGTCGTCGATGTTGGCACCGATGCCGAAGTCGCTCATCAGCTCCACGGAACGGTCGATGATGATTGGCAGTGGCAGGTTCAGCGGGCCCAGGGAGCCGGCGCCGGCGCCAATGGCGTCACGCAGTTCGGCATCGTTGGCCATGACCAGCGGGCTGGCAACGCCAGGCTGGTTGGCGGCTTTGATTTCGTTCAGCTCGTGGTCGCCACGGATGATCAGGGCGATCAGCTTGCCTTCTTCTTCGGCGTGCACGATCAGGGTCTTGATGGTCTTTTCAATCGGCAGATTGAATTTTTCCACCAGTGCAGCGATGGTTTTAGTGTCTGGCGTGTCGACCAGGCGCAGCTCTTCGCTTGGCGCTGGACGCGAGGTTTCCCGCGGTACGGCTTCGGCTTTCTCGATGTTCGCCGCGTAGTCGGAACCGTTGCTGAAGACGATATCGTCTTCGCCGGACTCGGCCAGTACGTGGAACTCGTGGGAACCGGCGCCGCCGATGGAGCCGTTGTCGGCTTCAACCGGGCGGAACTTCAGGCCCAGGCGGGTGAACACGTTGCAGTACGCCTGGTGCATACGATCGTACGTGACCTGCAGCGATGGCTGGTCAGCGTGGAACGAATAGGCGTCCTTCATGATGAATTCGCGGCCGCGCATCAAGCCGAAGCGTGGGCGGATCTCGTCACGGAATTTGGTCTGGATCTGATACAGGTTGATCGGCAGCTGTTTGTAGCTGCTCAACTCGTTGCGCATCAGGTCGGTGATGACTTCTTCGTGGGTGGGGCCTGCGCAGAAATCGCGACCGTGGCGATCCTTGAAGCGCAGCAATTCAGGGCCGTACTCTTCCCAGCGCCCGGATTCCTGCCACAACTCAGCCGGTTGAGTGCTCGGCATCAACACTTCGAGCGAGCCGGCGGCGTTCATTTCTTCGCGAACGACGGCTTCGACCTTGCGCATCACTCGCAAGCCCATCGGCAGCCAGGTGTACAGGCCTGAGGCGAGTTTGCGGATCATACCGGCGCGCAGCATCAGCTGATGGCTGATCACGACCGCGTCGGAAGGCGTTTCTTTTTGTGTGGCAAGCAAAAATTGACTGGTGCGCATGGTTGGCCGTTATCGATTGCTGATGACGAGAAATGACGGAGCATTGTACGGGCGAGTTCCGCTGTCGTACAGGCGTGCGGTCGGTGCGGTGGCAGGAGGACGGAATTGAGCCCGTCCTCTGTAGGATTTCTGCGCGTGTTCCCTACGATTCTTCCACAACCTGGGTAGGAGCCGGCTCAGGTTTCGGTGTCGGACCTGCGCGACGGTTCTCCTGGAACCAGTGCAAGGCGATCAGCAGCAGCGTCGGAACACCCAGCAGGGCGGTGATCAGGAAGAAGTTGTGATAACCGAATTTCTCTACCATGACGCCCGAATAACCGCCGATCAGGCGCGGTAGCAGGAGCATGATCGAGCTGAGCAGGGCGTATTGGGTGGCGGAGAATTTGAGGTTGGTCAGGCTCGACAGGTAGGCGACGAATGCCGAAGTCGCCAGGCCTGAACTGAAGTTGTCCAGGGAGATGGTGAGGATCAGCATGTTGAGGTTGGCGCCCATGTCGGCGAGCAACAGGAACAATATATTGGTACCCGCCGACGCAGCGCCGCCGATGAACAGGATCGGCAGGATGCCAAAGCGCACGATCAGCAGGCCGCCCATGCCGGCGCCCACCAGGGTCATGATCAGGCCGAAGATCTTGCTGACGCTGGCGATCTGGTCCTTGGTGAAACCCTGGTCGATGTAGAAAACGTTGGCCATCACGCCCATCACCGTATCGGACATCCGATAGGTGGCGATCAGCCCCAGCAGCAGCAGCGCTTGCCAGCGATAACGCAGAATGAAGTCGTTGATCGGCGTCAGTACCGGTGCCAGGCCCCGGCGACCCATGGCCGACAGGCACAGGGCGGTGAGGGTGGTGTAGAGGATGGCGCGCAGGAACGCGCGGTCTTCGAGCAGCAGGTCGAGCAGGCTCTCGCCTTCGAACAGCACGCTGGCGAAGTCGGTGTTGTAGAGCTGGGTAAACATGGCCGGCACGGACACCAGCAGCACGATCAGGACGAACACCGAGGCCAGTTGATGCACGAAACTGTAGCGCCCGGCCTGCAGTTGAGTGCGCAGAGGCACCGAAGGCTCGCGCATGAACAGCGAGGTGAGCAGCGCCGGGACCATCAGGGCGCCGAACAGCAGGTAAGTGCCGGCCCATGCCGAATGTTTGTAGTTGAAACCGGTGGAGCCGAAGCCTTCGGCGAAGAACAGCGCGCCGGCCGTGGCCAGCAGTGCCGCGATGCGGTAGCCGGACATGTAGCTGGCGGCGAGCGCCGCCTGGCGACTGTCATCCGCGATCTCGAGGCGGTAGGCGTCCACTGCAATGTCTTGCGTCGCCGAGGCGAAGGCGACGACCACCGCGATGGCGATCAGCCAGGACAAATGTTTTTGCGGGTCACAAAAGCCCATCCCTACCAGGCCCAGAATGACCAGCGCTTGCGACAACACCAGCCAGGAACGTCGTCGGCCGAGTTTGCCCAGCAACGGCAGGCGCCATTGGTCGAGCAGGGGAGACCAGACCCATTTGAAGGCATATGCCAAGCCGATCAAGCTTGCATAGCCGATGGTTTCGCGCGCCACACCGGCTTCACGCAACCAGACCGAAAGCGTTGAAAACACCAGCATGTAGGGCAAGCCGGCGGCGAAACCCAGCAATAACAGTACGAGCGTCGAAGGGCTGGCATAGGCAGCAAGCGCGGCGCGCCAGGTTTTACGGGGCATGGGCTGGAGTCTGCCTCAAGAAATACGGAAACAAAGCGCGCACTCTAACCGCTGTCCTCTACCGGGCGCCACCCATGGCGCTGAATATCAACACGATTGTTCAGGACACTGATGCCTTCCATGCGTAATCGCGCTCGCTGTTCGTCCCCGGAGGGACTGCCTGCGGGCAGGCTCAGTCGTCCGCCGGCACCGAGCACACGGTGCCAAGGCAATTTGCTGTCGCCGGGCAGTTGGCTCAGTGTCCTGCCGACCCAGCGAGCGGCGCGTCCGAGGCCCGCAAGTTCAGCGAGTTGACCATAACTCACGACCTTGCCTTCGGGTACTTGCGCAAGTGTCAGGTAGAGCGCCGTGCGTCGGATTTGCGCGGCACTCTCGGTTTTTTCGCTCGGCTCGATCACGTTCGCAGTTCCTGAAGTCGTTCGCTCTACCGTCTGTAGAGTAAATGCTGGATTGCCAGTTGAGAAATGAACTCAATAGAAAAAGTTGGGTCAGTCGTTGCTAGGGTCTTATTCCTGAGGATAATGCCGACTTTTTTTCGCGAACCTGAGCCCGTTTTTGCTTATGTTGTCCAGAACCTTGCTGTGCCTCGCTGTCGTCAGTGCTTCCACTCCCTTGCTCGCGGATACCGTCTGGTTGAAGAACGGTGACAAGCTGAGCGGCAAGATCATCCTGTTCGACGGTGGCAAGCTGCTGGTCCAGACGGAGTACGCCGGCGCGGTGCCGATCGACTGGAAGCAGGTCAAGACCCTCGAAAGTGATCAGCAACTGCTGGTCAAGCAGGATGCCTACACCGGCGAGAAGGCCAAGTCGCTGCACGCCGCGGATGATGGCAAGGTGACCTTGGAAAACGGTGATGGGCCCAAGACGGTAGAGCTGGCGAGTGTCCAGCAAATCCTCAAGCCCAAGCCTGTAGTCGAGGATCTGGTGTGGAAAGGCAATATTGATGCGGCGCTGGATTATCAGCGGGCAGACAAGGACACCGACGATTACGACATCGACTTCAAGACCACGGCCCGCCATGGCCGGTGGAGGCATACCGCAGAAGGCGAGTACAACCGCGAATTCCAGGATGACGTGGTCACGACCGACAATTGGCGGGGAGAGTACTCCCTCGACCGTTTCCTGACGGAAAAATGGTTCTGGCAAGGTCGCCTGGTGTACAAGCGTGACAAGGTCGAAGATCTGTCCCGCCAGCGTACCGTCGGTACCGGCCCCGGTTATCAGTTCTGGGATGACGAACTGGGTGCGTTCTCGCTCGGGTCGCTAGTCAACCGCACGGACTATCAATTCGCTGACGGCAGTAAGGAAAACTTCTATTCGGTGGCCATGAAGTGGGATTACAACCGCTACCTGATTGGCAAGAAAGTCGAGTTCTTCACCAATGGCGAGGTGGGCAAACCACTGTCCGGCGTTGCTGAATATGCACTGGATGCCGAGATGGGGCTGCGTTACAAGGTGACAGACTGGGCGTCGCTGAACCTCAAGGCCGAGCGGGATATCATCGACGGGACTGACGATGCTGACCTGGACAAGACCCGATACACGGCCGGATTTGGCGTGACCTGGTAAGGCATAAAAAAATCGCGACCTGCGGGTCGCGATTTTTTTTGCCCGGCAAAAACACACGGGCACAAAAAAGCCCCGCTTTTGAGGGCGGGGCCTTTTACTAAAGCAAGTACAAGTTAGATAACTTGTACTTCTTCAGCTTGCATGCCTTTCTGACCGCGGGTAGCGATGAAAGAAACCTGTTGGCCTTCTTTCAGGCTTTTGAAGCCGTCGGATTGGATAGCTTTGAAGTGAACGAACAGGTCGTCACCGGATTGTGGAGTGATGAAGCCGAAGCCTTTTTCATCGTTGAACCACTTAACGGTACCGGTTTGGCGATTAGACATGGTGTAACTCCTTGAACAAAGATAACTGCGACTCAGGAAGAACCCTGGCCGAGACTGAGTGCAAAGAGCAGGAAAAATTCTTGTAGATGGTTGGATCGAAATTCAACATATCGTGTAGAGATTCTCAGTGACACAAGCAGCACAGTGGCGCCACCTTAACCCTTTTTCCGGAACGTGCCAATGCTTCTTGCGAAGGTTTCTCTGTTTTAAGGATCGACGGTGTGACGCTTCGTCGCCAGCGCAGGTAAATCCTGACTGTCCGGCGAGAATTGCAGCGCGGACTTTGAACCCGGCGGCGCGCCCGGTAAGATGCCGGACAGAATTTTTCGACCTCGCTATTCAGGACACCCGCCATGAGCATCAAATCGGACAAGTGGATTCGCCGCATGGCGCAGGAACACGGCATGATCGAGCCTTTCGTCGAGCGCCAGGTGCGCGGCAGCGACGAGAGCCGTGTGATCTCCTACGGCGTGTCCAGCTACGGCTACGATGTGCGTTGCACCAATCACTTCAAGGTGTTCACCAACATCAATTCGGCCATCGTCGATCCGAAAAACTTCGATGCCGGCAGCTTCGTCGACATCCACAGCGACGTGTGCATCATTCCGCCGAACTCCTTCGCCCTGGCCAGCACCGTCGAATACTTCCGCATCCCGCGTAACGTATTGACCATTTGCCTGGGTAAAAGCACCTACGCGCGCTGCGGCATCATCGTCAACGTCACGCCGCTCGAGCCTGAGTGGGAAGGCCACGTGACCCTGGAGTTCTCCAACACCACCAACCTTCCGGCGAAAATCTACGCCAACGAAGGCGTGGCGCAGATGCTGTTCCTCGAATCCGACGAAGAGTGCGAAGTCTCCTACAAGGACCGTGGCGGCAAGTATCAGGGCCAGCGTGGCGTCACCCTGCCACGCACCTGAGTCAGCCGTCCGACGAACCTTGGGAATTCCTGGGCGAGCGTACACTCTATGGAGTGTACTGTTCCGATTCGCGCAAGGCGGATCGGGCCATCGCCCAGGAGTGCTTTATGAAGATCGATCCCAGAATAAGTGCCGAACTGGCAAGGCTTGAGCCCAATCAGGTTGGCGTTTTGGCCTGGTCCTTGTTGGCACACCCGCCCGTCAGCATGGCAGGGGGCATCCCCGGCCAGCCTGATCCCGATACCCCTAACGAACAACCGACCGAGCCCGGTGAGCCAACCCTGCCCGACGAGCCGCCTCCTGCGCCGGTGGCCTGACATCTCCTTCCTGCTTCCTGTAGGAGCGAGCCTGCTCGCGATGGACGTCAACGATTACGCGGGAAGCCTGGCGCCCCCGTCGTTCTCGGGTTCATCGCGAGCATGCTCGCTCCTACAGGGGCCATATTTCGTTGTCACCAATGACAAACATCCGGCAGTTTTCGTTCCGTTGCACCGGATAGCCTCCAGTAAACGCGCCAAAGGCCGGTAGCAGGCTGACGTCCTCGCCCAGTCTGAAACAGGCCAGCCGCAGGCTTTGCCGACCCCGTCCGTTGAGCCGGTAGACCGGATGCACGTGACCGGCGAGCACATGTCGATCCGGGTGCGGTTGCGGTTCGTGCTGCAAAGCGAACGGCCCCAGCAGCAACGGCTCAGGCACCACGCGAATGTTCAACGAGGCCGGCGGATCCCCGGCACGCTTGTCGTGGTTGCCGCGAATCAGTGTCATGGGCAGCTCTGCATGGCGTGTTCGCCAGTCAACCAAGGCTTTGAGCGTAGCGGTGGCATGGGAGCCCGGTCCGTGAAGAAAGTCGCCGAGGAAAATCAGCTGTCGGCAGAGCAGGCTGGCCAGCAGTGCGTCGAGTACGGCGATGTTGTGGCCGGTGGTGCCTTGGGGGACGGGTTGGCCAAGGCTTCGGTAGGCGGCGGCCTTGCCGAAATGCACGTCGGCGATCAACAAAGCTTGCTGGGCAGGCCAGTAGAGGGCTTTTTCCGGCAGCAGCCAAAGTTCCTCGCCGGCCAGTCGCACGGGGTAGGGCGTACTCATCAGGCTTTCCCGGTCGTGGCGGTTTTTTCGAGATCGCTGACCATGCGCCTGATGCGGTCGGCGAGTTTTTCCGAACTCATGCTCTCTCGCATACGTTCCACCAGCAGTGGAAACCCGAGGGGTGTAGGGCGTTTGACGTGATGCAGGTCGAGATGCAGATGGCTGATGTGCGCCAACGTCTGTTCCAGGCGATGAATATCCAGTTCTTCGCGCAGGACTTCTTCGCCAGCCTGGACCAATAGCAAATTGCCCGCGTCGTACTGTTTGAACACTTCGAAAAACAACCCGCTGGAGGCCTGAACCTGGCGCGTGCTTTTCGGTGCACCGGGATAACCGGCGAACACCAGCCCGGCGATCCGGGCGATTTCCCTAAAGCGCCGCAAGGCCAGCTCTCCGGCATTCAGGCTGGCGAGTACGTCCCTGAGCAAATGCTCTGCACTCAACAACTCCGGGCTCAAGGCTTGCGCCCAGTTCACAGGGGTGGCGCTCAGCAGTTCCAGCCCGTAATCATTGACCGCAATGGAAAACGTCACGGCCTGCTGCTGGCTGACTCGCCACGCCAGCAAACTGCCCAGGCCCAGATGCACCTGACGGCCGGCGAAGGGATAAAGGAACAGATGCCAGCCCTCACGGGACTTCAACGCCTCGGCCAGCAACGATTGCGACGTCGGCAAGCCGGACCAGCGTTGCTGCAGCTCCAGCAGCGGGCGCAGTGCCTGCATTTCCGGGCCGCTGAACTCGCCGCGCGCCGCCGCACTGAAACGCGCGACCACCGCTTGCGCCAGCTCATTGGAAAGAGGCATCCGACCGCCATTCCACCGTGGCACCGCGGCTTTCTTCACGGTGCTGCGTTTGACATAGGCGGTCATGTTTTCCACGCGCACCAACTCCAGCAGGCGTCCGGCAAACAGAAATCCGTCGCCCGGCTTGAGTCGTGCGATGAAACCTTCTTCAACACTGCCCAGTTGTTTGCCTCCGCCGCCCTTGCTCCAGAACTTCAGCTGAATGCTCGCATCGCTGACAATCGTGCCGATGCTCATGCGGTGGCGTCGGGCCAATCGCGCATCGGGGACACGCCAGACTCCCTGATCATCGGGTTCGACCCGGCGGTAATCCGGATAGGCTGTCAGGGAAAGCCCGCCATGGCGTACGAAAGCCAGCGCCCAGGTCCAGTCCGCCTCGGTGAGATCACGATAGGCCCAGGCGGCGCGGACCTCATCAAACAACTGCTCGGGAACAAACCCACCGCCCAGCGCCATGCTGACCAGATGCTGAACCAGTACATCCAACGGTTTATGGGGTGAGGTTCGAGGTTCGATGCGCCGCTGCGCCACCGCGTCCTGTGCCGCTGCGGCCTCGATCAGCTCCAGGCTGTGAGTCGGCACCAGTGTTACCCGAGACATTCGCCCCGGCGCATGCCCTGAACGACCCGCACGCTGCATCAGCCGCGCCACGCCTTTGGCTGAGCCAATTTGCAGCACCCGTTCCACCGGCAGGAAGTCCACACCCAGATCCAGGCTGGACGTGCAGACCACCGCCTTGAGTTGGCCTTCCTTGAGGGCGCGCTCCACCCAGTCACGGGTTTCCCGGGACAACGAACTGTGATGCAGCGCGATCAGCCCGGCCCAGTCAGGCCTTGCTTCAAGCAAGGCCTGATACCAGATTTCCGATTGCGCCCGAGTATTGGTGAAGACCAGGCTGCTGTTACTGGCATCCAGTTGCGCGGCGACCTGCGGCAACATTTTCAGGCCGATATGACCGGCCCAGGGGAAGCGTTCGATCTCCGGTGGCAGCAAGGTATCGACCTGCAGTTTTTTATCGGCCCGGCCTTGAACGCTGATGCCGCCGCCCTGTGGGATCAATACCTGCTCGGCGTGGTCCTGATTACCCAGCGTCGCGGAAACGCCCCACACGATCAATTGCGGGTTCCAGCGGCGCAGGCGGGCAAGCGCAAGTTGCAGTTGCACACCGCGCTTGTTGCCGAGCAATTCGTGCCATTCGTCGACCACGACCATGCGCAAGGTCGAGAGTGCAGTTTGCGCGTCGGCCCGGGCGAGCATCAACGTCAGGCTTTCCGGGGTGGTAATCAGCGTGGTTGGCAGGCGTCGGCTCTGGCGCGCACGTTCGCTGCTGCTGGTATCGCCCGTGCGAAGGCCGACGCTCCACGGGATCTGCAGGTCGAGCAGCGGCCCTTGCAGCGCGCGGGCGGTGTCTGCAGCCAAGGCGCGCATCGGGGTTATCCACAATACGGTCAGGGGCTCGGCCACGGGCTTTCGTTTACGTGGTGTTTCAACCGCAGGTGAACAGCGTGCGAAGCGATTGAGCGCGCCGAACCAGACAGCGTAGGTTTTGCCGGCACCGGTGCTTGCATGGAGCAACCCGGACTGCCCGCGCTTGATGGCTACCCATACCTGTTTCTGAAACTCGAATGGCTTCCAGTCGCGAGCGGTAAACCAGCGTTTGGCGGAGTCGTTGTGGGTTCCCATTCGGGCCGCGTGCGCTCTGGATGGCTTCTTTCAATGACCACGCCGGCCTGGCAAAGGTTTAATCAAATAAATGGGCCGGCACGTTTCTCGCCGTGCGCTTTTCATATCCGGAAAAAACTGTGTCTATCGTTGAAACCTTTGGGCCGCCAGGCCGTGCTTTTATCGCTGCGCTGTTCGCTCGGCGGCGTTTCGCAAAGGCCGACAGCCAGTCGAAGAATATGAAAAGGAACATTCAGATGAAGTCAGTTCGTGCAGGGCATTTGCGCGCCGATTTGCTCATGGCCAGTGGGCCGCTGGCGTTTCGGGCAGCACCAACGCTGGACTATTTCGAGCAGCCAGGTCTGCGTTGTCTTGGCGCGAATAATGGCCACGACAAAGCGTTTTATGTCTATCTGCCGCAGGATATCGAGAGTGGCAGGTTTGCCCTGGGGCTGTGTGAGCGATCTCCCATGATCATTCATGTGGCGGACGGCTCGGAAGCGGAGCTGTATCGAGGGTCGCTTGATTTGACGGTGGGAGGCGACGCACAGTTTGCCGGAATTTTCAGTGGCCTGGATGCCGACGGTATCGAGGTGGAAAACGGCAGTTTCAGGCTGGAGTACGAAGCACGTTGAGTGACGGAAGCCAGTGAGCCCGGCTCCCGTTTCAAGGGCGGAACGGTTACTTCAGGTTACCGCTGAGGAACTGCTTCAAACGCTCGCTCTTCGGGTTGCCCAGCACATCCTCCGGCGCACCTTCTTCCTCCACCCGCCCCTGGTGCAGGAACAACACCTGGCTCGACACTTTGCGCGCGAAGCTCATTTCATGGGTGACCATGATCATGGTCCGGCCTTCTTCGGCCAGGCCCTGGATCACCTTGAGCACTTCACCCACCAGTTCCGGGTCCAGTGCCGAGGTCGGTTCGTCGAACAGCATCACTTCCGGTTCCATGGCCAACGCGCGGGCAATTGCCACCCGTTGTTGCTGGCCACCGGACAGGAATGCCGGGTACTGATCTGCGACGCGCGCTGGCAGCCCGACCTTGTCGAGGTAGCGTCGGGCACGGTCTTCGGCTTCCTGCTTGCTGCAGCCCAGCACCCGGCGCGGGGCCATGGTGATGTTTTCCAGCACCGTCATGTGGCTCCACAGGTTGAAATGCTGGAACACCATGGCCAGGCGGGTGCGGATTCGTTGCAGTTCATCGGGATCGGCCACGTGCATGCCGTGATGATCCTTGATCATGCGGATGGCCTGGCCGTCGAGGCTCATGGCACCGTCGTTGGGTTGTTCGAGGAAGTTGATGCAGCGCAGGAAAGTGCTTTTTCCGGAACCGCTGGCACCGATCAGGCTGATGACATCGCCCGTGTTGGCCTTGAGCGAAACGCCCTTGAGCACCTCATGATCGCCATAGCTTTTATGCAGGCCTTCAATGGTCAGTTTGTACATGGAGCATGCATCCTCAAGGCGAAAGTAGGTAGCCGCTGCGGTAGGCTTCGACGCCCGCGACGTGGGCGATCACCATTCCGGCCGTGGCCATGCGGCGCAGCGAGCGGGCGTACATCAGGCCGGCGACCGTGCAATGGACAGGTGTGACACGGTCGCTGATCGGGTCAATGATTTCGGCGATCAGTTGCCCGGCTTCCAGGTATTGCCCCGGCAGCGCACTGAACACCAGCAAGCCGCCGACCGGCGTCGCCACAGGTTCCACCCCGGCCAGGGGGGTGGCCGGGTAGGGCAGGTCGGGCAAGGGCGCCGACTCACCGGCAATCGCGCCGAAATCAATCAGGTAATCAATCAGCGCCTGGCTGTCGAGGCTGGCCAGTGGGTGGTTGACGTCGCCCTGGCCGCGCAGTTCGACGGTGACCGAGAAACTGCCCAGGGGAATGTCGAACTGCTCGCCGAAGCGCTCTTTCAACTGCCACCAGAGCAGGGTGAAACACTCATCGAACGACTGACCGCCGGAATCAGTGGCCAGCAGGCTGGCTTGGGAACCGATGTAGCGGGCCAGCGGCTCGACCTGCGGCCAGGCCTCGGGCGTGGTGTACAAGTGGGCGACAGCCTCGAAATCGCAATGCAGGTCCAGCACCATGTCGGCATCGCAAGCCAGCCGTTGCAGGGTCAGGCGCTGGGATTGCAACTGGGTGCTGGCGGTCTGCCGCGCCAATGCCTGGCGCAGGCTGTCGCGGATCAGTTCGAGGTTGTGCTGCGGGTCGTCGCCGAGCTGGCCTTCGATCGCGTTGCCTACCTCTTCGCTCAAATCGACGAACCAGCGGTTGAAGTTCTGCCCGCTTTCGAGCTCATAGCGGCCCAGCGGTACATCCATCAGCACCTGTTCCAGGCCCGCCGGGTTGGCCACGGGCACCAGGACGATTTCGCTGCGCAGGCGGCCGGCGGCTTCCAGCTCCGCCAGGCGTTGCTTGAGGTGCCAGGCCACCAGCATGCCGGGCATTTCATCGGCGTGCAGGGACGACTGGATGTAGATCTTGCCGTTGGCCGGTTGCGGCCCGAAATGAAAACTGTGGATCTGTCGTGTGGTCCCCGGCAGTGGGGCCAGCAGGTCATGTATCTGGTGGCGCATTTGTCTTGTTTCCCGAAGCGGGTCCTAGTGAGTCGGCCCGAGGAAGGCCAGCCATCGGCGTTCGGCGAGGCGGAACAGGCCGACCAGCGCAAAGGTGACGGTCAGGTAGATCAGTGCGGCGATGCCAAACGACTGGAAGGTCAGGAAGGTCGCCGAGTTGGCGTCCCGAGCGACTTTCAGGATGTCCGGGATGGTCGCGGTGAACGCCACGGTGGTCGAGTGCAGCATCAGGATCACTTCGTTGCTGTAATACGGCAACGAGCGACGCAGGGCTGAAGGCATGATCACGTAGGCATACAGCTTCCAGCCTGTCAGGCCATAGGCCTTGGCGGCTTCGACTTCACCATGGGCCATGCTGCGGATCGCACCGGCGAAGATCTCCGTGGTGTAGGCGCAGGTGTTCAGGGCGAATGCCAGGATGGTGCAGTTCATCGCATCGCGAAAGAAACTGTCGAGCACCGGTTGTGCGCGCACGGCGGCCAGGCTGTAGATCCCGGTGTAGCAGATCAGCAGCTGGATATACAAAGGCGTGCCGCGGAACAGGTAGGTGTAGAACTGCACCGGCCAGCGAATGTAGAAGTGCGGTGAAACCCGGGCGATCGACAGCGGAATCGAGACAATGAAGCCGATGAAAATCGACGCACTGAGCAGCCACAGGGTCATGGCCAGGCCAGTGATGTTGTTGCCGTCGCTGTAGAGGAAGGGTTTCCAGTATTCCTGCAGGAGTTCGATCATCGCACGGCCTCCCGGGTACCGGCGGCGTAGCGGCGTTCGAGCCAGCGCAGTATGAAGTTGGAAACACTGGTGATCACCAGGTAGATCAGGGCGGCGAGCACCAGGAAGTAGAACAGTTGGTAGCTGCTTTTACCCGCATCCTGGGCGGCCTTGACCAGGTCGGCGAGGCCGATGATCGACACCAGTGCCGTGGCCTTGAGCATGACCATCCAGTTGTTGCCGATACCCGGCAAGGCATAACGCATCATTTGCGGGAACACCACGATACGGAATCGTTGGCCGCGCTTGAGCCCGTAGGCGGTGGCCGCTTCGACCTGGCCGCGAGGCACGGCGAGGATCGCGCCGCGGAAGGTTTCGGTGAAGTACGCACCGTAGATGAAGCCCAGGGTCAGCACCCCGGCGCTGAACGGGTTGATCTCGATGTATTCCCATTCCATGTAATCGGTGAGTGACGTCAGCCAGGTTTGCAGGCTGTAGAAGATCAGCAGCATCAGCACCAGGTCCGGCACCCCGCGAATCAGCGTGGTGTAGCACTGGGCGAGCAGGCGCAGCAGTTTGACTTTGGACAGTTTGGCACTGGCGCCGAGCAGGCCGAGCAATACGGCCACCAGCAGCGACATCGCCGATAACTTGATGGTCATCCAGGTGCCTTCCATCAGCAGCGGGCCAAAGCCCTTGAGGCTGAAGGCGGAGAGCCCCAGATTTTGCAGGAGGTTTTCGAACATAAATCAGCAACCTGATCGGATGAAAAAAGCGCCCATCGCGGGATGGGCGCCGGGCATTACTTGCCGCTGTACAGGTTCAGATCGCCAAAGTGTTTCTTTTGAATAGTGGCGTAGGTGCCATCATCGTGTAACGCTTTGATACCTTTATCCAAAAGTGCTTTCAGCTCGGTGTTACCTTTCTTAATACCGATCGCCGTCTTGGCTGGCAGCAGTTCGCTGTCGACCGGCTTGCTGATTTCGTAATCGGCACCATTTGGCGACTTCAGGAAGCCCAGTTCGGCTTGCAGCATGTCCTGGATCCCGGCGTCGAGACGACCGGAGGTCAGGTCGGAATACACCTGGTCCTGGTTCTGGTAGGCCTGGGTTTTCACCCCAGCCTTGTCCAGGACGGCCTTGGCATAGGCTTCCTGGATGGTGCCTTGTTCGTAGCCGACGGTCTTGCCCTTCAGCGAAGCGACGTCTGCGGTCACGCCAGAACCTTTCTTGGACACGTAGGCGGTCGGGCCGGAGAACAGCTCGCTGGAGAAGTCGATGACTTTTTCGCGGGCCGGGGTGACGGTCATCGACGAGATCACGCCGTCGAATTTATTGGCCTTGAGGCCAGGAATCATGCCGTCGAAGTCGCTTTCGACCCATTTGCACTTGACCTTCAGCTCGGCGCAGATCGCGTTCCCCAGGTCGATGTCGAAGCCTACCAGGTTGCCGTCGGCCGCTTTCGACTCGAACGGCGCGTAGGATGGGTCAACACCAAAACGCAATTCCTTGTATTCCTTTGCCAGCGCGGAACCGGCTGCCACGCACAACGCCAGTGCAGAAAGGGTCAGCAATGCTTTTTTCATTATTCAATCCCTAAGAACCAATATGAGCGCTTGTGGCGCAGAATTATTGTTACTGGTAAGCGTAAGCCCTAAAGAAAGTAGCAATTTCCGAACCATAGTGCCGAACAAGCGTTTAAAAGGTTTTTTCAAGAAATTGCCGGAGGGGATTAGTGCACGAAAATGGGCGTCATGAAAAGCCCGCACTTTTTTGGATCCGCGCAGCGCTCGCAAGATGCATTCAGCCGAGCAAATCCTGCAAAGTACCCAGGTGATCCGCTTCTTCGACCGATTTGTCCTGGCGCCAGCGCAGCATCCGCGGAAACCGCACCGCAATCCCGCTTTTGTGGCGCTTGGACAAGGCAATGCCCTCGAAACCCAGTTCAAACACCAGGCTCGGCCTGACGCTGATCACCGGGCCGAATTTTTCCACCGTGGTCCTGCGCACGATGTTGTCGACCTGGCGCATTTGCTCGTCGGTCAACCCCGAATAGGCCTTGGCAAACGGCACCAGCGCGCGCTCGCTGGCGTCGGGTGGCGCGTCCCAGACGGCGAAGGTGTAATCGCTGTAGAGACTGGCCCGCCGGCCATGGCCGCGTTGTGCGTAGATCAGCACTGCGTCGACACTGAACGGGTCGACTTTCCATTTCCACCAGACCCCCATGTCCTTGGTGCGTCCGACGCCGTAGAGCGCGTCCCGGGCCTTGAGCATCATGCCTTCGACCCCGAGCCTGCGCGATGCTTCCCGCTGCCTGGCGAGGTCGAACCAGTCTTCGCCGGTCAACAAGGGCGAGGCGAGCAGCAGGGGATTGTTGGCCTGGGCGATCACCTGCTCCAGTTGGCTGCGCCGCCGGCTTTGCGGCTGGTTGCGCCAGTCCGCACCTTGCCATTCCAGCAAGTCGTAAGCGAGGAGAACCACCGGCACGTCATTGAGAATCTTGCGAGTGAGGTTTTTGCGGCCGATGCGCTGTTGCAACAGGGCGAAAGGCTGCACGGAGGGGCTTGCCTCAGGCGGATCGAAGGCATCTTCGGTGCCCGATTGCGTGGCTTTCCAGGCGACGATCTCGCCGTCGATCACAGTGCCGTCGGGCAGGCAGTGGATCAGGCTGTCAAATTCAGGAAAGCGATCAGTGACCAACTCTTCACCCCGGGACCAGATCCACAGGCGCCCCTCGCGCTTGACGATCTGGGCGCGGATGCCGTCCCACTTCCATTCCACCTGCCACTGGCTGGTGGCGCCGAGCAGCGCTTCGAATTGTTCGACCGGTTGTGCCAGGGCATGGGCGAGGAAAAACGGATACGGCTGGCCACCCCTTTGCGCATGCTCGTCGGGGGATTGCTCGGCGATCAACTTCAGGTAGCTGGCGGCACTGGGTCGGTGGGACAGGTCTGTGTAGCCGACCATGCGCTGGGCCACGCGCTTGCTGTCCAGGCCAGCCATGGAGGCCAGGGCCCGGGTCACCAGCAGCTTGGAGACACCGACGCGAAAGCTGCCGGTGATCAATTTGATGCACAGCATCAGGCTGGGGCGATCCAGTTGCGACCAGAGAACGGGCAGGCGTTCGGCGAGCACCTGCGGGGATTCGCCGCGCAATGGCAGCAGTTTGTCTTCGATCCACACCGCCAGGCCGTCGCTGGAGCGGTAGGGCATCTCGGGCAGCACCAGGGAAATGGTTTCCGCCAGATCGCCCACCGCCTGGTAGCTTTCTTCGAACAGCCACGCTGAAAGTCCGGAATAGGCGACTGCCAACTCACGCAGGACGCGCACCGGCACCAATTGCCTGGGGCGTCCTCCGGACAGAAAGTACACCGCCCACGCGGCATCTTCCGGTGCGGCCTGGGCAAAATAATCTTGCATTGCCGCCAGCTTGGCGTTGCTCGACGTGGTGGCGTCGAGCTCGGCGTACAACTGGGCAAAAGCCTTCATGACAGCGCCTCGACGCTCTCGGCCTCGGCCGTCGAGGCTTCCTCGTCGTCACCGTACTCGGTACGAAAGCCCTGGGCATCGAGGCCTTGTTCACGCAGGTGGCGCACCAGCACCGCGACCGAACCGTGGGTGACCATCACCCGTTCTGCTCCCGTCTGTTCGATGGCCCAGAGCAAGCCCGGCCAGTCAGCGTGATCGGACAACACGAAACCACGATCCACACCGCGACGCCGACGCGTTCCGCGCAAGCGCATCCAGCCGCTGGCGAAACCGTCGCTGTAGTCACCGAAGCGGCGCATCCAGGTGCTGCCACCGGCCGAAGGTGGAGCGATTATCAGAGCCTTGCGCAGGATCGCATCGCTTTTCTTGAAGTCACCGGCGTAGAGCGTCGGTGGCAGCTCTATCCCGGCCTCACGATAGACACGGTTCAGCGGTTCGACCGCGCCATGCGCCAGGATCGGCCCGAGGCTGGCATCGATGCCGTGGAGAATGCGCTGGGCCTTGCCGAAGGAATAGCAGAACAGCACGCTGGCTTTGTCTTGCGCGGCATTGGCCTGCCACCACCGATTGATCTCGGCAAAGACCTGCGCCTGCGGCTGCCAGCGATAGATCGGCAGGCCGAATGTCGATTCGGTGATGAAGGTGTGGCAGCGCACGGGCTCGAAAGGGGCGCAGGTGCCATCGGGTTCGATCTTGAAGTCCCCTGACGCCACCCAGACTTCCCCGGCATATTCCAGGCGCACCTGGGCCGAGCCGAGGACGTGGCCGGCGGGGTGGAAACTCAGGGTGACGCCGTGATGCCGCAGCCGTTCGCCATACGCCAGGGTTTGCAGGTTGATGTCCTGGCCCAGTCGCGCGCGCAGAATTCCTTCACCGGGCGCCGCCGCCAGATAGTGCTGGTTGCCGCTACGGGCGTGGTCGCCATGGGCGTGGGTGATGACCGAGCGCTCGACTGGCCGCCATGGATCAATGTAGAAATCGCCGGCGGGGCAATACAAGCCTTCGGGACGCGCGATGACAAGGTCCACGTTGTTATCCAGGTGGAGGGGCTTGTTAGCTAGGAGGCTGGCGCGGGGGGAGAAGTTCTATCGGAGTTCAATGGGGAAACGACTGTGGGAGCGAGCCTGCTCGCGAAAGCGGTGTGTCAGTCAGCATGGATGTTGACTGACAGGGCCTCTTCGCGAGCAGGCTCGCTCCCACATTGGTTCAGTGTCGATTGTTACTTTCCAGGCGTCAGAGTCAGCCGCTTGGTTCCATACACCCTGTCAAAGTTCTCCGGCTGCATCGGCAGGCTCTGGTACTGCCCCTTCAGCCACGGCTCGATACCGTTGAGGTAGTTCGGGCTGGCCGGGTTGCCGGACTGGCCGGTGGCGATCTGGCCCATCAACGGTTCGGGCTGGCCGAAGTCGACGATCAGGCGCATGGCCGGCACTCGCGTGGTGTTGAAATCCTGGCCCACGGCGTACGCGGCGGTGTTGAGGGTGGTGTGGTCGCCGCCGGCCGGCTGCGGACCGCGCACCGTCTGGCCGCTGGCGTTCTTCCACTCATAGCGGTGAAGTTTGCCCCACTGCCAGGCTCTGTGATCGCCGCCCAACTGACTGTCGCCAGCGGTGATCGCCGCGGCCAGGCTGCGGGCGAGGATCGCCGGCTTGTCTTCCTTCTGCGCGGTGTGCACATCATCCCAGAACGGACTGTCTTCACGCCCCAGCAAGTGATCGGCCTGCGCCGCGTAAGACAAGGCGCCATTGGCGATGAACGCTTGCCACGCCGGGCTGCCTTGCGGTCCCAGTTCATCGAGGAAAATCTGCCGGGTGCTTTCCTGCAGGAACAACTGGTAAATCGCAGCGTCTGCGGAGGTCGGGGCGAGTTTGCCGTCAAACGCCATCAAGCGGGTCAGGGCCTCGCGGGCCTTGCCACGATCTGCCACAGGCAACGCCTCGATGGCCTGCTTGAGCGGCTGTGACATGCCCGGTGCTTCGAACATTTTCTTCAGTTTGGCGGCGAATGTCGTGGTCTGGTCGTATTGCATGGCGATCAGGCTACGGGTGTCGTGTTTGCCCACGCCAGCCAGCTCGGCCAGGCGCTCGCCACGTTCCGGTGCCGACCAGGAATTGGACAGCTGCATGCCATAGCCATGGGGAATGACCCGCTGGTTGGCGGTGCCGAGCCAGCCCTGGGCCGGGTCCTGATCGTAGGGGTGCAGCATCGGGTCGGCGTAACCGTCCCAATCGTAGCGTCCCTCCCAGCCAGGCGAGGGCAGCAGGCCTTCGCCTTCGCGGCGGTTCGGATAGCGGCCGGTGACTTGCCAGCCAATGTTGCTGGCATCGGCAAACACCAGGTTCAGGGCGATGGCGCGAATTTCACGGCTGGCGTCCGAAGCTTTCTCGACGTTCTGCGCCCGGGACAGGTCAAAGAAGGCGTCGAGGCTCTTGTCGTCGGTAAAGCTCGGTGTTTGCAAAGCCAAACCAAAACCGCTGCCCTGGGCCAGGCTTTGGGCACTGTTGAGCAGGGGGCCGTGGCGGGTTTCGAACACGGCTTCGCGTATCGGCCGCTGGCCTTTGACGAAGTAGGTTTCGTTGCGCACGATCGCCGGCTGCCACTTGCCGGCATTTTCGTAGGAGAGCCCGTTGCCCTGGCGTTTGATTTTTTCCAGGAACAGGTCCTGGTTATCGCCCATGACGCTCGTCATGCTCCAGGCCACTTTGCCGTTGAAGCCGCCCAGGATCATCGGCAAGCCGGCGACGGTCACGCCGGAAGCCTGATACTTCGGTGCGCGGATCTGCACGTAGCTGAACAGCGCCGGCACCCCCATCGGGCCATGGCTGTCGCTGGCCAGCAGGCTTTTGCCGCTGCGGCTGCGTTGCGGGGCAATGGCCCAGTTGTTCGATGAAGTGGCGCCCAGCAGATTCAGCTCGGACAGTTGGCCGGTGGCCTTGCTGATGTCAGCCAGACCCGGAACCTGCCCGCTAAGCTTGATGCCTTGCAGCTTTTCACTTTCGCCCAGCGGCAGTTTTTCATCCGGGGCCGATGGCGTCAGCCACGGCAGTTTGTCGCTGGTGACGGTCTGTGCCAGCACCAGCGAGGCAATTTCCTCGGGCAGGTTGGCTGACTGACTGAAGTTGAGCAGGCAGAAAATCAGCGCCGAATCTTCCGGCTTCCAGTACTCGGGCTTGTACCCGGTGGCGACCAGGTCGGCAGGCAGCTTGTCGCGGTAGCGGAACAGATAGGCGTTGACCCCGCGTGCATAAACTTCGAAGAAGCGCTTGAGCCGCGGTGAAGCGGCCTTGTACAACTCGCCGGCGCTTTTCTTCAGGTTGACCGCGCGCATATAGCGGTCAGCGTCTAACAGGTCCGCCCCCTGCATCTCGGCCAATCGGCCCTGGGCGAGCAACCGCAGGGTGACCATCTGCGTGATGCGGTCACTGGCGTGCACATAGCCCAGGGCAAACAGTGCGTCGTGGAAAGTGCTGCTTTCGATCAACGGCATGCCCATGGCATTGCGTCGCACCGAAACGTTCTGCGCCAGGCCTTTGAGCGGCTCTACGCCAGAGGTGGGCGGAAGGGTGTCCTGGGTATTGAAGCTCTGACAACCGGTCAGGCTCAAGGCTCCCGCCACTGCTGCGGCAACGCCGAACCGGGGTAGAAAATGTGAAAGGGCTGGCGAGGCCATGGCAAAGCTCCTGCGGGGTAAAGGCGGCGGCGCGCGATAAAGGCGCTACGTTAGTGAGCAGGAGGGGGCCACGCAAGCGGGACGCGGGGTTATTTCAAGAATCGGCCGGATGGCGCCATCCGTCGAGCCTGTTATTTCTGACAGTAGACAATAAAAGGTGCCGAAGGGACTCTGGTTTCCTGCTCACGCTGAATGGGCTCAGCGTGCCTGGTGAACGGGGTCTCTACATGAACCGCAAATGGCTGGTGGGTGTCGTGGCAATCTGCCTCGGTATCGGCGCACTGTTCTTTTCGGCGAAACAGGCGACGCTCAAGCGCAGTCCTTATGCCTTGTTTGAGCCGCCCATGACGATTGAGCAAAAAGCCCTGGTGCAACGGCAAATTGACCGACAACTCATTTCAAAGTCCGGAGGGCATCAAGTCAGCGCTACCCAAGTGACTTACGACGAGGGGGCCGTCGTGCTGGCCTTCCCTGTGCCCGGCGACGCAGGTCAGTCAGACCGCACCTGTGACTATGGTTACATCTGTCTCTGGAGCGCCGCGGATTTTGCGGGCAGGAAGTTGTCATTGCTCAGTTCTGCGAAAAGCCGGCCCGTCGATCTGTCCGACTACGGTATGAGCGCAGAGGTCTCCTCCTGGCAGCACAACAACAAGGCCGGCTCGGTAAAGATCTTCGGTGTGGATGGGCCTGGCGCCAGGGGCAACATGGTGATGAGCAATATCAGGGAGGTGATCCTGGTCAAGGGCTGTTGTCCGTTCAGTATTCCCGAGGATACCCGCGTCATCGACACCTGGACGGAGATCAACTCCCAGAGCCGACTGACCGGAAACAACGACCGGATCATGAGCATCGCGTTTGCGCCCATGTTCATGTTGTTTGCCCAGTAGAAGAGCCCGCTGGCGCCCGGCCCCGCTGAACCGATTTTGTCCTCAATACTGGCCGACTAGTGGCCTTGCAAGCCGCAGGCCCGTGGCTATGCTGACGTCTAACCAGCCATGCCGACCGTTATCGCCGGCTGTGGATCATCGAGCCAAGCTGCCAGAGTGCGCAACCCAAGGCACCGACACACTTGCAGGGAGTTGTCCGGAAATGGAGTTCGCTTATGAGCACGTTAGGGCTGGCCCGACCCCGGGCTATCAAGAGAAGGATGTCTTGATGAGAGTGTCGCGATAAGGACCCCTCCGATCGAACATCACCTATCACCTGATTGGTTCCTCCTCCTTGGAGGAACGCGTGTGCCTGTTCTGTTGAACGTAGTGGTGGATTTGAAAGATCAGCAACTTTCATAAACGCGCATAGGTGGTACGACCATGTTTAACTTGCATCACAAGGCTGACCTGCTGGAAATCGAACGTTTCAGCTGCGCGCTGACTGAAGCCAACGCCAAGCTGGCTGCTGTCAGCCGGTCTATGGCGATGATCGAATTCACCCCCGATGGCATCGTCCTCGAAGCCAACGAGAATTTTTGCAACGCCATGGGTTACAGCGCCGATGAAGTGCGCGGCAAACACCATCGGATATTCTGTGAAGAGGCGTTTTACCGCAGTGAAGAGTACGCCAAGTTGTGGCGTGATCTGGCCCGCGGCGAACCGATCAGCGGCACCTTTCTGCGCCTGAACAAGAGCGGCAAGGAGATCTGGCTCGAAGCCAGCTACATGCCGGTGTTCGGCCCGGACCGGCAGGTGCGCAGCGTAATCAAGGTGGCCACCGACATTTCCACCCGGATTCATCAGGAACACGAAAACCAAAGCAGGCTCGCCGCCCTTGGCCGCTCCATGGCGGTGATCGAGTTCACCCCCGAAGGCCGGGTGATCACGGCCAACGAAAACTTCCTGAAAACCACGCAGTACTCACTCCATGAAATCGTCGGTCAGCATCACAGCCTGTTCTGCCATCGCGCCGAGGCGGAATCCCAGGGCTACAGGAATTTCTGGGCCTCGCTGAACCGCGGCGAATATCACTCCCATCGTTTCGAGCGCAAGAACAAGCAGGGTCAGACGATCTTCCTGGAAGCCTCCTACAATCCGCTGTTCGACGCCAAGGGCCGCCTGTACAAAGTGGTCAAGTTCGCCAGCGACATCACCCATCAAATGACTACTCTGCAAACCGCTGCGGATTCGGCCCACAGCACCTCGGTGCAAAACGACGCTTGCGCGCGCAAGGGCTCCGAGGTGGTGCAGCAGACGGTGCAGATCATCCAGGACATCTCCAGGGACTTGAACCAGGCGGCGCTGAGCATCGATGCGGTGAGTAAACAGTCCGACATCATCGGCACCATCGTCCAGACCATCCGCGGGATTGCCGATCAGACCAACTTGCTGGCGCTCAACGCCGCCATCGAAGCGGCCCGCGCTGGCGAGCATGGGCGAGGGTTTGCCGTGGTGGCCGATGAGGTACGCAGCCTTGCCGCACGCACCAGCCAGGCCACCCTGGAAATTGTCGATGTGGTGCGCAAGAACCACGACCTGTCATTGAGTGCGGTGTCGAGCATGCAGTCGAGCCTGAGTCGAACCGGGCTGGGCGTGGAACTGGCGAACGAGGCGGGGGAAGTGATCCTGGAGATCCAGCAGGGATCGCGACATGTGGTGGACGCGATCAGCCAGTTCAACTCGACCTTGCAGTTGAACTGATCGCCCACCTGCCGCCTGATTTTCCTGTAGGAGCCCGGCTTGCCGGCTCCTACAAAAAATACGCTGTTACAGCGTGGCGATGAGTTTGTCCACACCCACGATGCTGGTGTTTTCACCATTGCGTTGGTCTTTCTCGGCGGCAGCCATCTGCGTCTTGTCCCGCAGGCGCTGGGCTATTTCTTCGCCGATGGCCTGTTGTTTCTCCGGTGGCATCTGATCGATCTCCTCCTGGGTCAAACCCATCTCCTGCAGGATCGCATCGCGCATGCGTTGTTCCGGGGTCTTGCTCATGTAGTCCTTGAATTCGGACGTCGCCGAGCCATCGCCGATCCTGTCCTTGACGTCGTCAGGCAGCGGCGCGGAGGTCGCTTGCAGGCCGACGCGAGTCTTGGCGAACGCTTCATCGACGTTATCGCTGATGCGCGAGGCTTCACTCACCTGTTGCGTGGCCAGTTGCGTGGCGGATTCCTCGACCTGGGTGCTGGTTTGCGTGGTTTGCGCCTGCACGTTGTTTTGCAGGGCCTGCGCCATGACGCTTTGCAGGCCGGCGGCGGCTTCGGCGGTCGGATCTTCGCCGGGGCGTTTGGGAAGCGGTGTCATCAGGTTTAATTGTGCACTGACCAACATGATAGGCAGACCTTATAGGTATTGGCGGTGCAGTGCGTTCAGCAAATAGTATGCCTATTGATTAAATATCATCTAAATCAGTTGGTTAGATAGTTTTTGCCAAACAGGCAGGGCGGGGCGGCGGTCAGATCTTGCCGCCCGGCGGCAGTGCCCGACCGCTATCGGAAGTCGCTCAAGGCAGGCCGTTACAGCAGTGTTTGAGAAAGCCCGTGTGTTGCGCCAGGCGTTTGAAATAATCATCGACCGCCGAATAGTCGGGGCGCTCCATGGGCGTCATCAGCCAGCGGTTGACCGAGAGGCCGATGACAATATCGGCCACGCTGAATTTCGCCCCGGCGACATAGGCTTTGGTGGTGGCGAGCTGGTGTTCGAGGATGGCCATTTTCTGGTTCCAGCCGCGTACGCCGACGTCGATACGATGTGCATCCTGGAATTCCGGGTCCTTGCGCACCAGGGCCATGAACGCATAACTCCAGGACGAATTGAGATCGGTGGCTTGCCAATCCATCCACTGTTCCACCCGCGCGCGGGCGGCCGGTTCGCTGGGCAACAGCTCAGTGTGGTGATGCTGGTGTTTTGCGCTCAGGTAGCGGCAGATGGTGTTGGATTCCCACAGCACACCGGCCTCATCGATGATCACCGGTACCTGCGCGTTGGGGTTGTACCGGAGAAACTCAGGGCTGTGGGTCGAGGCAAAACCGCTGCCCCAATCCTCGCGTTCGTAGGAAAGGCCCATTTCGTCGCAGGTCCACAGGACCTTTCTGACGTTGATCGACGAGGCTTTTCCCAGAATCTTCAGTGTGTGTTCCATGGAACGACTCCAACGAGAGTGGCGTATAGGCAAGTGTAGGAGCTGTCGCAGGCTCCGATCTTTTGATCTTGAATTTAGCCTCAGGTGCTTTCGCGCACCTTCAACTCAAACCCCATGTCCTGCACCGGCTTGGCCACGCTGTTGCCGGCCATCAGCGTCAGCATCTGCTCCGCCGCGCGACGGCCGATGGCTTCGCGCGGGGTGTTGATGCTGCTGAGGCGCGGGACCATGTGTTCCGACATCGGCAAATCGTTGAAGCCCAGAATCGCCACCTGTTCGGGAATCCTGATTCCACATCGCATGGCTTCGAGCAACGCGCCCTGGGCCAGGTCGTCGTTGCCGAAGAAGATCGCATCGACATCCGGATGACTGGCCAGCAGCTGCAGGAACAGTTCACCGCCCAGGCCTACGGACGAGGCGCGCGGGGTCAGTACTTCCAGGGCGGGGTCATACAAGCCGGCCTTTTTCAGTGCCTTGCGGAAACCTTCACCGCGCAGCAAGGTGCGTTGATCCAGTTGCGCGCCGATGTAGGCCAGGCGCTTGCGCCCACGCGAGAGCAAATGCTCGGCCGCCGTTTCGCCGGCCGCCAGTTGCGAGAAGCCGACGCAATTGAGTCCGGCAGCACTGTCGAGCTCCATCATGTACACGCACGGGATGTTGCTGGCTTCGATCATCCGCCGCGAACTTTCGGTGCGGTCGAAACCGGTCAGCAGCAAGCCCCGTGGCTGATAGGCCATGTAGTTGCGCAGCAGGTTTTCTTCTTCGTCGCGCGAGTAATGGAAGTTGCCGATCAGCACTTCGAAGCCCTTGGGGCGCAATACCTGATGAATGGCTTCCAGGGTGTCGATGAACAGCAGGTTGGACAAGGACGGTACCAACACCACAACCGAATGGCTCTGTGCCGAAGCCAGGGCACGGGCCGCGGGGTTGACCACGTAGTTGAGTTCCTGCGCGGCTTTCTGGACTTTTTCCACCAGTTCGGTGGCCACCGTACTGACCCCGCGCAGGGCGCGGGAAGCGGTAATCGGGCTGACACCGGCCAGGCGTGCCACTTCGTTCAGGGTAGGGCGGCCAGTGGTGCGGGTATTTTTATCGTTTTTAGTTGGAGTCATCGACGGCTTGCCAAACAAAATTCAAGGCACTAAGGTAGCGCTGTCTCGATGCAGCTGCAAATGCGTGAGCGGGGGTTCGCCTGATCCTCGCTTTTTGGCGTTGGGAACACACATGCTGCAACCCACAAAATGACAAGAAAGGCGTCGGCAACTTCTGCTTTTGATCGAGTGTCATAGCTTTCAAAGGTAGCGCTGTCTGCGCGCTGAGGTGTTACATGAATCATCCCATCACCGCCCTGGTCATCATGGGCGTTGCCGGTTGCGGCAAGACGTGCGTCAGCGAAGCCCTGTGCCATCTGAGCGGCGCCACTGCCATTGAAGGCGACTCTTTCCATCCTGCCGCCAATATCGAAAAGATGAGCGCGGGAATTCCCCTGAACGATCAAGACCGTGCCGGCTGGCTCGACAGCCTGTGCGATGAACTGCGCCGCATCGATGCCCTGGGCCAGCGCCCGGTGCTGACCTGCTCGGCGCTCAAGCACATTTATCGCGAACGCCTGCGCAGTGCCTTGCCGGGCCTGGGCTTCGTGTTCCTGGAGTTGACCCCGGAAGTTGCTGCCGAACGTGTCTCCCATCGGCCAGGCCATTTCATGCCGGCAACCCTGATCGAAAGTCAGTTCGCGACCCTCGAGTCTCCCAAGGGTGAGCCACTGACACTGGCGCTCAATGCTTCTATCTACAGCGTTGAAGAACTGGCCGCGCAGGCCCACACCTGGTGGCAGGCCAACGGCCTGAAGCAGGCGGTATGAACGTGCTTTCAAAGACAGCGCTGTCCTCACGACTTCTGATTAACCCGCTTTAATAACAACAACAACCAGGAGACACCCCTAATGTTTGGCATGTCCCACGAGACGTTCCTGCTGCTCGACGCAGTGGTCACGGTAATCGGGCTTATCGTCCTGATCACCAAGTTCAAGTTCCACCCCTTCATTGCACTGATCATCGCCGCCGCTTTCCTCGGGCTGACCTCCGGCATGCCGATCGGCACCATCATCAAGGCGTTCCAGGATGGCTTTGGCGGCGTGCTCGGTTTTGTCGGGATCATCCTCGCGCTGGGGACCATGCTCGGCAAAATGATGGCCGAGTCGGGCGGGGCGGACCAGATCGCCCAGACCTTGATCCGCGCTTTCGGCAAGGAAAAGGTGCAGTGGGCGATGATGTTCGCGGCCTTCCTGGTGGGCATCCCGCTGTTCTTCGAAATCGGCTTCGTGCTGCTGATTCCACTGGTGTTCATCGTTGCCCGCCGCACCGGCGTGTCGATCATCAAGATCGGTATCCCGCTGCTGGCCGGCCTCTCCGCGGTGCACGGCCTGGTGCCACCGCACCCGGGCCCGTTGCTGGCCATCGGCGTATTCGGTGCCGACATCGGTAAAACCATTCTGTACGGCCTGATCGTTGCGTTGCCGACGGCCATCATTGCCGGCCCGATCTTCGGTACCTTCATCGCCAAACACATCCCCGGTCATCCGAACCAGGAGCTGGTGGATCAACTGGCCCGCGAATCGGACTCGGCCGAACTGCCGAGCTTCGGTATCACCCTGGTCACCGTGCTGCTGCCGGTGTTCCTGATGCTGCTGAAAACCTTTGCCGATGTGGTGCTACCGGAAGGCAACTTCTTCCGTACCTTCATGGACCTGATCGGTCACCCGATCTCGGCGCTGTTGCTGTCGTTGCTGCTGTCGCTGTACACCTTCGGCTACAAGCAGGGCATTGGCTCCAACCAGATTCTGAAATGGCTGGACGCGAGCCTGGCGCCTACCGCCGCGATCATCCTGATCATCGGTGCCGGTGGCGGCTTCAAGCAGATGCTGGTGACCAGCGGCGTGGGTAACGTCATCGGCAACATGGCGGTGGCCGCGCAGATCTCGCCAATTCTTCTGGCGTGGCTGGTGGCGGCGGTGATCCGTATCGCGACCGGTTCGGCGACCGTGGCGACCATTACCGGCGCGGGCATCGTGGTGCCAGTTGTCGGGATGATTCCAGGGGTTAACCGTGAGCTGCTGGTGCTGGCCACCGGTGCCGGTTCGTTGATCCTGTCTCACGTGAATGACGCCGGGTTCTGGCTGGTGAAGCAGTACTTCAACATGACCGTGGCAGAGACGTTCAAGACCTGGACGGCGATGGAAACCATTCTGTCGGTGGTGGGCCTGGGCTTTATCCTGTTGTTGTCGTTGTTCGTTTAAGGCATTCGCCAGACACAAAAAAAACCGCAGCGATGCGGTTTTTTTGTGGGTGTTGATCTCATGGCTGTACACAAAACCAATGTAGGAGTGAGCCCGCTCGCGATAGCGGTGGGACAGTCGACATCTTTGTTGGATGTGATGGCCTCATCGCGAGCAGGCTCGCTCCCACAGTGTTTTGTGTTAGCTGTTGGTTTTCGGGGCTAACCCATCCGCCCGGAACATCCCGCGAATCCCGCGTACGGCCTGGCGAATCCGGTCCTGGTTTTCGATCAGCGCGAAGCGCACATGATCGTCCCCATACTCACCAAAGCCGACACCCGGCGAGACGCAAACCTTGGCCTCGGCCAGCAGTTTCTTGGCGAACTCCAGCGAGCCCAGGTGCGCGTAGGCGTCGGGGATCTTGGCCCAGACGTACATCGACGCTTTCGGGTTTTCCACCATCCAGCCCAGTTCATGCAGGCCTTTGACCAGCACGTTACGGCGCTGGCGATACTGTTCGGCGATGTCGCGTACGCATTGCTGATCGCCTTCGAGCGCTGCAATGGCCGCCACTTGCAGCGGGGTGAAGGTGCCGTAGTCGTGGTAGCTCTTGATCCGCGCCAGGGCATTGACCAGTTCCGGATTGCCGACCATGAAGCCAATGCGCCAGCCCGCCATGTTGTAGCTCTTGGACAGGGTGAAGAATTCGACGGCGATGTCCTTGGCGCCGGGCACCTGCATGATCGACGGGGCTTTCCAGCCGTCGTAGACGATGTCGGCGTAGGCCAGGTCATGCACCACCAGCACGTCGTACTGCTTGGCGAGGGCGATCACCCGTTCGAAGAAATCCAGTTCCACGCACTGGGCGGTGGGGTTGGACGGGAAGCCGAGGATCATCATCTTCGGTTTCGGGATCGAACCGCGAATGGCCCGTTCCAGTTCAGCGAAGAAATCCACGCCCGGCACCAGTGGCACCGAACGCACCTGGGCGCCGGCAATCACGGCACCGTAGATATGGATCGGATAGCTCGGGTTGGGTACCAGCACGGTGTCGCCCTGGTCGAGGGTAGCCAGCATCAGGTGTGCCAGGCCTTCCTTGGAACCGATGGTGACAATGGCTTCGCTTTCCGGGTCGATGTCGACCTCGTAGCGCTCCTTGTACCAGTTGGAAATGGCTCGGCGCAGGCGCGGAATACCCTTGGACGTGGAGTAGCCATGGGTGTCTTCGCGCTGGGCGACAGTGACCAGTTTTTCGACGATGTGCGGCGGCGTGGCGCCGTCGGGGTTGCCCATGCTCAAGTCGATGATGTCTTCGCCACGACGACGGGCGGCCATCTTCAGCTCGGCAGTGATGTTGAAAACGTAGGGGGGGAGTCGATCGATGCGCGCAAAGCGGCGCGGCGAACCTTGTTCGGCCATTGTTGCCTCGGATAACGTAAGCGCCCGGAACCGTCCGAGCGACGCTGGTCACTGCGGTGACCTGTGGCGGAATGTACGATCTGCTGTGGCAGACTGTCCAGCCTCAACGTAAACAAATTTTTCCGAAGGAAAGGATTGGATGGAATTTACCAGTGGCTTCCTGTTGAGCCTTTCACTGTGCCTGGACATTGGCGTCGCCAACATCGCGATGATCACCCTGGCGATGCAGCGCGGCTATTTTCAAGGCTTCGCCCTGGGCCTGGGCACTTGCGTCGGCGACCTGATCTACGCCGTGCTGGCGCTGGCCGGCATGACCGTTTTGCTGCAGTACGAAACCGTGCGCTGGGTGTTGTGGATCGGCGGTTCGGCGCTGCTCGTGTATTTCGCGGCAAAGATGATTTACTCGGCGATCCACCATGAGGCGCTGTTGGCCGAAACCGCCGAGGTGGGTCATAACTCTCATCGCAAGGAGTTTTTCCGTGGGATTTTTCTCGCCATGTCGTCGCCCAGCGCGATTCTTTGGTTCGCCGCAGTAGGCGGCACGTTGATCGCTCGTTCCGGTGGCGGCGGCGCGCTCAGCTCGGCACTGTTCCTCGGTGGATTTCTCTGCGCCGGGTTGCTGTGGTCCGCCGGCCTGTGCTTCGCGGCAAGCCACGGCGGCAAGTTGCTCGGCGACAAGCTGCTGCGCTATTCCTATATGGCATCAGCGGCGATCTTCTGCTATTTCGCGGTGTACGTGATTCTATCGGGCTACAACGAGTTTATCGGCGCAGCTGCCGTCGAGCAGTTGCACGCCCTGTAAGTGGGCGAATCGGGTTTGGCTTCTATACTCCCAGCCGAACCCACTTTTACCTTCCAGGAGTCGAGTCATGGATGAACAAACACGCGTCGAAGTGACGGAACCCCGCTTCGAACATGGACACTTCCTGCTCATTGCAGGGCTTGGCGGACACTTCACCCAGCAAAACGTAAAAGGCATTCCCGAGCTCTGGGAAAAATTCATCCCACATGCCGGCAATGTTCCCGGGCAAAAGGGCGAAGTGACCTACGGCGTCTGCTGCAATTTCGACGGCAAGGGCGGCTTTGATTACATCGCGGGTGTCGAGATCAGCAAACTCGATGATTTGCCGGACACATACCGCTGGGTCGAGGTCCAGCCTCAACAGTATGTGGTGTTCGAACACAAGGGGCCGCTGGAGTCCTTGCCGCAGACCTTCCAGTACATCCATGGCACGTGGCTGCCGCAGTCCGGGCGCGAGCTGTTGAACGCACCGGAATTCGAACGCTACAGCGAAGACTTCAACCCCAGGCTCAAAACCGGCAAGCTGGAAATTTGGTTGCCGATCAAGGCATGATCCCAACGTCGGGAGGCGGATCAAAAACGATTCGTCTCTCGATGTCCTATCGACGCTGCTTTATGATCCTCGTCCTTTCCAACTGATTTGCGACCCGCCATGAACACCGTCATCCGCCACGTCACGCCTGCTGATCTGGACCGCTGCTACGCCATCGAAACCCTGGCCTATGAAGGCGACGAAGCTGCCACCCGCGAAAAAATCGCCACCCGCATCGCCACCTGGCCCGAGGGTTTCATCGTCGCTGAAGTGGATGGAGTGGTCGCCGGTTTCATCAATTCCGGCGCGGCGTTCCAGGTGGAAATGTCCGACGAAGCGTTCAAGGAGCTGATCGGCCACGACCCGGCCGGGCCGCACGTGGTGATCATGTCGGTGGTCGTGCACCCGGACTATCAGGGGCAGGGCCTGGCGAAGCGCTTGATGGGCGAGTTCATCGAACGTATGCGCGTCTTGGGCAAGGTCAGCATGAACCTGATGTGCAAGGAAAGGCATATTCCGTTGTATGCAGGCTTTGGTTTTGCCTACATCAAGCCATCGGCGTCCGACCATGGCGGAATGGCTTGGCATGAGATGGTGCTGAACCTCTAAACCCGACGCAGACCCCCTTGTGGGAGCGAGCCTGCTCGCGATTGCGTCGTTTCAGTCAGCATCAATGCAAGCTGTTACACCGCAATCGCGAGCAGGCTCGCTCCCACATTTGGAATGTGCTGACTTCAGAATTTCAGGCCCATCCGCCGCTCATAGCCGATCCGCCCCTTGTACGCCTCGCCACTGTCGACAAAACCATATTTGGCATACAACGCGATGGCGGCGTCATTATCGGCATCCACCGACAATTCCAGCCCCCGGATTTCCGGCCACGCCAGGCGCGCCACCTCGGGTAGCGCTTGCAGGCAAGCCTTGCCGTAACCTTTGCCCTGAGCGCGCTGATCAACTTGTAGCGCGTGCAGCGTGGCGCTGTGTTCGTCGGCCCATGCCGGCAACACCGGTGGGCGTTTGAGCAGCAGAAAGGCCACGGGAACCGCATCGGCCAGCAAGGCAAAGCCCTTCACGCCGGGGCCGGGCTTGGACAACAGGGTGTGCAACGCACCATGAATATCGCCGCAAAACCTGATCTGTTGCGGATGTACTTCGATGGCCTCGACCTGCTGGCGCTGCAGCGCATTCAGGCTTTCGTAAGGCACGAGTCGGGCTGTCACTGGAGTGTCCTTTTTCCAACACGAATGAGTCTCGGATTCTAGCGAGTTTGCGTTCCTGGATTATTTTTATTTCGACTGTCGATTTGGCGGATCGCCGGACGACTAAGGGTGTCTTCCCATAAAAACCACGGAGAACCATCATGAGCGCTACCCACGAAATCCAGACTCTGATCGACACCTATCGTGAGGCGGTCATCTCGAAGAACGTCGATAAAATCATGGCCCTGTACGCCGACGACATCGTCTCCTACGACGCCGTCAAGGCCCTGCAATTTCGCGACAAGGCCGCCTACCGCGCGCATTGGCTGGAGTGCATGGAGATGTGCCAAGGCCCGCACACGTTCGACTTCGACCACATGAACATCGTGGCCGATGAGCACGTCGCCTTCGCCCATTGGCTGGCCCATTGCGGCGGCACCAACGAGCAGGGTGAAACCCAGGCCTGCTGGATGCGCGTGACCGCCTGCTATCGGCGCGAGGCCGGGCAATGGCGCATCGTCCACGAACACTGGTCGGCCCCGTTCGACATGATGAGCGGCACGACCTTGTTCAATCTGGAACCCTGATCGTCGGTTCGCGGCGCGAAACCGCCAATCTGCAGCCATAGTTGATCCGTTCAATCAGGAGAGTGCCATGAAGTATTTATGCCTGGTCTACAGCGAAGAGCACTTGCTGCATTCGCTGCCGGAGAGCCCCAAGGACGAGGAGTGCATGGCTTATGCCGAGGCGATCCAGGGCAGCGGCCGGATGGTCGCCGCCGAGGCGCTGGAATCGGTGCAGACCGCTACCACGGTGCGCATGCGCAACGGCAAGATGTCGATCACCGACGGCCCGTTCGCCGAAACCAAGGAGCAGTTGGCTGGCTTTTACCTGATCGATGCCAAGGACCTCAACGAAGCCCTCCAGGTCGCCGGGAATATCCCGGCGGCACGGGTCGGCAGTGTCGAAGTGCGCCCCGTTCGGCAGTTGAATCCTTAAGATGCCGCAGCTGTCGGTACAGGCCAGGGTCGAGCAGGTTTATCGCCAGGAGTCGCGACGCATTCTGGCGACCCTGATTCGCCTGCTCGGCGATTTCGACCTGGCCGAAGAGGCGCTGCACGAAGCGTTTTTCGTGGCGGTGGAACGCTGGCAGCAGGACGGCGTGCCGGACAATCCGCGCACCTGGCTGGTCTCCACCGGGCGTTTCAAGGCCATCGATGTGCTGCGTCGGCGCGCACGTTTTGCTGCGTCCCGACCGCTTCTGGTCGCGCAACTGGAGGCGCTGGAGCAGGCCGACTGGAGTGATGAAGACGTGGAAGACGATCGCCTGCGCCTGATCTTCACCTGTTGTCACCCGGCGCTGGCGCCTGACGCTCAGGTGCCGTTGACGCTGCGCGAAGTCTGCGACCTGACCACGGAAGAAATCGCCCGGGCCTTTCTCTCGGCACCGGCCACCATCGCCCAGCGCATCGTGCGTGCCAAGGCGAAAATCCGTGACGCGAAAATCCCCTATCAGGTGCCGTCCCTTGCGGAACTGCCCGAGCGCCTGGACAGCGTGCTACGGGTGATTTACCTGGTGTTCAACGAAGGTTATTCGGCGTCCGTCGGCGCGCAAGTGACCCGCGAAGACTTGACCCGTGAAGCGATCCGCCTGGGGCGTTTGTTGCTGGAGTTGTTGCCGGAACCGGAGGTCATGGGCTTGCTGGCGCTGATGTTGTTACACGAGTCCCGGCGCCTGGCCAGGACCTGCGCGGACGGCGACCTGATTTTGCTGGATGACCAGGATCGCATGCTGTGGGACGCGCAGATGATCGCCGAAGGTTCTGCGCTGGTAGAGCGGGCACTGGGTACCCGACAATTCGGACCGTATTGCCTGCAAGCGGCGATTGCGGCGGTGCACGCTGAAGCGCCGTCGATCGAGGAAACCGACTGGGCGCAGATCGTCGGGCTGTATGAGGTGTTGTTGCGGGCGTGGCCCTCGCCGGTGATCGAATTGAACCGGGCGGCGGCGATCTCCAGGCGCGATGGTCCGTTGGCAGGGTTGACGTTGGTCGAGGCCATTCTGGCGCGTGGTGAACTGCTCGATTACCACCTGGCGCATTCGGCGCGGGCGGAGTTCTGTCGGCAGTTGGGCAGGGCGGAGCAGGCGCGGGCGGCCTATGCACGGGCGCTGGAGTTGACGCAGCAAGAACCGGAGCGGCGGTTTATTGAAGCTCGGCTCAAGGCGTTGCAGTGAGGCGTGCTCGCCGGCCTCTTCGTCGGAACGCCGCCCGGAGCAAGCCCGCTCCCACAGGGTAATGAGTGGCCACGAATTTTGTGTACACCAATGATCATTGTGGGAGCGTGGCTTGCCCGCGATAAGGGCCGCAGGACCTTCACTCCAGCATCTTGCCCAGCAACCAACTGCCCGCCGGCCCAGGTGGATTCAAGCGCGACCACAAGGCATCCACCGACACTGTTTTCGGCCAGCCACGCACCTGCAGTTCCTGCAACGTCCCCGCGCCGAAACGTGCTACCAGCCAGCGTGGCAGCGGCGCCCAACCGAACCCGCCCTGGGCCATTTCCAGCAGCATCAGGTAACTCGGTGCCGACCAGACCCGTCCTTTAGCGCGGCTTTCATAGGGATTGACGATGGTCGCCAGGCGCAGTTCGCGATGCTGTTGCAGCGTGTCCTGGTCGATATTTTCCTGATTGGCCAATGGATGCTCGCGGGACACGAACAGGGCGAATTCCGTACGTTCTTCCACCGTCGAGCTGACCAGGTCCGGCGGGTAGCTGTCCTGCGTTTCGGCGAAGGCGACGTGGGCCCGACCGCTTTGCACCAGTGCCACCAGGTCATCGCATTCGGCGATCAGGCATTCGAGTTCCAGGTCCGGATAACGCGGCTCGAATGCACTGAGCGCCGCTTCGAAGCGGTCGGACTGGTAAGTGTCGGAAATCGCCACGGTCAGCTTCGCCTCGACGCCCTGGGACAATTGGCTGGCGGTCATTTCCAGGCGGCTGGTGGCGGCCAGGATCTCTTCGGCCCGTTGCAGCACGACATGCCCGGCAGGGGTCAGGCTGGGCTTGCGGCTGCTGCGGTCGAACAGCGTCAGGTTCAGATCGATCTCCAGGCTGGCGATGGCGGCGCTGATGGTTGACTGACTGCGGCCCAGCTTGCGCGCCGCTGCGGAAAACGAGCCTTGGGTCGCGGCCTGGACGAACGCCTGCAACACTTCCTGGGACGCCATGAACTATCGCCTTGATCGATGGTTATTGGTTATGAAGTATCGGTGTGAAGCTGGATCATGGCAACCATCGTCACTCAAGGAGACAGGCCATGAGCGCCAATAAATCCATTACCGAACGTATTTTCCAGGCCATCGGTTTCGAACTGCTGGCCATCCTGATTTGTACGCCGTTGCTGGCGTGGATCATGGACAAACCGATGGTGGAAATGGGCGTCGTCACCGTCGTCATCGCTGCCCTGGCCCTGGCCTGGAACGTGGTCTTCAACGGTTTGTTCGACCGTGTGCTCAAGCGCTTGGCTATTACGCACAACGCCTGGGTTCGGGTGGTGCATGCGCTGTTGTTCGAAGGCGGGTTGGTGGCACTTGGCGTACCACTGATTGCCTGGTGGCTGAACATCAGTATGTGGCAGGCGTTCCTGCTCGACATCGGGGTGCTGCTGTTTTTCCTGCCGTACACCTACGTTTATCACTGGGTGTATGACGTGGTGCGCGAGCGGGTGATCATTCGCGCGACGTCCAACGCGTAACCCGTAACCCGTAGGAGCCAGCGGTGCGGCGGTCCGACTTGCCGGCGAACCAGACGCTGCGGTGTATCTGCCGCACCGGGTTACCGTTCTTCGCGGGCAAGCCTCGCTCCTACAAGATTGAGATTTCAAAACAATTGGGTGAACAGCCAATACAAACTGCCCGACAACAGAATCGCCGCCGGCAAGGTCAGCACCCAGGCCATCAGCAGGTTGCGGATGGTCTTCATCTGCAAGCCGCCGCCATTGGCGACCATGGTCCCGGCCACCCCTGAAGACAGCACGTGGGTGGTCGAGACCGGCAAGCCGAACATGTCGGCGGCCCCGATGGTCAGCATGGCGACGGTTTCCGCCGAGGCGCCTTGTGCGTAGGTCAGGTGGGTCTTACCGATTTTCTCGCCCACGGTCACCACGATGCGCTTCCAGCCGACCATGGTGCCCAGGCCCAGCGCTATCGCCACGGCGATCTTCACCCACAACGGGATGAAGCGCGTGGCGTTGTCGATCTGCTGCTTGAACAGCTGCAGTTTGCTGGCGGTGTCGGCGTCGAAATTACCGACCTTGTTCTTGTCCATCAGGCGAATGGTTTCGCTGGTCAGGTACATGTCGTTGCGCACGTTGCCCATGGCCTCGGCCGGGACTTTGGAGAGCGATCCATAACCCTTCACTTCGTTGCCGATGTTGCCGGCCAATGCCGCGAGGGCGGGAATCAGTTGCGGCGTGACTTCCTTGCTGCGCACGTAATCGGACAGGATCGGTCGCGGATCGGCCGGTGCCGGCAGCGGCGCGCTCTTGACCAGTGCTTGTTGGGTCACTTCGGCCACCGCGGCAAACTGCAACGCCTGATCCGCGGGCATGGTGCGGTTCAGCGCATAAGCCATCGGCAAGGTCCCGACCAGGATCAGCATGATCAGCCCCATGCCTTTCTGACCGTCATTGGAGCCGTGGGCGAAGGACACGCCGGTGCAGGTCAGGATCAACATGCCGCGAATCCACCACGGCGGCGGGGTATTGCCCTTGGGTTCCTTGTACAGCGCGCGATTCTTGACGAAGGCGCGCAGGGCCAGCAGCAACAGCGCAGCGCAGCCGAAGCCGACCAGTGGCGAGAGCAGCAAGGCGTAGCCGACCTTGGTCGCCTGCGCCCAGTCCACCCCGCTGGTGCCGTCACGCCCGTGCATCAGGGCATTGGCCACGCCGACCCCGATGATCGAGCCGATCAGGGTGTGCGACGACGATGCCGGCAGGCCCAGCCACCAGGTGCCGAGGTTCCACAGGATCGCTGCGATCAGCAGGGCGAAGATCATGGCGAATCCGGCGGAGGAGCCGACTTGCAGGATCAGCTCCACCGGCAACAACGCGATGATGCCGAACGCCACCGCGCCGCTGGACAGCAGCACCCCGAGGAAGTTGAAGAACCCGGACCAGACCACCGCGAAATTCGGTGGCAGCGAGTGGGTATAGATCACCGTGGCGACGGCGTTGGCCGTGTCGTGGAAACCGTTGACGAACTCGAAGCCCAAGGCGATCAGCAACGCCACGCCCAGCAGGAGGAACGGCGTCCAGGTGGTCACCACGGTGCCGAGCTCGTTCATGTCGTGCATCAGGCTGTAGGCGGTGAACAGCAGCCCGATACTCAGCACTGCAAAGAACACCACGAGGGTGAGCACGCCGGGTTTCTTGTCGAACTGCGGTTTGGCGCTACTGGCGGGCGCCGGGGCGGCGGAAAAGGACGGGGTGGCCATGCCGGACATTCCTGAGGAGGGAAGGAGTGCCGTTGATATTCGTTGCAAATTGTTACAGCGAGACTGCCATGGATCAGTCTTTGGTTGTTTGCGCCTACAAATCCTGGCGCTTGCGAAACGCCCAGCGCCCCGCTATCACGGTAAAAGTCGCCACCAGCGCCACCAGAATCCAGAACCCTTCCGGATCCTGCGAAAGCGGCACCCCGCCCACGTTCATGCCGAAGAAACCGGCAATGATGTTGATCGGCAGGGCCAGCACCGTCACCACCGTGAGGGTGAACAGGGTGCGATTACTCTGCTCGTTGAGGTTGGCGGCGATTTCCTCCTGCAGCAGCTTGATCCGTTCGCCCAGGGCCGTGAGGTCGTTAATGATCAGCGCAAACTCCTCGGTGGACTTGCGCAGCTCCTTGACGTCTTCCTTCTGCAACCAGGGAGGCGGGCGATTGAGCAAACGCAGCAACGACCCGGGCTCCAGCGCCAGCAGGCGTTGCAGACGCACCAGCACCCGGCGATTGGCCCCCAGTTCCGCACGGTTGGTCGACAGGCGCGAGGACAGCAGTTCATCTTCGACCTGATCCACGCTCAGGCTGGTCTTGCGCACGATCTGGGTCAGCACTTCGCCCTGGTCGCGCAGCAGATGCACGAGCAATTCCAGCGGTGAGCGGAAGCATTCACCGGCTTTTACCGACGAACGCAACTTGTCCACCGAATGCAGCGGTTGCAGGCGTGCGCTGATGATCAGTCGACTGCGGGCGCAGACCCACAGGGTCGAGACATCCGAGGAGGTCATGCTGCTGAGGTTGAACACCACGTCGTTGACCACCGCCAGCAATGCCGAATCGACATGCTCGATGCGCGTCGAGCGTGAACCTTCATGCAAGGCTTCGAAAAACTCGTTGGGCAGTTCCAGATGGCTCTTCATCCAGCGCTCGCACGCGGCATGGGCGAGGTTCAGGTGCAGCCAGAGAAATTGCTCGGCGTCCTGCGGGTGTTGCAGGTACTGCAATGCCCTGGCCGAATCGATTTCCTGGCCGCGCTCACCGGGGCGAAAACTGAAACCGTAAAGCAGGCCGAACAGATCCGGATCGCGATGGCTGTGATCGATGCTGTGGTTCATGAGGGCTCGCATGAAGGGCGCCTGTCGCGTGAGTTACAGGTTCACGTGAGCGGCATCATTGCAAGTCTGGATGACGGATTTGTGACTGCGGCTTGATCGGTCGCTCAGACGCAAAAAAGCCGCACGACGGGGAAATCGGGCGGCTTTTTGCGGTGTGCATCAGTCGTCTTTTTTGTTTTTCAGGACTTCGCCGGTGGCGGCATTCAGGTCCACGTCCCATTCAACTTTGCTGGCATCGAGCAACTCGACTTCGTACTCGTAGATGTTGGAGTGTTTGTCCAGGTCGCTGTCGGTAATCGTCGCGCCCGGGTGCAGCTTCATTACGATCTGATTCAACTCTTCCAGCGGTTTGATCTTGCCATCCTTGACCAGCTGAGGGATCTGGTCGACGGGCACGTCTTTCGCCTGGGCCACACCGGCGGTGAAGGTCAGGGCGGCAGCGGTGAACAGGGCAGTCAGGGTTTTCATGAGATTCTTTCCTTGGGGAGCCGTTTAAGTGGGATCAGATTAATTGTGGCAACTTAATTCACGCTTAAATTCCCTTGAACCGAGAGATCAGTACCCGTTATTGCGCAGCACCTGCGCCACACTCGTCGCCGGGCGTTTGTAGAACTTGAGCAGTTCGCTGGTGCGGTTGGTGAAAATGCCATCGACCCCGGCATCCATGACCTTCTGGAAGTCCACCGCCTCATCGATGGTATAGACGTGCACCAGCAGGCCCTGATCGTGGGTGTACTGGTTCATCCACGGTTGCACCAGGTCGGCGTAGCTCTGATCGCCACCGTGGGTCAGCGCGGCGGACGGGCCGGTGCCGATCGCGCCCTGGGCCTTGGCGTAGTCGACCCAGCGCTGGAACTCGGCCTTATCTTTCGGTTGCTGTTTGGCGTAATAGGCAGCTTTGTCCTTGTCGCCGGATTCGGCAAAGGCCACTGTCGATTTTGGCTCGATGTTGCCTTCGCCGACCCACAGCAGCAGGATCTTCGGCACCTGTGGCATTTCCTTTTGCAACAGTTCGAGGCTGCTCTTCTCGAAGGTTTGCAGGACCACCTTGCCTTTGCCCTGGCCGACGCCCATTGCGCTCTTGGCCAGCTTCGACCCTGCGGGGCTCAGCCAGCCGCGATCCTGGAGTTTTTCCTTGAGGTCGTGTTCGATGCCGGGAAACTGCTTCGGCTCCTTGGTTTCGATGTACAGGCCAGGCTTGTGCAGCGGATTGCCCTGGGCGATGTCGATGATTTCGTCGAGGGTGAGGATTTTCAGGCCGGCAAACCCAGGCTGCGCGCGATCCGGGTAGGCCGTGTTGAACCAGCTGCCGGCGTCCAGGGTTTTCAGCTCGGCCATGGTGAAGGCGTTGGCCGGGCTGTCCTTGCGCTCGGGGAACTTGCTGGCGACATCGGTGGTGCGTTGCAGGTTGTTGTCATGCAGGGCGAACAACACGCCGTCCTTGCTGCGCTGCAGATCCAGCTCCAGGTAATCGGCGCCCAGGTCACGGGCCAGTCGGTAGGCCGCAGCGGTGGACTCCGGTGCATCGAACGACGCGCCACGGTGGGCGATCACCGCCGGGTGTGGAATGCCCACGCGGGTGGCCAGTGCGGCGGGGCCGGGTTCGCTGGCGGCCTGGGCCTGGCCCAGGGCAAGCAGCAAACTCAGGAGCAGGGCGCTTTGGGTGAAGGTGGCCGGCATGGTCGAGATCCTTTCGCGATGGGTTTCAAAGAGGTCTCTTTTAACAAGTGAACTGGACAAGCGCTATCGTCAGACCGACATAAACCTGTTCAAGGCGGATTTTTTACCCCGTTTTTTTGTACTGGCGCTGCTACCTCACGCGCTGAGCTTGTCCGTTAACCTGTGACTACCTCCGTTGTTGTCTGAGTACATATCCGTTGCTGCGGTAACGGCGGCTTATGGTTTCGCCCTTACGGCGACTCACT
>NZ_AKJF01000104.1 GCF_000282475.1 Pseudomonas sp. GM78
GCGATATGTTTGTCGTTTGAGCATCCGACTCAAGACGCTATGCTGCCCGACACCACCTCCGACCGAGACGTCGCCATGTCCACCCCGAGCATGACCCTGTACCACAGCCCCCTTTCCCCCTTCGTCCGCAAAGTCATGGTGCTACTGCACGAAACCGGTCAACAGGACCGCGTCGCCCTGCAAAACTGCGTACTCACGCCCGTCGACCCGGACCAGACCCTGATCGACGACAACCCCCTGAGCAAGATCCCCGCCCTGCGCCTGGCCGATGGCAACGTCATCCACGACAGCCGGGTGATCCTCGACTACCTCGACCACCAGCACGTCGGCAACCCGCTGATCCCCCGCGAAGGCTCGGCCCGCTGGCGGCGCCTCACCCTCGCCTCCCTGGCCGACGGCATCATGGACGCCGCGGTGTTGGTCCGTTACGAAGTCGCCCTGCGCGCCCCGGAAAAACACTGGGACCAATGGCTCGACGGCCAGCGCGACAAAATCCGCCGCGCCCTGGCGCTGCTGGAAAAAGATGCGATGGCCGAGCTGACCAGCCATTTCGACATCGCCGCGATCGGTGTAGCCTGTGCCTTGGGTTATCTGGATTTGCGCCATCCGGACCTGGACTGGCGCTCGGCGAATCCGCAGTTGGCGGGGTGGTACTTCGAAGTGAGTCAGCGGCCTTCGATGTTGGCCACAATGCCGAAGGTTTGATGTAGCTGCACCAGCACCCTATCAGTTCTGATAGTGGGCAAATGCTGAAAAAACTCCGATGCTGAGGGTTCGGCTCCATCGACCTCTCTCGGAGTTTCAGCCAATGCCTACGCATTCACGCAATACAATCTTGCTGGCAACCGATCAACAGCGCTCGGTCTTGAGCGCCCTGAACGCGCATGGGCCTCACCCCATCGCTTACACAGCGTACGGTCATCGCCCAGCCGAAAACGGCTTGCTCAGCCTGCTCGGGTTTAATGGCGAACTACCGGATCCGCTGACCGGGCATTATCATTTGGGGAATGGTTATCGGCAGTTCAATCCGGTATTGATGCGGTTTAATAGCCCCGACAGTTGGAGTCCGTTTGGCAAGGGTGGTTTGAATGCGTATTGTTATTGCTTAGGGGATCCAAGGAACCGCATAGATCCTGAAGGGCACGCATCCGGTCCAATAGGACGATTTTTTTCAAGGATGCTTGGGTTTCCGGTGCCTTCTAGAAAAGATGCTGTAATTGCAGCAATAAAAAATAATAAAAAGAACTTTGCTGCACACTCCATTTTCGCCCCCATAGTTTCATTACCGTCCGCCAACGCCAAACAGTTTACAAAATTCGAGCGGACAAAGTATCTCGCGAAAAAAATTGACAACAAGGTCCATTTCATAGAAGCATATAAAAATGATTATGTAGAATTTACTTCCTCTCGACATGTCACTCTTGGAAAAAAAGGAAAATTCTACGCCGAACCTCCTCAATTAATTCAGATCCAAGCTAATAGCAACGCCGACACCCTAACTAAAAAATATGTCAACTCTTTAAATACTTACATGAAAGAAAAAAACAGGTCTATGCTCGCATCGAGCATATTCGAAACCTTGGCTCCCAGCCATGGAAAATTGACTGCAAAAGATGTAAACCTTTACAATGCAGCCTCAATGTTATCAGATATACGCTTGACCTAAGTTTTACTTCGAGGGCGATGACAAGGGAAGGATAAGCAGCGAATAAGGGGACGAATAAGGAAGGAATAAGGGGACGGATCTATTTAAACCTAAACAGATCTGTCCCCTTCACTCTGGAAAAAGATGCGATGGCCGAGCTGAGCAGCCATTTCGACATCGCCGCGATCGGTATGGCCTGTGCGCTGGGTTATCTGGATTTGCGCCATCCGGACCTGGACTGGCGCTCGGCGAATCCGCAGTTGGCGGGGGGTATTTCGAGGAGTCAGCGGCCTTCTATGCTGGCGATGATGCCGAAGGTTTGATGTAGCTGCCCCAGCACCCTATCAGTTCTGATAGTGGGCAAACGCTGAAAAAACTACGATTCTGATGGTTCGGCTCCATCGACCTCTCTCGGAGTTTCAGCCAATGTCTACGCATTCACGCAATACAATCTTGCTGGCAACTGATCAACAGCGCTCGGTGTTGAGCGCCCTGAACGCGCATGGGCCTCATCCCATCGTTTACACAGCGTACGGTCATCGCCCAGCGGAAAACGGCTTGCTCAGCCTGCTCGGGTTTAA
>NZ_AKJF01000105.1 GCF_000282475.1 Pseudomonas sp. GM78
GCGCGTCAGCTGGCGCTGAATTTTCCTGATGACGAGATTGTGCTGATCGAGGCCCAGGAAGTGGGCTATGGCGCATCCGGAAGAAACGCCGGCTTCGCCATTGACCTGCCACACGATATCGGCGCTGACGACTATATCGGTGATATCAAGACGGCGAAAATCAGCATGGAATTGAACCTGATGGGTCAATCCATCCTGAAAGATCTCGTTGAAAAACATCGCATCGACTGCCAGTTTCGCCTGTGCGGAAAGTACCAGGCCGCCATCGAGAACAGAGGCATAGCGGTGCTGGATGCCTACCGTCGTGGCCTGGACAAGCTGGGTCAGGAATATCAGGTGATCGAAGGGCAGGACTTGCCGAACCACATCGGCACGCACTTCTATCGCAAGGCGCTGTTTACCCCGGGCACGGCCCTGATCCAGCCCGCGGCACTGGTCAAGGGCCTGGCCGACAGCTTGCCCGGTAACGTCACACTTTACGAAAACACCCCGATTACGAGCGTCGAGTACGGCGATAAAACCATTCTGACCCACAGCAACGGTCGTATCGTCGCGGACAAACTGCTCCTGACCAACAATGCGTTCGCGATGAGCTTCGGCTTTTTGAAAGGGCGCATGCTGCCGATTTTCACTTACGCGAGCCTGACCCGACCGCTGACGGAGCAAGAGCAGGCGCGATTGGGGGGCTTGCCTTATTGGGGCGTGATTCCCGCCGATCCTTTTGGGACGACCTTGCGCCGCACAACTGACAATCGCCTGTTGGTGCGCAACAGCTTCAGTTTCAATGCCGATGGCCGCAGTCATCAGAAGTACCTGCAGCGGTTCAAGGTCCGGCACAAAGAGTCTTTCGAACGCCGCTTCCCGATGCTTCCTGAGGTCAACTTCGAATACACCTGGGGCGGGGCGCTGGCGTTGTCCAGAAACCACATGGCGCACTTCGGGCAGTTGGCAAATAACGTCTATGGCGCCCTGTGCTGCAACGGGCTGGGAGTTACCCGGGGAACGGTGACGGGCACATTGCTGGCCGACTGGCTGGCGGGCAAGAACAGTCATCTTACGGACTTTCTCCTGTCCTCCCCGGGGCCGAACAGGAACCCGCCTGAGCCGATCCTTTCAGCGGGCGTCAATATGAACTTGCTATGGGGCCAGTGCCGGGCAGGGAAGGAAAGCTGATCAAGTAACAACGTATAGATAACCCAGTAATTAAAACCATTGATTGGAAGTTTTTAGTTCTATTGGCGAGTCCATGGAGGCTGATTGTTTCTGGTCGAGACGGTTTTCGTTCACCCGGATTTTGGGTTTTCGTTAGCCGCTGAGTTGAAAACAACCCTGACAGTTGGAGAGCAAATCATGAAATTCGAAGGCATCTATACCCCGGCAATCACGCCCCTGACCGCCAGCGGTGACATCGACAAAGCGGCATTCGCCGAAGTGCTCGAATACCTGATCGAGTCCAAGGTGCACGGCATCATCATCGGTGGTTCCACCGGTGAGTATTACGCCCACACCTCGCAAGAGCGCATCGAGCTGGCGACCCAGGCCAAGGACGTCATCGGCACCCGCTTGCCCCTGGTGATCGGCACCGGCGCCATCCGCACCGAAGACTCGGTCGAATACGCCAAGGCCGCCCGGGCCATCAAGGCCGACGCCATCCTGGTGGGTTCGCCGCCGTACGCGCTGCCGACCGAAAAAGAAAACGCCATCCACGCGTTGACCGTCGACCGTGCCGCCGACCTGCCGATCATGCTCTACAACTACCCGGCGCGCATGGGCGTGAGCATGGGCCCGGAGTATTTCGCCGCGGTGGCCGAGAGCAAGAACGTCGTCGCCATCAAGGAAAGCTCGGGCGACATGGCCCAGGTGCATCGCCTGGCGCGGGACTACCCGAACATCAGCCTGTCCTGCGGCTGGGATGACCAAGCCCTGGAGTTCTTCGCCTGGGGCGCGCGCAGCTGGGTGTGTGCCGGCTCGAACTTCATCCCGCGCGAACACGTGGCCTTGTATGAAGCCTGCGTGGTGGAAAAGGACTTCGATAAAGGCCGCAAGATCATGAGTGCCTTCATGCCCCTGATGGACTTCCTGGAAAGCGGCAAGTTTGTCCAGTCGATCAAGGTCGGTTGCGAGTTCAACGGCCTGCGCACCGGCAGTGTGCGTTCGCCGCTGCAACCGATGTACGACCATGAAAAACAGGCCCTGCAGGAGATCATCACTACCCTGAAACGTGAGGTCGCCCAGGTGACCGGGAGCGCAAAATGACTGGCCTTCTCAGCGCGGCTGAATACGCCGCCATTGCCCGGGAATTGAAGTTTCCGACCCGCTCCTTCGTCAATGGCGAGGCCTACACCTCGTTGTCGGGCAACACCTTCACCACGACCAATCCGGCGACCGATGAAGTGCTGGCCGAGATCACCGCCTGCAATGCCCAGGACGTTGACTTCGCCGTGGCCAAAGCCAAGGCGGCCTTCGAAGACGGCCGCTGGCACAAGCTGAGCCCCGGCGAGCGCAAGAAAGTGCTGTTGCGCTTTGCCGACCTGGTGGAGCAGAACGCCCACGAGCTGGCGGTGCTGGAAAGCCTCGACAGCGGCAAGCCGGTGCGCGAATGCCAACTCACGGATGTGCCGGAAACCATTCACACCCTGCGCTGGCATGCCGAGCTGATCGACAAGATCTACGACAACACGGCACCGGTCGGCAACGGCGCCCTGACCCTGGTGGTGCGTGAAGCCATCGGCGTGGTCGGCCTGGTGCTGCCGTGGAACTTCCCGCTGCTGATGCTGGCCTGGAAGATTGGCCCGTCCCTGGCCGCCGGTTGCTCGATCATCGTCAAGCCGGCCAAGGAAACCACCCTGACTGCGCTGCGGGTCGCCGAGCTGGCGTTTGAAGCCGGTGTGCCGGCCGGTGTGTTCAACGTGCTGTCCGGCGGTGGCGGTGAAGTCGGGGAGCCGCTGGGCCGGCACATGGACGTGTCGATGGTCAGCTTCACCG
>NZ_AKJF01000106.1 GCF_000282475.1 Pseudomonas sp. GM78
TGGCCCCGGCCACGCTGAACACCGTGGCTGCCGCCGCCAAAATCGGTGGTGACATCCACGTGCTGGTTGCAGGTCAAGGCGCAGGCGCCGTGGCTGAAGTCGCTGCGAAAGTCGCTGGCGTGAGCAAAGTCCTGAACGCTGACAATGCCGCTTACGCGCATCAGCTGCCGGAAAACGTTGCTCCGCTGGTTGCAGCTCTCGTTCAAGAAGCAGGGGCTGCGGGCTACAGCCACATCCTGGCTGCCGCCACCTCCAACGGCAAAAACATCCTGCCGCGCGTTGCCGCTGCACTGGACGTTGACCAGATCTCCGAGATCATCTCGGTGGAAAGCGCCGATACCTTCAAGCGTCCGATCTACGCCGGTAACGCCATTGCTACCGTTCAGTCGAACGCTGCAGTGAAAGTGATCACCGTGCGTGCTACCGGTTTCGACCCGGTAGCCCCTGAAGGTGGTTCGGCTGCCGTTGAATCGGTTGCTGCTGCTCACGACGCTGCGGTCTCCAGCTTCGTCGGCGAAGAGCTTGCTAAATCTGATCGTCCTGAACTAACCGCTGCCAGGATCGTCGTTTCCGGCGGCCGTGGCATGCAGAACGGCGACAACTTCAAGCACCTGTACGCCCTGGCCGACAAGCTGGGCGCAGCCGTGGGTGCTTCGCGCGCCGCGGTCGACGCAGGTTTCGTACCCAACGACATGCAGGTCGGTCAGACCGGCAAGATCGTTGCTCCACAGCTGTACATCGCGGTCGGTATCTCCGGCGCGATCCAGCACCTGGCCGGCATGAAAGACTCCAAAGTGATCGTGGCGATCAACAAGGACGAAGAAGCGCCGATCTTCCAGGTGGCCGATTACGGCCTGGTGGCGGATCTGTTCGAGTCCATCGCGCAGTTGCAGGCGGCCCTGTAGCGGCATCGAAGAGAGGAGCCCGGGTTTCAGGTAGCCGTTGCGCAACACCGTGACGGTTGCCGCGAGGCCATGGAAGCCGACGGTAAAGATCATACTGTGCCGTGGCCCGAAGACCGGGCGCATCTGAAGAGCATCACTTGCATGGTCAATGAGAACAAACGGATTCAATCGGTAGAGCGGGCGATGGCCATTCTGGAAGCCATCGCTGCTGCCGGAGGGGAGGCGAGGCTGGTCGACCTGGTCGACGGTCTTGGCCTGCACAAGAGCACCTTGCACGGCCTGCTCAATACACTCGCGGCACTGGGCTACGTATCCCGTCAGGGGGCCTCCTATGCGCTGGGTTTGCGCCTGCGCGAGATCGCGCAACCGCTCAATGATGCCGATGCAGTCATCAAGGGAGCGTTCGCACCGGCATTGTCGGCCCTCGCTGAGCTGACCGGTGAAAACTGTTATCTGGCAGTGCCCTGCGGGACCCGCAAGTACGTTTACATCGATGTGCTGGAGCACGGCGACCGGGGCCTTGCCAAAGCGGCACGGGGTAAGCGCGAAGGGTTGACCACCTCGGCCATCGGCAAGATTTTCCTCGCGCTGGACAGGGACCTTGCGCGCAGTCTGCGCAAGGCAGGGTTGCTGACCCCGGATCTGGAACAGGACCTGGGCCTGATCGTCGAGCAAGGCTACGCGCTTGACCTGGAGCAGGCCGAGCCAGGGCTCAACTGCATGGCGCTGCCCCTGAGGAAACAGGGCCGCCTGGTGGCGTCATTATCGGTTGCCGGGCCCGTGTCGCGGCTGCCGGAAGCGAAGCTGGTCGCCCTCGCGGGCCAAGTCATGCGCGACATGTACGACATGGTCAAACTTTGACGACCAACCGGGCAGGGTACCTGTTCGGCAAGGGATCGTGCCGCGATCATCAGGGCTCAACCAATCACCACCACGGAGCTCTTCCATGTTTGTAACGACTGTTCAAGACGTCATCGCTCGCGCCAGGGACCTGGCCACGGAGCAAGGGTTTTCAGTGTGCATCAGCGTTGTGGATGCCAGCGGATTGCAGGCCGGTTTTCTGCGTATGGACGATGCGCTGCCCGGCGCCATCGAGATCGCCATCAAGAAAGCCCGCACGGCGGCGCTGTTTCGCACCGACAGTATTGAGATCGGCGCCGGCGCCCAACCGGGCGGTCCGATCTACTCGCTGGAGTTCACCAACGGCGGCATGATCAGCTTCGGTGGCGGGGTGGTACTGCGCGACACGCAGGGCAAAGTCATCGGCGCGCTGGGTATTTCCGGCGCCACCGTGGAAGCCGATCAAGTCATTGCCGTAGGCGCCGCGCGCCCATGAGTGTGGGCAAGCAGCGGCTTCATCCCGGCGTCTGGGCACTGGCGGTGACAGCGTTTGCCATTGGCGTGGCGGAGTTCATCGTGGTCGGCGTGCTGCCGGCCATTTCCCGTGAGTTGGAAATACCCCTGGCTCGCGCGGGAAGTCTGGTGGGCCTGTATGCGCTTGCGCTGGCGGTAGGCACGCCGTTGCTGGTCCTCGCCCTGGCCCGCTTTCCGCGCAAGCCGGTGCTGCTGTGGCTGATCGCGGTGTTCCTGGGTGGCAACCTGGTCTCGGCACTGTCCGTTGACTATTACTCGTTGTTGGCGGGACGCATCGTAACCGCCGTGGCCCATGGCGGCTTTTTCGCCATGGGTGCGACGGTCGCGGCGCGCCTGGCGCCCAAGGGGCAGGAGAGCAATGCCATTGCGCTGATGTTTGCGGGTCTGACACTGGCGATGGTGATCGGGGTGCCGCTGGGTAGCTTCCTGGGTAACGGGATGGGCTGGAGACTGCCGTTCTTCGCGGTAGTCGGCCTGGCTGCCCTGGGGTTTGCAGCATCGCTGCATTGGCTGCCTGCACTCGATGCGTCGCCGGCAGCCAGGCCTCGTGAGCAACTGGCCGCGGCGTTCAATCCGGCGATTGTCACCATGATGATGATCACGGTGCTGGGGTTCGGTGCCTCGTTTGCGGCGTTTACCTATATCACCCCCATCCTCACGGATATCACGGGCTTCTCGGCCGGCACGGCGAGCCTGTTGCTGGTGGTGTTTGGCGCGGCGACGCTGGCGGGGAATCTGCTGGGGGGGCGGCTTGCCTCCGCCATCGGTTGGCAGGCGGCGCTGCGCTGGCTGTTGCTGGCCCTGGTCGTGGTGTTGGCTGTCATCGCCTGGGTTCTGCCGTATCGGGGCGCCATGGGCGTGATGCTGTTCTTCTGGGGCGGCCTGGCCTTTGGCATTTCCCCTGCTGTACAGGGTGGGATGCTGGCCACGGCGCAGCGCTACACCCCTAAAGCCGTGGACTTTGCGTCGGCACTGAATATTTCAGGGTTCAATCTCGGTATTTCGCTGGGTGAGATGGCCGGCAGTTCACTGGTTGCCCATGGGCAGATGGCACTCACGCCATGGGCCGGCGTGGCGGCGGCTGCGCTGGCACAAATTCCCTTGGCCTGGTTGGCAAGGCGTGGACGCCAGTCTGCGCGACAGGCACTGGCAAGCTGAACAGGCACTTTGCCGAGTCGTGTACTTGAGGGAATCGGCTCGGCGTTTTGGAAATGATGTCCATGAGGCTTGACCGCACAGTCACGAGTACCGAAACACACCTGCGGCGTGTCGCCTGCGCGCTCTTCGTCGACGAGGGTTTTCAGCAGGTCAGCATGCGTCGGCTGGCTGCCGTCCTGGGCATCCAGGCCGGCTCCTTGTACAACCACATGGAGAGCAAGCAGGCCCTGCTGTTCGATGTTATCCACCAATATGAGGGCCAGTTGCTCGAAGCCGTGCGTGACTGCGCGGAAAGTGTCCGGGAGCCCGCAGATGCGTTGCTGCGCTATGTGGATACGGTCATTCGCTTCAGGTTGCGTCACCGCTGCGAGGCCACGCTTTCCCGTCTGGAACTGCGGTCGCTCAGCACCGCCCAGCGGGACATCATCACGGCGCTCCGTCACCAGCACAGCGAACTTTTACGCGCCATGCTGGCGAGCCGCAGAGGGCCTTCGCCATTCACCCCTGCCGATGACTTCGTCGAGCGATGCATCCTGTCGCTGCTGGACGGCGTCATAGACCTCGACAGCGCCGAACGTGCAGTCCCGCTGGACAGGATCATCCAGAACTACCAGACATTCATCGTCAATGCGCTCTACGGTTCTGCTCGTCGCTAGCAAAGCCGCGTTGCCTTGACTCATCTTAGTTGACCGCCTAAGGTGTTTTTATGTAACCAACCGTTTGGTTACTTGAGGTGGGAAAACAATAACTAAACCAACCCGAGACACAAGCAGATGATGAAACTTTACGGTATGGAGCACGTTGGCTTCACGGTCCCTGACCTTGACCAGGCCGTGCAATTCTTTGAACAGGTATTGGGCGCGGTCACCGCCATGGAAACCGGGCCGGTGGTGGTCGATAACGCATTCATGGCTCGACGCCTGGGTGTGCCCGAGCAGTGCCGCATTGAAAACATCAAGGTGCTGCGCTGTGGCAACGGCGCCAACCTGGAGTTGTTTGAATACTCAGGCGAAGCGCAGGACGGCGTTCTCAAGCGCAATAGCGAAGTGGGCGGTTTCCATCTGGGCTTTCAGGTCGATGACGCGGTCGCCGCCGCTGACCGCTTGCGTGAAAAAGGCGTCGACGTGCTGGAGGGCCCTACGTTGATCGACGCAGGGCCGATGAAGGGCCTCACCTGGGTTTATCTGCGAACTCCCTGGGGACAATTCCTGGAGCTGGTCAGCCGAAGCGGCCCGCTGGGCTATGAACAGGACGGTGGTCCCACCCTCTGGGTGCCACAGTCGGCCTGACACACCTATCGATTCTGCATTGAGCGCGTCGACAGGCTGAGCTTGCCGGCACCTTCGGAGAGACATCATATGCAACAACAGGAAATCTGTTTTCCAGGCAAGGGACAATTCATTCTCCAGCACTGCGAACCGTCGCCACTGCGGCCTAATGAGGTCCGTGGTCGCACCCTCGCGACACTGGTCAGTCCAGGCACCGAGCTTGCCTGGGCAAACGGGGAGGAATTTCCGCTCCGGCCGGGATACTCGGCCGTGTTCGAGGTTGAGGAACTGGGCGCTGACGTGACAGGGGGTGCCATCGGTGACCGCTTGTTCTGCATGGGCAGCCATCGCAGCTTCCAGCAGGTAGACATCGCCCATACGGTTTCAATTCCCGGCGATATGAAGTCAGAGATTGCGCTGTTGGCCCGTCTCGTGGGTGTGTCGATGACGACGCTGATGACGACCAGGGCGCGTCCTGGTGACAGTGTTGTCATTTGCGGTGCCGGACCGGTCGGGTATCTGGCAGCGCATATCTTTCAGTTGTCAGGATACGAGGTCGTAGTGGTTGAGCCTGACGCCAGGCGCCGCGCTCAGGCACACGCGTCAGGGCTCAAGTCCGTGTTTGCCGCGTTTCCGCTTGATCAGCCTGCACTGGTCGGGCACGTCGCTTTGGTCGTTGACTGTTCAGGGAACGAACAGGCAGTGCTCGATGGTTGTCGCATCGTGCGCCAGCACGGTGAAGTGGTCCTTGTCGGCGTACCATGGCGACGTCAATCGGAACTGTCGGCCCACGAGCTGCTCAATGCCGTGTTCAACGGTTTCGTAGAGTTGCGCAGTGGTTGGGAATGGGCATTTCCGCTGGTGTCCCGACCCTTTGAATGGGAGCAACTACTGGAAGGTTACAACAACAGTTCGCAAAGCATCATGAAGGGGTTTCGCAAGGCAATGAGCTGGCTTGCGCAGGACCGGATTCCGGTGGAAGGCATGCTATGCACGCAAACCCCGGACGATCCGCAAAGGGTTTATCGAGCGCTGCTAGACCGCAGCATCGATGAGCCATTCGTGGTGTTTGATTGGGGGCTGACGGCTGCCCATCGTTGAGCATACGGTCGGTGGCAGGTTCACCGACGACCACACTTGAGGCGATAAGGGCCCGTGTCGCCTCAAGTGATACATCGGCCTGTGCGCCTGGACGTGTATCGGCACCGCCACCGCCTTCCCGAAAGCTGAGTGGATGACCACCGTCGCGCTCGCGCCGGCGACGGTGGTCGTTGCTGACATCCGTCAGCGTGTTGCCGGTTTCGAGACCGCCACCGTCACCGTCGCCTGAGCCGACTCCGCACCCTTGGTATCCTTGGCTTGATAGGTAAAGGTCGCGGTGAACGGCGCGGCGATTGTGGCCGGTGGTGTGTAGACCACGCGCAAGCCGTCAGTGCTGACCGAGCCCTTGCCGGAGTCCGGTTGCGCAAGACCCACCACTTTAAGCGGCACATTACCGTCAGGGTCGGTGTCGTTGGCCAGGACTTGTATCATCAGCGCCTGGCCGTTGTTGCTCACGGCGCTGTCGGCCTTGGCGATCGGTTTCTGGTTCTGGCCTTCGTTGTCGTCATCTCTGGCGCCGGTGCGGAAGGTCGGCAGCGCCGCAGAGTTCACGTAGGTGACGCCGTCCCAGCCGGGCAGGGGCGTTGGCATCAACTGGAACTGGCCAGGCTTCTCGATATCCCAGCGCAGCAACATCGAGGTGTCCTCGTGCTGGGTGTTGTGGCAGTGCTCCATGTAGGTCCCGGCGAATTCGCGGAAGCGGATGGCTATTTCCACGTCCGTCGAACTGTCGATGCCTTCACCAATGCGATACACGTCCTTGCGCGCCCACTTTTCCCATTCCGGTGGCGCCTTGCCGTCGCGGTTGAGAACAATGCCTTCTTCGAAATGTACGTGCACCGGGTGGTTCCAGCCGTTGCCGCCGTTCCTGATTTTCCATACTTCCAGGGTGCCGTCGCCGCTGTAGCCGCCATCGGTCGGGCCGTTGGCCAGTTGCGGGGCGGCGGCGAGCCGGCGCGGGTCCATGCTGTAGCCGAAGCCGCCGTCAGTCTTGATGGTCCAGGGTTCTTCGTCGGTGCCGTCGGAACGGCCGAAAATGAACTCGCGATGCCGTGCCACGTTGAGCTTGGCAATGTCCGTGGGGTTATCGCGATCGAGGGTCAGCGGGATCATTTTCTTGCCCGCCGGTTTGCCCTGTTTGGCGGGTTCATACTCGGCCGGGTTCATGCTCACGTCCTGGCCGGAATAAGGCTGCACGACCATTTGCATGAACTTGCCCACCACCGGGTCGCCCATGTCCCATTCCAGCCCTTTGCTGCCCAGCTTGAGCACCGCCTTGTACTTGCCGGACAGCACATCGGCCAGGCTCAGCGGTACGTTCTCCGGACCCTTGCCGTTCTGGTGCTCCATCAGGTTGACGAAGTACAGCTTGTCGCCGGTCTTGATCCCGTTTTTCGCGAAGTTGACGATGATATCGAAACGCTCGGCGATGCCCTGGGTCGGCAGGATCGCGTTGTGGTCCTGTGTATCGCCGTCGCCATCGAGGTCCATGCTGCCGTCGAATGGCACGGCGTGTTCCATGAGGTTGCCGTCATTGGCGATCAGGTGGAACGGCACGCGGGTATAAGACAGGCCGGAACCTGCAGGCCCCGGGAATTCGCCACCGGTGCCAGCAATTTCACGCACCAGGGCGAAACGGAAGTAGCGCGACACCGAGCCGTTGAGAATGCGGAAACGATAGCTGCGCGCACGCACTTTCAGGCGCGGCTGGTACTGCCAGTTGACCAGGATCTGATCGCCGAGGAAGCCATCGGTATTGAACGGGTTGAACCACAGTTGGCCGTTCTTATCCCAGGCCTTGTCGGCCACCATCAGGTTGACGTCATAGTCGCGGTTGCCCCAAGGCAGCGCCGAACCGCTGGGCAGGCGCAGGTTGACGCCGTCTTGCAGCGCTTCGTTGCCACGGTCCAGGGCGCTGTAGTAGTTCATCATCACCGCGTTGCCCTTGTAGACGTTCTGTGCGGTGAAATCGAGCATGTGGTCGTGGAACCAGTGGGTGCTCATGGTTTCGCGCCAGTCGCCACGGATCTTGATGGAGCCGTTGTTGCAGGTCTTGAGGCCGGGGCTGGCGTCGTTGACGTACAGCGTCTCCCCCGGTGCGCAAGGGAATGCCGCGCGCGGATCTTCAGCCTTGGTGTTGATGG
>NZ_AKJF01000107.1 GCF_000282475.1 Pseudomonas sp. GM78
CCAGCCGTTACCAGCATCACCGATTCGCCAGATACCACTGGGGTTTCGCTCACCGCGGCTGGTGCTGTGGGCGAAGGTGGTTCGATCACCTATACCGCCACCTTGACCAACCCGGCGGGCACGCCGGTGACCGTGACCTTGAGCAATGGATCGGTCATCACCATCGAAGCCGGCAAGACTACCGGTACCGTGGTCGTTGATACCCAAGCCAATGATGTTTACGTGAATGGCAGTACTGTCACTACCACCATCACCAGCGCGACCGGCGGCAATTTTGAAAACCTGGTGCCCAGCACCACGCCAGCCGTTACCAGCATCACCGATTCGCCAGATACCACTGGCCTGACGCTCACCGCGACCGGCAGCGTGGTTGAAGGCGGTTCGATCACCTATACCGCCACCTTGAGCAATCCAGCTGGCACGCCGGTGACCGTGACCTTGAGCAATGGCTCGGTCATTACCATCGAAGCGGGCAAGACCAGCGGCACCGTCGTCGTCGACACGCCGGTTAATGATGTTTATGTAAATGGCAGCACTGTCACTACCACCATCACCGGCACGACCGGCGGCAATTTTGAAAACCTGGTGCCCAGCACCACCCCGGCTGTCACCACTATCAGCGACTCGGTAGACGCCACGACGGTTACTCTGTCGACGACCGACACCGCGATCACTGAAGGCGGGGTCATCGTTTACACCGCGACGCTGAGTCATGAAGCG
>NZ_AKJF01000108.1 GCF_000282475.1 Pseudomonas sp. GM78
CAGGTGGCCGATTACGGCCTGGTGGCGGACCTGTTCGAAGCCATCCCTGAGCTGGAGAAGCTGGTCTAATCCGGCGGCTTCACTTATAAAGAGCCCGACCTTCTGGTCGGGCTTTTTTTTGCCTTTCCCCCTGTAGGAGCGAGCCTGCTCGCGATGGACGTCAACGATGACGCGGGGAACTTGGATGCACGCGGTGCATTTGAGACCATCGCGAGCATGCTCGCTCCTACAGGGATATAAACGGTCTCAACGGGAGTGTGCTGCTATGGATCTGCGTCTCGTGTGGAGTTTTCTGGGTCTGGCGCTATTGCCAGCACTGTCGATCGCCGCCGGCAAGTGCGAACGCCTGGTGGTCACCGGCAGCCCGGATGCGCCACCGTACCTGTGGCAAGACCCGCAAGATCCCAAGCACCTGATCGGCGCCAGTGCCGATTTGTTGCAGCAGGTAGCGGGGCAGTTGGGCATCAAGGTCCAGCTGCTCTACGCCGGCAAACGCGCCCAGGCGCTGGAGGAAGTACGCAGCGGGCGCATGGACATGCTGGCCGATGCCCCGTTGACGGTCAGCGAGCTGGAATCCCTGGACTACATTCATCCAGCGTTGCTGGAAAACGATTACCTGGTGTGGACCCGCAAGGATTCATCGCTGGTCTACAACGCAGTCGCGGACCTGCACGGTCATCCCGGGGCGTTGTCGGAAAAGTCGCGATTAACCGCGCAATTCGCCACTTTCGCCGAGCAGCAATTGACCCTCATCCGTACGCCAAACCTGACCCAGGCCTTTCAGAAACTGCTCTTGGGCGAGGTGGAGTTTGTCCTGGCAGGGCGTTACTCCGGCATGGCGATGGCGCAGACACTGGGCATGGCCAATGACCTGGTGGCCCGCGCGCAACCGGTCGACAAACCGGGTCTGTTTCTGGCGGTTTCCCACAACTCGGCCTGCAACGATCCGTGGTTGCGCGGACAGTTGGCCAAAAAGATGACAGAATTGCCCGCGTCCGGACTGACGGAGGCCGTGCTGCAACGCAATATCGAGCGTTGGAACGCGCAGCAGAAACAACCTGTCAGTACCCCAAAACAGTAGGGATTCTTAGTGAGTATTCGACCTCTTTTCGCTGCCCTGGCCGTTCTGGCTCTGGCGGGTTGTGCAGCCGATCCGGCGCCGAATGAACAAATGCGCCTGACCGCACAGGCCGTCGAGCAGGCCAGGGCCGTGGGTGCCACTGCCGACGAAGTGCCGGAAATGAAACTGGCCGAAGACAAGTACAACCGGGCCAAGGGCAGCATGGCTGACCAGTCTTTCCGGAATGCGCGGATGCGCGCCGAGCAGGCCGAGCTGGACGCGCGCCTGGCCGAAGCCCGGGTCCTGACCCTCAAGAGTGAAGAACAGCTGAACGTGCTCAACACCCGCATCGCCCGCCTGCAAAAGCAGTTGGGAGCCGCCCAATGAGCCTCAAGTCAAACGTTCTCGGCGCTTTGATCCTGGCGGGTACTGTCAGCCTTGTCGGCTGCGCCGGCCAGCAAGGCGAGGCGGCGCTGCAACAGGCGGGCGCCGACTTCCAGAAGGTCAAGGAAGACTCCAACGTGCTGCGCATCGCCCCCAAGGATGTGATTCGCGCCGGTGAGTCCCTGGCCCGCGCCGACCGTTTGTCCACCTATTGGGGCAGCGGCTCGGATGTAGTGCATTACGCTTACCTGAGCCAGCGCTACAGCGAAATCGCCAGGGAGCACACCAATCTGGTGCTCAACGAAGAGCGCGCCGCCAAGCTGGAGCTGGAACGACAGCGTCTGCAACTGGCCCTGCGCGAATCCAAGTTGCTCAGCGTGCAGCAGCAGGGCAAATGGCTGGAAGAGCAGATCCTTGCCCTGGCCACCACCCAGACCGACCGTGGCCTGGTGATGACCCTGGGCGATGTGCTGTTCGACACCGGCGAGGCAGAGCTGAAAAACTCGGCCAACCGCGTGGTGTTGAAGATTGTGCAGTTCCTGCAGCTTAACCCCAAGCGCGTGGTGCGCATCGAAGGCTACGCCGACAGTACCGGCGGCAAGCAGGAAAACCTCAAGCTGTCCCGCGACCGGGCGCAATCGGTGGCGGATGTGCTGATGGACCTGGGCATCGACGACAAGCGCATCCGGGTTGAAGGCTATGGCGACGAGTATCCGGTTGACGCGAACGCCTCCGAACGGGGCCGGGCGCAGAACCGTCGGGTGGAAATTGTGTTTTCCGACGAAAAAGGCCAGCTCGGCGCTGCCCGCTAAAGGGTAGCGTCTCTGGAAAGCCCGGCCTGCCAGACAGCGCCGGGTTTTTTTTCGCCTGCCGATTACCGCACAAAACAGTACAGTTTTTGCTGACACTGCACTGTACTGTCGACTATTGTGGCAACTGTCCCCGTACACTTCTAAACTGTTCCGGTATTGTTTCACACAAGAATAAAATGCCCGTGAAATCGAGTGCTGCGTCATGACCAACCTCTTGCTCTACCAACGTATTGCTCAGCAACTGGCCGAAGACATCCGCCGTGGTGTCTATCAACCGGGAGAGCGCGTGCCTTCGGTGCGCAAGATGAGTTCGCAGCTCAATGTCAGCCATGCCACGGTGCTGCAGGCGTATGCCAATCTTGAAGATCAGGGGCTGATCCGCGCGCGGCCGCAGTCTGGTTACTACGTGCACCAGACCCCGGCGCTGACCGCGCCGACACCGGACATTGCCCGGGTCGAACGACCAGGCCTGGTCACCCGCAGCAGCATCATTCAGCAGGTGTTGGTCGAGTCCCGTCGCGAAGGCGTATTTCCACTGGGCGCCGCGGTGCCCAGCGTCGACTATTTGCCCGTGCGGGCCCTGCATCAGCAATTGGCCAAAGTCACCCGGTTCCATAGCCCGCGGGCGTTCAGCTACATGTTCAGCCCCGGTTTCGAACCCTTGCGCCGACAAGTGGCGATCCGCATGCGCGATGCCGGCGTGGTGGTCGACCCTTCGGAAGTGGTGATCACCCACGGCTGCGTCGATGCCCTGCAGATGTCACTGCGGGTGCTGACCCGGCCTGGTGACCTGATCGCGGCCGAGTCGCCGACTTACTACGGGTTGTTGCAGCTGGCCGATCTTTTGGGTCTCAAGGTCATCGAAATCCCCAGCGACCCGTCCACCGGCATGAGCCTCGAAGCCCTGCAATTGGCGGCCAACCAGTGGTCGATCAAGGCGCTGGTGCTGACCACTCGTCTGAGCAATCCGTTAGGCGGTACCATGCCTGAGGAGCGGCAGAAGCAACTGCTGCGCCTGGCGTCGGACTTCGACATCCAGGTCGTCGAAGACGATATCTACGGCGAGCTGATGTTCGAGCAGGGCCGTACCAAATCGCTCAAGGCCTATGACCGGCTGGACCGGGTGATCTATTGCTCGAGCTTCTCCAAGACCCTGTCGCCGGGGGTGCGGATCGGCTGGATGATTGCCGGCAAGTACCAGCAGGAGATCCAGCGCTTGCAGACCTTCAGTACCCATTCGGCCTGCAGCGTCACGCAGATGGGCATTGCCGCCTATCTGGAAAACGGTGGTTACGACCGTCACTTGCGTTACATCCGCCAGGAGTACCGCAAGAACCTCAGCGCCTTCCAGCTGGCGGTGCAGCAGTATTTCCCCGAAGGCACGCAGATGACCCGGCCTACCGGCGGTTTCATTTTGTGGGTGAGCTTGCCGGGGCGGGTCAATACTCAGGAACTGCATGTGCGGGCGTTGCAGCAGGGCATCAGTATCGCGCCGGGGCTGATTTTCAGTAACACCGAGCAGTTCAACCACTGCATCCGGCTCAATTGCGGCATTCCGTGGAACCGCGAAGCCGAACGTGCGTTGATGACCCTGGGCATGCTTGCCACCCAGCTCTGCCAGGAGATGGCCGGCGGCTTCTGACCGGGCGGCCTCTGTCCGTGCTTGTCACGGGGCGTGCAACAGGCGAGCATAGGCACCTCTGTCGTTTTCGCCGTTTGCGTCGTTGGGTACATGAAGCCGATTTCTCCTGCCGTCTGGCTGTTGATCTGCCTGTTAGTGAGTGTTCAGCCGGCGTCCGTGAAGGCCGAATCCGTGCCGGAAAAACCCGCCGTGAGCGCTGCCAAGGCAACTCCGAAAAAAACCGCACCGGTCAAAAAGCCCGCCGCGGTAAAAAAGCGCCCACCGATTGCCTCCAAGTCCAAACCGGCCAGCGAAGTGGTGAAAACCCCGGTGCCTTCAGCCGACCTGGATTTGAGCCTGCCCAAGGACATGGTCGAAGAACTGAAACCGGTCGGTACCGTTCCATTGCCCAAGCGTGAACCGGTATTGCCGCAAATGTTCGGTGACAAAAGCAGCCAATTCCAGCTCAACGGCAGGCTGATCAACAACGAAATGCAGTTGCAAATGCGTAACGAAGAGCGCCGTGAAGTCGAAGGCGCAGCGCTGGAATTCGAGTTCAAGCGGTAAATCCCGTCTTTGGCTGACCTGCCCGTCAGACGCTTGGTCGGAGACTGGCCGGTCACACCCGTTTACAGGCAAATACCCAGTCCAGGGTAATTTAAAACAACTGTTTTAGCGGTTACTCTGTGCCCCGTCCTTTAACACATTGCACGTCGCGAGGAGCTTTTCGTCATGAAATGCCGTGAGGGCTGTGGCGCCTGCTGCATTGCCCCTTCCATCAGTTCACCGATTCCCGGTATGCCCCATGGCAAAGCCGCCGGGGAACGTTGCCTGCAACTGTCTGCCGAAAACCTGTGCAACATTTTCGGTAAACCCGAGCGCCCGGCGGTGTGTTCGGCCTTCGAGGCCGACATCGAGGTGTGTGGCAACAGCAGCGTAGAGGCTATCCGCTTGATTGGCTGGTGGGAGCAGATGACCGCGGCGTGATGTGTTCGACGAACGGAACTTCAACAATAAGGAATAAGATTATGGGTTCGCTGCATCGTATCGCTGTGTTGTGTGGTTTGACGGCTGTACTGGCCACTTCGGTCGTCCAGGCCGAAGACTGGAAAGTCGCCAAGAATGAAGACGGCATCAAGATCTCCCTGAGTGAAGTGGCCGGCTCCGACTACAAGGCCTATCAGGGCGTTACCCTGATGAAGACCACCGTGGCCAAACTGCGGGCGCTGCAGGACGACGTGGTCGGTGCCTGCGCCTGGATTCACGAGTGCAAGACCCAGAAGCTGCTCAAGCACGAAGGCGATCAGAGCTGGACCTACACCCAGTTCAATACGCCATGGCCGGTCACGCCGCGTGATTCGGTGTTGCACATCACAACGATCACAGGCGCCGACGGCAGCCTGACGCGCAAGCTCGAGGGCGTGCCGAAATACCTTCCTGAAGAAAAGGGCTTTGTGCGGGTCGCCAAGGTCGATGGTTTCTGGAAGTTCGTCCCCAAGGGCGATCAGGTTGAAGTGACCTACCAGGTGCATACCGAGCCCGGTGGTAGCGTGCCATCGATGGTGGCCAACAAGTTTGTGGTGGATGCGCCGTTCAATACCCTGAAAAATCTGAAGGCTCTGGCCGAGAAATAAAAGCGGGTTGTAGGAGCGAGCCTGCTCGCGAAAAACCTGAGAGCGCCGCAGGGTGCCAGTTACCCCGCGTTAACGTTGGCCCTCCATCGCGAGCAAGCATCGCTCCTACACAAACCTTTATTGTGTTTCCGAATATTCGTTGCACAAAATTTTCACAAAGCCTCCAAGACAATTCCCCCCCGCGCGGCCATCGACGAACAGTAATCAATGGCAATGCCGCGATTGATCGTGCAACATTTGCGCACCGCGCGAACCCCGGGGCCGAGTACTGGCCAACAGAGGGCAGGGCGCAGCTGTATTTTCGAAACTTAAACTTCCAATGGGTCCTAAAAACGACATGGCAATCCCGGACGCCCTGAGTCAGAAGCGAGCATCGAGTCGCTTGCTGCAACCGACCGTCAAATCGCATCTGGCCTACACACTGTTGTGCGCTCTGGTCATGATGGTGATGTTTTCCGTGCTGCGCCTCGCGCTGCTGGTCTACAACCGCGAAATGATCCTCGACACACCGGCCGCGACCTTTTTCGAAGCATTCGCCAACGGCTTGCGTTTCGACCTCCGCCTGGTGGTCTACCTGAGCGTTCCGTTGGTGCTGGCGCTGTTCAGTGCCCGGGCCATGGCGGCGCGGGGGATCTTCCGCTTCTGGCTGACAGTCACCTCCAGCATCGCGCTGTTCCTGGGCCTGATGGAGATGGACTTCTACCGTGAGTTCCACCAGCGCCTCAACGGGTTGGTCTTCCAGTATGTGAAGGAAGACCCGAAAACCGTGATGAGCATGCTCTGGTACGGTTTTCCGGTAGTTCGCTACCTGCTGGCCTGGGCCCTGGGTACCTGGATCCTGAGCCTCGCGTTCAAGGGTGCCGACCGTGCCACGCGTCCTCGTGGCCCTTTCAGCGGCGGCAGTATCAGTACCCGGCAAGTTGCCCCCTGGTACTCGCGCGCGATGGTGTTCGTGGTGTGCCTGCTGATCTGCGTGGTCGCGGCCCGCGGTACCTTGCGTCAAGGCCCGCCCATGCGCTGGGGTGATGTCTACACCACCGATTCCAACTTCGCCAACCAACTGGGCCTCAACGGTACCCTGTCCCTGGTGGCTGCGGCGAAGAGCCGGATGTCCGAAGATCGCGACAACATCTGGAAAGCCACGTTGCCTCAACCGATGGCGCAGCAGACCGTGCGCGACCTGCTGGTGATGAAGGACGAAAAACTGGTGGATGCCGAGACCGCCGCCGTGCGTCGTGACTACATGCCGCCGGCCGACAAGACCTTGCCGATCAAGAACGTCGTCGTGATCCTGATGGAAAGCATGGCCGGTCACTCGGTGGGTGCACTGGGCGCACCGGGCAACATCACGCCGTACCTCGACAAACTGTCGAAGGAAGGCCTGCTGTTCGACCACTTCTTCTCCAACGGTACCCACACCCACCAGGGCATGTTCGCCACCATGGCCTGCTTCCCGAACCTGCCGGGTTTCGAATACCTGATGCAGACCCCGGAAGGCAGCCACAAACTGTCCGGCCTGCCGCAGTTGCTCAGCGCCCGTGACTACGACGATGTGTATGTCTACAACGGCGATTTCGCCTGGGACAACCAGTCGGGTTTCTTCAGCAACCAGGGCATGACCAACTTCATCGGGCGTAACGACTTCGTTAACCCGGTGTTCTCCGACCCGACCTGGGGTGTGTCCGACCAGGACATGTTCGACCGTGGCCTGGTGGAGCTCAAGGCCCGCGATGGCAAGGACAAGAAACCTTTCTATGCCTTGCTGCAAACCTTGTCCAACCACACCCCCTATGCGTTGCCGACCCCCTTGCCGGTCGAACGCGTAACCGATCGTGGCAGCCTGAACGAACATTTGACCGCCATGCGCTACTCGGATTGGGCGCTGGGCCAGTTCTTCGAGAAGGCGCGCAATGAGCCTTACTTCAAGGAAACCCTGTTTGTCATCGTCGGCGACCACGGTTTCGGCAACGAGCGCCAGATCACCGAAATGGACTTGGGTCGTTTCAACGTGCCGATGCTGATGATCGCACCAGGCATCCAGGAAAAGTTCGGCACGCTCGACCACACCGTTGGCACTCAAGTCGACATCGTACCGACCATCATGGGCCGGATCGGTGGCGAAGTGCGTCATCAGTGCTGGGGCCGTGACTTGCTCAACCTGCCGGAAGGCGACACCGGTTTCGGTGTGATCAAACCGTCGGGCAGCGAGCAGACCACCGCGATCATCACCGCGGACCAGATCCTGGTTCTGCCGAAGGACAAGGACATGGCGCCGAAGATGTACCAGTACGAACTGGGCGCTACGCCTCGTGCCGTGGTCGTTCCTGATGCACCGCGTACCGCTGAGCTTAAAACCAAGCTCGAAGCGTTCCTGCAAACGGCGACCAAGAGTCTGATCGACAACACCGCCGGTGTGGTCGACGGCAAGCCGGATTAAACTGGCAACACCGAGCAGATAGCGATGCAATAAAAAAGAGGCTCTTTTAGAGCCTCTTTTTTTTACCGGTCAGAACTTCATATCTTGCCGAGCAACAACAGGATCAGTATCACCACCAACACCACGCCGATGATACCGGACGGGCCATAACCCCAACTTCTGGAGTGCGGGAAGACCGGTAGACCACCGATCAGTAACAGGATCAGAATGATCAGAAGAATTGTGCCCATGTCTGTTTCCTTGCTTTAAGTATTCAGGAATGACCTAGCCGTTATCAGTCAGCGGGAATGTCATTTATTCGAGCTGCTTAAAAAATCCGACCGCTACTCAGGGCAAAAAATTCCATGTTTTTTTGCTGTTTTTAGAACTATTGCCTATTCCGTCTGATGTTGCGTTAGTTGGTTGAGCCGCGCCTGCGGTTTGCTCGGGGCATTCAGCAATCTGATAGAGCGTGGGACGACCAATATCCTTCGCTACACTCGACGCATCTTCCCCGGAACAACAAGGCTGTTTGCTATGCAAAATCGCATGATGATCACTGGTGCGGGCTCCGGCCTGGGTCGCGAAATCGCGCTGCGCTGGGCGCGCGAAGGCTGGCAGCTGGCCTTGTCGGACGTCAGCGAACCAGGCCTGCAGGAAACCCTGAAACAGGTGCGCGAAGCCGGTGGCGACGGTTTTATCCAGCGTTGCGATGTGCGTGATTACAGTCAGCTGACCGCGTTTGCCCAGGCCTGCGAGTCGAAGTTTGGTGGTATCGACGTCATCGTCAATAACGCGGGCGTGGCCTCGGGCGGGTTCTTCAGTGAACTGTCCCTGGAAGACTGGGACTGGCAGATCGCAATCAACCTCATGGGCGTGGTCAAGGGCTGCAAGGCCTTCCTGCCGTTGCTGGAAAAGAGCAAGGGCAAGATCATCAACATCGCGTCGATGGCGGCATTGATGCAAGGCCCGGCCATGAGCAACTACAACGTGGCCAAGGCCGGCGTAGTGGCGTTGTCCGAAAGCCTGCTGATCGAACTCGCGCATCAGGAAGTCGGCGTGCACGTGGTTTGCCCGTCGTTTTTCCAGACCAATCTGCTGGACTCCTTCCGCGGCCCGACGCCGGCCATGAAAGCCCAGGTTGGCAAGTTGCTGGAAAGCTCGCCCATCAGTGCCGCCGATATCGCCGACTATATCTACCAACAGGTCGCCGCCGGTGAGTTCATGATCCTGCCCCACGAACAGGGCCGCCAGGCCTGGGCGTTGAAGCAGAAGAACCCGCAACTGCTCTACAACGAAATGACCCTGATGGCCGACAAGATGCGCGCCAAGGCCAGGCAATCGGCAAGCTGAACTTGCCCGTACGGAACAGCCTCGCTAGGGTGGCCGCCATCGGCCATCCTCGCGAGACGTTCGCATGCTCAATTACCTGTGGTTTTTCCTCGCCGCGTTGTTCGAAATCGCCGGCTGCTTCGCCTTCTGGATGTGGTTGCGCCAGGGCAAAAGCGTCTGGTGGGTTGTGCCGGCGTTACTCAGCCTGACGTTGTTCGCATTGTTGCTCACGCGCATAGAGGCGACTTACGCAGGCCGTGCCTATGCCGCTTATGGCGGTATCTACATTATTGCTTCGATTGGCTGGCTGGCGGTGGTCGAGCGGATTCGTCCACTAGGCTCCGACTGGCTCGGCGTGGCGCTGTGCGTGATCGGGGCCAGCGTTATCCTGTTCGGCCCACGCTTCTCGGCTTCCTGACGAATCGGCCCTCGATTGAGGTGCGTGTCAGGCATTTCCTTCAGCAAGGCAACCCAGTGGTTGTAGGTTCGGTCTGGATTACCCTGGCTGTCTTGTAGGCCCGTCGTGCACCGGGCATCTTCAAGGCCCGGTAACCCTGAAGGACCAAAGCCATGCTTGTACTGAGTCGTGTAGTCGGCGAATTGATTTCCATCGGCGACACCATTTCGGTGCGCATCATTGCCGTCAATGGCGGTAACGTGCGCTTCGGCATCGAAGCCCCGAACCATGTCAACGTGCACCGCAGCGAGATCTACGAGCGAATCCAGCGCAAGCTGGCGCGCAACAAGAAATCAGTCGAATAGATGCTTGGGCACGTCGTGCTTGAGCATCAACTGGCATTGCTCGCTCTCCGGATCGAAGACAATCAGGGCCTGGCCCTTGATCAAGGCCTGGCGAACACGCAATACGCGGGTCTCCAGCGGCGTGTCATCGCCATTGTCGGTACCGTCGCGGGTCACGAAGTCTTCGATCAGGCGGGTCAGGGTATCGACTTCAAGTTGGTCGTGGGGAATCAGCATAGGCACCTCGGCTAAACAATGGCGCGATGCTACGGCGGTTATGAACACATCACCAGTAGGAGCTGCCGCAGGCTGCGATCTTTTGATCTTGCTTTTTAAGATCAAAAGATCGCAGCCTGCGGCAGCTCCTACATGATCGCATTCCCTTACCTGTCGTTGCGTTGCCCCACCAGGCTATCCACCGACGGCACTCGCGTATCGCTCTCCATCTGCGTCTCGTGTTCGATCTGGTGACTGAACCGGTCCAGCGAGCCCGTGGCCGGCTGCGCGTCGCTGGCGAACACCGGCGGGCTGAGGATGTAGGCGCCGAGCAGGCGGCTGAGGGCGGCGAGACTGTCGATGTGGGTGCGTTCGTAGCCGTGGGTGGCGTCGCAGCCGAAGGCGAGCAGGGCGGTGCGGATGTCATGGCCGGCGGTAACCGCCGAGTGAGCGTCGCTGAAGTAGTAGCGGAACAGGTCGCGGCGTACCGGCAACTCGTTGTCACTGGCCAGGCGCAGCAGGTGCCGCGACAAGTGATAGTCGTACGGCCCGCCGGAATCCTGCATCGCAATGCTCACCGCGTGTTCGCTGGAGTGCTGGCCGGGCGCGACGGGCGCGATGTCGATGCCGACGAATTCACTGACGTCCCAGGGCAACGCCGCCGCGGCGCCACTGCCGGTTTCCTCGGTGATGGTGAACAGCGGATGGCAATCGATCGCCAGCTCTTCGCCGCTGTCGACGATGGCTTTCAACGCTGCCAGCAATGCGGCGACGCCAGCCTTGTCGTCCAGGTGACGGGCGCTGATGTGGCCACTCTCGGTGAATTCCGGCAACGGGTCGAAGGCGACGAAATCACCGACGCTGATGCCCAGGGAATCGCAATCGGCGCGGGTGGCGCAATAGGCGTCCAGGCGCAGTTCGATGTGATCCCAGCTGATCGGCATTTCATCAACCGCGGTATTGAACGCGTGCCCGGAGGCCATCAAGGGCAGCACACTGCCACGGATCACGCCGGCGTCGGTAAACAGGCTGACGCGGCTGCCCTCGGCGAAACGGCTGGACCAGCAACCCACGGGGGCCAGCGTCAGGCGGCCGTTGTCCTTGATGGCGCGCACGGCGGCGCCAATGGTGTCCAGGTGCGCGGAAACGGCACGGTCCGGGCTGTTTTTCTTGCCCTTGAGGGTGGCGCGGATGGTGCCGCGACGGGTCATCTCGAAGGGAATGCCCAGCTCTTCGAGCCGTTCGGCGACGTAACGCACGATGGTGTCGGTGAAGCCGGTGGGGCTGGGAATGGCGAGCATTTCCAGCAGGACTTTTTGCAGGTAGGTCAGGTCCGGTTCCGGGTATTGGCGGGTCATGGAAACTCCTGATGAATTGGGTGCTGTTGGGGATCGTTCCCACGCTCTGCGTGGGAATGAATCAACGGACGCTCTGCGTTCGGCTCTTGAGGGACGCGGAGCGTCCCGGGCTGGATTCCTTTGCTGCGCGTGGGAACGATCGGGCGCTACACGGCCGGCTGACTGTGCGGAAACAACAGATCGACAAACCGCTCGGCCGTCGGTTGCGGTTCATGATTAGCCAGTCCTGCGCGCTCGTTGGCTTCGATAAACACGTACTGCGGTTGATCGGCGGCAGACACCATCAGGTCGAGGCCGACCACGGGAATATCCAGCGCCCGAGCCGCGCGCACCGCAGCATCCACCAGTGTGGGATGGAGGATCGCGGTGACGTCCTCGAGAATCCCGCCGGTATGAAGATTTGCCGTACGCCGCACGAACAGGTGCTCGCCAGCCGGCAGTATGCTGGCGTAGTCGTAACCGGCTGCCTGCACGGTTCGTTCGGTCTCAGAGTCCAGCGGGATCTTGCTTTCGCCGCCTGTAGCCGCCTGGCGCCGTCGGCTCTGGGCTTCGATCAGCGCACCGATGGAGTGCTGGCCATCTCCCACCACCTCGGCGGGCCGACGAATCGCCGCGGCGACCACTTCAAAGCCGATCACGAGGATCCGCAGGTCGAGGCCTTCGTGGAAGCTTTCCAGCAGCACGCGATTGTCGAATTGGCGGGCGGCTTCGATGGCGTTCTGGAGCTCTTCGATGGTCTGTAGATCCACCGCCACCCCTTGCCCCTGTTCACCGTCCAACGGCTTGACCACCACCCGCTGGTGTTCGTCGAGAAACGCCAGGTTGTCATCGGCATTACCCGCCAGTTGCTGCGCGGGCAGGTTCAGGCCGGCAGCCGTGAGCACTTTATGGGTCAGGCTTTTGTCCTGGCACAGGCTCATGCTGATAGCGCTGGTCAGGTCAGTCAGCGACTCGCGGCAACGTACCCGCCGACCGCCGTGGCTGAGGGTAAACATCCCGGCCTCGGCATCATCGACCTGCACATCAATGCCGCGGCGATGGGCTTCCTCGACGATGATCCGCGCGTACGGATTGAACGCCGCTTCAGGGCCTGGGCCGAGAAACAACGACTGGTTGATGCCGTTCTTGCGCTTGATGGCGAAGGTCGAGAGATTGCGAAAACCGAGCTTGGCGTAAAGGTTCTTCGCCTGGCGATTGTCGTGCAGCACGGACAAGTCCAGGTAGCTCAGCCCACGGCTCATGAAGTGTTCGATCAAATGCCGCACCAGCACTTCACCGACGCCGGGCCGCGAACAGTGCGGATCGACCGCCAGGCACCACAGGCTGCTGCCGTGTTCCGGATCGTTGAAGGCCTTTTGATGATTGAGGCCCATGACGCTGCCGATCACCGCGCCGCTGTCCTCGTCCTCGGCCAGCCAGTACACCGGGCCGCCCAGGTGACGCGGGGTCAGCAAACGGGCGTCGATCGCCAACATGCCGCGCGCCTGATACAACTGATTGATCGCCTGCCAGTCGGCATCGCCTTGCGCACGGCGAATGCGAAAACCGCGAAACACCCGGGTTGCCTGGCGGTAATCGCTGAACCACAACCGCAGGGTGTCAGAGGGGTCGAGAAACAGCTGGGCCGGTTCCAGCCCCAGCACTTGCTGGGGCGCGGCAACATACAGGGCGATGTCGCGCTCACCCGGTTGCTCGTTGAGCAACGCCTGGGCGAGGCTCACCGGGTCGGGGAACGTATGGCCGATCAACAGTCGTCCCCAGCCGCAATGCACGGCAATCGGCGCGGTACCGAGTTCGCTGCCGTCTTCGGCCAGGCGCGCCTGCAAGCGTTCGTAAGAGGGCGCCTGACCCCGCAACAGGCGTTGGCTGTACGCCGTGGCTTGAGGTTTCATCGATCAGATTCCTTGTTCACTGAGCCACAGGTTCAGCGCCGCCAGTTGCCACAGCTTGGAGCCGCGCAACGGGGTTAACTGGCCTTGTGGATCGGTCAGCAAACGGTCGAGCATCGCCGGGTTGAACAGGCCACGATCCTGGCTCGGATCCAGAAGCAATTCACGCACCCAGTTCAGCGTGTCGCCCTGCAAATGCTTGAGGCCCGGCACCGGGAAGTAGCCTTTCTTGCGGTCGATGACTTCGCTCGGAATCACCAGGCGCGCCGCTTCCTTGAGCACTTGCTTGCCGCCGTCCGGTAGTTTGAATTTGCCCGGCACCCGGGCTGACAATTCCACCAGGCGATAGTCGAGAAACGGCGTGCGCGCTTCCAGGCCCCAGGCCATGGTCATGTTGTCGACGCGCTTGACCGGGTCGTCCACCAGCATCACCGTGCTGTCCAGGCGCAGGGCCTTGTCCACCGCCGCATCGGCACCGGGCTGTGCGAAATGTTCCTTCACGAAGTCGCCGGCGGCGTCATTCGCGGTCAGCCATTTCGGCTGAACGGTGGCAGCGTAGTCGTCGTAGCTGCGGTCGAAGAACGCGTCGCGATAGGCAGCGTACGGGTCGCTGGCGCCATCGACCTGCGGGTACCAGTGATAACCGGCGAAGAGCTCGTCCGCGCCCTGGCCGCTTTGCACCACTTTGCAATGCTTGGCCACTTCGCGGGACAACAGATAGAAAGCGATGCAGTCATGACTGACCATCGGCTCGTTCATGGCGCGGAAGGCGGCGGGCAGTTGCTCGATGATCTCTTTTTCGTCGATGCGCAATTGGTGATGTTGGGTGCCGTAATGCCGGGCGATCAGGTCCGAATACTGGAACTCGTCACCGCGCTCGCCGCCGGCATCCTGGAAACCGATGGAGAAGGTCGACAGGTTTTCCACGCCGACCTCACGCAACAGGCCGACGAGCATGCTCGAATCGACACCGCCCGACAGCAGCACGCCAACGTCCACCGCCGCCCGCTGACGAATTGCCACCGCCTCGCGGGTACTGTCGAGTACGCGGTCGCGCCAGTCTTCGAGGGTCAGGTTTTTCTCATCCTCGTGTGGGCCGTAGGGCAGGGTCCACCAGATTTTCTGCTCGGTACGGCCATCCGCTTCAATGCGCATCCAGGTCGCCGGTGGCAGTTTTTCGATGCCGGCCAGCAACGTGCGTGGCGCCGGGACGACGGCATGGAAGTTCAGGTAATGATTGAGCGCGACCGGATCGAGGATCGGGTTGATGTCTCCGCCCTTGAGCAAAGCTGGCAACGCCGAGGCAAAGCGCAGGCGCTGGCCGGTGCGCGACAGGTACAGCGGCTTCACGCCCAGACGGTCCCGGGCGATGAACAGGCGCTTGGCGTCGCGCTCCCAGATAGCGAAGGCAAACATACCGTTGAGCTTGGGCAAAAGCGCTTCGCCCCAAGCGTGGTAGCCCTTGAGCAGCACTTCGGTGTCGCCCCCGGAATAGAAGGCATAACCGAGGCTTTCGAGTTCGCTGCGCAGTTCCGGGAAGTTGTAGATCGCGCCGTTGAAGGCCAGGGACAGGCCCAGTTGCTGGTCGATCATCGGCTGCGCCGAGCCGTCCGACAGGTCCATGATTTTCAGGCGGCGATGGCCCAGGGCAATCGGCCCCTGGCTATGAAAACCCCAGGCATCAGGGCCTCGAGGTGCCAGGTGATGGGTGATTCGCTCAATGGCTGCAAGGTCTGCAGGTTGATTGTCAAAACGTAACTCGCCAGCTAATCCGCACATAAATTCCTTACCGGTTTTTCCGTTGGGGAGGGTCAATCGATACCGTGCCAAAAGGGCAGGTACTCAAAAACTGACCCGCCTCGGTTGTGGGAGTTTTAGAACGATAAGTTATAAGCAGGAATAGCGGGGCGAATGGCAGGCACGGCAGAACCACCGTTGGCCGTGGCGGTAACTATTGCTGGGATGCATAGAAGTAGCTGCTGGGATGGGTTGCGATCCGACCCGGTATTCGAATTATCAATTGCCTGCCGGGCTTCCTAGACTGAGCGTCTCTTCACGCAATAAGGATATTGCTCATGCTGGCTACGACTTCCAAAACCGCCACCGCAGCGGAGCCGCTGACCTCGGCACAACGCCTCGAAGCGTTGTTGGAACACACAGGAGACCTGGACAAAGCGCAAGTGTTGAAAGCGTCCATTGCACCCTGGTTGGCGACTGCGGACCTTACCGTGGTGCAGGCTCTGAAGGCTGCGTTCGAGCAGTCATTTGAAACTCAAGGCAAGGTCACGGAGGCGCTCAAGAAACTCAAGCCCTTGGACGAGTTCTGTAAAGAGCAACTGACCGAATTCCTCAAGGGTAAATGGACAGTCGATTTTGATGTCGAGCGGGACATGCTGGACATCACGAAAACTCTGTACACGTCCACAGGCGCGCTCCCGGTCCTCGGTTACCCGGATCAAAAAACCACGACATCACGCAGCCTGCTCCAGGCGGCCATGGAAAACTTTACTTCCGGGGAAGCGGGGAGCGGCGGTTTTCCAGCAGAGTCGGTAATTCGCATCAATGAACAAGCCCAATCAGACGCTGAAATCACCCCTGTAAAATTCGCAGCACTGTGTCGTGAACTCGACCTGGGGGCTCGCTATCAGCGCCATATCGACCAGGCCCTGGCATTGCCGGCCAAACCCGCAAAAGATGCACCTGTCGATGACCGGGCCAGCGTTGCGGACATTCGGCGCCTGAAGGTGCTGGACATGCGGGTTGCCCTGCACATGGCCTCCCTGAAAAAGGACATCACTCCCGCGGTCTATACCATGCTGCTGAGTGTGATCGATCAGGATCTCCCGGCAGCTCAAACCAGGGGCGCATCGTTCGATGGCGGGCCGGTGCAATGGCAGGGCTTGATGATTCACGACACTTGCATCTGTGGGGCACTGGTATTTACCAAAGTCTCCATCGATACCGAGCCGAAGGCCCGGTGTGTGGTCTACATGCCGAACGAACCCCGACGACCCCTGTATGAATACGCCTCGCTGGATGACTTCAAGGTCTACCTGACCCTCCATTTGCAAAGCAAAAGCTACAGAAAGTCTTTCGCCGGGCAGTACCTGCATGGCCACGATAAAACCGGGTTTTTTACCGGGTTTGACAAGGGCAAGACCTTGGGCACGCTCGCTGCCGCTCCTGCCGACACCTGTCTTGGCGATTTTTTCTTCAGTACTTTTGTCAGCACGACTCAAAAAGACGCGCAAATGCTTGCCGTGCCGACTGAAGACGTCGATGAGCAGCAGCGGGAAAAAAACCTTCAGGCATTGATCGATGGTGGTCTTGTGTTGTTGAACGCAGCCGCTTTTTTCGTCCCGGTGATCGGCCAGCTCATGCTGGCTGCGGCGGTCGTCGATATCGTCAGTGAGGTGTATGAAGGCGTGGTGGACTGGACGCACGGCGAGCGGGCCGAGGCGTTGACACATTTGTTGAGTGTGGTGGAAAACGTCGCGCAGCTGGCAGCGTTTGCCGTTGGTGGAAAAATCATCGCCAAAGCCATCGGTAAGGGCGCGAAGGAGCAGGAGGCATTCTTCGACGAGTTCGAGGCCGTCACTCACGCTGATGGTACGGCTAAATTGTGGAAGCCCAACCTCGACGCCTACAAACAGACCACGGCTTTGCCAATTGACGCGCAACCTGATGCGCAGGGGCTTTACCGGCATGCCGGGCAGACGTCGATCGTCATCGAGGGTGCTCCCTATCGAGTCACCCAAAGCGCAGAGGGATCGCCATGGACCCTCAATCATTCTGTGCGTACTGACGCCTTTGCGCCTGCCGTCGAGCGAAATGTCGAAGGGGGCTGGCGGCATGTCTATGAGCATGCGCACGAGTGGCGCGACGGTGCCTATGCATTGGAGCGCACGAATCCGCGCCTGGGTGATCTGGGCGATGACCTGGAAGCGATTGCCGACATCACCGACATGACGCCTGACAAGTTGCATCGGCTTCATGAAAGCAACCTCAAGTTACCACAGCGGCTGAACGATTGTGTCGAGCGCTTCAGGATCGACCGGCGCATCACCACGATGGTCGCGGCAATGGAAGGGGGAGAGAGCGCAAACAAGGACTTCATCCAGGAGCAACTGCATACGCTGCCGAGGCTGCCCGGCTGGCCGACGGAGCGCTTCATTGAAGTGCGCGACGGGGAAGACCTGGTCGTGTCCCGCTTCCCCGAGACGGCGCCGCATGATGATGACGTCAACAGCGTGCACGTCCTTCAATCGGAACTGGACTCGGGAAAACTGCTCGATACGGTCATCAATGGGCTCTACCCGACTGAGGTGGAGGGCATCATCGGCAAGACAACCATTGAATCGAAATCGCAGCTGTTGGCAAAGAAAATCGCGACAAGCCTCAAGAGTGGTCGCCAGCCGCTGTTCGAGTGGCTCTATAAAACCTGGGACGGCACCGCCACCGGTGACTTGGCGCTGTTGCGCGAACACACCGCTGACCTTCCCACGAGGGTATGCGAGGAATTGCTGGATAACGCCTCTGCCAGCGATCGCAGCTTTTTGCGTGACCGCAAGATCCTCGGCATGGATCTCGCCGTACAGGTCAGCGAAGCACAGGCGCAGATCAGGCAGGACCGTGCGCTCACCGGGCTGCACCTCCCGCGATTGGCCAATGCCGACACCGACAAACTGTCGCTCGGGCTGATGGAAAGGGTGCAAGGCTGGGACGGCAGTTGTCGACTTGAAGTGCGACAGGGTTCCGCGACCGGCACCTTGCTGGACAGCGTGGGCGAAATGGATGCGCAGTCGCTCGGGATCATTGTCAAGACGCCCACCGGTTACCAGGTCACCCAAACCGCTGGCAATGTGTCTTCCACGCTGACCAGCGACACGCTGCTGGGGTCGATACTTGACGCATTGCCAACGACCCAGCGCACGCGCATGAGTCTCACGGGCGAAGATCCGCTGGATGTACCGACGTTACGGGCACGATTGTCGAGGGCCGCCGCTGGCGATCCGGTGCGTACCGGGCGGGTGTTGCGAGGGGAGCGCAGTGATACACCCAAACACCTTTTTGCCTGTGTCCAGGCGGACTCCCCCGCTGCGAACTCGTATGCAAGGGGCTTGATTCGTAAAGTCAAAAAACTTTATCCGCTGTTCACGGATGCCCAGGCTTCGGCGTTTCTCGACAGCGCCGGCAGCACCCAGATGCAGCGGGTGAATCGAATCAAGGAACTGGAGCAGCAACTGAAAAAACTGCGCGGTGTGCTGCACACCTGGCGTGACGATAAAGTGGCAATAGCTGAAGCAGTAGAGAAGCTGCCGGGGAATGAAAACGATATCCGTGTCAGCCGTCGTCAAGTGGCCAATACCATCGAAAAATGCTGGCGCCGGATAGCACGGTCCACTCGTACTTCTACAATGCTCAGGCTGGAGCGCAACCCTGTAGGCCCATTACCGACGCTGACCGAGCAGGATGTTGCCCATGTGCGCAGCCTTTCCATCACTGAGATGAAGGCTGGCGATGAGCTGGCGTATTTCCTTGCGCCGTTCAAAGGGCTTGTCACGCTGAACCTGGACCACAATAACCTCAAGCGATTGCCTGAAGCCTTGTCGTACATGCCCGATCTTGAGCAATTGAGCCTGCAGGGTAATCAGATACAACTGACCGAGTACACCTTGCGCAAACTGGCGGACATGCACAAATTGCGCTCGTTGGGGCTGAGCGACAACAACCTGGGAGCTACGGTTGACGTCAGCAAGATGATCAATCTGAAAGAACTGTTACTGCGTGATACTCACGCGACGGAACTGCCTGTCGGGCTTCAACACGTTCTGGATCTGGACTTCGTGGACCTGCGAGGAAACAACATAGTGGAGTTGCCGGAGTGGCTGTTCAACCTCCGTCAGCGAAACGCTCTGTCGATCAACCTGAGTGGTAACCCCGTATCCGCACGTAGCCGAGCGAGGCTGGGGACCTTCCATAGCAATACGGGCATCGGGATGGGTCTGTGGCAAAATGAAACTGTGGTGGTCCATGATCAAAGGGCTCGAGACCTGTGGATGCCCAAACCGGCTGAAGCGACCTATGCCCGTCGTAATGGTGTATGGCTGGCGCTAAAGGAAAACCCCGAATCGAAAGCATTCTTTGAATTGCTGGCACAACTTGGAAGTTCGGCCGATAGCCGCTTTGTGCATGAAAACATGACATGGCGGGTCTGGAGTGTCATGGAGGCGACCCGGAGCGATGAGGCGTTGTGCCGTCTATTGCTGAAGATGGCGGCGACAGCCCGTTGCGCTGATGACGCGGCGTCGCTCTTCAGTAATATTGAGGTCGCCGTCGAGATCGAAAAGGAGGTTCGACTGTCCGCTAATGCCCATGATAAGGCCGCTCGGCTGTTGAGACTTGGGCGTCGCCTGTTCCGACAGGATTATCTTGCCAAAATTGCCAAGGAACGGGTCGAGGCCAATCCAGCGCTCGATGATGTGGAGGTTGAGCTGGCTTATTGCACCGGTCTGGCCGACAGGCTCGAACTGATCGGTCAACCCCGGCACATGCGTTTTGAATTGGTGAGTGGTGTAAACGCAAATGACCTGGATGCGGCCTACAACAAAGTCATTACCGCAGAACTTTCACCTGAACTCTTGACATCCCTCATTGAACGCTCGTTCTGGAGCGATTTTTTGCGAGCGCATCATGGCGAGAAATTCTCCGAAATGATTGCGCCCTTTCAAGTGCGGGAGCAGACGGCTTCTGAAAACGAAGCAAAGCTTGGCGAGGACTATGGCCCCACGCTCGACCGCATCGACGCTGATATGAAGACGGCTGAACACGATTTGTTGAAGGGCCTGACCCAGGCTGCCATGGACGCCGACGCGGCAAGGACCTGTTTTACGTTGGATTGATCACCTCAGGCCTTGCCGCGTATCAAGCGACGCAAAGTGAAGCGGTTAGGATGACAGGCCTCCGCCACAGCCCTGGGCAGTGGCAGTGGTTCGTCATCGAGCCACGCGGCGATCAATTCACCTGACAACGGCGCTGTAATCAATCCTCGGGAACCGTGGCCGCTGTTGACGTACAAGCCATCCAGCCAGGGGCAGGGGATGTCCGGGATTTGCCGGGCATCCTTGCTCAGTGCACTGTAGACGTCGACGAATGCCTGGCTGTCGGCCAATGGCCCGACAATCGGCAAGTAATCCGGGCTGGTACAGCGAAACGCGGCGCGGCCTTCAAGTTCATCGGCTTGCAAGGTGTGCGCACCGAGCCGGGCGACCAGGTCCTGCGAGATTTCTTCAAGCATCTGCAAGTTGCCCAGATGTTCGGCCGTGGTTGGGGTCAGGTCGTCGCTGTTGAAATCGAAACTCGCCCCCAGGGTGTGTTCGCCCAAGCGTGCCGGCGCGACATAGCCTTCGGCGCACACCACGGTACTCAGCGCCCGGCTTGAAGCTGTTTGCTGCAAGCGGGTGATTTGTCCGCGGATGCGCTTGAGCGGCAACTCGCTGCTGAAAGTGAATCGCTTGATCTCGGCAGCGCCGGCCAGCACCACCGCAGGTGCTTCGGCCAGCAAGCTGTCGCCATCCCATGCTTGCCAACTTCCGTCCACACGGCGCAACTCCAACACATCGTGATGGGTCAGCAACTCGATGTTCGATTGCCCGGCCTGCCATTGGCACAGCGCAGGCGGGTGCACCCAACCGCCTTCAGGGTAAAACAGGCCTCCCGCAGGCAGTGCGATACCGGCGCGAGCCTCGGCGTGTGCCCGGTCGAGTGTGTGCAGCAAGTCACTGGGAAACGCCGTCGCCAACTGCGCCTGACGCTCGGTTTCCTTGGCATTGAAGGCCAGTTGCAAGACCCCGCAATCGTCCCAGTCAACGCCCCGTTGCAAATGCTCAAGCAAGCGCCGGGTGTAGCCGAACCCGCTGACAATCAATTGCGACAATGCGGTGCCGTGGGCGGACAGCTTGAGGTACAGCACGCCCTGGGGATTGCCTGAGGCTTCCTGCGCCAGCGCATCGTGACGCTCCAGCAGACTCACCTGCCAACCGCGTGCGGCCAGGCTGGCGGCCGTCGCACAGCCGGCGAGCCCGGCGCCGATCACCAGCGCGTGACGTTCCTCTGTTAGCGGGGTCGGTCGGGCAAACCAGGGTTTCGCCACGGCGGGCGTCGGCGTTTCTGCTGGCCAGCCAAGGAAGGTGCCGCGCAGGATTTCCCATTTGTGGCCGATGCCGGGCGTACGTTTCATCTTGAAGCCGGCGGCATTGAGCAGCCGGCGCACCCAACCGGTGCTGGTGAAGGTGCTGATGGTTGAGCCGGGCGCCGCCAGGCGGGCCAGCTCGGCAAACAGTTCGGCGGTCCACATGTCGGGGTTTTTCGCCGGCGCGAAACCGTCGAGAAACCAGGCGTCGATCTGCGCGTCCAGTTGCGGTAGCTGCTCCAGTGCATCGCCGATCAGCAAGGTGAGCGTGACGCGGCCGCTATCCAGAACCAGGCGCTGGAAGCCCTGGTGGATCGCCCTGTATTGCGCCAGCAGTTGATCGGCGAACGGCTTGAGTTCCGGCCACAACGCCAGCGCCCGTTGCAGGTCGGGCAGACTCAGCGGGTATTTTTCGACACTGACAAAATGCAGTCGCGCACCGGCCACCGCGTGCTGCTCGAACAACTGCCAGGCGCACAGGAAATTCAACCCGGTACCGAACCCGGTTTCGCCAATCACCAATCGCCCACCCGCCGGCAGCGCGGCGAAACGCTCACGCAAAGCGTTCTGTTCCAGGAACACATAGCGGGTTTCGTCCAGCCCCGACAGGTCGGAAAAATACACATCATCGAACACCCGCGAGCGCGGGAGCCCTTGGTCGTCCCAGTCGATCTGGGCGTGGGGCATTACAGGTTTCATGGCAGGCTCGGCAACGGCAAGGTCGCCATTCTATCCGATCGCGGCAAGGGGGCATGATCCATGGCAAGGCCTGCATCGGCCAACGCGATGAAAATGGGATTTCTGCCCCGCGGGAGCGGTCAATCCACTAGTCTTGCTCACATCTGCCAGGGAGCCGCCCATGTTCGAATCCGCTGAAATCGATCACGCCATCGACAAAGAAACCTACGACGCCGAGGTACCGGCCCTGCGTGAAGCCTTGCTTGAAGCGCAATTCGAACTGCGCCAGCAGAGCCGGTTTCCGGTGATCATCCTGATCAACGGCATCGAAGGCGCCGGCAAGGGTGAGACGGTCAAGTTGCTCAATGAATGGATGGACCCGCGCTTGATCGAGGTCCGCACCTTCGATCAGCAAACCGACGAAGAGCTGGCGCGACCACCGGCCTGGCGCTACTGGCGGATGCTTCCGGCCCAGGGCCGCATGGGCATCTTCTTCGGCAACTGGTACAGCCAGATGCTGCAGGCTCGGGTGCACGGCGTTATCAAGGACCCGAGGTTCGATCAAAGCATCAACGGCGCCGAACGCCTGGAAAAAATGCTTTGCGACGAAGGCGCCCTGATCTTCAAGTTCTGGTTCCACCTCTCCAAGAAACAAATGAAGGCGCGCCTCAAGGCGTTGGCCGATGACCCGTTGCACAGCTGGCGCATCAGCCCGCTGGACTGGCAGCAGTCCGAAACCTACGACCGCTTTGTGAAGTACGGTGAACGCGTCTTGCGCCGTACCAGCCGTGACTATGCGCCGTGGCATGTGATCGCCGGAAAGGATGCGCATTATCGCAGCCTGGTGGTGGGGAAAATTTTGCTCGAAGGCCTGCAGGGCGCCCTGAAACGGCCGAAAATCCACCCGGAAAAAGTAAACGCCGCGCCGGTGTTCCCAAGCGTCGATCAATTGAACCTGCTGGACAGCCTCGACCTGACCCTGAATTTGGCCAAGGGCGATTATGAAGAGCAACTGATCACCGAACAGGCGAGGTTTTCCGGGTTGATGCGCGACAAACGCATGCGCCGCCACGCATTGATGGCGGTGTTTGAAGGCAATGACGCAGCGGGCAAGGGCGGGGCGATTCGCCGGGTGGCCGCGGCGCTGGACCCGCGCCAATACAACATCGTGCCGATTGCCGCGCCCACCGAAGACGAACGGGCGCAGCCGTATCTCTGGCGTTTTTGGCGGCATGTTCCCGCGCGGGGCAAATTCACCGTGTTCGACCGTTCCTGGTATGGCCGGGTGTTGGTGGAACGCGTCGAAGGCTTCTGCACCCCGGCGGACTGGCTGCGTGCCTACGGTGAAATCAACGACTTTGAGGAACAGCTCACCGATGCCGGGGTGATCGTGGTCAAGTTCTGGCTGGCCATCGACAAACAGACGCAGCTGGAGCGCTTCCAGGAACGCGAAGAGATCCCGTTCAAGCGCTTCAAGATCACCGAGGACGATTGGCGCAACCGCGACAAGTGGGACGACTATCGCACTGCCGTCGGCGACATGGTTGACCGCACCAGCACGGAAATCTCGCCCTGGACCCTGGTGGAGGCCAATGACAAGCGCTGGGCACGGGTCAAGGTGTTGCGCACCATCAACCGCGCACTGGAAGAGGCGTTCGAAAAGTCGGACAAGCGCAAGGGCAAGTAGCCAGGCGATGGTTACGCATACGCGGGATGAATGATTGTCGCAGTCGGTTATTGGGTGGGCTTATGCTCGGTCCACTCTCAACCGACAACAACAATGAGGTATGCCATGCGTGAAGTGGTGATCGTCGACAGCGTGCGGACCGGCCTGGCCAAATCCTTTCGCGGCAAGTTCAACATGACCCGTCCCGACGACATGGCGGCGCATTGTGTCGACGCCTTGCTGGCGCGCACCGGGATCGACCCGGCCAGCGTCGAGGACTGCATCGTCGGTGCCGGCTCCAACGAAGGCTCCCAGGGCTACAACATCGGGCGCAACGTCGCGGTATTGTCGCGCCTGGGCATCGGCGTGGCCGGCATGACCCTCAACCGCTTCTGCTCGTCAGGCTTGCAGGCGATCGCCATCGCCGCCAACCAGATCGCATCCGGTTGCAGCGACATCATCGTTGCCGGTGGCGTCGAGTCCATCAGCCTGACGATGAAAAGCATCAACACCGATCACCTGATCAACCCGCTGCTCAAGGAGCAGGTACCGGGGATCTACTTCCCGATGGGCCAGACCGCCGAAATCGTCGCTCGACGTTACGACGTCAGCCGCGAAGAACAGGACCTGTACGCCCTGCAAAGTCAGCAGCGCACTGCCCAGGCACAAGCGGCGGGGTTGTTCGACGATGAAATCGTGCCGATGGCGGTGAAGTACCGGGTTGAAGACAAGACCAGCGGCCAGGTGCAGATTCTCGAAGGCGTCGTGGATCACGATGACTGCAACCGCCCGGATACCACCCTGCAAAGCCTGGCCGGGTTGAAACCGGTGTTCCTTGAAGATGGCTCGGTCACCGCCGGTAACTCGTCGCAGCTGTCCGACGGCGCCTCCATGACCCTGGTGATGAGCCTGGAAAAAGCCCTGGCGCTGGGCTTGAAGCCCAAAGCGTTCTTCCGCGGATTCACCGTAGCGGGTTGCGAACCGGACGAGATGGGCATCGGCCCGGTGTTCTCGGTGCCCAAGCTGCTCAAGGCCAAGGGCCTGAACCTGGGCGATATCGATTTGTGGGAACTCAACGAAGCCTTCGCCTCGCAGTGCCTGTACGCGCGTAACCGGCTGGAGATCGACAACGACAGGTACAACGTCAATGGCGGCTCGATCTCCTTTGGTCACCCGTTCGGCATGACCGGTTCGCGTCAGGTCGGGCATATCGTTCGCGAGTTGCAGCGGCGCAATCTGCGTTACGGCATCGTCACCATGTGCGTGGGCGGCGGGATGGGGGCTACCGGGTTGTTCGAGGCGGTGCGCTGATCCGACGCTTGTGCATGTACCCTCTGGCCAGAACCATGTTGCGACCTGCACAGTTTCATTCGCGGCCAGGCGTTAACTGTCCCTGTGTACCACCCGGCTTAGCGCCTAGAATGACGCGACTTGTTTTCCGGATTGGGGTTCGCATGCACGTTTCATCGGGTCGCTGGGTTTATGGGCTGTTGCTGGCCTTGCTGACCGCGCTGTTGTGGGGAATCCTGCCGATCAAACTCAAGCAGGTACTGCTGGTGATGGACCCGGTCACGGTGACCTGGTTTCGCCTGATGGTGTCCGGTGGCTGCCTGTTCATCTACCTGGCGGCGACCAGGCGCCTGCCGAGCCGCAAGGTACTCGGGCCGCGGGGTGGCTGGCTGGTGCTGATGGCGGTGCTCGGCCTGGTGGGCAACTACGTGCTGTACCTGATGGGGTTGAACCTGCTCAGCCCCGGCACAGCACAACTGGTGGTGCAGATGGGCCCGATCATGTTGCTGATCGCCAGTGTGTTCGTGTTCAAGGAACGGTTCAGCCTGGGGCAGGGGATTGGCCTGCTGGTGTTGTTGATCGGCTTTGCGCTGTTTTTCAACCAGCGCCTGAGTGAGCTGCTGACCTCGTTGAGCGACTACACCGCCGGTGTTTTGCTGGTGTTGCTGGCGTCTACGGTCTGGACCTTTTACGCGCTGGGGCAGAAGCAGTTGCTGACGGTGTGGAATTCGCTGCAGGTGATGATGGTGATCTACCTGTTTTGCGGGCTGTTGCTGACACCTTGGGTGCATCCGCTGGAAGCCCTGCAATTGAACCCGTTGCAAGGCTGGCTGTTGCTGGCGTGCTGCATGAACACCCTGATTGCCTATGGCGCATTTGCCGAGGCGCTGGCGCATTGGGAGGCGTCGCGGGTCAGTGCGACATTGGCGATCACGCCGCTGGTGACCTTTGGTGCCGTTGCCGTGGCCGCCTGGTGGTGGCCGGAGTATGTGCATGCCGAGACCATCAATGGCCTGGGGTATGGCGGGGCGATATTGGTGGTGTTGGGGTCGGCGCTGGTGGCGTTGGGGCCGTCGTTGATTGCCGGGCTCAAGGCGCGCAAGGTGAGGATGGCGGCCAGTTAGACCGCGTCATCGTTCATCGCGGGCAAGCCCGCTCCCACAGATTTTGTGTTGTTCACAGATTTCGTGGTCGACGCATAACCTGTGGGAGCGGGCTTGCCCGCGATGACTGACTGTCAGTCACCGCTAACCTCAGCCCTTGGCCCCTGCCTCCAGCATATTCTCCGGCCTCACCCAGGCATCAAACTGCTCGTCGGTCAGATACCCCAGCTGCAACGCCGCCGCACGCAACGTCAGCCCTTCGCTGTAGGCCTTCTTGGCAATCTCTGCCGATTTGTCATAACCAATGTGCGGGTTCAACGCCGTCACCAGCATCAACCCTTGCTCCAGGTGTTCAGCCATTTTCCCGGCGTCCGGTTCCAGGCCGGCGATGCAATGCTGCTGGAAGTTGCTGCAGCCATCGGCCAGCAGGCGGATCGATTGCAGCAGATTGTGGATGATCACCGGCTTGAACACATTCAGCTGCAGGTGACCCTGGCTCGCCGCGAAGCCGATGGTCACGTCGTTGCCCAGGACCTGGCAGGCCAGCATCGACAGCGCTTCGCACTGGGTCGGGTTGACCTTGCCTGGCATGATCGAACTGCCCGGTTCGTTGGCCGGCAGTTTCACTTCGGCGAAGCCTGCGCGCGGGCCGGAGCCCAGCAAACGCAGGTCATTGGCAATTTTCATCAGCGTCACGGCGAGGGTTTTCAGCGCGCCAGACAATGTGGTCAGCGGCTCGTGGCCGGCCAGGGCCGCGAACTTGTTCGGCGCGGTGATGAACGGCAAGCCGGACAGGGCGGCCAGTTCCGCGGCAATGGCTTCACCGAAACCGTGGGGCGAGTTCAGCCCGGTGCCGACCGCCGTACCGCCCTGGGCCAGCTCACAGACCGCCGGCAGCGCGCTGCGGATTGCCCGTTCGGCGTAATCGAGCTGGGCGATGAACGCCGAGACTTCCTGGCCAAAGGTGATCGGCGTGGCGTCCATCATGTGGGTGCGGCCGGTCTTGACCAGTTTCATGTGGCGGGCCGACAGCTCGGCCAGGCCACCGGACAGTTCGCTGATCGCCGGCAGCAATTGCTGTTGCACCGCCTGTGCGGCGGCGATGTGCATGGCCGTGGGGAAGCAGTCGTTGGAACTCTGGGAGCGGTTGACGTGATCGTTGGGGTGCACCGGCGACTTGCCGCCACGCGGGTTGCCGGCCAGTTCGTTGGCGCGTCCGGCGATCACTTCGTTGACGTTCATGTTGCTCTGGGTGCCGCTACCGGTCTGCCAGACCACCAGCGGGAACTGATCGTCATGCTCGCCATCGAGTACTTCGTCGGCTGCCTGCTCGATCAGCCTGGCAATGTCGGCGGGCAAATCGCCGTTACGGTCGTTGACCCGTGCCGCCGCTTTCTTGATCAGCGCCAGGGCGTGCAGCACCGCCAGCGGCATGCGTTCGTCGCCGATGGCAAAGTTGACCAGCGAGCGTTGTGTCTGAGCCCCCCAATAGGCCTCATCCGGGACTTCCACCTGGCCCAGGCTGTCGGTTTCGATTCGGCTCATCGTGCACACTCCTGTAGGTCTGATTGCGCAGTTTAGGCCGTGATCGGCGGCCGTGGTTCCATCAGTCTGGATTCTGCCCATTCAACCCCTCTAAATCAGGCGCGACAAGGCTTGGGGTTGAGCGACAGAGTTTTTTAGGCGCAGAATGGACGTCCTTGGGGTTTTACCTCGCCTGCTAGAAAAGGAAACTCGATGACTCGTCTTCGTGCCATCTGTACCGCGGTTGCACTGGTCTGCGCCAGCGGCCCTGTTTTTGCCGATACCGCCAGCCACAACGCCAGTGCCGAGGCTTTCCTGACCCTGGCGCATGCTGACAAACTGGGTACTCCGGTGTACATGCAAGTACAGCAGATGTTCGCCCAGCGCTTCCAGCAAACCAAAGCCCCCGAGTCGAAAAAAGCCGTACTCGAAACCTACCAGGCAAAGGCCAACGCCGCCCTGGACCAGGCCATTGGCTGGAACAAGCTGAAGCCGGACATGGTCAAGCTCTACACCACCAACTTCACCGAGTCGGAGCTCAAGGACCTGGTCGCGTTCTACCAGTCGCCACTGGGCAAGAAAGTCCTGGAAAAAATGCCGCAGCTGACCCAGCAATCGGCCCAGATGACCCAGGCCAAGCTGGAAAGCGCGGTGCCTGTGGTCAACAAGCTGCTGGCTGACATGACCGCCGAGCTGGAGCCTAAAGCCGCACCAGCCAAGAAAAAGCCTTGAGCCGGAGTTGGGCATGACCATGCAACAACGCATTGAATCGACGCTGGGCCTGCTTCAGCCCGAGCATTTGCAGGTGCTGGATGAAAGCCACATGCACAGCCGTGGGTTGCAAACCCACTTCAAGGCCGTGGTGGTCAGTGCACAGTTCGAAGGCTTGAACCGGGTCAAGCGCCACCAGAAGGTCTACGGCACGCTTGGCGAGCTGATGGGCGAGTTCCACGCCTTGGCGCTGCATACCTACACGCCTGAGGAATGGGCACAAATCGACGCGGCCCCGGCCTCGCCGACTTGTGCCGGTGGCAGCAAATCCTGACACGCCCCCCCTGTAGGAGCTGGCTTGCCAGCGAAGGCGATCTCGAGGACGCCTTCGCTGGCAAGCCAGCTCCTACAATTATTTGTTAGAATGTCCAAAGCGCCGCTCCTGCGGCGCGTTTTTTTTCGCATCCGGTTCACCCCTTACGAGGGTAGCCACCTGGAGATTTACCCATGACACAACAGATTGTCGTGGCGGCACTGTATAAGTTCGTCACCCTGCAAGATTACGTCGCCCTGCGCGAGCCCCTGCTCAAGGCCATGGTCGACAACGGCATCAAAGGCACGCTGCTGATCGCCGAGGAAGGCATCAACGGCACCGTGTCCGGCAGCCGCGAAGGCATCGACGGGCTGATGGCCTGGCTCAAGAACGACCCGCGCATGGACGACATCGACCATAAAGAGTCGTACTGCGACGAGCAGCCTTTCTACCGCACCAAGGTCAAGCTCAAGAAAGAGATCGTGACCCTGGGCGTCGAAGGCGTGGACCCGAACAAGAAAGTCGGCACCTACGTCGACCCGCAGGACTGGAACGCGCTGATCAGCGACCCGCAAGTGCTGTTGATCGATACCCGCAACGACTACGAAGTCTCGATCGGTACCTTCGAAGGCGCTATCGACCCGAAAACCACCAGTTTTCGCGAATTTCCCGACTACATCAAAGCCAACTTCGACCCTGCCGTGCACAAGAAGGTGGCGATGTTCTGCACCGGCGGCATTCGTTGCGAAAAAGCCTCGAGCTACATGCTCAGCGAGGGCTTCGATGAGGTCTATCACCTCAAGGGTGGCATCCTGAAATACCTCGAAGAGGTGCCTCAGGAAGAAACCAAGTGGCAGGGCGACTGCTTCGTGTTCGACAACCGCGTGACGGTTCGCCACGACCTGAGCGAAGGCGACTACGATCAATGTCATGCCTGCCGTACACCGGTCAGCGTCGACGACCGGGCCAGCGAGCATTACGTGGCCGGGATCAGTTGCCCGCATTGCTGGGATACGCTGAGCGAGAAAACCCGTCGCAGCGCCATCGACCGGCAAAAGCAGATCGAACTGGCCAAGGCTCGCAACATGCCGCACCCGATCGGCTACAACTACAAGCAAGCATCCACCGAGGCCTGAACCATGTCTGCACGCCTGCTCTATGTGATGGACCCGATGTGTTCCTGGTGCTGGGGTTTCGCCCCGGTGGCCAACGCGTTGGTCGAGCAGGCGCAAGCCGCAGGCGTGGACGTGCACCTGGTGGCGGGTGGGTTGCGCACCGGCAGTGGCTCGGCGCTGGAGCCGAGCACCCGCCGCTACATCCTTGAGCACTGGCAGGCCGTCACCGAGGCCACGGGGCAACCCTTCAAGCTCGAGGGTGCGTTGCCCGACGGCTTCGTCTATGACACCGAGCCGGCATGCCGGGCGCTGGTGACTGCACGCGGCCTGGCACCGGATTGCGCGTGGAAGCTGCTGGGGTTGATCCAGCACGCGTTTTACGCCGAAGGTCGCGATGTCACCCGCGCCAGCGTTCTGGTTGAGTTGGCGGAACAGGCCGGGCTGCCGCGCATCGAATTCGCCGCCGCTTTCGACCGTGCTGATACTCACGCCGCGACGGCTGCCGATTTCACCTGGGTCCAGGACCTGGGCATTGCCGGTTTCCCGACGTTGCTGGCTGAACGCAATGGCCAGTTGGCGTTGCTGACCAATGGCTATCAACCCCTCAGTGTCCTGTCCCCCTTGCTCGGCCGCTGGCTGGAGCGTGCTGCCTGTGCATGATCCGGCCGACGACACCCCAACCGTCAAACGTGTCGACCGGCTGAGCTGGGCAGAAATCCGTCGCCTGGCCCTTCATCACAAGAAATCCCTGTGGATCGCCAACGGCGTGGCCGTGTTGGCGACCCTGTGCAGCGTACCGATTCCCTTACTCCTGCCGTTGCTGGTAGACGAAGTGTTGCTGGGGCACGGCGACGCCGCGCTGAACATCATGAACCTCGCACTGCCCGATGCCTGGCAGAAAGCCGCGGGCTACATCGGCCTGATGCTGGTTGTGACCCTGGCCCTGCGTTGCGCGGCATTGCTGTTCAACGTGGTACAGGCGCGCCTGTTCGCCGCCTTGGCCAAGGACATCGTCTACCGCATTCGCATCCGCCTGATCGAACGCCTCAAGCGTATTTCGCTGGGGGAATACGAAAGCCTGGGCAGCGGCACGGTGACCACGCACCTGGTGACAGATCTCGACACCCTGGACAAATTCGTCGGCGAAACCCTCAGTCGTTTCCTGGTGGCCATGCTGACGCTGGTGGGCACTGCCGGCATCCTGGTGTGGATGCACTGGCAACTGGCGCTGCTGATCCTGTTGTTCAATCCCTTGGTGATCTACGCCACGGTGCAGTTGGGCAAGCGGGTCAAGCACCTGAAGAAACTCGAGAACGACAGCACCTCGCGCTTCACCCAGGCGTTGACCGAAACCCTGGACGCGATCCAGGAAGTGCGGGCCGGTAACCGCCAGGGCTTTTTCCTCGGTCGTTTAGGGCAACGAGCCCGGGACGTTCGTGATTACGCGGTGAACTCGCAATGGAAAACCGATGCCTCGAACCGGGCCAGCGGTTTGCTGTTCCAGTTCGGTATCGATATTTTCCGTGCCGCCGCCATGCTCACCGTGCTGTTTTCCGACCTGTCCATCGGCCAGATGCTCGCGGTGTTCAGCTACCTGTGGTTCATGATCGGCCCGGTCGAACAACTGCTGAACCTGCAGTACGCGTATTACGCTGCCGGCGGCGCACTATCGCGGATCAACGAGCTGCTTGCCCGGGCCGATGAGCCGCAACACCCGGGCGGTGTCGACCCGTTCAAAGGTCGTGAAACCGTTGGCATCGAAGTCCAGGGATTGAGTTTCGGCTACGGCGACGAGCTGGTGTTGAACCAGATGGACCTGTCGATTGCGCCCGGCGAAAAGGTCGCGATCGTCGGCGCCAGCGGTGGCGGCAAGAGCACCCTGGTGCAGTTGCTGCTCGGCTTGTACACGCCGCTGGCCGGGACCATCCGTTTCGGTGGTTCGACCCAGCAGGAGATCGGCCTGGAGACCGTGCGGGAAAATGTCGCGGTGGTCCTGCAACACCCGGCGCTGTTCAATGACACCATCCGCGCGAACCTGACCATGGGACGCGAGCGCAGCGACGAGGCGTGCTGGAACGCCCTGGAAATCGCGCAATTGCACAACACTGTGCACGAGTTGCCCAATGGCCTGGACAGCATCGTCGGGCGTTCCGGCGTGCGCTTGTCCGGCGGCCAGCGCCAACGCCTGGCCATTGCGCGGATGGTGCTGGCCGATCCCAAGGTGGTGATTCTCGACGAGGCCACCTCAGCGCTGGATGCCGCCACCGAATACAACCTGCACCAGGCCCTGGCGCGATTCCTCAGCCACCGCACCACCTTGATCATTGCCCACCGCTTGTCCGCGGTGAAACAGGCCGATCGGGTGCTGGTGTTTGACGGTGGGCAGATCGCCGAGGATGGCGACCACCAGCAGCTGATCGCCGATGGTGGTTTGTACGCCAAGCTGTATGGGCATCTGCAGCAGCACTGACTCAGTGCCAAGGCACCTTGAGTGAACTTTCCCGCAATGGGAGGCAGGGTGCCGCTTGCCGGGATGCGGAAGGCCCCCTAGTCTAGCTGTAGCGATCACGTGGATGATGATCTGGTAGTGCTAAAACAAGGGACCTCATGAATCAAGCGCGGACTCTCGGAACGCCACGGTTGCTGGGCATCGTCTGGCCATTTATCGCCGTTGTGTTATTTCAGGCCCTGTTGGGGGGCGTCAGTCTTTATGTATTGTCGGCGGTTCGTGGTTATGTTGCCGGTGAAAGCCTATGGTCCAAGGGCCAGAAGGACGCCATCTATTACCTCAATCTGTATGCCGACAGTCGCGACGAGAGCAAATTCCTCAAGTACCAGGAGGCCATTGCCGTCCCTCAGGGAGGGCATGAGCTGCGTCTGGCACTTGACCAGCAGCCACCCGATATCGAGGCGGCCAGGGTGGCGATTCTCAAGGGTGGCAACCATCCCGATGACGTCCCCAGCCTGATCTGGCTGTACCTCAATTTCCGCCATTTCAGCTACCTCGAAAAAGCCATCGATCGCTGGACCGTGGGTGACGCGCACCTTGATCAACTCGATGATGTCGCCAGGGACATGCACCGGCACATCAGCGTCAAGCCGGCCGACCCCGCTGACATCCATCGCTGGAAGGAACAGATTTTCGCCATCAACAACGAGGTGACGCCAGCGGCGAAGGCGTTCAGCGATGCCCTGGGCGAAGGCTCGCGGATGATCCTGCGCCTGCTGCTGGCGACGAACCTGGCCACCGCCCTCGGCCTGATCGCCCTGGCGCTGCTGCGCACGCACAAACTGCTCAAGCAGCGGCACGCGTTTGCCGACGCCCTCCAACTGGAGAAGGAGCGGGCGCAAATCACCCTGCAATCGATTGGCGACGCGGTGATCACCACGAATGTCGAGGGCGCGATCGCCTACATGAATCCGGCCGCTGAAGCCTTGACTCACTGGAAAGCCGAACAGGCGACCGGTTTGCCACTGGCAGCGCTGTTCAACCTGCTGGATGACAATGCCCAGGCCGATGGTTTTACCTTGATCGAGCACATCCTGAGCGGTCAGCTCAGTGGCGGCAGCGAACATTCCAAGCTCATTCAGCGCCTCGATGGCAGCACGGTGTCGGTCACGCTGGTGGGGGCGCCGATCCGCAATGCCGGGAAGGTCAGCGGTGCCGTGCTGGTGCTGCATGACATGACCCAGGAGCGGCAATACATTGCCAATCTGTCCTGGCAGGCAACCCATGATGCGTTGACCGGGCTCGCCAACCGCCGCGAGTTCGAATTCCGTCTGGAACAGGCGCTGCAGACCTTGACGCGAACGCCTGGGCGCCACGCCTTGATGTTCCTCGATCTGGACCAGTTCAAGTTGGTCAACGACACCTGCGGGCACGCGGCGGGTGACGAGTTGCTGCGGCACATCTGTGCGCTGCTGCAATCCGGATTGCGCGAGAGCGACACCCTGGCCCGGTTGGGCGGTGACGAGTTCGGCATCCTGCTGGAGAACTGTGCGCCGGAGGCGGCCGAAAAAATCGCCGAGGGCTTGCGCCAGACCGTGCAGAACCTGCATTTCGTGTGGAAAGGGCGGCCGTTCGTGACCACCGTGAGCATCGGGCTGGTGCATATCAATGCGCATCCGACCACTCTCGAAGTTTCGCTGCGCGCGGCTGACATGGCCTGCTACATGGCCAAGGAAAAGGGCCGCAACCGGGTCCAGGTGTATCACGCCGACGACTCGGAGCTATCCCTGCGCTTTGGCGAAATGGCCTGGGTGCAGCGCTTGCACATGGCCCTGGAAGAAGATCGTTTTTGCCTGTACGCCCAGGAAATCGCCCCGCTCGGGCATGTTGAACAGGGTGGTGGGCATATCGAAATTCTGCTGCGCCTGCATGACGAAGCCGGGCGCATGATATTGCCCGACAGTTTTATTCCGGCAGCCGAACGTTATGGCCTGATGACTTCCCTGGATCGTTGGGTTGTACAGAATGTATTCAAGATCATTGCCCAATGTATAGCCGAGAAGCACAAAGAGCCTTTGGCGATGTGTGCGATTAATCTGTCAGGCACAACTATAGGAGATGAAGCGTTCCTGGACTTCCTGCGTCAACAGTTCATTAGTTACGCCATACCACCTGAAATAATTTGTTTTGAAATCACTGAAACCAGTGCTATTTCAAATCTTGCCAGTGCAATTAAATTCATCAATGAACTCAAAGGCTTAGGGTGCCTGTTTTCCCTCGACGACTTTTGCGCCGGTATGTCCTCGTTCGCCTACTTGAAACATTTGCCTGTAGACTTCCTGAAGATCGACGGGAGTTTCGTAAAGGATATGCTGGACGACCCGATTAACCGCGCCATGGTCGAAGTGATCAACCACATCGGTCATGTCATGGGTAAGCGTACGATTGCCGAGTTTGTTGAAACGCCCCAGATCGAGCAGGCATTGCTGGAAATCGGGGTTGATTACGCTCAAGGGTATGTCATTGAACGCCCGCATCTGTTTACCTGCGACAGCTTGAAGAGTCGTCCAGCCAGGCCGCAGCCCCTGTTGTTCAAGGCGCCAGGCACGTTCCGTTGAAGTCTCTCGTTGATCAGAACAATCACAATCAAAAGGAACCCGACAGTGATCGAGACATTCAACCGAACCGGACCACTCATGGAAGCTGCAAGTTATCCCGCCTGGGCCCAGCGCCTGATTCAGGATTGCAGCGCGAGTAAGCGCCGGGTTGTAGAACACGAGCTGTATCAGCGCATGCGAGATAACAGACTCAGCGCCAAGACGATGCGCCAGTACCTGATCGGGGGCTGGCCCGTGGTCGAACAGTTCGCGTTATACATGGCACAGAACCTGACCAAGACCCGTTTTGCCCGCCACCCGGGCGAAGACATGGCGCGTCGCTGGTTGATGCGCAACATTCGTGTCGAACTCAACCATGCCGACTACTGGGTGAACTGGAGTCGTGCCCACGGCGTCAGCCTGGAAGACCTGCAGGCGCAGCAGGTAGCCCCTGAACTTCATGCGTTGAGCCATTGGTGCTGGCACACCAGTTCTGCCGATTCGCTGATCGTTGCCATTGCCGCCACCAATTACGCCATCGAAGGCGCGACCGGTGAGTGGTCGGCGGTGGTCTGTTCCAATGGTCTGTACGCAGCAGCCTTCCCCGAGGAGGATCGCAAGCGGGCCATGAAGTGGCTGAAGATGCATGCCCAGTATGACGATGCCCACCCGTGGGAAGCACTGGAAATCATCTGCACCCTGGCCGGCATGAACCCGAGCAAGTCTTTGCAGGTGGAATTGCGCCAGGCCGTGTGCAAGAGCTACGACTACATGTTTCTGTTCCTGGAACGTTGCATGCAACTGGAGCATTCGGAAAAGGCCCCGATGATGCGTGAGCGATTGGAGATGGCCGAAAGCTGATCGTTAAACGCCTATGAAAAAGCCCGCCCCTGGTGACAGGGGCGGGCTTTTTTACAGGTGTCAGGCGCTGACTTTAAGCCCCACCAGCCCGGTGATGATCAACGCCACGCTGGCCAGGCGGACCAGCGCCATGGATTCGCCAAACAGAATGATGCCGGCGATCACGGTGCCGACAGCACCCACTCCAGTCCAGATTGCATAGGCCGTGCCCAGCGGCAATTCCTTCATGGCCAGGCCCAGCAAGCCAAGGCTGACGGCCATCGCCGCTACCGTGAGGGCAGTGGGCAACGGGCGGCTGAAACCATCGGTGTACTTGAGGCCAACGGCCCAGCCCACTTCGAACAGGCCCGCGAAAAACAGAATGATCCAGGACAAGGAAGACCTCCATCGATTGACGGGGTCGTCCCCAGGTTAATGACTCGATCGAGCCGCGAGGTCGTCCTCGCGTTGCGCAATATAGTGCCCAGCATTAACCGGGGGATCAAGTTTTCCTGATCAGTCAGCTGCCTGCTGAGCCGCGACCTGGCGATCTTCCTTCTCGCTCATGCGACGGAAGTACGTCGAGAGCAACGCCCCGGAAATGTTGTGCCACACACTGAACAGTGCGCTTGGCACCGCCGCCAGCGGTGAGAAGTGCGCGCTGGCCAGGGCCGCGCCCAGCCCGGAGTTCTGCATCCCGACTTCCAGCGCCAGGGATTTGCGCTGGGCCAGTGGCAACTTGAACAGGCGCCCTGTGAAGTAACCCAGCAGGTAACCGAAGCTGTTGTGCAGCATGACCACGGCCATGATCAACAGCCCCGACTCGGCAATTTTCGCCTGGCTGGCGGCGACCACGGCGGTGACGATGATCACGATGCTCACCACCGAAACCAGAGGCAACACATCCACCGCGTGGCGAACCTTGTCGCCGAGCACACGCTGGGCAACCACACCCAACACGATCGGCAGCAGCACCACCTGCAGGATCGACCAGAACAGCTCCATGAACGACACCGGCAACCAGGCCGAAGCCAGCAGCCAGATCAGGGCCGGGGTCAGTAGCGGAGCGAGGAGGGTGGTCACGGCGGCGATGGCCACCGACAACGCCAGGTCGCCGCGGGCCAGCCAGGTCATCACGTTCGACGAGGTACCGCTTGGGCAGCAGCCGACCAGAATCACGCCGACGGCGATCTCTGGCGGCAAATGGAACGCCTGGCAGAGCAACCACGCCACGCCGGGCATGATCACGAAATGCGCCACCACGCCCAAAGCCACGCGCCACGGGTGCCGGGCGACTTCGGCGAAGTCTTCGAGCTTGAGAGTCAGGCCCATGCCGAACATCACCAGCCCCAGCAACGGCACGATGGCGCCCTTGAGGCCAATGAACCAGGCCGGTTGCAGGAACGCCACGACGGCGAAAATCAGTACCCAGTAGGCGAAGGTGTTACCGACAAAACGACTCAATGCAGCCAGTGCACGCATGGCCAGATCCTTATTGTAAGAAAGCGTTAGGGAGCTAAGCATACGCTGCTCGCAAAAAAAGATCGCAGCCTGCGACAGCTCCTAATGTGGGAGCTGCCGCAGGCTGCGATCTTTTACAGGCGCCGCCGATTCAGATAATCAGATGCCCTGCGGTGTCTCTTCCCCACCCAACGCTTCAACCAATGCCGGCAGGAAATCACCGAAGGTCAGCATCATCAGAGTAAAGCTGGCATCCAGTTGGCCGAGGGCTTCATCGCCACCGTCCTGTTCCGCCTGGTCTTGAAGCAGGTCTTCGAACTTCAGGCGCTTGACCACCATCTTGTCGTCGAGGACGAAAGACAGTTTGTCCTGCCAGGCCAGCGACAGCTGTGTGACCACTTTGCCGGTGCTCAGGTGCAGCTGGATTTCTTCGCTGGTCAAGTCCTGGCGCTTGCAACGCACGATGCCGCCGTCTTCGTGGGTGTCGCGCAGTTCGCACTCGTCCAGCACAAAGAAGTCGTCCGCGGCTTTCTGGGTGGTGACCCACTCGGTCATGGTTGCGGTCGGGGACATCTTCACGGTCAGCGGGCGCACCGGTAGGGTGCCGATCACTTCACGCAGCGTGGACAACAGGTCTTCGGCGCGTTTCGGGCTGGCCGAGTTGACCAGGATCAGGCCCTGTTTCGGCGCGATGGCGGCGAAGGTCGAGGAGCGACGGATAAAGGCGCGCGGCAGGAAGGCCTGGATGATTTCATCCTTGATCTGGTCGCGTTCCTTCTTATAGACCTTACGCATTTGCTCGGCTTCGATCTCTTCGACCTTTTCCTTCACCGCGTCACGCACGACGCTGCCCGGCAGGATGCGTTCTTCCTTGCGCGCGCTGATCAGCAGGAAATCACCGCTGACGTGCACCAGCGGGGCATCTTCGCCCTTGCCGAACGGCGCGACGAAACCGTAGGTGGTCAACTCCTGGCTTGCACATGGACGCGCCAGCTTGGTGGCCAGTGCAGTCTCCAACGCCTCGGCATCAACAGGCAGATCTTGGGTCAGGCGATAGATAAGCAGGTTTTTGAACCACATGGGGTGAGTCTCTCCTTATATACAAAGGGGGGCATTATTGTCTTCCGTGTGCCATAGGCCAACCCTTCTCTAAGCCTTTGGAAGGCATGAGAAAATTAATTAAAAAAGTGCTTGCCAGAGGTGGGGTCGCTCCGTAGAATGCGCGCCACACCGAAGCGAAGGGTGATTAGCTCAGCTGGGAGAGCGTCTGCCTTACAAGCAGAATGTCGGCGGTTCGATCCCGTCATCACCCACCATTCGTTTCAAGTGTTTAGCGCAGCGGTAGTTCAGTCGGTTAGAATACCGGCCTGTCACGCCGGGGGTCGCGGGTTCGAGTCCCGTCCGCTGCGCCATATTCGGTAACCTGGACCACTGAACGCCAGGTCACCACGGAAAAACCCGCCAAGGCGGGTTTTTTTCTGCCTCAAGTTTGTACGTTGTACCCGCGGGATGTGTCGTTTCACCGGTTTTTAGATTTTTTTGAAAAAACTTCAAATAAATCAACACTTTATGAAAACTTGTGGCATAATGCGTCCCGTAACGAAGCGAAGGGTGATTAGCTCAGCTGGGAGAGCGTCTGCCTTACAAGCAGAATGTCGGCGGTTCGATCCCGTCATCACCCACCATTCGTTTCAAGCGTTTCGCGCAGCGGTAGTTCAGTCGGTTAGAATACCGGCCTGTCACGCCGGGGGTCGCGGGTTCGAGTCCCGTCCGCTGCGCCATATTCGGTAACCTGGACCACTGAACGCCAGGTCACCACAGAAAGCCCGCCTAGTGCGGGCTTTTTGCTGTCTGGGTTTTGGCTTTTCCTGTAGGAGCGAGCCTGCTCGCGATGGACGCTAACGATAACGCGTGCGCCCTGAATAAACGCGGCGCCCTCAGGTTCTTCGCGAGCATTCGAGCGTCGACCGGCTGCTTCTACATATCTTGATTACGGGCGTGGCGGTAATCGCTCACAGCTTCATAAACCGCCTTGCGCAACCGGTTGATGCCGCCGATGGGGCGATGGGCCTCCAGCCCAAACCATGGGTTGAAGGACAGGTTGTCGCATTGCAGGTTCAGCGCCGGCGTATCGAAGTCCTGGGCCGGTACCTTGATCCGCGCCACCGTCTCGAACGGCGCATCGCTCTCTCGCCACTCAATGCTGGTGTCCTCGATCGGCATGTACTTGCCCGGGTCCTGCCGCTGTATCTGCAAGACAAAACACGCGGGCATCCGGTCGGTCGATAACTGCTGGTACAACGCATTGCGCAGGAAATTCGGTAACTTGTGATTCTGCGCGGGCAGGCTATAGGCCGGGCAGCTATCCGGATCCGGCATGACCCGAAACTTCGCATTGGCCTCACCGAACTTGTAGGGCGACACCGAAAAATAAGTCGTACGCGTCGGGCTTTCCGGGGCGGGGGAGAGGGTCGCCAGGGCGATAAACAAATGGCGGACCTGCCAGGTGCGCGGGTCCCAATTCGGGAAGAACGCCAACATTTTTTTGCCGTCCGCCTGGGCGGCCACATTCTGACGATACTCGGCGACATCGCTGACAAAGAAGTTCGGATGACTGAACATCACGAAATCCTGTTCAGCGCGACCCGCTTGATCGCCCAGCAGCTGTTTGCCGGGCACATCGTGCAGCTTGATCGCCATGCCCCGTGCATCGCGGATACTGTCGAATTGAGGGTAGGCGTTGCCGTTGGACAGGCGCATCGTCGCCTGCCAGGTTTTGCCCGGCTCGCTGAACACACCCTGACGCAGTTCTCCCGCCAGTTCCGGCAACACCTGCACCTCGGCCTTCATGCAGCCGTGGGCCTTGGCGTGGGCATCGCGCAGGTAGCGGGTGTTGTCACGGTGCTGGTCGACGATACGCACCGCCGTCTGGATGATGTCCTGGGTCATTGCGGCTTCGCCGTCGGGGATCAGCTCTTGTGCTGACACCGGCCCACGGTGCTGCCAGGCGAACCACGCCGTGGCCAATGCCCAGCCGAGCAGCCCCAGGCCCAGCAACCAGAGCAGGGTCTTGCCGAGAAAGGCGCACAGGCGCGTCCACAGACGATTCATGGCAGTTGCGCCTCCAGAGGGCCGCCCAGCACTTTCAAATACTCCAGCAACGCCCAGCGCTCTTCGGGTTGCAACAAGCGCCCGATCACGCCGTTGCCACGCTTGCCGGCGCGGAATTCGTGGCCGCTGTTGTGATTGCCGGTCATGCGTGTGTCGAACACGAAGCCATTGGTAAAGGCTTCAGTGCGATAGCCCAAGTGCCTTGGGTCGTACTCGAAGGTGCCTTTGTAAAAGGTGGTGGCGCGTTCGTCCTGGGGCGACAGCAATTGATAAATGCTCGGCACCGAACCGTTGTGCAGGAAGGGCGGCGTCGCCCATACACCCGCCAGGGGCCGGGCCTTGTAGGCGCGCAATTCCTGGACCCCGATGGGCAGGCCGAAGCCATCCATGTCCGCGCGCTCGGTGGGCGTGACGGCGGCTTCGCGATAAGCGCGGTTGCCGACGAATGCCGTGACGTAAGCGAGCCCCTTTGCGACCGACAGCTGGCTCAGGTCCAGCGGTTCGGTAGGCGCTGGATGCAGTTGCACGTCCAGTTGAGCCAGCTCGGCCGGGTCCCACTGCAAGGCCGTCAGGTCGAAGCGGTGATCGGCGATATTGTTGGCGGCGCCCGGGTCGGTGCCGATCACCTCCACGGGAAGCATTTTCAGCTGTTGCACCGGGCGCCCTGCGCTGAGGCTGACCCGCGGTACGTGACAGCCAGCGCAGTTCTCGCTGAACAACGCGCGACCTTTGGCGGCGAGCGGTTTGTCGACCGCGCCTAGCCATTCTTCTGGCCAGGCGGGCGGCTTGAGGCCCTGCAGGGTTTGTTCGATCAGGTGCAAATCACGCACCCGGACGCTGGACGGATAACGATGGTCGCCCTTGAGTGGCTGCCCGTCGGCATCGAAAAAGTTCAGCGTGGCGCCCACCCCCAGGGCTTCACCGATGTTGCGCGCCATGGGCTGCTGCGCCGAGCCGTTCCACTGCACCCAGTCGAAGGTCCACATGTCCCACAACTGTGGGTAGTCGACGGGGGCGTTGGCCACGCGGTAGTTGGCGGGGGAAATCGCATCGCCGAAGCTGGCGTTGGCAATGCGCCCGAACGCGTCGGCACGTCCGGGACCTTCTTCGGTCGGGTAAAGCCCGCGATGGGTGTCGTTCCAGGCCACCTTGAGGAAGGTGTAGAGAGAGCCCTTGAAGGCCGCGCGCAGAGCCTGGTGTCCGGTCTCGTAGTCAGGGCCCAGGACTTTGCGCGCGAAGCGTTCGAACTTCCAGGGGTTGTAGTAAGTGGAAGCCAGGCTCGCCACCAGTGCCTGGCCAAAACTGCCGCCCTGCAGGGTGGGCACGCTGGAGGGCAGCACATGCTGCGCAGCGCCGCCGTCGATGCGCACGGCTTGGCCGTTCAGGCGCAGTTCACCGGTGTGGCAGGCCGCGCAGGTAATATCCAGAAATGTATCCGCACTGCCAGGATTCTGATGCCGGGCGAAGCCCACGGGCAGGTTGCCGGGGTTGTTCGGTGTGGGTTTCTGCGCGGGGTCGATGAGGAAACCGAAGCGTGCGAGGTATTCCGGGGCGGCGAATCGTTGTTGTGAAAAGGGCAGTTCCAGGGCGGTGAACCAGTCGTAGTGCAAGCCCTTGACCTGAGTACCCTGGGGCGTGAAATAGTAACGCTGGCGGTCGTCGCTGTTCCATTGGTCCAGGTAATGCACCTGTTGCGCGGCCGCGTGGCGCGGCAGTTTCGGGTTGGCGACGTAGTACAGGATTACGGCCAGGGCGATAGCCACCAGGGCAACGATCAGGCCCAGCAAGCGGAGCAAGAGGCGCATGTTGACCATCCGTGTCGAGTTTTCTACCGTTATGCCTCAGGGCCGAGGATGCGGCAAGAGGCCATTACGCCAGACGTTCAGCCTCCCGGCGTGCAAGATGACAGAAGTTTCATCACCAACATGGCGAAATGCGTTTAAACACCTGAACTTATCGCCAGTTTGCGGCTCTCATGCCGGTAGCCATTGGTCGTGGCCGCCTGATAAGCTCGCGACTTTACTCGATTGCCCTTTAGGCGCATGAACAAGGAAATAGCATGAAACAGCATCGGTTGGCGGCGGCGGTGGCCCTGGTTAGCCTGGTACTTGCGGGTTGCGACTCGCAAACCAGCGTAGAGCTGAAAACCCCGGCGCAAAAAGCTTCCTACGGAATTGGCCTGAACATGGGCAAGAGCCTGGCTCAGGAAGGCATGGATGATCTGGACTCCAAAGCCGTTGCCCAGGGCATCGAAGATGCGGTCGGCAAGAAAGAACAGAAACTCAAGGACGAAGAATTGGTAGAAGCCTTCGCCGCGCTGCAAAAGCGTGCCGAAGAGCGTATGGCCAAGATGAGCGAAGAGTCGGCAGCCGCCGGCAAGAAATTCCTCGAAGAAAACGCCAAGAAAGCTGGCGTCGTGACCACAGCTTCCGGCCTGCAATATGAAGTGGAAAAGAAAGCCGATGGCGCCCAGCCAAAGCCGACTGACGTAGTGACCGTTCACTACACCGGCAAGCTGACCAATGGCACCGTTTTCGACAGCTCTGTTGAGCGCGGCAGCCCGATCGATCTGCCGGTCAGCGGTGTGATCCCGGGTTGGGTCGAAGGCCTGCAACTGATGCACGTCGGCGAGAAGTACAAGCTGTACATTCCTAGTGAACTGGCTTACGGCGCGCAAAGCCCAAGCCCGGCGATCCCGGCCAACTCGGTCCTGGTGTTCGACCTGGAACTGCTGGCCATCAAGGATCCAGCCAAAGAAGACGCCGCCAAGTAATCCGCGTCTGCTTTAACGACAACGCCTCGCTCATGCGGGGCGTTGTTGCATCTGGCCTTCTGAATGGGTAAACAAAGCGAACAGTTGCCGTACACTGAAGTCATAGACAGTGTGGGGGGGCGTGCCTAACCTTCGGCAGACCTCCAAGTCAATGAAATATTGGGGTTTTTTTAGATGGGTAAAAAACGCCCGATCTGAGTTCAGCCCTTATGCAGCGGGCCTTTCAGCCATGAAAAGGGGCTCTGTTCACAAGGTTATCCACAATTTGTGTGGATAACATTCCTGTCGGAGGCGTCATGAAAGTACCCTGGAATTTTGCTCGTTTCCTGCCCCTGGCCGGACGCCTGCTCGCCCGTGGGCGCTTGCCGACCTTGCTGTTTGCGGTTGCCAGCAAAAGTGCCAGCCAGGGGAACCGGCTGGGCAAGCTCAAGGATGACCTGCGCCTGTTGCAGGCGCTGTGCCTGGCGTACTGGCGCGGCGAATACCGGGCCATCAGTCCCAAGGCGCTGCTATCGGTGGTCGCCGGCCTGATGTATTTCCTCAGTCCGGTCGATGCCATTCCGGATTTCCTGCCGTTGTTCGGCATGATCGATGACATCGCCGTGCTGGCCTGGCTGATGAAAGTCCTCGACGATGAACTCAACGCCTTCCGCACCTGGCGCAAACGCCAGGTCCCGGAAAAGCTCGCCGTGGTCGAGCGCCTGCCCGACACCCCTGAGCAACTCAGGCTGCAGAAGCCGAAAAAAACCTGATTCGATCCCGTCTGTGCTTCAGATAGATAGCCCCCGCGACCTTAGCCGCTGTTAGGATTACACTTCTAGGGAAAAGTGCTGACTCGCTAAGTGTTGTTGTCCTACGGGGTAGTCATGGATATTCAGATAATTACACGCGAAGGCGAGCCCGAATACGCGGTTCTGCCATGGGCTCAGTATCAGGCTCTACTGAAAGCAGCAGGCATCAACGAAGCACCGTCACGTCCGGCTCCGACGCCGCTCGCGACCACACCAGACGCCATTCTTCCGGGTCTGGATCAACTACGCAGTTTGCGCGAAGGGAAGGGCATCGCCATCGAGGCGCTGGCCCGCACGGTAGGCATCAGCCCGTCTTACCTGGCCATGATCGAAAGTGGCGAGCGTCTGCCCGACGCCGCGATTCGCCGCAGCCTGGCCTGGGAATTGACGGTGCCAGGGTGGAGGGATGAATCGTGAGCGTACGCATCAGTCGTCATCATTGGGACGGATTGCTGGGCGAGCTGGATCAGGCGCGCCGTCAGCGTCATCTCCTGACTTATCGGGCATTGCTGGAGCGTTTGCAGCTTCCTACGCCCGCCATGCAAACCCTGACCGCCGCACTTGAACATCTGGCCGCACTGGATGCCAAGGCCGAACAGCCGCTGCGCAGTTCGCTGGTGATCAGCCAGGGCGCCAGCCGCTTGCCGCGTACCGGTTTTTTCGAGTGTGTCGAGCGGTTGGGGCGTTTCACCGGCCCGTCCGACGGCGTTGCCGCCGCCTCGTGGCACGCCTCGGAAGTGGTTCGCGTATTCGAATACGAGTACCCCGAATCGGCGGAAGCCTGAGTGTTCCTGCGGCTCAAGGCGCGGGCCGGCTACTGGCTGGCCCGCCGGTTGTTTCATTGGCCATGGTTCGTGCGCCAGCCCCGCGGCTGGAGCTGGATGGAGGGCCAGTTCGCACGCATGGCGAACCTTGGAGATGTCGGCGCGCAGAGTTTCTATGGGCACATCCTGACCTTTCGTGGCGTCGGCCTGGGGGCGCGGGAAGAGGGTATTCGGCTGCTGCGCCTGGCGGCATTGGCCGGTGATGGCAAGGCCGCTTACCAGGTGGGTGTGATCAGCCTGGCCGGCAGCCCGAGCAAGGCGCCGGACCCGGCAGAAGCGGCGCGGTTCTGGGAGATGGCCGCGAAGGCAGGGCATCCGCTGGCGCAGATGAAGCTGCAAGAGCTGGCATCGCGCGGATCTACCCGTTAATCCCGGCAGTTGGGTGAATGGGGATTTGCCCTACGCCAGCGTGCGACTTTACCGACTTCTTTCCTGAACGATCTCCCGCAAACTGGCGCGCGCGTTTGTGGTTGTGCTGCTGTCCGCGAAATTTCTGGGCAAGATCTTCGGAAGTTTCCTTCAAGTTGTAGTGGTTTGCGTGAACTGTCGAGAAGTGAAATACGTCGATAGTCTTTGGCGGCCACTGCAAAACAGGGGCAGGGCGTAGGAACCCTTGGACTTCAACGTGCATCACCGCTGGCGTTTGATTGCGGCACTTTATCGTGCGAGTGATCGTCCGCGGCGGCTGTGTGCGGGACACGTTTCGACGTGGCTGAGTTGAAGTGCCTCAGTTTCCTACTCCCGCGCACGGCTGCCACCCAAGCCCGTAGGAAAGGCCGTTGGCAGCTTCAAGTCAGCACTTAAAAGGTCTATCAAAAAATGACGACGGTAACCCCCGATCCGCCCTATGAAAAACCAACTTCCCACCCCAACAACCGCTTCATGGCCCTCACCAGCAACTGCAACGACATTCCCACCTTGTTCGTGGATACCCACGCGCCACTCGACATTTTGACCGATGCTGCCGGCTACCGATTCCGCGCGGTTACCCAGGTGCTTGAGAATCTGTCCATGCGTGGAACGATCGAATGTGAATCCTTCATCCTCAGCGACTTTGCCTTGCTGTGCGCCATCCCGCTTCGCGATGGCTGTGATGTGCTGGATGTGATTGGGCGGCGGTTGCGGGCTCAGTCGGCGGCGGATTAGCTCAGAGATTTGCAGTGTTTGAGCTGGCCTCTTCGAGGGCAAGCCATGCTCCTACAGGGTTAAGAGTCTTTTGCAATTATTACATTCGGCACAAAACCCTTTAGGAGCGTGCGGGCGGCGATCCGACTTGCCCGCGAAGGCATCCTTCCCAATCACCGCTGCCCCATCAACTGGGTATTTGCACTGACTTGACCACCTATTTGCAATCGACCTGATCGCCATTTGCATCGGATATGACCGGCACGCTTCGTAACCATGACCGGCAGAGAACGGCCAGAAGCGGTCAATCACTACTGCCGCACTGGTGACGATTACTGGCGAGTCTAGAATCACTGATTGCTTCAGCGCCTTTACGCAAGGCGGATCGACCTTTTCACCAGAAGTGAGGACTATTCTTCGACGTTGCCTTGAACCTTCTCGAATAACAGACCACGAATTTCCAATTTACCCTGCTTTTTCCACTGGATCCGTGCAGGTTGGCGGCCTGGAGTTTCCTCGCCGAATAAAGAGATCCATGCATTTCGAAAGCTCTTATACGTCACGCCATTGACCGTGCATTGGGGGCTGTCCAGGCGTGCTTCCCGCACCTCCGGAATGTCCCAGCCATTCATTCTTGATGGAACCTTGATGTGGCCTTCCATATCGCACACCTCATAGCCTTCACCCAACGGTGACTCGAGCGCAGCAAGGAGGAGATTGCTCACCAAACGAAAGTATCCGATACGAAAGCATTCTGTACGGCCATCAATAATGCGACTAGCCCCCTTACCGCGTGCGCTTGGTAGAGAGCGTAGGATCAGCAGTTCAAGGTGGCGCGCGGCTTCGATACTCGGGAGCTTGTAAAGCGTACCATCAGCGACCACGAAATCTTGACGTGTATGCTTGTGGAGACGGTTGGTGGGCACTGTACTAATCCCGACTTTAAACACATCACCGCGACTGTGAACGAGCAAGTAAAGATACCCATGGGACATGTTCATGACTCCAGTGAAAACGACATAGTCGCGTTCATTATGTCTCACGAGGTAAGTGCCACAGCCCGCGAGATAGATCCGATTCGTCGTAAGCCATTCGACATGCACGCTGCTAGCGGCCAGAAGCAGGAAATACAATTGGGCCTGCTTGCCGCTCATTGCGAGCAGGCTGAAGACTGGCAAGGAAGAAACTAGTTGCTGGCTTACGCCCGCATGACCTTGTTCCAGTCGATCTCATGACCGGCAGCTTCAAGTTCACGGCCTAAGGCTTGCTTCCAGCTATTACTTTCCATGGACTCCCACACCACACCGGCGAAATCGCTGGGGATCTCCACGGCGCCGCGTTTCAACGCGCACACTTTGTCGCGTCCCAGGCGCCCGAGGAAATAGCCCAGTTCGAGCAAGACATTCTGCCGCGCTCGCGGCTCGGGAATTCCACCCTTGGTGCAACCCTGGTCATCGGGCGTCAACAGCACAACGGCAAAACCCACCTCGCCATGCGCTTCGACTTTCTCCATGACCGTGCGGCCCTGGTTGGCTTGCTCGTGCAAAATGATGGACTGAAAACCAAGCCGTTCAAGGAAGCGAGCAACCATTTCTCGCGCACCTTCGTCGTGTCCGTGCACGATAAAGACCTTACGAGATAGCGGTGGCTGACCTTTGTCAGCAGCATCCGGACTTTCTGGCTTGGCTTCGTGCTCATGGTCAGCAAGGTCTTCTCTTAGGGTCCGCTGCGCCTCCCCAAGCATACTCATCGATTGCAGAATATTTTTCTGTGTACCTTCTACGTAGTGGTGCCTTTGCGGGTAATTATCTGTCCAAACGCCTGGGGAAAAGTGCAGCTGTGCCGCAGATGAAAAACGGTAATACACCGATGTATTCTCACCAAAGCATCGCACTAATGTGTCTTCGATTGAAGTTGAAAGGGCCACCGGAAAAGCGGAAAAGGGGACAAGCGGAAAAGGGGACAAGCGGAAAAGAGCGGAAAAGGGGACGGATTTATTTTTCGGAAAAGGGGACGGATTTATTTTTGGAAAAGGGGACGGATTTATTTTTCAGAAAGGGAAGGAAAAATCGGGAAAAATAAATCCGTCCCCTTTTTCGCTGTCCCTTTTTCGCTTTTTCGGTCTCCCCTTTTTCGGTCCCCTTTTTCGCTTTAAAGAGCAAGCGCTACGATTAGCCGTGAAGTTTTCTCTTTTCCAGGTGGGCGCCGATTCCACTTCATCGACCCAGATGGCTATGAGCTAGCCGTGTGGTCGACCTCTCCTTGATTTATACCAAAAAGGGGAAGGAAAAATGAATCCTCCCCGCTTTTTCTCCTGTTCTGACTTTTAAGTCAGCTTTTTGCTGGCAAGGTTATGCCTGTCGCTGTATATTAATTTATACAGCGACTTTGAGATGCTTTCCCGCGGCTCTGCGGCGGCTAGCGAATTCAAATCTCAGCGCTTTATAAAAAAAACAGGAGCGGTCCATGATTCATCGCGTTTCTCACCTAATGGTTGCAGTGCTGGCTGGCACTGTCATTTCCAATGCTTCTGCGGATGAGGTTCAAGTAGCTGTTGCTGCCAATTTCACCGCGCCTATTCAGGCCATCGCCGCCGATTTCG